>CAINOB010000001.1 GCA_903851365.1 uncultured Bacteroidota bacterium
ATCTTTGTTTATCAAGAAAATAAGAGAAACTATTGAAGTTGAGAATAACTCTCCGAGTTATTTCCCAACTTCAACAGTTCAACATCATCATCAATATGTTTAATTTGTAATAAAACGGTCAACCCTATTCAGGCATTGTCAGACTGCCGACTTCAGACTGCCGACTGCAAACTGCCTACTTCAGACTCTTCCGATCTTCTTCTTCGTCCCCCGCTCTTCTTCTTCGACTATTCGTATAATAAAGCGATCCGCCCAACGTGATTGCGGCAACGATCAAGAGTGCAACTACCCGGAACCCGATATCCATCGTTTTAAGATCGAACAAAAACAGGTAGATGATTGCCAGAATTAAAGTCCCGATAGCCATCCAGCGGTATTTCCTGATTTTCAATAAAAAGCTCAGTCCGAAAAACAGGGCGGCAGCACCTACCCACGACAGGGTGACAAACTGCTTTGGTAATGCATGGTATAGTGTAAAGGGAACCAGGAAAAAAGCGGAGAGAAGATAAAAATTCCTTAAAACTTCGCTCTGCAGGGTCAGTCGCTCCTTCTGCCAGTTCAGGATTCGCGCAGAAATAAGGGCCACCAGCGAAAAAATTATATCGATAGAGTCGATCGGTTTGGTTTGTATCAGATAGAAAACCATCAGTCCGGCAAAGAGAAAAACGTTAACGATTACGATGAGTTTTAACCGGAACCAAAGAGCCACCGAAACCACGAAAATGCTCTGGAGGGCCAGCCACAGATAGGAACCAGGCAAACCGGCATAACCATAAATGGTAATACTGATGGCCACAAAACTGATGCAGGCATAAAAGGCGATGATCAATGCATTCTTATTCTGCGTTTTCAGCAACACTGAATAGGTAAGGGTAAAAACAGCAATTACCGTAAAGAAGAGCATGTAATCATCTTTGTAAAACTTAGTGATCTGCATCAGGAAAATGCCGGAAAAAAGCAGGGCGTTCCAGATATTTACCGAGACCACAAAATTGGCCGCTGCCTCTTTGCGTTGAAAAAAGAGCGATCCGAGGGAGAAAAGTATGCCATAGGAAAACAGGAAAAGGTAGTTAGACTGCGGCGTTGAAACCATCTGAAAAGTATGGCCGGCAACCGGATTTCCGAACAGCCAGATCAGGTGATTCAAGTAAACCAGAAAAAGAGCGAACATCAGCTGACCGGACCAGGACGACCGGATAAAGAGGGCCACCGAAATAATGGAAGTCACCGTGCCCGCCAGGAGGATCACCGGGGTGCTGTCCGAAAGCAGTCCCGCCGAGACGAGCATCAGCAGACCGATGGATACCTGCAGCTGTGATTGATTTTTCAGGGCAAAAACAAACTGGGCTGTCACAGGAATTATCAGGAGGATCATTGCCAGGGCACTGCTGGCGATGACCGGCGTATCTGAAAAAAAGTGCATTCGCAATACCACATAAAATAGCAGGAGAAAAGCGCCCATCCGGATACGGTAAACCTGCGTGGGAAATTTTACGCGCAGAAACCAGGTAAGGATAAATACGCCGCCGGTGGACACCAGGCCCGTAATTGTAGCTGAAAGGGAACCCACCTTTTTTTGGAAGAGCACCATCAGAAAAATTACAAAGAACATGATGATGAAGCTGCTCAGCCAGGCAAAACCATCCTCCCCGATCGTGGATTCAAGTCCTTTTTGTTCCACTTTCGGTTCGCGGGAATCCTCTTCTTCGTCGGGTTCATAGTACTGAATATATCGCTTGAGCGGCGAAGCTTCGAGTCGTGAAAACTTACGTTCCAGCTCTGCGATTTTTGATCCCATGGAATCGACCGACGATCGCAATTCCTGAATTTCGTTCAGCAGATCTTGATCAGATTTTTCCATAATTAATTCCTCCGTGAATTAAATAACACCAAATCAATCGATTACACCCTGATATTACAAAAAAAATAAATCAATTCGACAATTCGACAATTTAGGGCAGATGGCAAAGGGCAGAATTTTAATAAATTTGAGAACCCTACTCAACCTCCTGATGAAACGAACAACCCTATTTTTCGCATTATGGGGCTTAATGCTGATATTATTAGTGGCGCCATCGTGCAATCAAGCGAAGAATAAACAGGCTGTGGTGTCGGCCGATACGTCGCTGATGCTGCCGTTGAATGGTGTGGATCAATATGTGGAGATCCATGGTAAATCAACCAAAAATCCGGTATTGCTGTTTATTCATGGTGGCCCGGCATGGCCCGCAACGCCGATGATCAGGTCGAGAAATCAAAATCTTTTCGAAGATATTACGGTCGTATGCTGGGACCAGCGCAATTGCGGTAAATCGAAATCGGATACGCTGGTACCTTTGAATATCGATCTGTATATCAGTGATGCACATGAGCTTACCCAATTCCTGAAATCCAGGTTCCATACCGATAAAATCTATATTGCCGGACACAGCTGGGGATCTGTTATCGGGCTCAACCTCGCAAGGAAATATCCCGAGGATTATGCTGCTTATATTGGAATGGGCCAGGTCATTAATTTGAAAAAGGGAGATCAGATTGCCCGGGATCGCATGTGCCAACTTGCAAAAGAGGCCGGCGATGAAGGAACGGTAAAAGCTGAGGAAGCGATTCCTTTTGATTCCGAAAAAGGATATACCGGCGGATGGAACGATATGATAAAACACCGGATCCTGATGGTAAAATACAGGATCAATGATCATGATACCATTTACGAGAATCAGGCGATCGCAAAGTATGACGATTATAAGGCGCTCGACTGGGTAGGGCCGGTTTTTCGCGATGGCAACAAGCTCTTTTCCGCACTGATGGGAACCGATTTCACCCGGGTAACAGAATTCAAGATTCCGATGTATATCATGGCCGGCAGATATGATTATAACACTGCCAATCCATTGGTGGCAGAATGGTTCAAGACAATTTCAGCCCCGAAAAAAGAATTTTTCTGGTTCGAAAACAGCGGTCATTCACCGCAATGGGAGGAGCCGGAGCGGTTTGGAGAGGCTGTGAGGAAGATTGTCAGGAGTACTAATTGAAATAGGAAGGTCGAGATTCCAAATTAGAATTCCGAATTCCGAAATTACAGATTCAAGCGTGCCTGAAGTACCCTTATTTCTTAAAACTTGATTCCTGGAACTGATTTTTGCCCTCTGCCCTCTGTCCTATTCTTCGGCCGCCGGAGGCGTGGCTGCCGGAGCCGTTGCAACCGGTTCAGCCTTGAAGAGTTTCACATTAACGGCGGCTGGGCCGCGCTGACCGTTTTCAATCTCAAAGCTTACAATATTGTCCTGTTGAATGTCTTCCTGAAAATTATTGACATGGACAAAAACACTTTGCTGTGTCTCAAGGTCCCTGATAAAACCGAAACCCTTAGAGTCATTGAAAAAGGTGAGAATGCCCTTTCTGATCGGGCTGGCCATTTGTGAAGCATCACGTTTCGGGATGCTGATTTCGATATCTTCGAGTTTTGTCTGCTTTCTTCTGTCAAATTCGGGTGGAGTCGATGAGAGCATGCCGAATTCATCGACATACGCAATCATATTATTGGTGTTGCCACCATCTTCTTTTCTGAGAATACGCTTCTTTTCCTTGTCCTTACGCTTCTTATCCTGTTTACTTCGTACTTCTTTTTTGTTGCTTGTTTCCTGCGACCTACCCATAAATTACTTATTTTAATCAAATTGAATCGGGCGACAAGGTAGGCTTAAAAAACGTAAGTTTGCTCTTTGTCCTAAAATTCAGCAACATGAAAGCAAGATACGGCCTCCTTCTATTACTTATCACATCGATGATGCTGTCGTGCTCCAAGGAAAAGGCAGACATCCTGATCGGCCTGAACGAGCCTATTCATCACGATGATTTTGAATACTCCGTCACCGGTTATACCATCGAAAGGCAAATAGGCGACGGACCGTCCGCGATTGTGGCTGACGGGAATTTTTATATCGTCACATTCCTCGTGCGGAACAATGCCAGGCGGGTAAATCATTCCTGGGATAACACCATAGCTTATCTGGTTGACGATGCCGGAAAAACTTATGAAAATAATACAAACGCTCAGGTCAACCTTAATAAATCCGATCCCTTCGGATATCGAGAAAAATACACAACCACCTATCAATCTTCTGATTCCACCCGGTTAATTTTTGATTTGCCGAAAAACACCATCAAACCCTGCCTGATGGTGAGAGGCGAAACCCTGATGGGTGATTTTTTTGACGGAGGCAAGTTTAAAAGGACGAAGATCAGGCTGTATTAGAAGACGGATAGACGAAAGACGAGTGAAAGATCGATAGACGAAGAAGAAGATCGGGGGACGAAAGACGGAAGACGATGTAGGGGAGGACCCGCGTGTCCTCCCATTTAAGGCAGAGAGCAGAGGGCAGAAGGCAAAAATCAGTGACAAGAATACTGTTATAAGAATTAAGTGCACTTCGAGCACACATGAATTTGTAATTTCAGAATTCGGAATTGGTCCTCGAATCTCGACCTTTTCACTTGATCAATGCCATCCTCTTCGTCTTCACCGTCTTGTCAGACTTCAGTCTATAAAAATATACCCCCGAAGGAACCGGCTGCCCGCTCTGGTTCTTCCCGTCCCAGACCGTTTCATGTTGACCTGAGGTCTGGATCCCGGTTGATAGCATCCGGATTTTATTACCATTCTGATCATAAATTGCCAGCTCCAGGAATCCATCGTCAGGAGTATAATAACGGATGGATGCCTGTGAGAAGAACGGGTTTGGCCAGGAGTTATACAACATGACCTGATCTGTAACCGGGATCGCCTCCACAGCTGATGCCCCTGCGGCAATGCCATCGCCGACAACCACATCATCGATGTTCCAGCCGCCCAACGTGCCCGTGCTATTGCTTTGAAGTTCGAAGGTGATGATCACCTCCGGATTATTATCCGCAATAGCCGAAATATCCAACACCTGCCTGTTCCAGGAGGTATCGAGGATGCTCGACTGCCCGTTTTCCCAGACCACCTGTCCATTCACCTTTATCCGCGCAAAATCGCCCAGCCTGATATTCAGCCATCTCATGAACTTCAGGCCCACATTCTTCATTCCGGTACAATTGATCGCAGGGCTCCTCAGGAAATTATACTGATTGGCCTGATAAAACCCATCCCAGCTGGTGCCCGCATAGGAATCCCATCCCATGTCGTTTCCCCAGCAATTAAGCCCTGAATAAGCATGATCGGGATCGCTTGCTTTTCCAGCCGGGGTACCCAGCTGCCAGTCGTCGTGGTTGTTTGAGGTTGTACCATAAGATGCATGCAACCAGCCGTTTACACCCTTTTCAAAATCATCGTAAAATCCAAAAATATTGCTCAATTGAAATCCAAGGGTCGATTCATATCCCTCCGCCGAAGTGATTGCGGCGTTAAAACCGGCAAAATAACCCTGGGGGGCATCCGCCGGAAGAGATAGCTGAAAGATAAATGGATGTTCCTGACCATGAATCAACTGGCTGGTTTCATCCTGACCCGTATCTATCTTGAAATACTTGTCCGATGTTCCGATTACAGCCGACAGGTCATGTATATCCTGCCTTCCGATATTTGCGACATTCACCTCCACCGAAACCGATTCTCCATTATTAAATACCCCGTTATGGTTCCCGCTTAGATCATCGATTTTGATGCCGGTGACCTCCAGTTTTGGTGTGAATGCCTCCAAACCGGTATGGTCAAGCCAGCCGAAACCGGCAGAATCAGAAATAAATATCCTCACATCAATAGAATCGCCATCCTGAGTTCGGGGATCGATCCGGAAAAGAACAGTATCAGCGGATGACATGCTTTCATGCCCTTCGATAGTTCCGAAATACAGGCTGTCACTGATAAAACGGATTTTAGGGTCGGGTGATCCGATTCTGGCGTACACCTTCGATGCCGTCCTGGCCTGGACATTATTGAGGGTCAGACTAAAACCGATCGTTTCGCCAATATTGACATGCCCATCGCCATTGCCGGAGGTGATATTGGTTTTTCTGTCGGTGAGAGCCACCCTGCCGACCTCAAGAAAAGCCGACCGGTCCATTTTTACATTCCAGTGCGTGAGACTGTCGGGTGAGATGGTTACTTCGCTGATTACAGTGCGGTAACCTGGGGCGGATATCTGAAAGGTGTATGTTCCGGGTTGCAGATAACGGTAATATCTTCCGTACTTGCTATCAGCCCGCCGTTCCAGCAGTTTTCCCTGGCTATTTATCGATGGAATATCAACAATAGCCGGAACAGGCAAACCTGACCCGGCGTCGGTGATCAGTCCGGTTACTCCCGCCTTTTCAACCTGCCGCAGCATGGTTTTCCATCCTTTAAGATTCGCCTCATTCATAGCCGGTATCACGCTGTAATCCGGCGCCTGGCTGGTCCCCAGCTCAACGGTATAGGCAAGGGTATTATGGTTGACATACATATAATCGCAATACTCTCCGGCGGTAAAATACCAGCGTCCACCCTGCACCAGCTGGTAATGCCCACCCGGCACTGTGATGGATTCACTGATCATATTACCCACATAAACCAGAGCTGCAGAATCGGGCGCCCCCGCATCGGAATAGGTCCATGAATAGAGCACGTATTGCGCCGAAGTGTGATACGAAATGCTCATTATGGGAGGGAATGCTGCGGTAAAATCGCGGATGGCCCGGGTTTCGGGTTCCGAAAATGCCGACGTACCATGGTCACCGCCGGGGGTATATCCGAAAGAATAATTCCGGTTCAGGTCGACCCCGTGATAGTTTCCCCTTTGCATTGCCTCGCGGCCATCCGGATTAACCATCGGAATATACCAGATTTCCATGTTATTGACCCAATTGGTAACCTCCTGATCCACACCGTAATTATTAACGAGATAATTGATCTGGTAAAAAGGAATCTCCACACTATGCACCTCATTTCCATGATGATTACCTAAAAACAACAACGGTGGTTCATCTTCATCCACATTTGGATTATCAGAAATCTTGAGGCAGAGGATGGCCCTTCCCTGCACTGAAAAACCAATGGTATCGAGCCGTGTAATATCCTTATGATGAGCTGCTATGCTGACAAGTTCATCCAGGGTATTCTGATATCCATGGAATGGGGGGATCGATTTTTGGCTTAACTGGTCATGATACAGTTCACTGAAACTATTGGCGATAAATTCGATGGTTGTCCCATCAATATTCAGATTTTGTATCTGTTCTGGTTGCGCCATCACCTCGATATAGGAGCCGGGCTTACGGTTATAAACTGTTATGCCCTGATTCTCAATAGTCTTTATCAGATTAAAATCCTTTACATAGATCCTGTAAAGTTTCTGCTTCGATTCCTGGGCCATGGTCGACAAGGTCAGGAAAGACAGGAAGAGCAGGATGAGGATAGCAGTTTTTTTCATTTTAAGCACAATTGGTACCAATATACTAAACCTGATTGTTAAACCTTGCGGAGTTTACTATCTTTAGAGAAGATTAAAGCCCAAACCATGAAAACGAAATTGTTATACCTGACGATCAGCCTGACCATTCTGCTTGGCGGCTGCAAGAAAGAAGTTTTCGAATTACCTGGTGAGCTGGAAACCGCTAAAACAAACCTGGCTGCGGAATTCAACGTATTGAACCAGCACCTGGCAAGTGCCGTTGTGAACACAATGGCGATATATCCCGATACGGTTTTAATCAGGGAGGAGATAAAGAATTTAGTAAAATCGTCTGATTTTGTAACTGAATTTTCGTGGATTACGCCGTCGGGAATCCTGCAGATCATTGAACCGCCGATATATTATGCAAGTCAGGGAATCGACATCAGCGGACAGGATCATATCATCAAAACATTTGCCACTAAATTGCCGGTGCTGAGCCATCAGTTTTACGCGGTTGAAGGCTTCTATGCTTCTGTTGTCATACATCCGGTTGTTAAAAACAATATCATTTTGGGAGCAGTCGATGCACTTTTTTATCCTGAGCAGCTATTGGAAAATGTGTTGAAACCCATTTTTGAAGGGAAGGACTTTGAGATGTGGGTGATGGAAAAAGGTGGGAAAACCTTATATGATCAGGATGCCGGAGAGATCGGTCGCAACTTGTTTACCGATCCGCTGTACGCTGGTTTTCCTGAATTGCTTGTTGCCGCCAGAAAGATTGATACCGAGGAGAGTGGCACCACCACTTACTCATTTTATAAGGCCGGAACCAATCAAACGGTCACCAAACTTACTTATTGGGATACTTTCGAGCTTTACGGCACCCAGTGGAAGCTAGTCTGGGTGAAGGCCCAGTAATTCTTGGCATACGGATTGTTAAATCTTATGGTTTTTCACTTTATGTTAAACCTAGATAATCTATTATTCTGATTATCTGTATTTTACATTATGGTTCCTTGACGTCTTTGTATTCTTTTTCGGAAATAATTTCCTAAATTTGTGCGGAAGTTGGCAAACTTCAGTTTTTAATAATCAAAAACCTAAAGATATTGGTCAAATAGATGAGTGATCTTTTAGGATACATTTCGCTGACCGGGCTTTTCCTTTCATTGGTGGTTTTCTTTTACAACAGGGGTTACATAGGGTCCAATCGTTTTCTTGGTTCATTCTTCTTTTTCGCGTGCCTGTACACTTTTGGCCTGTGCATAGGTATGTATGGGGATTCCCTTAAACTAACAGCTTTATTCGGACCCACCACCATACCGTTTTTCTACCTGCTGGGACCTTTTTCCTATTTATATGTTAGAAGCGTTTTAAGGGATAGTGCGAAAATATCCAGATCTGATTACCTGCATTTTTTGCTTTTTTTTATTCAGGTAGGTGGGCTATTGCCATTTTACCTGAGTTCCTGGGAGCACAAACTTGAAATTGCAAGGATCATTCATTCTGAAAATTGGACACTACCTTTTCTTTCAGTCAACGTCATTCCTGCCAAAATTAATTATGTTATCAGGCCCCTGCAGATGAGCATTTACCTTATCATTCAATGGTACCTGGTATTGAAATACAATTGGAAGGACCGGCCATGGATACCATCAGCACAGCTCAAGACAACCAGGCGATGGCTGGTTATTTTTCTTGGGGTAACGACTTTATGGTTCATAAATACGATTAACATCGTCATTGACCATATTAGATACAGTACACGTTCCGTATTTCTGCAGCACATTGGTCCGGCCCTGATTCTTGCCGGAATTATTCTAATCATTTTAATTATATGTTTGTTGCTATACCCTCAGGTCCTGTATGGGTTACCCAGGGTAATTGCAGTCACGGTGCCGGAACCAAACCAAAAAGACCTGACAGAAAGACCAATTAAGGAGCCTCCACAGGATTTGGTCACAAAGCTTCCGGAACTAAATGCACGGCTTGAATCGCTGGTGAAAAAGAACAAACCATTTCTCGATCCTGATTTCTCCATAAACTCGCTTTCGGCTGAACTTAAGGTGCCGGTGCATCACCTCCGGTACTATTTCGGACAATATCTGGATATATCTTTCACCACCTACAAAAACCGACTCCGCGCTGAATTTGTCAAGAAGCTGATTCAGGCAGGGGAAAGTGATAAGCACAGTGTTGAAGGGTTGGGGCATATGGCTGGATTTTCATCTAAATCGACCTTTTTCTCTGCTTTCAAAGCAGAAACCGGAATGTCGCCGCTCGAATATCTGCGGACTTTCAGGCAAGGTCCGGATATGTTATCCTAAAAACAATCACTCCCGTTTTTTAATTTTTAGGAGTGCTTGAACTAAAAAAAAATCAAAAAATCCTCTTTTTTTGAACACTTTTGTTTAGTTAGGCGTTCTACGCCTGATTACGCACCTATTGGAAAGGGATTACAAGGATCTTAACGAACTCTGTTGTTCGAATTATATACCTATGAATAATAAGACTATAAATGAATAGTGCCATGTATACAAGATTAAAAAACGGTTTTCGGCTGTCTTTTCTACTCATTTTGTTGCAGCGGTTACTCAGAACGGTCTGGAGCAGTTTTATATTCGGACAGTCTCGGGCTTGAGAGCATCCGCTTATAATCCTAAATTAAAAATTGCCTGATTTAAAAGAAAGTAATTCAAATGGCCAAAAGCAGAGTTTCAATATTCAGAGCATTAATTATCGTATTAATGACCATGTTTTTCCTGTTGCCTTTTGGTAAAGTTTCCGGGCAAAACTGTTCAGTTAATGCCGGGATTCCTCAGACGATATGCGCCAATGATCCATTGATACTATATGGCAGCAAATCAGGCTCTTTCCCTGGTTCACCGGTTACCTTATGGACACAGGTTTCCGGGCCGGCTGCATCGATTGCCTTGCCAAACAGTTTAGTTACAGCAGTGACAAATATCACCGGTAACACCACTCTGACTTTCCGCCTGGAAACCACGTGTTTGGACGGATCATTAGTTTATCAGGACGTTACCTATACCATTCTTCCGGTAGGCAATCCTTATGCCGGGCCTGACCGCACCTATTGTCCGGGGCAAACCGGGCCACTTGCCGCCACCCCTGCCGCAGCCGGCGAAACCGGACTTTGGACTGGTTCAGGCAATGGCATAACAGTAGATCATCCGGGAGATTACAATTCAACCCTGACTATTTCAGGTTCATCTGCAGGGTCAACCACTTTGCGTTGGACAGTTACCAATAACACCAGCCACTGTTCCGCGTACGACGATGTGATTATTACCAATCTTGGGGGGATTACGGTAGATGCCGGCCCTGAGCAGACTCTGGCCAATTGTTATTCCACTACCCAATCTACAAGCCTTGAAGGTTCTTATGCCGGCACTTTCAGCAGCGGTCAGGGGGGAACCTGGACCGTTGTTTCCGGACCTAACGTGCCAACAATTGCAAATATCCACCAAAATAACACTGGAGTTTCAGGTTTGATTGAGGGTAACTATGTTTTCAGATGGGAAGTAGTCGGTCCGTGTACTTCAGGAAGCGACCTCGTTACGATCCACGTACCCGCTGCTACAGCGAGTGTCACCGGAACCGGAACTCAGGCCGGTCCCAATATCAGGGTGGAATACTGCGATGGCAGGACGTCTACGTTTTTAACCGGTCCGGTACCCTTATATGTCAATGAAACGGTTTTATGGACACAAGTACTGGGTGCCGGCCTGGGGCCGGCACTTCCGGCGGGATCCATAGTAAACCCGGCTCTTTCAGTCACAGAAGTCAAAAACCTGAATCCGGCCTTTGACTACCGGTTCCAGTACACCATAACAAATCCGTTGTTTTCATGTGCTACTTTCGCATTAACCACGGTCGCCTATTACAGGTTTGCCCCAACCTTAACGATCAATTCAGTTGATCCCATCGTTTTACCGTGCAACACCTCCACGGCATCGATCGATTATACCGAAGGTGGTTCGGGCACCACCGAATTCAGCGTGATCAGCGGTCCGGCCGGCACAGGATATACCTATCCTTCAAACTGGCTTATTGCACCAAGTAATCCACTGAATATTACAGGTCTAACCAAATCAGGCACTTATGTCATCCAAATGCGGAGATACACCACTGAAAATGTGAGTTGTGTTACCCAATATGATCAAATCACGGTAGTCACCTCTTTCGCGGGGGAAGCAGCCAATGCCGGTACCGACCAGATCCTGGACTGCAATGTTACCACCACCGCCCTTCAGGGAAACGACCCCTTGTTAACCGGAGTAGGTCAGGGAACCTGGTCGCAAGTCAGCGGTCCGAGTACCATTCTCATTGCACATCCCAGTCATCATAATCCAACATTAACTATTAATGGATTGATACCCGGTTCGCTATACGTTTTCCGCTGGATCGTAACAGGTGGTCCGGGTTGTCCGGATACGCAGGATGATGTTACCGTAATAACAGCTACTGCAGTTCCCCTTGCTGTAGATGCCGGTCCGAATCAAAGTGTTTGCACCAACACACCCGTTTTACTAAATGCTACTGCAAAAACACACATTTTTGAAATCGCAACCTGGACGGTAGTCCCCAGCGCAGGTGTTGTATTTTCGGATATTCATGACCGGAAAGCCACTGTAACCGGACTGCAACCCTTTACAACCTATACATTTACTTGGACGATCAGTAACGGTTGCGGATCTGCCAGCGATTTTTTGACGATTGATGTAAGCGACACTAATGGACCAAAGGCATCTATTGCCGGTCCCGATCAGTGTTTGGCCACAGCGCCTGCACTTTTCACGCTTACCGGAAATGATCCTTCTCCGGGTACTGGTCAATGGAATCAGCTTGCCGGCGGGCCAAATATTGCAACCATTAGTAATACAACACTATACAATGCGACCATCAATAACATGGTTGTTGGAACCTATACTTTTGAATGGGTGATTTCACGCGGTGGCTGTGTTCCAACACGCGACACGGTGGTGGTCACAGTTAACCCGCCTGGCGTTACTCCCGCCAATGCCGGAGCCGATAAATTTGTATGCGGATCCACTACTACTCTTAGTGCCTCCGGTAGTAACCCGGCGGCAGGATCAACAGCAGTCTGGACACAAACCGGCGGTTCCGGAGGGGTGACTATCGTTTCCCCAACAAGTGCAACCACCAATATTACCGGGTTGCAGGCCGGTGGAGAATCATCTGCAGTTTACCGTTTTCAATACACCATTACCAATGGTGCCTGTGTTTCCTCGGATGAAGTCACAGTTTTTGTTTCAGACCCGGGTTCGCCGGCAGTCATTCCCCTGGCTTCGGCTACTGTTTGCGGCGCTTCGTCAGTGGTTTTAACCGCGGACGCTATCACCGCCGGAACGGGAATCTGGGAAGTTGTTTCCGGACCGAATACCCCTTCTTTTGCTGCCGGGACGCGTACTTCAGCAACCACAACAGTTAACAACCTGATTACCGGGAGTTATCGGTTTAGATGGACAGTAACCGGTGGGACATATTGTACCCCATCATCAGATGAAATCGATGTTACCGTAACGATGAATGCCAATGCAGGAGCCGATCAAAGCTATTGCGAATCAGTAACTTCAGTAAACCTGTCCGGAACTACCTCAAGTGTCGGAACCTGGACCCAGGTTGGCTCAACACCAAAAGCAGCGACTATAACCACCACTTCCACCAATACAGCCACGGCATCCGATCTGACATTACCAGGCGTTTACACGTTTCAATATGCTATCTCGGTTGCCGGATGCACATCAACTGATCAGATGACTGTTACGATCTATTCCCCGCCAAGTATTGCAAATGCAGGTACCGACCGTTCGCTCTGTAATCAGGCAGCTATTACTATGGCCGCTGATGTACCACTTTCAGGGACCGGCACCTGGAGTGTTCTCTTACGGCCTGCCGGCGATACCGGAACCTTTACCAATGTGAATGTCAATAATACAACCTATACACCAACCGCCGGAGTATTTGGCTTATATGTATTCCAATGGACTGTTGCCAACTCCACCTGCAGTAATGCCGACCAGGTACGAATCAACAATTATGCAGCCCCATCACCTTCAGTGCCAGGCGCCAACCAAAACGTGACCTGTTCAACCAGCACAGTTATGGCAGCCACCAATCCGGCAAGTGGAACCGGAACCTGGACCTTTGATTCGAAAACCGGTAGCGGACCCACACCCGTGATTTCAAACCCACTTTTATACAATACAACCATCACCGGGTTAGGTCCAAAAGCGGATTTCACACCTGAAACCTATACATTCAAATGGACCGTAACAAACGGAAGTTGTCCACCGAATGAGAGCACTATGACGATTACCGTTTATCAAACCCCAACTATAGCTACTGCAGGGCCCGATCAGGCATTATGTAATCAAACTTCAGTACTTCTGGCTGGAAATAATCCGACGGTAGGTACCGGAACCTGGACTCAGATCAGTCCGGCTCACCATCTTGAAACCTTTGCCCCGAATGCAAACACCAATAATGCCACAGTAAACAATCTGGATCCCGGAAAAACTTATGTTTTCCGATGGACAACTGCAACTGCTTCCTGCTCAACCTTTGACGAGGTCACCATCGTTAATTCTGCCCTTCCAAGTACAGCCGATGTGAGTGCAACGGTTACCTCCTATTGTACACTGGTGCCCATTGCTTTAGTTGGAAATGCACCTGTTACCGGAACCGGATCCTGGGAGCAGATATCCGGACCCACGTTGAGCATCCCCTCACCAAACGCTGCAAGTACCTATGCCTATGGCGGAACTGTTGGTAACGCTTATCAATTCCGTTATAGCATCAGCAACGGAACCTGCACCCCCAGTACAGCTGATGTGACGGTGAATATTTATGCTCTGCCAAGCCAGGCGCTCGCTGGTTCTGACCAAATGGTTTGTGATGTTACTCCGGCAACAACGATAACGATGAATGGAAACGCTCCGGTTGCCCCAATAACCGGAGAGTGGACCAAAGTTAGCGGTCCGGCCAGCTATGACATCCATACACCAACGTCGCCAACTACAGTGATCGACAATCTTCAACCCGGAACTTATGTGTTCAGATGGACCCACATTAATGGAACCTGTACCAAAAGTGATGATATGCAGGTTACTGCGTACGGTGCAACAACTGTATCCAATGCTGGCATCGCGCAAACCAGATGCAATGTTACTACCTTTACTATGGCAGCCAATACGGCAGGATCGGGTGAAACCGGAACCTGGGTCAGGATCAGCGGTCCGAATAACCCGACCATTACAGCTGTCAACTCCCCCACAACAACCATAACAGGAACCATTCCAGGTACTTATGTTTTCCGTTGGAGAATAACTAGCGGAACCTGTCCTACCTATTCTGAAAGTTTTGTGACAATTACGAACCGGACGGCTATCAGCTTGACAGGTCCTTCGAGTGCCTCAGTCTGCGAAGATGGAACACAGACATTATCGGTATCAGCCTCTGGTGGTACCGGTTCCTATAATTATCAATGGCAATACTTTAGTGGAGCCTGGACGCCGGTTGGACCTAATTCCAATAGTTATACCCCGCCAACATTCCCTGCTCACGGCACTTATGATTACCGGGTGATTGTAACCGATCAGGTTCCATCGGATGAAGGTGGTTGCTCAACCACATCAGCCACTGCCACTATTACGGTGGTTGTTGATCCGACCATTACCGGTCAACCTTCAAGCCCTGCAGCTATTTGCGTGGGAGGTACAACAGCCAATATGACGGTAACGGCAACAGGCGGCACACCCCTGCTCACCTATCAATGGCAATATTTTAACGTAACCTGGGGTAATGTATCCGCCGGAGTACCTGCTGGTGCCACCTATACAGGAGGTACCAGCGCCAGTATGTCAGTGGCGGGCATCACCTCTGCCACCACTCATGATTACCGGTGTTTGGTGTCGGCTACCGGAAACCATTGTGTTACAGCTATTTCCAATACGGTAACTGTAACTGTGATTCCTGATCCTGCAATCAGCAGCCACCCGGCCAGTATAACCATTTGCAGCGGGTCAACTACCACACTTACGGTTACTGCCACCGGAGGTACCCCAGCCCTTCATTATCAGTGGCAGTCATCGGCCAATGGTACTTCAGGGTGGACCAATGTGGGGACTGACAGCCCTTCCTACCTGACAGCAGCCTTAACAGTTACAACCTATTATCATGTGATTATTACAGCCATAGGAAGTGATTGCAATACAATAACCTCCAACACCGCAAAAGTCTCTATTCCGCATGTCACTACTCAGCCTGTTGCTACTACCAATATCTGTGATGGTGGAACTGCAACGCTTTCTGTTGTTGCAGGATCTGATGGTGGTACAGCTTCATATACCTATCAATGGGAATATTTTAACGTAACCTGGGGCAATGCACCGGGTGTCTCTACTAACAGTAATTATACAACCCCGGTTCTCGCATCTCCGGTAACCTATCAATATCGGTGTATTATCACCACTGCTACGCCAAGTTGTACAATTACATCCAACACAGCAAACGTTGTGGCAGTGGCCGACCCGGCAATTCCAATTGTGGCCGACAGAAGTATCTGTGTTGGTGGAACCACCATATTAACTGTGGCTCCTACCGGAGGGGTGGGTGCCTTCTTATATCAGTGGGAAAGTGCCGCAAACTGCGGTGGAGCTTTTGCTCCGATTGCCCTCGCAACCAGCGCCAGCTATACCCCGCCTGGAGCAACATTGGGAACCGCAGGAACTTATTACTATCATTGCGTTGTTACCCAAACGGCTTCGGGCTGTTCAACAACATCCAACTGTATTACCTTAACCGTGGTGCCCAAACCGGCCATAACCGTTCAACCGGCTTCCTTCACCACCATCTGCAGCGGTACAACAACCACCTTGTCAGTTACTGCTACCGGCGGCACCCCGTCGCTGGATTACCAGTGGCAGTACAACACAACCGGTTGCGGCGCCGGATCTTGGAATAATATCCTTGTCGGAGGCAATTCGAGCACTTATACGACAGCCCACAACACACAAACTTATTACTACCGTGTATTGGTTTCCGCGACCGGTAGCGGTTGTACTACGATAATATCCGATTGTGCCACGGTATATATGCCCCGGATTACCACCGAACCCAGTGCCAGCAATCCTGAGATTTGCGTTGGCGGGACCTCAACCTTGTCGGTCGTTACAGAAACCGGCAATCCTGCCATTGGATATTCTTACCAGTGGCAATATTACAATAGTACCACTAGCACCTGGAACAATGTGGCTGACGCGACTCCAGCCGGGGCCCTCTATACCAATGCAACGACCGCCAGCATGACTGTTGCCGGGATGACTCCCTCTGCTGCACACCTTTTCAGGGTGGTCATTCAGGTTACCTCTCCGGCGTGCACCGAATTAACTTCTTCTTCGGTTACCGTGACAGTGAAGAACGATCCCGGCATTTCGGGACCACCGGTCGAGGGTACGGTTTGCAACGGAAGTACCTATGCCCTTCATGTTACAGCAACCGGAGGCACTCCCTCACTGAATTATCAATGGCAGGTTTCCTCCTCGGATTCTCCTTACGTTTGGGCTGATGTTTCCACTGGAACCGGCGGACAAACTAAAGATTATACGACGGCTGGCCTTACGACCAATAAATGGTACAAAGTTAACATTACCGCCACCGGTAGTGACTGTAACACAATCAGTTCCACGCCGGTAAAAGTAACAGTCAATAATTTATCCCCCGGAACTATCGGGGGTGCCCAAACGATCTGTGAAAACGGTACACCAACCGGGTTAACCAATACCGGAGATGCAACCGCTGTTGAAGCCGGCGCGGTCATTAGTTATCAATGGCAGAGTCATGTTTTGTCCGGTAGTTATTCAGATATTCTTACCGCAACTAACGCAACTTATTCCCCCGGTCCGCTTACCGTGGATACTTGGTACCGCAGGGTAGCCACCTCTACGCTCAATGCAGTTGCCTGTTCGTCCAATTCAAATGAAATAATTGTTACAGTTAACAATCTGACTGCCGGTGTAATCGCAGCCGATCAAACCATTTGCAGCGGTTCTGATGTTGCAGCCTTTACGGTTTCCACCGCGGCAACAGCCGATGGAATAATCTCCTATCAATGGCAGATCAGTACCGACGGAGCTATTTATTCTAATATTCCGGTTGGGGGAACATCAGCAACTTATGATGAAGGTACTTTAACATCCGACAGGTGGTATCAACGCATTGCCACCTCCACACTGAACACGGTAGCTTGCTCGAAAACATCCAATGTCATCCATGTATTCGTTAACAATCTCGATCCGGGATCGATTTCCGGAGGTGAAACCATCTGCTCCGGCGGTGATCCGGCAATTATTAATTCAGCAGGTGCTTATTCTGGCGACGGAACTCTCAGCTATACATGGTATTACAGAACCTCAGCCACCGGACTCCCGCCAACGGGCTGGACTGCAATTGGCTCAAGCAATACTGCATCGTATGACCCACCGTCCGGCTTAACAGCCGACCGGTTCTACAGCCGTTTAACCACCTCGGTTTTAAACACGGTTTCCTGTACAGCCGCTTCAAACATCATTGCCGTTTATGTAAACAACCTCACTCCCGGAACCATTCAATCCGCACAAACCATCTGCGACGGAGGAACCGCAAACCTGTTAACGACTGCCACCGCACCAACAGCTGATGGGACTATCTCTTATCAGTGGGAAATCAGCACAACCAGCGGAGTAGCAGGATTCAGCGACATTGCGCTTAACGGAACCAATGCCAGTTATCAGCCTCTTTCGCAAACCCAGGACACCTGGTACCGGAGAAGGATAATATCAACATTCAACACAATTCTCTGTACGGCAACCTCACCAGCCATCCAGGTTACGGTAATCAATTTTACATCTACTAATACCATCGGAACCGCACAGACCATTTGTAACGGTACCACAGCCTCCCTAACCGGGAACGCAGTGACCGGCGATGCCGCTGCCGCCTATGTATGGCAATTCAGTACCGACAATGCTACCTATAACCCGGTAGTTCCAGCAGGAACCTCACAGAATTACACAACCAATTCACTCACTCAGAATACTTGGTTCCGAAGGGTTGCCACGATGACAGTAAACACCGTACCGTGCTCGATAACCAGTGCTCCTCTGTTGGTAACGGTCAACAATCTCTCCCCCGGAACTATCGGGGGTGCCCAAACTATCTGTGAAAACGGTACACCAACCGGGTTAACAAATACCGGAGATGCAACCGCCGTTGAAGCTGGATCGGTCATTACCTATCAGTGGCAGAGCCATGTTGCTGCCGGGAGCTATGCAAATATTCTCACCGCAACTAATGCAACCTACTCACCCGGTGCGCTTACGGTTGACACCTG
Organism: uncultured Bacteroidota bacterium; assembly: GCA_903851365.1. Classification (GTDB taxonomy): domain Bacteria; phylum Bacteroidota; class Bacteroidia; order Bacteroidales; family UBA12481; genus UBA12481. The sequence continues at coordinate 18,769 of CAINOB010000001.1, forward strand.
GTACCGCAGGGTAGCCACTTCCACCTTAAATAGTGTTGCCTGCTCCTCCAATTCAAATGAAATCATTGTTACGGTTAATAATCTGACTGCCGGCACCATATCGTCTGCTCAAACCCTTTGCGAAAATTCATCGGCCTCTTTAACCGGCACCCTTCCAACTTTTGACGGCACGGTAACTTACCAATGGCAAAGCAGCCCGGATAACAGTACCTGGAGCAATGCAGCCGGCACAAGCACTAACCAAAATTACACCACGGCTGCTCTAACTGCCGACACCTACTTCCAACGTATCGTCAAATCCACTCTCTCAGCAATAGAGTGTACCAAAACCTCTCCTTCGATACTTGTAACCATCATCAATTTCGATCCGGGTTCCATAGCGGGCGATCAAACCATCTGCAGCGGAACAAACAATGCTGTTCTAACCAGCAGTGCCACGGGAACCGGCGATGGAACATTCTCCTATCTCTGGGAGCGGTCCCTCATCGATTCACCTTACTCCTGGACCTCAACCGGAGTTACAACGGTTACCTATCCCGCCACGGCTCACACCGCGGATACCTGGTACCGCCGAAGGACCAGGGCCAACCTGAACAGTACGGACTGCGACAAATACTCCAACGTCATCCGGGTTACGGTTAACAACCTTACCTCCGGAACTATTCAATCCGCGCAAACCATTTGCGAAGGTGACATTCCTGCCCTGTTAACTACGGCAATTGCAGCCACCAACGACGGAACGTTGACCTATCAATGGGAAATCAGCACAACCAGTTCATCCTCAGGTTTTTCTGATATTGCGCTCAACGGAACCAACGAAACTTATCAGCCCCTGCCACTGATTCAGGACACCTGGTACCGGAGAAGGGCAATCTCAACTCTTAACCTGATAGCCTGCAGTGCAACGACCGCTGCGATCCAGATCACGGTGAATAACTTTACCTCTGCGAACACTATTTCCGCGGATCAAAATATATGCTACAACACAACTGCCTCATTAACAGGGAATATTGTTGCAGGCGACGGGAGCATTACCTACCAATGGAAAAGCAGCACCGACAATAATTCATTTAGTAATGTTGCAACTGGTGGAACCTTGCAAGACTACACAACAAGTGCCCTTACTCAGGACACCTGGTTCCGGAGAGTCGCTACTTCGACCCAAAATTCAGTTGCTTGTACATTAACCAGCACTTCCATCCTGGTTAGCGTAAAACCTATACCTTCAGTAACCTCCGGCCTTGTTCAAACTATCTGCACCAATACGGCAGCAAGTCTTACCCTGACAACTTCTCCTGATGTTCCGGGAACAACATTCTCGTGGCCGGCACCAACCATTTCCGGTGTCCCAGGAAATATTACAGGCGGAACGGCAAGATCGGCACCGGGAACCACTTCTCCTATTAGCAATACTTTGGTAAATACCACCTCGACACCGCAAACTGCAACCTATATAGTAACGCCTACCGGTCCTACCGGTTGTGTAGGGACAACCCGAAATGTGGTTATCACTGTCAACCCTTCGGCCCAGGTCAATATCCCGGCCAATCAGGTCGTTTGCAATAATGCCTCCACCACTTTGGTTACATTCGGTACCACGCGTACAGGTGGAACTACCACCTATACCTGGGCAAACGACAATACAGCCATCGGCCTGGCAGCCGCCAGCATCGGCAATGTCACTGGTATTCCGTCCTTTACTGCCACCAACAGCGGAACTTTGCCTATCACAGCCAACATTACGGTTACCCCGACCTTTACCAACGGATCGGTCAGTTGTTCGGGCACCTCACAAACTTTTACGATCACTGTAAATCCATCGGCTCAGGTCAATATCCCGGCTAATCAGGTCATCTGCAATTCGGGTTCCACTACTTCAGTCACATTCAGTACCACCCGTACCGGAGGCACAACCACTTACACCTGGGCAAACGACAATACCGCTATCGGTCTGGCTGCCAGCAGTGCTGGCAATTCCACCGGCATTCCATCCTTTACCGCCACCAACAACGGCACTGCACCCATCACAGGTACCATTACCATAACTCCAACCTTTACCAATGGGTCCGTCAGTTGCAGTGGTACAGCGCAAACTTTCACCATCACGGTCAATCCGACGGCTCAGGTGAACCAGCCGACCAGTCAGGTAGTCTGCAATAACTCAGGTACCTCTACCGTAACCTTCGGTACAGGAAACAGTGGTGGAACAACCACCTATTCCTGGACCAATGACCAGCCTTCAATCGGTCTGGCTGCCAGCGGGACCAACACTCCGACCATTCCGTCCTTTACTGCCACCAACAGCGGATCAACGCCGGTTGTTGCCACGATTGTGGTCACCCCAAGCTTTACTAACGGATCAGTAAGCTGCACCGGATCTTCGAAAACTTTTACCATTACGGTGAATCCAAGCGGTCAGGTCAATGTCCCGGCTAATCAGGTCGTTTGCAATGGGGCCTCCACCTCACTGGTCACCTTCGGCACCACCCGTACAGGAGGCACAACAACCTATACCTGGGCAAACGACAATACCAGCATCGGGCTGGCTGCCGCCAGCGTTGGCAATGTCACGGGTATTCCGTCCTTTACTGCCACCAACAGCGGAACTTCGCCCATTTCAGGCACTATCACCATCACTCCGACCTTTACGAACGGATCAGTCAGTTGTTCGGGCACCGCACAAACATTTACGATCACGGTGAACCCATCGGCGCAGGTAAATATCCCGGCAAATCAGGTCGTCTGCAACGGGGCCGCTACCTCACTGGTCACGTTCGGAACCACGCGTACCGGGGGTACCACAACCTATTCATGGACCAACGACCAGACTTCAATCGGCCTGGCAGCTGCCAGCGTCGGAAATGCCACCGACATTCCGGTATTTACTGCAACCAACAACGGAACTTCACCGATCACAGCAAGCATAACGGTCACACCGACCTTTACTAACGGATCGGTAAGTTGCAGCGGTACCGCACAAACATTTACCATCACGGTCAATCCAACGGCTCAGGTCAATATCCCGGCCAATCAGGTCGTCTGCAATTTGGGTTCCTCCTCCCTGGTCACTTTCAGCACCACACGTACCGGAGGCACAACAACCTACACCTGGGCAAATGACAATACCGCCATCGGACTGGCAGCATCAAGCTCTGGAAATGTTACCACCATTCCGGTATTTACTGCCACCAATAGCGGCACTTTACCCATCATGGCTAACATTACCATTACACCGACCTTCACCAATGGTTCCGTCAGTTGTTTGGGCACCGCACAAACTTTCACCATCACGGTGAATCCTACTGCTCAGGTGAATGATCCGGCAGACCAGGTCGTTTGCAACGGGGCCTCCACCTCACTGGTGACCTTCGGAACCACTAATACCGGCGGTACCACTACCTATACATGGACCAACGACAACACGACTATCGGTCTGGCAGCAAGTGGCTCAGGAAATATTTCAGCATTTATCGCTACAAATATGAGTTCTGCCACAGTGACAGCAACCATCACTGTTACCCCTCATTTTGAAAATGGATCAATATCCTGCACAGGATCTGCACAAACATTCACGATCACTGTTAAGAGCGGACTTGCACCGATTATAACCGGGAATATTCCTGAAACTTCAATTGAAGGCTGTTCTTCATCAGTCGTGCCATCGCCAGTAACCACAGCAGCTGCTTTGGAATCGATGGGCTTAATTATCAATGATGCAAGCACACCCGATACCGGCCTCGTCATCACCAGTCACGATATCGCTACGGGAACCTGCCCTGTTACAGTGATAAGGACCTATACTGTCACTAACGATTGTGGCCTCTCAAGCACGGTAATACAAACGTATAAAGTGACGGACAATACGGCGCCTGTCGTTTCATGCCCTGTTGGACAACAGATCAGAGAAACCTCGGGATTAAATACTTTTTACTTTGCTGCCGGATCAGAATTTGACGCTACTGCTTTTTCAGATAATTGCGTAATTGTCAGTATTTCAAACAATCTGAACCACCTGGCGACTCTGAACGGTTACGCATTTCCTGTCGGACCAACGCAGGTTATCTGGACAGCGACCGATTTATGTGGCAATCAGGCAACTTGCTCATTTTATGTTACCGTCAGTCAATTGGTAGCCGACCTTGCCATTACCAAAACAGCCAGCCCGCACACAGTAAGTGCCGGTGACCTGGCTTCATTCCTCATCGTAGTAACCAACCTTGGGCCTGGTGATGCCCTAAGTGTTTCGGTAACTGATGCCGGCAATGCCAATATCCTGAATCCGCAATTCAGCCTGAACAATGGGGCCACATGGAGCAACTGGACCGGCACCTATATTTATGGCAATTTGGCGGCAAATGGCACTTTTACCCTGCTGATGCGCGGTTCGGTAAGCCCATCGCTGCCGGTTGGCACAATACTGCCGAATACTGCCACAGTTTCCAGCCCGACCAGAGATCCGGTTCCCGGCAATAACACCTCAACCGATCATGCAACCGTCACCGGAAGCGCAGACCTCAGCATTGTTAAACAAGGCACGCCTCATCCGGTTGCCGCAGGACAGGTAATTACCTATACTATATCGACAACCAATAACGGTCCGAGCGACGCACTTAATGTGGTCACAACGGATGCTGTACCTTCCACCATCCGCAATCCGGAATTCAGCATCAATGGCGGAATCTCCTGGAGCGCATGGACCGGCAGTTACAACTGGGGAACCCTTGCCGCATTGGCAAACCACTATTTAGTGATTCGTGGTACGGTGAGCCCCGACCAGATCAACGGAACATTAATCAGAAATACCGCAACTGTTTCGAGTCCGACTCCGGATCCTGTTCCTGGCAATAATACTTCGGTCGACGAAGCCCCGGTGAACACTAACGCAGACCTGAGCATTACCAAGGTGAGTACCCCTAACCCGGTGCTTGCCGGTCAAGTGATTACCTATACGATCACGGTGACCAACCCCGGATATTCCGATGCTCAGGGAGTGCAGATAACAGATATGGTTCCGGGATCCATCCTTACTCCGGAATATTCGGTTGATAACGGATCATCGTGGAGAGCATGGGTGAGTCCATACAATGCTGGTACAATTGCTGCAGGTAACCATTTTGTCCTCCTGATCCGGGGTGTTGTGATTCCTGATGCGGTAAGGGGATTGGTGGTGGCAAATACCGCTTCGGTTTCCAGTTCCACGGCTGATCCGAATCCGGTTAATAATACGGTCACTGACCAGAATACCATTACGGTTCCCCATCCGAACCTGTTGGTAACCAAATCGGCCCTCGACAACATATTCAGCGCTGTGGGCGATATCGTACACTATCGGATTATAGTGTATAACAACAACATCGAGAATCTTTACAATATCACCGTCAGCGATTCGAATGCAATCATCACTTCCGGAAGTCCGATAGCCAGACTGGATGCCGGTAAAACTGCTGAAGTCTTTGCATCCCATACTGTTACCCAAAGTGATATCGATGCAGGCGAAATATTGAATACCGTTACAGCTAACGGAAACAACGTTAATGCGGTAAGCGTCAAGGACAAGAGTAATCTGGTCTCTATCAAGGGTACGCAACGACCGCAGATTACGGTAACCAAATATGTTGCCGAAACACGGTTCAAATCAGTCGGGGAAACAATTCACTATTCCATGGAGGTATTCAACTGCGGTAACGTAACACTGAAAAATATCCTGGTATACGATCCGAATGCTACCATCATTGGTACTAAAACGTTTGCCAGCCTGGCCCCGAGAGCAACCGCTACGGTGAATGCGGTTCACATAGTGACACAGGCAGATGTGGCTGCCGGTAAGATTTCGAATACCGCATATGTGGAAGGATTCGATCAGAATAACTTGTCAGTCAAAGATGACAGTAACGTTGTGACCCTTTTCTCCAACCAGCCCGATCAACTTTCGATTGTCAAACTGGCTAAGGAAACCACTTTCAAAAAGATCGGAGATACCATACATTATGAAATGACCCTGAAAAACTACAGGAGCACTTATCTGTCCAATATCTGGGTATATGATGCAACTGCAGTTATTACTACACCGATACCGATTTTCAGAATCGAAACTGATAATTCTGTATTGGTCAAGGCTTACCATGTTGTTACCCAAAAGGATCTGGATGCCGGTAAGGTGGTGAATATTGCGGTGGCCAGAGGAACCGATTATTTCGGATATGTCGATCAGGAATACAGCAACGAGGTCACTGTTTTTGCCGGGCAGCAACCAGGGTTGATCCTGACCAAAACTGCCGATGAAAGCTCCTATCAGAATGTTGGCGACCTGATTCACTATTCCAACGAAATCCGCAATGAGGGTAATGTTAAGATCACTGGAATTGTTCTGACCGATCCTGATACACATTATACCGGAAGTAACCAGGTGAGTGAATTAAATCCGGGGGATAGTGTGACTATCCGGACAGTCCATACCGTAACACAAACTGACCTGAACATCGGAAATATTGAACAAACGGCAACTTTATCCGGATTGGATGTCAACAGCCAGCCCATCAGAATTAGTAGTAATTCGCTGATTGTTAATGGAATTCAGACTGCTGATATTTCAGCAAACCTGACAGCTGCTGAAAATACCTTTAAAAACCAAGGCGATGTGATCCATTATACCGTGAGCATACGGAACACGGGAAACATCACCCTTACTAAACTCGGGATATCAGCAGCGGGTGCGATCATTCAAAGCGGGTCAACGATCAATGATCTGCTTCCGGGTTATTCGGCAATATTTACTGCCGAACATCTGGTTTCCATTGCCGACCTGACAGCCGGAAAGCTTTCGGGACAAGCAACAATTACCGGATTAAAACCCGATGGCAGCCAGATTACCCGCGCAACCAATGAGTTGACTTTAGTAGCCGGTCTGGTTCCGGGACTGTCAGTGACAACCGTTGCAACAGAATCTTCGTACCGGGCAGCTGGTGAAACAATCCACTATGCCATCACGGTAAGGAATACCGGAAACGCAAATCTGACCAACATCCGCGTAACCGATCTGAATGCTCAGATAACCGATCCGGTAATCAGTCTTGCACCTTTTGGCAGTGCAACGGTTTCCGCTACTCACACTGTGACCCAGTCTGATATTGATTCCGGCGAAATTGCTAATATGGCAACCATAACCGGACAATATCCTGATGGAACGCCTATCGATCATTCAACCAATCCGGTTACGATTTATGCAGTATCCGAACCCAGGCTCAATGCTACCATTTATCCGGTGGAATCCTCCTACCATACTGCCGGTGACCTCGTGAATTTCACCATTGAGGTAACTAATACGGGAAATTTAACCATTTCCAATATTACACTTGCGCCACTTGGTGAACTGACGATCACCGGAACTCCGGCCGACGGACTAACCCCTGGCCAGAAAGCCTTATGGTCAGGAGTTTATGAGGTTAAAACAAGTGATCTTGATGCCGGGAAAGTAGCACGGTCGGTTGATGTAACCGGTACTGATCCGCACAGCCAGCCGCTGAGGGTATCGAGCAACCAGACCATCGTTGCTGCAGTCCAGATTCCGGAACTCTCGGCAACTTCAACTGCAACGGAGGCTGCATTCACAGCGGCCGGTGATATTTTACATTACAATATAGTGGTAACAAACACCGGTAATGTAAGTATCATAAGTACTTCGGTGACTGACCCGAATGCGGTGATTATCAGTGTTCGTCCTAATGTTATCCTGATGCCCGGCGAATCGTTCCCGGTACTGGCAACACATTTAGTTACCCAGGAAGACATGGATGCAGGTAAGGTGGTTACGATGGCAAAAGCTGAAGGGTTCGACCTGGCGGGACACACCATCGGAAAGCTCGCCAACCAGGTTACCATCGCAGGGTTGCAGCGTACTGAACTTGGAGTAACATCAACGGCTTCAAGCCTCATTTACAACAAAGTGGGTGAGTTGGTCAATTATCATATCGAGGTTAAGAATACCGGAAATATCTCCTTGTATAATGTTGAAGTCACGAACCCGGGTGTGGTAATCGATGCCAACAATACGGCAACTTCGCTGCTGCCGGGTGAATCGCTGATTACTACAGCTTCGCACACTATTACGCAGGACGACCTGGATGCCGGCGAGTTTGTCAATACCAGCAAGGCAACGGCTACAGATAGCAATGGTAAGCCAATCATCAAAATAGCCGATCAGCAAGTTGTTACAGGAGTTCAGCAACGAGAGCTGACAGTTGTCACGGCTGCATCCGTCCCGAATTATAAAAATGAAGGCGATGTAATCCGATATACTGTTGTGGTGAAAAACACCGGTAATGTGACCATGAAAAACGTGAGCGCAACGGATGTCAAAGACCTGCTGAATTTCAACCGTACACTACCTTCGCTGGCTCCGGGCGAGATGGATTCACTGACTGCCGATCATACAGTTACCCGGGCAGATATCAATGCCGGCCGTATCGTAACCGCAGGTATCGCCATTGGATTTTCCAATTCCCGTAAGTTCAGCTTTACCGGAAATGAAACCACGGTCAAGATCACAATCGAGAATTACAACCTGGCTAACTATCCGAACCCGTTTGCCTACGAAACGACCATTACTTTCGATCTGCCTGAAAAAGGCAAGGTGATCCTGAAAGTCTTCGATATTACCGGCCAGGAGGTCGGACAGGTCGACCAGCAGGACTTCAACCAGGGCCGCAACTATGTTACCTGGAAAACCAGGAACGAGCAGAAGGGCCAGTATATATTGAAGATGTACTATAATGGGCAGACTGCAGTGAAGATGGTGACGATCATTAATTAAGGCAAAAGGCAGGAGGGCAGAAAGGCAAAAAGGAAAGGCACAAGGCACAAGGCACAAGGCACAAGGGGTGCTATCAATAGGCCCCGGTTTTAACCGGGGTGATTGGTGGTTCAAAAGGAAAATATGGACTTTAGTCCGACAAAAAGAGCGATCCGGTTGGGTCGCTCTTTTTTTGATGCTATTAAATAATTTCGTGGTTGGGGACGGGGTCCCGGCTTTCGCCGGGATGACAACTCTTACGAGGGTAACCTGTAGCCGGTCCTTCTTTGACCTTTGTTCCTGCAACTTAAAACTCTACTTATTCCTTATGCCTAGCGCCTACTGCCTTCTGTTAAGTACCCGGTTACCAGCCTCGCCGGGGTGACATCAAATCCGGGGTTATGAGCTTTGGTGCCTGGAACAGCGATTCGGGTTTGTTGGTCGATAAAGAGGATTTCATCCGGGGAGCGCTCCTCGATAATGACATCGCTGCCAGTTGGTGTTGCCTGATCAAAAGTGGTCGATGGCGCTGCCACATAGAACGGCACACCATTATCATTTGCAGCTAATGCTTTCAGATAGGTTCCGACTTTATTCACCACATCACCGTTGGCAGTAATCCTGTCGGCACCCACAATCACCATATCCACCCTGCCCTGCTGCATCAGGAGTCCGCCGGCATTGTCGACAATTAAAGTATTTGGCACCCCATGACTGCTGAGTTCATAAGTGGTGAGTTTTGCCCCCTGATTCCGTGGACGGGTTTCATCAACCCAAACATGAACCGGGATGCCACTGTCGTGTGCCATATATATTGGGGCCAGCGCCGTTCCGTAATCCACGGTGGCCAGCCAGCCCGCATTGCAGTGAGTGAGAATATTTACTGGGATCCCTGGTTTACGGGCCGCGATCTCCTCAATAATTTTCAGGCCGTGTTCTCCGATGCGGCGGCTGTAGGAAAGCTCGGCATTACGGATTGATAGGGCAGCTTCCAACAGTTTTGACGCGTGACAGGTGACGGGTGACGGCTCACTGGTGACAGGTGACGGGTGACAGGTGACGGGGTCCCCGCCTCCGGCTTCGCCTGCGTGGGGATGACAACTCTTCGAGTGGACTTGATTCTTATAACTTAAGTGCATTCCTTCTTGCCCTCTTGCCCTCTTGCCTTCTTGCCTTGTTATAGCGAGCATCCTGTTTACCGCAAAAGCAAGATTAACCGCTGTGGGCCGGGTGGCAATGAGCAGCTCCGCCATCCAGTTAAGTCGCTCCATCAGAGCATCTTCCTCCCCCTCCTTGCTAAGGAGGGGGTTGGGGGGAAGTACTTTTATTCCAACATAAAGCGCGAAAGCCGCAGCAACGCCAATCAGAGGCGCACCACGGACTTCCATATCACAGATTGCCCGAATGCCATCTTCAAAAGTCTTCATTTCGCGGATAACCAGCTCCCAGGGCAGACGGGTCTGATCGATATAGAAGACCTGATCAGTAGCGTGCTCGTACCAAATGGAGGTGTATGGTTTACCGGCAATTATCATGACATATCTTTAATAGACAAAAGACAGGCTAAAAGACTTTCTGTCGGTCTAATAGTCTTCTGTCTTCCGTCTTTTTTAATACGGTGCAAGGGCCTCGATTAACGTAAACTCCGGCGTAATATGGATTGCATGCAAACCCACCGAGGCAGCCACCTTGACATTCAATTCGCTATCGTCGAGAAATAAAGTTTCTTCGGGAATTAAATGACTTGCCTTAAGCACCTTATGAAAAATTCGCTCATCCGGCTTACGATAGCCAAGATTGTGCGAATACCAAGCCTTATCAAGCAAATGATCGAGCGACTCAATGCCAAAATGCTTGTCCAGCTCGCCATTGAAGTACCTGGCATGTATCGGATTAGTATTACTTAACAGATAAGTTTTGTACTTCATTGCGATTTCCTCGACACGCTTGATCCGTTCGGGCGGAAAATCGATCAGGAGAGCATTCCAGGCTTTATCAAACTGAGCATCATTGCAAACAAAACCCGTTATTTCCCGAAATTTCCGCCGCAGCTCGATGGAGCAATACACGCCGGTCTCAAAATCCATGCACAACTGGTTGATTTCCGGCTCCTGAAACCATCTTTCCGCACCCCTGAATCCGATCACTTCAAACGCGGTAAATGTCCGCTGAAAATCGATGTTCATCAGTACGCCGCCCAGGTCGAAAATTATGTTTTTGATATTATTCATCCTCTGTTCTTGTAATTGCGCTCGCTAATATAACAAGAGCTGTCTTAAAATTAGTGAGCCGAAGGCGAACCAATTAGCGCGCAGCGCATATTAGGAGGCGAAGCCGACCTCTTAGCGGAGCGCAGCGACGCCTATTTCGTCAGCTTCTGGAAGACCTTCTCTAAGGAACTCTCCTTCTTGCGCAAATCGGCGGTGGTTTCATCAGCCACGATCTTCCCCAGGTTGATAATGACTACCCGGTCGCAGATCGCCTCTACTTCCTGCATAATATGCGTGGAAAGAAGGATGGTCTTTTTCTTGGCCAGACCATGGATGAAATTCCGGATCTCAATGATCTGGTTCGGATCCAGGCCTGATGTCGGCTCATCAAGTATCAACACCGAAGGATCATGGATCAGCGCCTGCGCCAGTCCCACCCGCTGACGGTATCCTTTTGAAAGTGCACCGATTTTTTTATTCTGCTCAGGTCCTAATCCAACCTGTTCAATCATGTCCTCCACCAATTTTTTGGCCACTTTACCCTTTTTTTCATACAGATTGGCCACCATAGTCAGATACTCCTTGATGTACATCTCGACATAGAGTGGATTATTTTCCGGCAGATAACCGATCGTCTTCCTGATCTCCAGACTGTTTTCGAGAGTATTCAGATCATTCACCCACACATCGCCCTTTGTCTGAGGAATATATCCGGTGATAATTTTCATCATCGTCGATTTTCCCGCACCATTCGGGCCGATAAATCCTACCACTTCACCGGTTTTCACCGAAAAGGAGACTTCGTCAAGAGCACGTTGCTCTCCGTATAACTTTGTAATACCTTTTACCTTTATCGACATAACGCAAAATATTTATTATGCTCCCTGCGGTCGCTAAGAGGTCGCTTCGCTCATAAGAGGTTCGCCTGCGGCTCACTAAAAGGCTCCGCTGCGCTCCGCTAATTATGCTCGGCTTCGCCTCGCTAAATATAGGACTGCTAAGATATACGATCTTTCTTAATTAGTGAGGCGCTAGCCGAACCTATTAGCGCGAAGCGCATATTAGGAGGCGAAGCCGACCTATTAGTGAGGCGCAGCCGAACCAATTAGCTGAGCGAAGCGAAGCATAGTTAGCGACCGCAGGGAGCATAATTAGCGGAGCGCAGCCGAGCCTATTATCTCCAGCAGCCTTTCTACGGCCTCCTCCTCAGCTACGTTCTTGAGAACAGCTATCTTCCCCGCATAAATATGTACTTTTCCCGGACCCGCTCCCACATATCCGTAGTCAGCATCAGCCATTTCACCCGGTCCATTTACGATGCAACCCATCACGGCGATCTTCAGTCCCGTGAGATGCGCCGTTGCCTCTTTGACTTTTTTCACTGCTTCCTGCAGTTTAAAGGTCGTTCGGCCACAACCCGGACAACTGATATACTCGGTTCGTGTGATCCGGGCCCGCGATGCCTGCAAAATGCCATACGCCACAGGAATCTCAAATTCAGGATCTTCCGTCAACGAAACCCTGATGGTATCTCCAATTCCATCCACTAAAAGCGACCCGATCCCGATAGCCGATTTCAGCCTTCCGTCTTCCCCCTCGCCAGCCTCTGTCACCCCCAGATGCAGGGGGTAATCCATCTGCTCCTCATCCATCCTCTTAACCAGCAAACGCGTAGCTTCAACCATTATTTTTACGTTCGATGATTTCAGCGACAAAACGATATCATGAAAATTTTCTGCCTGGCAAATCCGCACCGCCTCCAGCGTAGCCTGCACCATGCCCTCGGGCGTATCCCCATATTGATCTAAAATTCTTTCCGATAAACTACCGTGATTTGTCCCGATGCGCAGGACAGTTCCATACTCCTTACAGGTATCCAACAATGGGCGCATAATCGAGTGAAGCTGGTCCAGATAGGTATCCCCTTCAGTTGACTTCGTGGTCAGCGACGGGGAACCCGCCTTCGCGGGGATGACAACCCTTCGATCAGACTTGATAAAGTTGCCCGGGTTGATGCGAACCTTAGCAGCAACTTTAGCTGCCTCGATAGCCACTTTTGGCGAAAAATGTACGTCGGCCACCAGTGGTATAACAACGCCCCCTCGGAGAGTTGTCATCCCCGCGAAGGCGGGGACCCCGTCGCTGACTACGAAATCTTCCGGGTGCTCATTTATCTTTTCCTTGATCTTCTTTAACCATTCAACATCTGCCAGTGTTGGTGTTGTTATCCTGATATACTCCGCACCGGCCTCCACAGCACGGCGAATCTGCTCCACCTGTCCCTCGATGTCTGACGTTGGCAGATTGGTCATAGTCTGCACCCGCACCGGAAAGTTCCCGCCAAGCGGCACGCCTCCGATATTCACGACACGGGTAAGTCTTCTTGTAAAATTCATGAAAATATTGATTGACCAATCAAAAGTACAACAATTCAATCTACTTCAAAGTTCACCATTAAGCAGTGTTCCACTGTTTACCAGCTTTGCGAAGTGGCTGTTTTGCAATGCTTTCTGCAACTCGGTAATATGACCCATATAGTGCGCATCCGATCCCGCAAAGCTGATCATCCCGGCATCAATCAGCTGATGGGCCGCATATTTCGAAGGAAATCCATATAAACTGTTAAGCGAATTGATGTTGAGCTGGAAAAGTACGCCAAAATCTTTCAGTCGCTGGTACAGTTTCATATTTCCCATCATCCAACCGTATCGCTCCGGATGAGCAATAACCGGCATATACCCAAGTATCTGGATTTCACGCAGAATCTCCTCATATGAAAATCGCGGCTTCTCCCACGGCAGTTCAATCAGCAAATAATTCCGCTGCCCAAAAGGTATCACCTCACTCTTCTGCACCAAGCCTAAAAGTTCATCATCCATATGATACTCGCCTGACCCTTCGATTAAAATATCAAGTTTTAGATCGAAAATAACTTCCTGTAAATGAAACACCTGCCCCTCAATCTGATCCCTTGTGTTCGGGTAGAGCGAAGAGATAACATGCGGCGTCGCAATGATCTTGCTGAAACCGAGCCGGGCCATCTCCGTGAGCATACGGATCGATTCGTTCATTGTTGAAGCACCATCGTCCATGCCGGGTAACACATGGCAATGCAGATCAGTGCCAAGTGGCGAAAAATCTGGAAAACCAATATTTCTTGAGTGGAATAATCCCATGGCGCAAAAGTATAATGTAACTTACATTGTATCGTTATCTTTACGGAACTTTACCGAATTAATATGAAAAACTTTGCCCTAATTGGTGCTGCCGGGTATATTGCGCCCCGCCATCTGAAAGCCATCAAGGAAACCGGCAACAATCTATTATGCGCCCTTGATCCGCACGACAATGTTGGGATCCTTGACCAATTTTTCCCAAAAGCCGATTTTTTCACCGAATTTGAGCGATTCGACCGGCATGTTGATAAGCTGCGCAGAAATCCGCCATCTGTTGATTTTGTCTCGATATGTTCACCTAATTACCTCCACGATGCCCATATACGCTGGGCCCTGCGGTCCGGCGCCGATGCCGTCTGCGAAAAGCCGCTCGTCCTAAATCCCTGGAATATTGATACACTCGAGCAATTTGAACGCGAAACCGGCAAACGTATTTGGAATATTCTTCAACTCCGACTGCACGATGCCATAACCAGCCGAGAATTCAATTTCACCCATCGGCCAAAAGTCAAACTAACCTATATCACCCCCCGGGGGTCGTGGTATCATCACTCCTGGAAGGGCGATGAGTCGAAATCCGGCGGTATTGCCACCAATATCGGAATACACTTTTTCGATTTGCTGATTTCACTTTTTGGCACTCCCGAGCAGAGCAAAGTTCTTTTATATCAGTCCGATAAAGCCCAGGGCGAGTTGATATTAAAAAATGCGGATGTCGAATGGTTCCTCTCAATAGACGAAACCGATCTGCCATGCAAGCTGCGTGAAAAGGGCCAACGCACATTCCGTCAGCTCACAATCAACGACGAACAGCTTGATTTTTCAGACGGCTTTACCGATTTACACACAAAAAGCTACGCTGAGATTCTTGCGGGCAGAGGGTTTGGGATAGGCGCTGCAAGAGCGGCGATCGAATTGGCTCACAATATTCGTCTAAAGCCTCACTAATAGGCTTCGCTGCGCTCAGCTAATTGTCGGCTGCACCTCCTAATTGGGTCGCCTGCGGCTCACTAATTGACAGGATGCGCTAAATTAATGCAGGTTTCATTGCAGTCCTGCGGTCCCCGACAATATAGCCGAACATAAAAAGGAATAAAGTGGTCAGAATGCCGAATCCTCCGTAAAAAAGTTTCTTGATGTCATCGAGCTTTCGTTGCTGACTTTCAAATTTAACTTCCATTTTGGTGTCGAGTGAATTCACCTTCGCTTCAGGTAGTATTGCCCGATCTCTATCAGCAAGTGTATACGGAACAATTACCTGCTGCTCCTGTGCCCTTAAAGGAAAGCTTGGCAGGAAAAGGAAAAGTATTGTCAAATAATTAAAATCAGTAGTAATGGGTAAGCGAAGCGAAGCATAATTAGCGAGGCACCAGCCGAGCATATTTATTATATTTACGTTTAAAATTAGGTACATAATGACCCCGCTCATAGAAGATCTTTTAAAACACCGAAGTACGTTGGCAGTTATCGGCCTGGGATATGTAGGTCTGCCACTGGTACTGGCATTTGGGAAAAAGATGTCCGTAATAGGTTACGATGTTAACAATGAGCGTGTTGCTACCCTCCGGAAAGGTCTTGATCCATCGGGAGAAAGTGCTCCGGAAAAATTTAAGGGCATATCTGCTGATTTCACTACCCTGCCCGATGTACTCAAATCAGCCCGGGTTTTCATCATAGCCGTGCCAACACCGGTCGACGATCATAATGTTCCTAAGCTCGATGCGCTTCGTTCAGCGACCGAAACTGTTGGGCACGCCCTGAAAAAAGGCGATCTGGTAATCTATGAATCAACGGTTTATCCCGGATGCACCGAGGAAGAGTGCATCCCCATCCTGGAACAGGCATCGGGATTAAAATATATCAGCGATTTTAAGTGCGGGTTCAGTCCGGAGAGGATCAACCCGGGCGATCAGGTGCATCAGCTGGAAAATACAGTGAAAGTTACCGCAGGATGCGATGAGGATTCATCACGCACCATCGCTGCATTATATGGTCTGGTGGTCACGGCTGGCGTTTACCCGGTGTCAACCATCAAAGTGGCTGAAACTGCCAAGATCATCGAAAATACCCAGCGCGATCTGAACATCGCCCTAATGAATGAGCTGTCTATTATTTGTAACAAGATGGGCGTCAATACATATGAAGCCATCGAAGCTGCAGGCAGCAAATGGAATTTCTTGAAATTCTCGCCTGGATTGGTCGGTGGACATTGCATCGGGGTCGATCCGTATTACCTAACCTATAAAGCGCAAAAACTGGGCTACCACCCGCATGTGATTCTCGCCGGTCGATACGTCAACGACTCGATGGGGTTCTATGTTGCCAAGCAAACTGTTAAGCGAATTCTTGCTAAGGGCCTCGATATCAGGCAATCTAAAATTCTGATTCTCGGATTTACCTTTAAAGAGGATATCTCGGATATACGCAACACCCGCGTGGCCGACCTGATCCGGGAGTTGCAATCGTACCAGGTTGCCGTCACCGTGGTGGATCCCCATGCCGATCCGGCTGAGGTAAAAAAGGAATACAATATTGATATCGATAAATCGTGGGATGCCAAGGCAGCACCACAGCATGAATTCGATGCAGTGATTATCGCGGTATCGCACAGGGAATACCTCGGTCTTACAGAAGCCGATTTTCAGAAGTGGCTCAGGCCCAACGGTCTGATCGTGGATGTTAAAGGGATTTACCGGGAAAAGGTGGGGAATTTAGATTACTTTTCGCTTTAAAACCGGCTTGCGAAAATAATATTTGCAAAATGAATCGATACCTCATCCTGTTGATTTCAATCATGATCGCTGGCGCGATGCAAGCGCAGGACTTGAGGCATTATGAGTATCTGAGGGAAAGCATGGGAGGTGAGGAGCAGCGGAGCCGAAAGGAGGCAGATACATTAAATCATGCATCGGTCCGCGACCTGTATTTTTTTACTCAGTTGCCGCCGACTTCACCGACCTCCATCTCGAAGAATAAATGGGTTAACAAGCTATATGACAAGGTGTTTCAGGAAAATCTGGTCCTGATTAAGCGACCAGGCTACCTGATCACCGCTGATCCGCTGTTCGATTGCGAGCTCGGCAGCGCAAGCAATAAGCCCAACAATACCTGGTTGAACGTTAGAGGGTTTCAGGTTTACGGGAAAATAGACCTGAAGTCGGGAGACGGAAAACAATCGGAACACGTGACGCGTAACACGGAAGAAATTCCTAGTGGAGGAGCCATTACTCCTCCATTTAGACCCTCGTTCGAGTTTTATTCAAGCTATTATGAGTCACAGATCAGGCCGCCGCGGTTTTTGGATTCCCTGGCGAGCGTGTATGGCGGGATACCGGGTCAGGGCTCTGTTTTCGTGAAAAACGGGATTTATGAGCACAGTTATGCAACGGCCTGGGTACGATATAATGCCAATAAATATTTTACGTTTGAGGCTGGCACGGGAAAGAATTTTTTCGGAAACGGATACCGGTCGATGCTGCTTTCAGATAATGCCCGCAATGCCCCCTATTTCCGAATCGATACCAAAATCTGGCGCATTCATTATACCAATCTGTGGTGCGAATATCAGGATAACAATTATTTCGATGGGCCCCTGGGATCCTATCAGAAAAAGTACGGAGCCTTCCATTATTTATCCTATTCCGTCACCAAGCGCCTGGAAGTGGCTTTCTTTGAGGGAATTATATGGCAAGGTCGCGATAGTCTGCATAACCGGGGATTCGAAGTAGCCTACCTGAATCCGGTAATCTTTCTCCGGCCAGTGGAATGGACGCTGGGTTCCCCCGACAATGCTGTGGCCGCTCTCAACCTCTCCTATCGCTTTTTCGACGACACTTATCTCTACGGCCAATTTCTGGCCGACGACTTTCCCTTGAATCACATCAAAGCCCACGACGGATACTGGGGCAATAAGTTTGCCGGTCAGATTGGTGCGAAAACGCTTATTAAGATTCGTGACGCGATACACGTGACCCGTGACACGAAACCCCAAGAAACACCTTCTTCCGGGTCTCACGTTACGAGTTTCGAAACGCCGAATTTTACCCCCAGTGCCCTATATCTGCAAACCGAACTGAATTTTGCCCGTCCGTATACCTATTCGCACTGGTCGACAAAGGAAAATTACGGACATCTGGGCCAGCCTTTAGCGCATCCCCTGGGAGCCAACTTTGTGGAATGGGTCAATTTTGCCCGTCTCAACTGGAACCGGGTTACTTTGGAAGGCCGTTACAGCCTGCTGAAATTTGGCGCCAATTATAACGGTCAGAACTGGGGCCAGGATATTTTTCTCTCCTATGACAACCACGTGAATGAGCTCGGCAATTATATCGGTCAGGGATTAGCCACCACCGTAACCTACAAAACCATCACCGCCTCCTACCTGCTCAATCCGGCATCCCTGCTGAATATCTTCCTCTCCTTATCAGATCGTAATCAAGTCTCCGAGGCAGGCACCAACCATAGTTTGTGGTTCACTTTCGGCGTTAGGAACTCGCTGAGAAATTTGTACTATGATTATTAGAACGCACACCTGATGAATGCCGCGGTACGGGACGGGGTCCCGACTTTCGTCGGGATGACAAGGCTTCGAGGGACGAACAATGTTTGGTTAAGAAGTCAGAGGGATGAAGTCAGGTCTCGCCTATCAGGGTTGGCTTTATCAATTAAGCAATCTTTCCAAGCACGTCTCCATTCTTTCAGTTGTTTTTCTCTTGAAATAGCCTTATCGCAGTATTGAAAAAATTCATAATAAACCAATTTGGTTAAGTTATATCTGGAACAATAGCCAGGATTCAATTTTTCGCGATGTTCAATTACCCTTCGCTTAAGATTATTTGTAATGCCAATATACAAGACCCGGTTATTTTCTGTGGCCATTATGTAAACATAAAACTGATAGATTTTCATTTATTCCTTTTTCAAGCATAGATGCATAAATGCACCCTAAAAGGAATTTTTCACTATTTTTTTTTGAAGCAGATGCTGTGCACCGCAATACTTCGTCACAATCAAAGCCTTGTTATCCCGACGAAAGTCGGGACCCCGTCCCTGACCACGAAAGTAAAACAGAGCAATTTACTCCGTCCTCCGCGCCAGCTCCGAAGCCTCTATTAAAAACTCGTCAACCGTGAGCTCCTTGTAAAAGATCAACCCATGCGTTGCCCGAACCAGCGGACTCTGGTTCTCGTAGAAATAATCCTTGCCAAGCAACAGCTGGATCTCCTTTAGCTGGTCCACCCAAACTTTCTGGGCCAGATCGCAGAATGGCCCGTCAAACTCCGGACTTGGAAACGAAGCATCCACCTGGCTCAGATAACATTGCCTGAAACTATTTTTGAGGACTGCCAGACTGTTCAGCGATACCGGCAGGTAAACATTTGCCTCCGCCGGATGATACCGGTACCACACATTCCGATAGCCGATAATCCTCATGCCTTCCGTCTCTCGATCTTCTGTCTCTCGTCTCTCTTCGTCTCTCAGTCTTTTTAAAGCGGCCGCCGTCGCCTGTAACACCTTGTAATGTGTATCCGGACCGCTCCCCTCGGGATCCATGGTCACACTGATGATATCCGGCTTAATCGACTTCAGCAGATCGAGAATAGGCTTAACATCGCGCTCCTCCTCCGGTTGTTCCGTGAAGATATCGCCCTTGTAAAATCCAAGCCTCAGATGATGAACATCCTTTACCTGGATGCCCGAATGTGCCCATACCAGCTCCTCCTCAAATTCACGGATCATCCCCTTGAGCTGCTGTATTTCAGGCGGATTTTTCTCCCCGTCGTAACTGTGATGCATCAGTTTTATCACATCACCAATTGTTTTTTTAAGCTGATCAATATCTGATAATTGCCAGATCTTCACCATACAACGAACGATGCGGTGACTGAGTCCGCGGTATTTTCCCAATTCATCTCGTGCCGCCACTTTATTCAGATAATGACTCACATCCTTGTCCCATTTAAACAGATATCCGCTGGTAAAAAAGTTGGGATAGCTGAGCATCTGCACCTCGCCCTTTTCAATCAGCTTCAATGTAAACTCCAAACGATCAATCAGATATCGATTGCTTAAGGCAGTAAATCCTGATGTGGCAACGGCAAAATGCACGCTGTTTCCGGCCGAACGCAGCTGCCTGTTCACCAATGGCATCAGGCCCAGCATAATATCATCGTGATGCGGACCGGTGTGGAGGATGACTTTATTCTCATGACGTTGCAAGCCGCGGGCCAGACGGAGCTTGGCTTCTTCGATCACGGAAGGGATTCGAAGGAGAAGATCGGACTCAGAAGGTACCCACCCCCCGGCCCCCTCCCTTAAAAAGGGATGGGGAGTCTGCACTGAATTTTCCTCGGTGCCTCTTGCCCTTCCTTGTTTCAGGGAGGGGTTGGGGTGGGTACTTCCCAGGATTTTGTGCGCATAGATATTGTTCTCCTCGCAGTACTTCAGCACCGTCCGCATACTCTTCCCGATCGTCCACTCTCCCGAATTAAAGTATCGTTCCTGCACATCCCTCAGCTGGCTGGCTGCACCTGCCGTAAGGTAGAATCGTGCATTGGGCAGTTTCTGCAGCACCGAACCCGGATATTGTACCGATGGTTCGTGTTCGATAGCCGCTTTGACAATCGGGGCCTTGGTTTCACCGGCAGCAAAAATGATCGCAACTGCATCGGGATTCATGGTGATAGTTCCCAAACCGATAGTAATCACGTGCCGTTTCCCGGATACTTCGATACCACCCAGATCGCCTGCTGCGGCCGCCTGAGTAGAATAATTAGTCGGGCTCAGACGGGTGGTTGAATGATGATCGCTCCCCTTGATATTAAATGCGATATGCCCATCGGGACCGATCCCGCCCAGAAAAAATCCGATGCCGCCCAGATCGCGGATCTGCTGCTCCCGGTCCATGCACCACGAGTCGATCATGAATATTGCCTTTTGCTGCATCTCTTCTAGATGGCTGGCCGGCTCACGATGTCTCAGCGTGAGGTCGATAGTGAGGTCGGGAAAAATTTGAGAGTAGTGGCAAGGTACCTCCCCATTTATAAAGGGGGGGTTGGGGGAGGTCAATGGAATCTCATCTGAGTTGATCAGCAAAGCCTTATCCAGATCTAGTACTAACTCTTTGATATAGTATTCTTTAACATAATGACAAAAGCTGTTATGCTGATTGGGATTGATCGGATAGAAATCATCCATCTGCACAAAGGTGAGGCCATGGAGCGAGGGTGCTCCCTTTTCCTGTAGCAGTTTTTTTGTCCAGCTGATAAAGTGCTCGGGCGTTTTGCCTGTTGGTAAAGAGATCACGCCATTCGGGTTTTCACTTACCCACTCCAGGAATCGCCGCGCAGTGAGCAGTCCTAGCTCGGGGAAATTGTCGACGACGATGTAGGGGATACGGCCGGTTTGGTTAAGATACCCTGAGCGAGCCAGGTATTCGGATTCAACTTTTGAGCTTTTCATGGCTTTTCTTTTTTCGTGACACGTAACGCGTGACGCGTGACAAGTGACGCTATACGTACTTTATTCGTTTGGCAGCTTCGCGGAACAGATCTGGTGACCAGCTATCGAGGCTTCGGAAATCATAGACAAACGGCCGGACCTCATCGCGTGCCGAATTAATATCAATCCCCTCAATTTTCGAAATCAGCATATCATTTAGTACTTCTTTCGTAAGATGATCGGGAGTATCGTAATTACCGGATTGCCTCATCCGTTGCTCAAGATGCGACAAATTCAACTCGGGGTGAAAGGAAGAGTACCAGATAAAATCATACCAGTCGCGCCCCTTGATCCGGCTTTTCCAGTTCCGGAACAGCATGGCATGCATCTTTCCGGCAAAAAGATCAGGTAAGGTGTATGTCCGGACCGGAAACTGCAGCGGGTTGAAAATATATTTCATCTCCGTATCAAATCCCGATGGCGGATCTGTATCAACCTCAATCTTGATTTTCAACGTTTTCTGACGGTCGATACCTGCCAACAAATCAACAGGCGTTTCAATAACCAGCAATTGCTGATAGGGATTGGTTTTTAAAAATGCCGATTTAACTTGCGAATCTTTCGATTTTTCTCTGGCCTGAAAGCTCACCTGAAATCCGAATGCCTCCAACTCTTTTTGCAGATATTCTCCGAAATAAAGAAAATTAAAATCTTTTGAGGGTGCCAATAAGGAAAAATCCATATCCTCCGAAAACCTGCCTAACCCATGCAACAGCCTTAAAGAGGTATCACCGTAAAAGGCAGCCTTTTCAAAAAACTTCGCACGCCACAAACCCAGCAAGGCAAGATTCTGCATGGCCTCCCTCAAAACAGAAACCATCCCCTCCCCTGATTTTGGCAGCGGATCAGGCAACAAGGTCCTTAATAGCGTATTCATATCAGGTTATAAAAGGATTTTAGAAACTCTACCAGCCAGGAAATTTTCCGGGCGGCATAATTTTTCTCGAGGTCGACGAGATCCGCCTTCTTGCATAGATCACCAAGTAACTTTTCATCGATACGTAAATCTTCAAAAATATAGTCAGGATAAGCCCCCCTGGAAGTGGGATTGAATCGTTTATCGGTCCAGACTTTATCAGCCAGCGCCTTAACCGGTTCACACATAATCCAGTTCCCCGCGGGCCTTTTAACAATAGTCGCCCCATAAGCCATTCTGATGGGTGAAACCTGATGATAGCTGTACCTTCCAACCGGCGTATCAAACCTCCTCGATCGACCGGTTGAAATGGAGGTAATCTCGTATACCCTTTCAGGAATAAGCCCATACCATGAAAGAGCAAAATCCAGACTGATCAGCGAAGGGCCATAAATCAGGTTAGCCAGCATTTCTGTCGGAATAGGGCTGCGCCGATAAGCATCTCCAAAAATATATAACCCTTTACGAATCCTGATTATTCTTCCCTCTTGCATTAGCGATGTGAGCAGATCACGGGGTTTCCGATAATCTGTCAGCGCCAACATCAGTTGAGTGTAATCGAATACTTCCTGATCAATAACGTTTCGGACATGTTCAATCGAATTCATTTTTTACATGTTATGTCCGGAAATAATGGACATTGAATGCAAAAATAAAGAAAAATTATGACAAGAAACAAATTTCGTGGTATGCGACGGGGTCCCGACTTTCGTCGGGATGACACTTCTATCGATGGTTCTTTCGTTTTTCGATCTTTCTTTTGTAAATCGATCTTCGTCTTCTGTCTTCTGTCTATTGTCTTTCTTTCGTTCTCGGTCTACATCAGTCCCGGTCGGCGTATCTTAACCCGCATCGTTCCCGGGATCTGCTTCTCAGCTATGAGGGCCAGATATCCCCCGCCGCCTGCGCCGGCAAGTTTCCAGGCGAGGGCATGCTTGCGGTAGCTGTTCACCACCTTAGCGATATCATCGTTATACATTAATGGAAAAAGCTTCACCTGCGCATCAAAAGAGGCCCTGTAATATTTGGCAAAACTTTGCAGGTCGCGATTCAGAATGGCCGGCCAGCATTGCTCGGCAGCAGCCGTTAAAGCTTTAACGTTTTCCTCATTGATCTGCGAACCGACCAGCGGACTGAAACCAGCCGGCCGTGGCCATAGCAATACCATAAACAGATGGTCCTCGATCCACGAAAGCACCTTTTCGTCGTGACAGGTCTCGATCTTCTTCGGCCAATAGCCGGTATCGTAGTAATGGCGGGCTAATCCGGGAACACAGATCCCGATGGAATCCTGGGCGCCCGACACTTCGGTTCGTCCGGGCTCATTTTCATATCGGAATAAAATCTCAGCCAGCTTCTCCGGCTTTTCAGGTGGAAGCTGATAGGGCCACAACTTGCGGGCTGCGTTGCGGGTGCTGGTCGACATGCCGCTCCGCTCATTATAATCAATGATCGGCTCAAGCGACATCGTAATCGCCCATCCCGGTCCGAATTTATTCACATAAGGCTGATCGATCCAGGTGCCGGCCAGATCGAGACGATAAGGCAGCTGGCACGAATCGGCACGGCGCAGACTGGTGGTAGACCGCGGCGGCAGACCGGCCTCGGGGATGCGCTCCAAAACGACATATTCAATACCCAGCTCTTCACACAACTGCTCCTTGGCTGGGGAGTTCCCATCCTCGTTTACCAAAAAAATATCCGGTTTAAAATTCCTCAGGTCCTCCTCAAAATCCATGATCCCCGATCCGCGGTTAATCCAAGCGCCGGTGACGTGCCTCACCGATTTAACCATGTATAGACGTTCCTCCTGACTGTTAACCGTATCGCGGCCCTTCAGCTCCCGAATTGTGTTATCGGAACCGATTCCTACATAGAGATCTCCCAACTGTGCAGCCTCTTTAAAAAACGCCACATGACCGCTGTGAAGCAGGTCGTAGCAACCCGAAACAAATACCCGTTTATTCATGTAGTAAATTTAAAAAAAAGGGCGAACACACTGGTCCGCCCCTACGAATTTTCACCGAGGCAACCTTGCCTCTTCTTTCTTATTTCTTCATACTAATTTATGCCTTCTGCCTTTTGCCATCTGCCTTATCCAGATACCACTGATAGTATTTACCTACCCCCTCCTCCAAATCTATTTTGTGCTTCCATCCTAGGGAATGCAATTTCGTTACATCCGTCACCTTCCGCATGGTGCCATCGGGTTTCGATGCATTAAATACCAGTTCCCCGCCGAACCCAACAATTTTCTTAACCAGATGAGCCAGGTCGCAGATGGAGATTTCGATGCCAGTACCAATGTTTACAGAAGAAGTGCCGCCACTGCTTCGAACTTCCCTTTCCATCAAGTACACGCACGCATCGGCCATGTCCTCGCTCCACATGAACTCACGCATCGGAGTGCCCGAGCCCCAGATCTCAACGGTGACAGGAGAATCGGTAGACGAAGAAGAAGATCGGGGGCCGCTTGACGAAACCCCAATACCGGCTAAAGTCGATCGTATCTCGTCTTCCGTCTTCCGTCATCCGTCTTCCGTCTTTCGTCTTCCGTCTTTAGGTCTTCAGCCAGCGCGTCGAAGTTGCTTTCCTCGAGCAGCTTGCCTAAATGTACCTTTCTTAAAAGTGCCGGCAGAACATGCGATTTCTCCAGGTCAAAATTGTCGTTCGGACCATACAAATTAGTAGGCATTACGCTGATAAAGTTGGTGCCATACTGTATATTATAGCTTTCGCAAAGTTTGATACCGGCGATCTTTGCAATCGCATACGGCTCGTTGGTCGATTCCAGCGGTCCGGTCAACAGGTATTCCTCTTTCATCGGCTGGGGAGCCTCCTTCGGATAAATGCAGGTGGATCCAAGAAAAAGCAGCTTCTTCACTCCATTCATGTATGCCTGGTGGATTACATTATTCTGAACCATCAGGTTTTCATAAATAAACTCACCCCGATAAACATTGTTAGCCATGATCCCGCCAACTTTGGCCGCTGCGAGAATGACATATTCGGGTTTCTCAGCTGCAAAGAAATCTGTCACGGCCTGCTGATTCCGCAGATCCAGCTCAGCAAAGGTCCTGCCAATTAAATTAGTATAACCCTTCGATTGTAAATTTCTCCAGATCGCCGAGCCCACTAAGCCGGTGTGACCGGCCACATATATTTTAGAGTTTTTCTCCATATCCTAAAAAAATAAAAGATAAAATATCTCCACAGATGTCACAGATGTCACAGATAAACTCAGAGCCATCTGTGTAATCTGTGTCATCTGTGGATAGTTTATTTGTGTTCATTTGTGCAACCATTTGTGTCCATTTGTGGTTATCTCTTGATTCTCTTTATTCGAAGTAATTCAAGGTCTTGAACCCACCCTCTTTCAAATACGCATCACGCTTGAAAATCTGAATATCTGACTCCATCATCTCCTTGACTAGATCTGCTAAAGAATACTCCGGCACCCACCCAAGCTTTTCTTTTGCTTTGGCAGGATTACCAATCAGCAGCTCAACTTCCGAAGGACGGAAATATTTGGGATCTACGTGAACCAGTGACGGGTGACTGCCCTCTGCCGGCTGCCGACTGCCTACTGCCAACTGGTGACGGGTGACGAGTGATGAGAGATATTGAGCTCCCACCTTTTCTGAGAAGAGTTTTTCATTAATATCTGTGATATGACCTGATTCATCTACTCCTGTGCCTTCAAATACAATAGTAATGCCGATTTCGGCAAAGGCCATTTTTACAAAGTCGCGGATGGTGGTGGTTACACCGGTGGCAATTACATAATCATCAGGCACATCCTGCTGAAGCATCATCCACATGGCACGCACATAATCCTTTGCATGGCCCCAGTCGCGCTGAGCGTTGAGGTTGCCAAGCCACAGCGAATCCTGCAGTCCTAGAGCGATCCGCGCAACGGCCCGGGTGACTTTACGGGTTAAAAAAGTTTCTCCCCGGATAGGAGATTCATGATTGAACAGGATACCATTCGATGCATGCATTCCATAGGCCTCACGATAGTTCTTCATGATCCAGAAACCATATAGTTTTGCCACCCCGTAAGGCGATCGCGGATAAAATGGTGTCGTTTCCGATTGCGGAACCTCCTGAACCAATCCATATAATTCAGATGTTGAGGCCTGATAAATTCTGGTTTTGGCAGATAATCCAAGCAGTCTCACTGCTTCCAGCACACGCAGCGTTCCCATGCCATCAGCATCGGCTGTATACTCAGGGCTCTCAAAGCTGACCTTTACGTGACTCATGGCACCCAGATTATAAATCTCATCGGGCTGAACCTCCTGAATAATTCGTGTCAGGTTCATGCTGTCGGTCAGATCGCCATAATGCAAAACGAACCGCTGATTCTCCACGTGCGGATCTTCGTATATATGATCGATCCTCTCGGTATTGAACATCGAGGCACGGCGCTTGATCCCGTGAACTGTATATCCCTTTTTTAAAAGGAATTCACTCAGGTAAGCGCCATCCTGACCGGTAACGCCGGTGATTAATGCAATCTTTGACATATAATTAAGCTGATATTTCTTCGATTGTTAATATTAAACTTCCTCCCCATCTGAAGATGGAGGCTATTGATATCGCTCCTCCGTTCATTCGTCTCCTGCCTTCGGCCCTCTATCCTCTGCCTTAATATTAATCCCAATCACAAATTCCCTCAATATATTCTTTTGAACCATCCCTCGACCACCCATCTAACTGAGCTACATCCTTCAGCTGCTGACCGC
Source organism: uncultured Bacteroidota bacterium (assembly GCA_903851365.1). GTDB lineage: Bacteria > Bacteroidota > Bacteroidia > Bacteroidales > UBA12481 > UBA12481. The sequence goes on from CAINOB010000001.1 coordinate 46,107, forward strand.
GCATCCGGCTAACATTAATGTAGGCACACGGAAGTTCCGGCAATGAGGTCATGTCACCCCAGAGTTTTTCGAATTGGGTTACCGGGTATACATCTTCCTGACCCTTTCCCCACCGTTTCTTGACATCCTTGATAATTACATAAGTGGGCATTCTTGAGGCTACCTTAAAAACTCCCGATTCAACTTTCTGGATATCAGATAATTCATCGCGGGTTAATCCAAAAGAAGCCAAAAGCTTATCAATGTTGATCCAGAAGGTATTGGTATTATAATAGCTCAGGTTAAACTCGATTTTATCATCCGGAAGAGCTAATCCTTCAACCAGTCGCATCTGCCCGTTTATTTTTGCCAGTCCACCACCCCGGTCATCCAGCTTGCGCGTTATAACCTCAACAGTCATAGACTTTTGCTGGTCGATGTGATATCCCAGCAAAGCGGGATCAGCACTTGCTCCCAGGGTATCAATATTGTGGACCAACAGATGTTTTAAGTTTGGATTATCCTTAATCATCTTCCGAAGGGTTCCATTGAGTATCAGGTTCGGTATTTCATACCAGTGACCCACCGGATGGATACACTGCTCAGGCAGATTATCCCGGTAATCCTCCCCCTCGCCTGCTCCTTTGGCCCAATTAATCAATGCTGCATGAAGGCTTTGCTGAATTTTCTGCGACTGCTCATCAAGCACCTGATGAGGAATCTCTTCCCATAAAAACCGGAGATCCCGCTCTGTTGGAATCAATCTCAAACCAATAACTTTTCCTTCTGATATATGTATTTCTGGCTTTTGAGGCCTTCCGTTTGTACCATCTAAAAATGTTGATATTGCAGGATTCGTCAGGTAGCTGGTCGTAAAAACATGTTGCAATTTTGTTGAGTAGGATAAATTCGCTTTTTCTGTTTTAGCCAGATGTATTTCCACGAAATTGCGATGCCTGCCATCCATTTTGACAAATGGATTCAGTGACTTAACTACCCCTGCGCCTTTTGTCCACCGACTCCCAACCCCGCCTGCTAACGAAACGATGGCCAGTTCCCGGTTTCGAAGTGAATTCAGTCCCAAATCAATCAGACGCTGATCCTCAAGCACCTCTTGTCCGGAAATCTCTGAGGTCGACACATCTTCGATGGTTGTACTGATTGGCAACCTGTTTTTGGATAATCCTATTCGTCCGGATTTTAACTCTTTCTTTATCTTTTCATGCTGATCAGGATTAAACCCCAGCTCTTCCAAAAGTTTGTTAAGTGGTTTCTGACGGTTATTACTCTCCCGCTCCTGGGGGATCATACGGTCGAAAAGATTGTTCACAAAACCGGAATATTGATCGTCCAGCTTATAAGCCTGACCTATAATTCCCAATTCGAGGCGCTGACATTCGGTTAACGATAACAGGTCTTTTTTCAAAATCCCTGGTAATAGCAGCGTATAATATTCCATTGGCATTAACGCATTCAAACCAGTGCCTAAATCCGCGATTGTTCCGTTCTCATTGATACTGAAGTCGTATACTACCGGCTCCATGGCAAAAGGAATGGCATGCTCGAATTTCTTTTTTGTTTCAGACATCAGCTGCTGAAGGCGATCCTGTGCCTTTTGTTTATAAGCGGGGTCAAAAATAAAGCCCATACCACCGCCCGACATTCCGCCCATCATCCAGAAACCCCAGAACTTATCCTTAAACTCTTCGGTAATCCGATTTATTAATGTCTCGGTATAAAGATTCGAGGCCCAGGGTATGATATCCTGAATGGGACCTTCAAAATTCTTATGAGTAAAGTCTCCGATCCCTTTAATATCGCCATTCTTGAGCTTTTGCACCACCTCCTCAAAATAAGCGATGGCATTATTTCGGGCTTGCCATTCATTTTTCGAGCGAAGCAGATATTTTTCAGTGACCATTTCCAATACCGGGCCCACATCCTGCGCCATACCCCCGTGAACCATCACCAGACTATCCTGCAATTTTTTCCTGGTCAGCTGGTTAACTGTATCTGTATCAAGAATAGTATGTTGTGGCAGCAAGCGTCCCTTGCTGATTCCATATTCAGGATCACCGACAGCTGCTTCAACTCCTTTAATCAGTTTCATCCCGGGCCACACACCTCCGGAATCCTGCCAACCTCCACCTGAACCAGCCAGCCATTCTCCCAAAATCGCTTTGGCTGCTACCAGGCGCCGTTCTTCTTCGTTCAATATTCCGGTTAACTTTTCAGTCTGGCAGGTAGCCCGCATGCACAATGATATCAGCGATGCCAAAAGATTTGTCGAAACGGCCAGACGAGAGCCTTTGGGAATATTATTCACCTTGCTTGAAATCTCGATCCCTTTGCCCTGACCCACCATATTATCCAATAAAGCGCTTAAAGGCAGACCGGCACCTTCCATGCCCGGAGGAACAATGCCTGATGCAATCAAAGCTGCTTTCAATAACCCGAGGTAATCCTTGGCAAAGTCAAACACTTCGGGCAAACTTGTGATATCCGAGGAAGTGGCCAGGTCAATACTGGTAAGCCTTATCACGGGTTCATCAATGATTCGGAACCAGGTTTCAATCGGAGGTTTTGGTTCCGTGTTTTTTAGGGGATTCCTGATGCAAAGGTTAACCGAGATATTCAAAACCTTAGCGCCTTCAGGATAATCCATGCCCAAAAAGAAGATGTCGCTCCAGCCACTGTGGCTCAGATCCATCCTTACCGGAGTTGTCTCGTGCAAACAAGGATAAATGCCCGTTTGTTCATCATGACGAAGCAAGGCGGAATTGATTTTTAAAGGCTGATCAAGAGGATGACCAACCCTGAACATCCATTTATTACCGGCGGTCGACCGGACGCTCAGCTTAACCTGGTCAGCAAGTGTTTGAAAAGCAAGCTGATGGTAAGCATCTGCCAATCCGCTGGATATGCCTTCATTGGCACCCTTGCTATCCTGAACGGTTAAAAACAGCGTAATAGCTTCCTCGAACCTTCTGTTTAAGATATGCTCATACGCTTCGAAGGGGATAATTCCTTCCGTGCCAATTTTTCCTTTCACCGGGATATAAAAGCGGTGGATAGCATATAGGAAAAACAAGGCCCTCACACGGTTGTACAGATTTGTTTCCTCCTTACGGTAGAGCTCAAGTTCCCTGGTGGCAGTCAACAATTCCCCGAGGCTGGCTTGATTACAGAATTCGTCGAGCGACCGGTTTTTGATCGACGGGTCGGATGAACAAATGATGTTGATTAATGTGCTCATTGTACTATCTGCCAATCGAATTCATATTTTTCATGACAAAAAACTCAAGCAATTCGGCCATAACCTGGTCCCGATCGGAACCACTCAAAGCTAATGCCAGCTGGGCTTTCAATAACCCATAGCGTGATCCTGTATCAAATCGCCAGTCATTCTTTTCCAATGCCAGATATTGTTCTTTTGTCGCCAGTTGATTTAATGCCTCGCTCAATCCTATTTTTCTGCCATCGGATTTTTCCAGATTTTGCTTCAAGATTTGCATAAGTCCCGGAGATAAGACATGCATTCCAAAAAAGCACAGGTAATGCCCGGTTCTTAATCCCGGCACGATCAATTTTTGCTCAGCCAGGGTCGGAGTCGGTTTCTCTATAACTTTATCGATCACGTAGAGATCTTTAGTCCTTGGAACCCTTTTACCGCCAACCGTTCCATAATTCGGGATCAGATTTTCACGCGTGGGAGTAACCGCTGAAACCGAACAATTATTTTGAGAGGCTATTTCGACCAGATGTTTCGCACAAGGGATATCTGACTTATTCACATATAAATGATCACCAACCAGATGCAAAAAATAGTCCTTCCCGGTAAATGGAAGTCCGCACAAAATAGCATGTCCATATCCCAATGGTTGATCCTGTTCAATGAAATGAATCTGTTGGTCCATGGATATCAATCCCTTATATACATCCCGATCCCCGGCATGAATGATAACCGCAATTTCTTCAATGCCTGCCTGACGGACTTCATCAATCAGGATTTCGAGTACCGTTTTACGATTTCCGTCACGGTCCACCAGGGTTTGCATTGCTAGTTTTCGCTGATCAGCACCGGCTGCCGTAATCAGCGCTTTTTTAATTTGCATATATTATGGTATATGGTTGATTTTCACAATTCGTGGAATCAATGTTGATAAATGAATGCTCTATTCGTCAAATGTCTGATAACTTATTTTGCTGTCGCTATTCCGAACAAGTAACTTTGGGCGCAAGTTGGCTAGTGAATGAAATTGAAGTTCCTCATATTCTGCTTATTACTATCTATTATCCCGGCTTTATCGCTTAATGCCCAGATGAAGACTTACTGGTATAAAGAAGTTGAGGCTTTCCTTGGAGGTGGAACTTCGAGCTATTTTGGTGATGTTGGGGGTACGGATTCAAAAATCACTGGGGTTCAAGCCGTATTCGACCATCTCGATATCGATCTCTGGCAAACCCGGTTCGCACTGACCGGTGGAGCACGCATTATGCCAAAACAATATCTGGCCATCAGTGCACAGATCTCTCCTATCCTACTGAGCGGCAACGACCTGCGCTCAAACTATGCCTACCGCGGATACGCCTTCAATACCACAATTCTGGAAATCAGCGCACAGGCGGAATATTATATCGCAAACCGTATGACCGGTTTCGCCCCCTATGTTTTTGGCGGGGTGGGCGGAATGGTATTCGGATATAAAAACAATCAGGGGGATAAGCGAAAATGGGATACCGGTAATACCTTTATTCTTGGCCTCGGCAGCCGCTTTCCTGAAACACGGCGCATCACCCACTCCATCGATTTTGCCTTCCATTTCACCACCACCGATTACCTCGATGGCTTCCCTACCCCTCGAAAAAGTCCGGATTTATTCTTCCTGATATCATATAAAGTCAATTTTAACGTTTTTACGCTGTTGACATATGATTACAGAGGACGCGTAAAATAAAAACTATCAACAGATGACGCAGATTTCACAGATAAGAACCGAGCCATCAGTGAAATCTGTGACATCTGTGGAGAAAAAAGGTATGAACATCAAAAAGCTAATTATTATTTTACTCATTCTGAGCACTACCGGTATTTCGGCTAACGCTCAGATTCAGCGCAATTACTTTAAAACGCTGGAGTTTTTCGCAGGTCCCGGAGCCACCCTTTACTTCGGCGATATCGGCGGCAGGGATTCAAATGTTAAAGGGGCCCAGATATTTTTCGATAATCTCGATATCGATCTATGGCGCGCCAGGCCCCTGGTAACCGCCGGTCTTCAGTTCAGCCTGTTCAAACGCTTCGCCGCGAGTCTCCAGGTTACCCCGATGTTCCTCTCGGGCAGCGATCAGCGGTCTAATAAAAGGGAACGTGATTACTCCTTCACCACTTTTGCCAGTGACATTCACCTTCAGGTGGAATACTACCTCGCCAACCGGCTAAACAGTTTTGCTCCGTATGTTCTGGCTGGAGCAGGTGAACTCCTCTATACTTTCAAAGCCAGTACCGTTGGCAAATACAGCAAGTTCTACAATACCAACACCTGGATCTTTGGGGCCGGCTTTCGCTTACCCCCAAAATATGGCATCTCACAAAGTATAGAATTCGCCTACCATTTCGCCAATACCGATCTGCTCGATGGGTTCAAGGACCCGGGCACCAATAAAGATGTGATATTTACAACGACCTACAAGATCAACTTTGAGCTGACAACAGGGCGGAAACAGTAGGCAGTTGGCAGTCAGCAGTCGATCTTCTTCTTCGTTTCCCGGTCACCCGTCACTTCTCTTAAATGTTGTACGATAAGCCAGCTGGCCTCCCCGTTTCCATAAGGATTATGCACCTGGCTCATCCGATGGTAAAGGTCTGATTCATACAACAAATCATGGCAGCTGCTCACAATCTTCGCAGTATCGGTACCCACCATGATAACATTGCCCGATTCCACAGCTTCCATACGTTCAGTGGCATCGCGCATCACAAGAACCGGTTTGCCAAGTACCGGAGCCTCCTCCTGAATACCTCCGCTGTCAGTAAGAATAAGGTAGCATCGCTTCATCAGCCAGACAAACGCCGGATAGGATAATGGCTTTAACAGGTGAATATTGGGCTGGTTATCCAACCGTTCGTGAACCAACCTCTGAACCTTTGGATTGAGATGGACCGGATAGATAATTTTTACATTTTCATTCTGCGCAACCTCTTTGATCGCCCGGCAGATATTTTCGAAACCATCCCCGAAGTTTTCCCTTCTGTGACCGGTGACTAAAATAATTTTCTCCTCCCCTTCCGAAAGTTTTTTAACCCGATCAATATCCGGATCCTCTGAGGTCTCCACCTTCTCCAAAGCCAACAATAATGCATCAACCACGGTATTCCCAGTAACCAGGATCCTCTCATCGGGAATATTCTCTTGCAGCAGATTTTCCCGGGCCGATTGGGTCGGGGCAAAGTGATAATCCGCAATTACACTGGTGAGCCTCCGGTTGATCTCTTCCGGAAATGGGGCCAGCTTATTGTGGGTACGCAGACCTGCCTCCACATGACAGACTTTTATTCCCAGATAAAATGCGGCCAATGCAGCAGCAGCGGTGGTTGTGGTATCACCCTGAACAATAACAAAATCCGGCTTAAAATCTTCCAGAACCGGCTTCATGGCAGTGATTACCGATGACGTTAATCCGTGAAGGTCCTGGTCCGGCATCATCAGATTCAAATCATAATCGGGCTTGATATCAAAAAACTCCAATACCTGATCGAGCATCGCCCGGTGCTGCGCGGTAACACAAACCCGGGTCTGAAACTGGTCAGGATATCTGAGCAGCTCCCTTACCAGTGGTGCCATTTTGATGGCTTCGGGCCGGGTACCAAAAACTAGGAGGATCCGTTGCATGTTTCAGGGTTTCATTACTAATTGCAATGGCTTTTAAGCCGTGGGTCAAGTAGCCTCCAAACTATATCATAGGACTTTAGTCCAATCCAAAAGGCCAGTCAAATAATTTCTAAATGGATAGCTCTTCCCTTTAAGCTGTGAGTTAAGGAGCAACAATCAAAGTTGCCTGATTCATCAGATCCTCAATTTCACTGAAATAATCCAATGCAGATATTAAATCATCGTGAAGTATCGAGTATCGACCTTCTATTGCAAAATCGTTCAATTCGATTAAAAGATCCCGATCCACTACTATTTTCATCGTGGATTGATCAACCAGATTAAGGAGTAATTCCAGGTCATGTACTCTTGGAAAATCAATCGATTTTTCGGAGAGTATTGCTTTGAGGCTTTTCTCTGCACATTGCTGTAAATGAAAGCATACCACTTCAATATCGATTTCAACACTTCCGGAAATGAAGTTTTCATGGAGCAATTTGGCCGCCATAAAGTCGGTCTTTGCCTTGTTCAACAAAATAATTGACTGCCTTAGGAATTCGGCCATAAGACAACTCCTTTTTTGTTGATATCCATGTAAACGGAACCAATCTGCTGACTGTAAAAATCATATTCCTTTTCAGAGGATACCAAAATATCTTTGGCAATCAATATATCCTTCAGCAGATTACGGATCTCCCTTTTCTCTATCGCCTTGGACTTCAGTTCTTTCTTAATAACACAAATATCGAGGTCACTGTCAACGGAAGGTACTCCATAAGCATAGCTTCCAAACAAAATAATTTTTGTCGGACGAAGCGACTTTAGCTTGCTTACAATAATCAATTTTAACTCTTCAATATCGAACTGATTGGACATCATTAACTGATTCATTGATAATTAATGTCAAAGGTACGGAATTTTGCCAAAGTCAGACATCTCCCTTTTGCGCCTTGGCGTCTTGGCGAGAAATTAGTGTCTCCCCTATTCCGGAATGCCTTTGTGTAATTTCAAAATCACATTCCGGTAAACCGTAAACTTATTTTAGGACGGGTCATCAAGACAACCCTGAAACCCTGAAACTCTGAAACATCAGAAGAACAACTTCTTCAGATCAGCCACCAGGTCAAGTTTCTCCCAGGTGAAAAGCTCTACGGTAAAATTTTTAGTACCATGGCTGCTCGATTTGATAGTCTTGGTGATCACTTGAGGAGTACGGCCCATATGACCGTAAGCAGCTGTCTCAGAATAAATGGGATTGCGCAATTTCAGACGGCGCTCGATAGCCTTTGGCCTGAAATCATAAAAAGTATCAATCTTTTCAGCAATCTCCCTGTCGTTCAGCTTCACGTTGGATTTGCCATAAGTATTCACATATACATTGAGTGGTTTGGCTACGCCGATTGCATACGAAACCTGGACTAACACCTCGTCTGTGATACCCGCTGCGACTATGTTCTTGGCGATATGCCTTGCTGCATAGGCTGCCGAACGGTCAACTTTCGAAGGATCTTTTCCCGAAAAAGCGCCACCGCCGTGAGCCCCCTTGCCACCATAAGTATCCACGATGATTTTGCGGCCGGTGAGGCCGGAGTCGCCGTGAGGACCGCCGATCACGAATTTACCGGTTGGGTTGACATGGAGAGTGACTGATTCGTGACGCGTAACGCGTGACGCGTGACTGTCTTCCGTGTCACGTGTTACGAGTTTCGATAGGTAATCTTCCAGCATGGTATGCATATTACCACCAATACTGGAGATTACGCGGGGGAGAAGGATGTCAATAACGTCCTGACGAATCTTGGCTAACATGGCTTCGTCGGTGGGACCAAAGTCGTCGTGCTGGGTAGAGACCACAATGGTATGCAGACGGACTGGCTTGTTGTCGTCACCATATTCAACAGTTACCTGCGATTTGGCATCGGGGCGCAGGTAGGTCATTACCTTGCCTTCGCGACGAATCTCCGCCAAAACCATCAATAGTTTATGTGATAATTCGAGCGAAACCGGCATATAGTTTTCGGTCTCGTTGGTGGCATAACCAAACATCATGCCCTGGTCGCCGGCACCCTGCGATTCCGGATCTTCGCGCTCCACACCCATGGATATATCGGGAGATTGCTCATGAATGGCGCTGAACACGCCACAGGAATCTCCATCAAAACGATATTCTGCTTTTGTATAACCAATGCGGTTGATCACTTCACGCGCAGTTTCCTGCACATCAATATAAGTCTCAGTTTTCACTTCCCCGGCAATGACTACCTGACCGGTGGTTACCATGGTTTCGCATGCCACCTTTGATTTCGGGTCAAAAGCAATCATTTTATCCAATATTGCATCGGAAATCTGGTCGGCCACTTTATCCGGATGGCCTTCGGAAACGGATTCGCTCGTGAATAAATAGCTCATTAGTAAGTGCTTAATATTAAACTTTTGTTATGTTTCAATTTAGTTTCGTTGTTAGGGACGAGATCCCCGCCTCCGCGGGGATGACACCTCTGACGATGGTAACCAGGTAATTCTTAACATCTTCTTCAGGCTGTAATGAAACTTGCCAACATGAAATAACAAAGAAAAGGTCTGAAAAGTTTTTGCCCAAAAAACTGAACATGCACCGTGGTTCTTTGCAAAGTAAATATATTTACTCTTCTCCATCAACGCATATTTCGAATAATTGAAGGAGCCGTCAGCATCATTTGTTGCACTGCCAATATGGGTGATACTTACCTGCGGCAACAGCCATGACTGATACCCAGCCTTGTGCAACCGGTAAAACAGATCGGTATCCTCGTAATACATGAAATATCGCTCGTCGAACCCGCCAATTTTTTGGAAAACATCTTTTCTGATCAGGATATCGGCACCGGAAAGATATCCAACGGGCTTCGGGTCCATGAAGTTGCATGGAGGAGATATTGAAAGCTTTCTATCGTAATACCTTTTGTAGAGTGCCCTAAAGCCTATATCACTGAACTGCTGAAACAGAGTCGGAAAATTGCCGAAGGAAACGGAATAGGAGCCATCCCGGTTTTGAAGCCGGGCTCCGCAGGCAGCTACCCTATTATCTGCAGATTCAAGAAATTGATACATGGCTGAGATCGCATCATCCGCCAATAATATGTCTGGATTGAGAAAGAGAAGATATTTTCCGGATGCATGACTGACGCCTATATTGTTTGCAGCACTAAAACCGAGATTTTCTTTATTCTTTAATCCACAAATGGACGGAAAATCTTCTCGAATTTTCTCAAAAGATCCATCAGTGGAGGCATTGTCGACCAGGATAATTTCAAAGGAAACGCCTTTGGTGCAATTATAAATGGATTCAAGACAATTCTTAAGGTATTGCCCTGAGTTAAAGTTGACAATTACAATGGATACGTCAATAGTCATTTGTAGATCAACCACTTCCATGCAGGAACCAGCCGTATAGCCGATCCTCTTTCTTGTATTACTTCTTCTCTATCCCAGGTAATGAGCAGCAAATCCGTGCAAGAAAGTTCGGTAGAGGCTTCTACTAATGAGTCAATCTCTCGTTTCAATGTCCTTGGGTTTGAAATATCATAACACACCTGTATTAACTCCTCAACCCGATGACCATTCCTGCACACAAAATCTATTTCACGGTCGTTGCGCGTTCTGTAATAAAACAAATCTAATTCGGGTTGAAAATTTCGGCGGAGCAGCTCGATGAACACTGCATTTTCGAGCAAACGCCCATAATTTGGTGAAAGCTCAAACGAGCGTGCCTGGATAAATCCATTATCTATAATATAACTCTTCCTGTTGGATTTCTGCTGAAGCTTGATTTTGGTATCGTACCGGGTTAAGTTTACGAACAGGTAAGGCTCGGCCAGGTACCCGACAAATTTTTGAACGGTAGCCACACTTTTAAAGTTCTGATCTAGCTTTAATTGACTATAGGAATACAGATTGGTGTAGTTTGCCAATAAATAATTTGATAAATCATAGAGTTGTTGCGACTGGCGTATTCGAAAGCGTCTGATGATATCTTTCAAAAGAATTGAATCGAACAAAGTGGACAAATAATTTCTCAGAATTGATGGGTTCAATGCAACTTCAGGAAACCCTCCGTTCAGCAACCATGTATTCAGATAATTAAGCATTGTGCCCATCTGGGCAGGCGTCAAGGGCTCCTCATCAGTTTTGCCTGCCTTTTGAAAAGCCAGTTGTTCCGCAAAGCTAAACGGGTAAACAGGTATCTGCAGGTATCTCCCGGTAAGCGAAGTGGCCATCTCACGCGAAAGAAGTTTGGCATTTGAACCAGTGACTATAAGATTTACTCCCCTGCGATACAATTTACTAACCCACAATTCCCAACCAGGTAAATTTTGAATTTCATCAAGAACAAGATATTGATAACCAGGATATAACTCATTTAGCGTTTGGACAACAGCATCTTCATCGAAGCTCTTTAAAAGCTGATCATCATCGAAATTGAGGTATGCAAAATTTTTACCCTTCAGCAGCTGAAGAGCGATTACAGATTTACCAGCTCGTCTGGGACCGGTAATGAGTTTAATGAGGCCGGTCGTAAGATAATCGGCCTTGATAACGACATCCACCCGCTCCAGATAATCTCTGTTCAGTAAACCTGCAAGCTCTTCCTTTTGCTGTTGAAGTACTCTTTTAATCATTATAATGACTTATATTGAACAAAATTATCCTTTTTTATTCAATACAGCAAATTTATTACCGCCATTTGCGCTGAATGAGTTCGAGTAAATGTCTCTCGCGGAGTACGAAAATCAGGATAGCGAAATAAAGTCCTGCACATGAAGTAACGGCAACGAGCAGTCGAATCAATGGTTTTGTATCCCAGGAGCGGACCAGCCAGGCCACCGGGAGAAAAAGCAAACAAATTCCGATCGCCTGCACCACCAAAGTCCAGTTGAATTTGATCGGGATCCTTTTCCTTATATAATAAAACGAGACCCCTGCCACTCCGGTCTCGGCAGCCATCATCGCAACCGCAGCACCGTTTTGACCATAGGGGCCAATCAAAAGAGTGTTCAAAACCAGACTCAACCCTACTCCAACAAGGGTAGCGATGAGGTACTGCTTACGAAATCCGCCGGGTATCAAAAGCTGCAGTCCGAAAATATTACCTAATCCAATTACAAAGGCCAATCCTGCGGTGATCTGCATAGCAGTTTTGGCATCGCCAAATTTCGGACCGGTAAATACCATTAAAAACTCAGGGGCAAAAACGAGCAGTCCGGCTGAGACGGGTATTCCAAGCAGACAGATAAAAGCGAAGGAGCTGTCCATCATCTTTTCGAGCGATAGCTTATCCTGTCCGGCTATGCTGCGGCTGATTCCCGGGATAAGTACCGTGGCCAGGGAAATGATAATCGGAATCACCATTTTGTTCAGCTTGATAGCCGCGGTGTAAAGTCCAACTGTATGATCCCCGGCAAGGAAACCAACCAACAAAACATCCCCGAAGGTATAAATACACACAGTCATCGTGGTGGTCCACAAAATAAGGAGTGCCGGAATATGCCTCCGCAAGTCAAGATCTTTAAACAAGATATTTACCTTGCCTCGTAAATTAAAAAGGTACCAGATATTGGTGGCAACGATTGTCAGAACATTAATTGACAGATAGGCGACCAGATCATTTTGAGTACGGACCAGAGCGATCAGTGCAATCAGCGAAATCGATCGGATGACCAGTGTCCGGAAAGCCAGAAACCTGAACTGTTCACTACCGGTATAGTACCATTCGATTGTAGTAAAACTGATAAAAACCAATCCGCCACCAATAAGAAACAGCCTGAGATCGTGGTGATACTGTTTGACTAAAAATATAACAGCCAGATAAACAACCAGCATGAAGGCAGTAGTAATGAAGTTGATTACTACCAGTTCAGAGAAAAGCTTGCTTAGTTTAATTTTATCCTTTGCAACCTTAGCCACTTCCACAACCCCGTAAATCGGAATCCCGATCGCTGCAATCAATACAAAATACTGAGCCAGCGTCAGCACAGTCTGCGCCTTGCCTATCACATCCACGCCCAACACCCGGTTCGACCAGGAGAAGGTCACCACGGTGAAGAGGATGTTGGAGAGAACGTAGACGAGGTTGCTAAGGTACTTTTTCATAAAATCGAAACGCGAAACGCGTAACGCGTGACGCGGAAGAGCGTATTGGGGTTCGTCTCGTGTCACGTGTTTCGTGTCACGTTTATTGAGGGTTAATTAAAGCGATAAGTGACCCCTAATTGTGCCTGAAAATTGAAAACATTCACCCCCGGGTTCCACCAGGAATCAATGATCTCACTGGGGACATAAAGGTGTTCGTAGTTGTAAGAGTTGATGAAGCTCAGTTGGGTGAAGAAGAGGAAATTCTTATAGGCATATTGGCCATTGAGCGTGGCCATAAAATCTACCCAGTGAGCCCTGATATCGTGTATCGCCAGATAATGAAAATCATTATTATGCACATAACGCTCCAACCGTAAGCCAACTAGAACTAACCTCCTAACCTCTAGGCTCCTAGCCTCTCTTTGATTAACCCAGGAGATGTCCAAAGTTTGCAAATTACTCCCAGGCCCGATCCCTGCACCTAACAGCTGTCCTTGCTGCGTATACCCCACTTTAACATTGGAATGCAGATACCACGGACCAGAAGAGCGATACAGCATCCCTACCCTGGAATTCTCCATATGAGTGAGTTCCAGTCCAACCTGAATAAACTGATCAGTTTTGTGATTAAAGGGAATCATTTTCTTAAAGCCGGTTATCCATGCAGAGGAGTGCTCCGGTTCTAAAAAGAAATCCCGGAAGTTCCAGGCATGATCATCGCGACCGAACTCCAGATAAATTTCTGCCCTTTCCTTTTGCCAGAGCCAGCGCATAAACACCGAAGCCAGCTGGTTCGATTTTGCTTCTTCTGTTGTAGTATTGCCGGCATCCTTTTTAGTCAGCGGAGTAATTACCGGAAGATAATCTGAGAAACTGGTGCCCTGATCTTTATGATATACCTGAAAAGCACGTGTGGCGCCAAGGAACAAACCCTTCACCCAACGGGGTTGCCAGGTTATCGCCAAACCATTGAAATAGGTCCAGTCGTTGGGTTTTGGATGGTTGTAATAACTTTTATAACCCGGATTTGCCGTATCGGGCACTGCCTGATAAAATCCGGAGGAGTCCAAACGGCCAACAACCAATTGAACTTCAAATGAGCCGATCGGTGTTTTAACAGGCTTGGTCGTATTCAGTGTTATATGCTTGAATCCTGGAGCGGTGTTGGTCATCAGCAAGGAGTTATGATAACCTGGGCCCCACCATAGGTTTTCATTGGATATCCCCAATGAAACCGGACCTGCATTGAGCCGTACGCTGCTCTGGCCCCAGAACAATCTTGAATAAGGTTTATCCCCGAACCGTTCAGGCAGATCGATATTCGCGTTAAACTCATACCAGGCCGACCACACATTTACCGGATGCTCCGCCGGGAATGTTTCGAACGGTTTGTTCTCGGCATATACGTATTCAGGTCTGAGCTGAACAGTAAGCGGACCTAATTTGGCAAACACCCCGGCACTTGCTATCGACTCAAATCCCCGGGCGGGAATCATGGCTCCATCATTCATGCTGTAAGGATGATGTGTGGTATACTGAGTCAGCAGGGTTACCGGCAATATCTTAAATTGAAATGGCTTACCCTTGGGAAATGCAGTATCCGGAAAAAGGGGCCGGAGGCAAAACGATACCAGGGAATCATTCTGGCCCGCAAGTTGTCCTCTCCGGAAAGCATCTTCCAATACAGGGGTTCCAACCGGCAGGGTTTGACTGATGCCAAACAGCGGCAGAAGGATTATCCAAACAAGAATTGATACTTTCAAAAGCCTCATTGCAAAATTTCTTTCATTGGCTCCCCCAGTTAAAACTGGCGGTTATTAATAATCTTCCTTAGCGAATCCGCAACAAATTGGCGTTCCTCATCAGTGATGCATGTACTGGAAGGCAAGCACAGCCCAATATTGAACAGGCGTTCTGAGGTTCCGTCGACATACGCCGGGCAATCTTTAAAAACAGGTTGCAGATGCATTGGCTTCCAAAGTGAACGGGTTTCTATATTGAGTTTTTCTAATTTTTTGCGGATTTTTTCAGGTGCCAGCCTGTCCGTTTTTTTGGGATCGATCAAAATGGTCGTCAGCCAGTGATTTGAATAAAACCGGTCATCCGGTTCTTCCAAAAAGGTGATACAGTCCATATCCTTGAGAGCTTCTTTGTAGAAAAAGAAGTTTTCCCGCCGCTTTGAGATCCGCTCATCAAAAACATCCATCTGGCCTCTTCCGATGGCTGCACAAATATTGCTCATCCGGTAATTATAACCGATCTCGGTGTGCTCGTAGTGGGGAAAATCATCACGCGCCTGGGTCGAAAGAAAGTATGCCTGATTGCAGTACTCCTCATTATTGGATATAAATGCCCCGCCTGCAGAGGTGGTTATAGCTTTGTTCCCGTTAAAGGACAAGATCCCGATTTCGCCAAAAGTACCGCAAGCCTGACCGTTGAATTTCGAACCGATTGCCTCTGCTGCATCTTCGATCACGGGGATTTCATATCGGTTGGCAATCTCCATGATTTCGTCCAACCGTGCCGGCATACCATAAAGGTCAACGGCAATAATTGCTTTTGGTTTCTTGCCCTTTTTAATACGGTCCCTTATCGCTTCTTCAAGCATCGCGGGTTGCATGTTCCAGGTTGCAAGTTCAGATTCAATAAATATCGGGAGTGCTTTCTGATAAACGATGGGATTTGCCGAAGCAGAAAAAGTGAAACTTGAGCAGATAACTTCGTCACCCTGCTCAACACCCAGAATGATCAGAGCAAGATGAATTGCTGCTGTTCCGGAGGAAAGGCAGCTCACATATCCGACGCCGGTAACACGTTTCAGGTCTTCAGCAAAAGCTTCAACATTTGCCCCATTCGGAAAGATCTGATTCTTTCGGAATGCATCCTCGATATAGAGCATTTCGCGGCCCGACATATGTGGTGTGGAGAGAAAAATTAGTTTCCGTTTAAGCATGGTCTTTTATACAAGTATTCGGCAGCCCTAGCAACTTTTAGGAATTCAATCAATTGGATTCAGAACCTGATATCCCAATTCCTTAACAACTTCGCATAAAGTTTCATCGCTGCAGACGAACAACCATTTTTTTTCCGCTACCAAGGAGAAGGTAGCAATATGGATTGCATCTAAGGTTCGTAATCCATGGACCTTACCAAATTTTTGAAGCATATTAGCTGCTTCGTCAAGTATTAACTGGTTCAAACTTTCAAGATTGAAACGGTTTAACTGATCATTAAATCCTGAAACTGCATCTTTTAACTGAACATTGTCAATTTGATGGTTCCGGTATTTCCGGTAAAATGCACTTATTATTTCGAGGCGTGCCAACTCTGAAATAAAAATTTGATTGCGTTGGTTCACAATCAATTGTGTCACACGATCAGTTCCTTGTTCAATATTAAAAAACTTAACAAGAGCTGATGTATCAAAAAAAACATTCATAATGTCTCCCTGCGTTCCTGAATAATTTCATTCGAAAGGTTGCCTATACCTTTTAATGCCTCTCTTACTTTCAGATAGGGAGAATTCACGTGGGAAACCCGAATTCGCAATTTCTTTTTTTCATGAAGCCAAAGAATAATATCGTGCAGTTTCATTAATTCATGTGGACTAAGCTGTGATATCTCTTTGTCTATCTTTTCTTTAACTGTCATATCTAAATACTATTGATCAAACAAAGTTACAAAAAACATCACCTTCTACCCAAAACCGTAAGAATGATTATTTTGATATCCAATAGAAACGAGCGATTCTCGATATATTCCAGATTGATCCTCACCTTATCCGGGAATAGCACTTCATCATTGAATTTAACGGGTTCTGATTGCTGTGCCAGCAGTTCTTCCTCATTTGAATACTTCAATGTAGCAAGTCCGGTAATGCCTGGCCTTAAATTCAGGATCCTTCTGTCGTTTCCGGTCAGCTTATCGGCATATCCGGGAACATCCGGCCGCGGACCTACCAAACTCATTTCACCAATCAAAACATTCCAAAGCTCAGGCAACTCATCCAGTTTATATCGGCGAAGGAATCTTCCAACCGTTGTAATCCGGCTCTCGCCAGCCACAGTAATAGAATTCCCTCCATGACCAGGTTTCATCGTGCAAAACTTGACCAATGTGAACAATTTTCCATGTCGGCCGACTCTTATCTGACGGAAAAATACGGGATTGTCCGGTATGGCTAACCTTAGCCATATCGCAATAAAAAGCAAAACCGGGCTCAAAAGGATAAGTCCGGCAAATGATGCTGTGATATCGAATAAACGTTTGCTAAACACCGATAGAATCCAGTATTTTTTGTGCAATGGAGGTATACCCAAGCTCCTTTTCTGCATATACTTTCCCCTTCATTCCCATGTCTGTTCGTTCCGATGGTTTCAGAATTGCGAGTTGAGTAATAGCGGCAGCAATTTCATTTGTCCGTTCGGCAGGAACACGAAGACCGCAGCCTACCTGTTCAACCAGACTATTCGGATCGTCGACTGCAAAAACGATCGGTTTTCCGGCAAGCATGTAATCAGTCACCTTATTAAAAGAAGTGCCGTAAGTGTGTAAAATACTACTGATACCGCCAGCAAATAATATGTCGCATCGACTTAAAAAATCAGGGATAGCAGATTTAGAAATGGATGGAAGAAAGTAAATATTCTCCAGATCTTTTACCAGCTCAGTTAACCTTTCTTTTTCAGATCCGTTCCCCACCATAACGATAGCAAAATTCAAACTCGCAGGAATCAACCGGGCTGCTCCAATCAGGCTCGCCAAAGCATTGGAGGGAGCATATCCCCCGGCATAACCAACAATAATTTTCGATTGACTTTTTAAATTCTCAAACATTGCTGATGCTCCAAAGGAACAGGCATGGAGCCTGCAGATTGATCATCCACTGAGTATCCGTTAGGGATATAAATAAATTTTTCCGGTTTCATTCCATGAGAAACCAGATAACCTTTTGCATTTCCCAATAGCGAGATGAAATAATCAGACTTGCGGCAAGCGAAATTTTCAGCACTTTGGACCAATCTTATGAATGGATGATATTTAGAATAGCCACCAATAATCATGGGACTTAACGGCCATAAATCGTGTAATTCATAAACCAGCTTTGCTCCGCATTTTCTGCCTATCCGGTAAGCCGGGTAAATATCCAGAACATAAGTGGAAGCTACCAAAATAAAACCCGGATTGACTTCTTTCCGGATTCTCTTTGCGTACAGCAAGCACTTGACCACAAAAACAAGAATATTCAGAATCCTCCCAAAACCTGATGACTGGTATCGGGGAGTTCTAACCCATAAATAGCGAATTCCTTCAATCCATTCTTCTTGCAGATCTTTCGAAACCTCCGGCTGATGAATTCTCAGATGACTGTAACTTGCACCCAGAATAGTTACCTCATGGCCAAGCTTTACCCACTCTCTTGCCAGATAATATTGCCGGTAATCCATCCCATAATAGGAGGAGCCGATATAGTGATTGATGATGAGGATCTTCATTGAATTTCTTTCTGCAAAAGCTCAGTGATGGCTTGCTTGTATCCAACGAATTCATGTCCGTTTTCACTCAGAAAGGTAACAATCGACTCATACCACTGGCGATACGATTGGTAGGCATCGCAGTAGTACCTGTCATGAAACAGCAAGGTCAGATAAGGGATATTTTCTTGTTCCAATTTTAAAATCCGGTTCCTCGTTTTTATTATTATTCCCTCGATTTTCTCTTTCTGAACCGAATTCCCCTGGTAAAATTCATTGGAATCCATGATCTGCAAAGGGAATTCCCACATATTGCCAATTTTGTATGGCGCTTTTACTGCATATTCAGAGGAATCAAACAGATAACCGACCTGATCGAATTTCCCCAGGGAATTCTCATCCATTCTCAAATAATGCATACGGATGCCAAAATCAGATTTCCCTGTTAACTTTTTGAACTGATTAAATTCCGAATTGATCAAATCCTGATTTTGAAAATCGATCCCATGGACTCCTACCTCAAAGCCTCGCTCAATAACCCTTTTAATAACTGGCGCAAGTGCAGCCTGACTATAATTCAATCCTTTCCCTTTGGCCATGGCAAAAAAGAACGTCGATGGAATCCCAATAAGTTGATCAAAGTCCATCAGCTCATCGATATGGTGCCATTGATTATGGAATAGGTCCTTAATTCGCCAGCCGAACTCCTGATTTGATAGAACTCCATTCATTCGCTCCAAAATGGCCCGGGCAGCATATTTAACCTGGACCCCATCGAACAGGTGTTCAGTGGAGTAGAGGTGGTCGACGTCGTGGGAAATAATAACTTTCATCTAAAAATTCGTGGTAAGGGACGGGGTCCCGACGTCCGTCGGGATGACACTTCTTCGATGGTCATTAGTAAACTGATCTCTTGACGAATTTCAGCAATATCTCGAGCGGCAGCCAGGCCCTATGAACTGAGTACTTGGGTACGAGTTCACCGCCGAAGCCACGGAAAAAAGCTTCGATGGAGGGAATCATGGAACCTTCGAAATCAAAAATCTGCAGACCGATTTCCCGCGCATGCTGAATGGAAGCCAGAATGGTTGAGGCAGCAGCTCCACGGTAACGATTTTCAGAATCAAATCCACCCAGAATATAGTAAGCGGTTGTACCATCATACACGCAGAAAGTAGCAGCTACAGGCTGATCGGCATTATAAGCAACAAAAGCAAATGAATTCGATGGCTTTGCAAACTCAGATAATATCTTATCAATCAAACTGATGGAAACGTCTTTTGTCTTCCTGTCTATCGTCTTTTTAACCAATGAACGGACACCCGCCATGTCTTCCACCTTCTTCACAACGATCCCATCTTTCTCAGCTTTGGCAATATCAGATCTTAATTTAGCATCGAAACCGCTGAAAGTTTCGTGAATCGGAGGATTCAGATCAAGCTGATACGTATAAGCCGGTGACACCTTAAATCCTTTCCATAAGTAAGGCTGGCCATCGGTAACCCCGGTGGGTAAATTGAACTGGATAATGGCTGCAGGCTGCGATTTAAGAAATCCGGCGACACAGGTATGGACTGATTTTTCAAAAGTATTTCGCTTATAAGGAGTCTCTGCAGGGTTCCGGAAAATGAGTGCGCAATGCGGAGTAGTTAAAGGGTTCTTAAGATATTTCAAGCCATACAAATAGGTGTGCCAAAGCGTAAATGCACCAAAAAGGCGATCCTGTACATCAAAGATTCCGTAAAGGCTCAGGTGATTACCGAACAATGAAAGCCAGGCCGGATCATTGAAAACCGTCCCTATCTCATTCACCAATTCCAGATAATCCGGATTCAGTTTGTCTATCTCTTTTATATATAGATCCTTCATTCCTGATATAAACTTCTATAAATTGTCCCGATACGCTCCCGGCTAAACAGTGAAGCCTGTGCCGAGCAAAAATGCGATATCTCCATATAACGATCCATGATCTTAATAACCTTCTCTGCTATAATTCCAGAATTCTTTGGATCAACCGAGTAACCTATCTCACCTTCTTCAAAGTATCCATCGATACCCTGACCCTTCGACCATATCAGTGGCAGCCCTTGCGACAGAGCCTCTGCATAAACCAATCCGAAAGTCTCGGTAAATGATGGCATCACAAATATATCTGCCCCCCTATAAAACTGTCTTAAAGTCTCTTTGTCTTCTGTCTTCTCCACCAATTCAACGTATTTTAATGGTCCTGATGTCTTTCTTATGTCTCGTGCATAAGTCTTCTCGTCATTCAGCCCAAACCCAACAATTGTTAGCTTTACGTCATGCCCCCGTTCCCTGAGAATCTTGGCGGCTTGAATAATCCCGTGAATGTTCTTGTTTCTCCTGATTTCTCCAACAAAAAGTAGTCTGATTTGCTTCTGCGTGTAGACCTCCCGTTGGTAAACAGGCGATTGCCAGTAAGGATCGATTGGATTCGGAATCACCACGGATTTTGAGCCAATCAGCTCCCGGTTTTGGAGTTTTACATACCGGTTCAAAACCATATCCCGATATGCCGGTGAAAGAAAAACAACCTTTCGGGCATTCAACAGAATCCCTTCGCCGAAACCACGGAGAAAAAAGAAATATTTAAAAAACAGGTTGAGATCAGTATTCCTGACTGCCACCAGATATTCCATTTTATGCTTTCGTTGCAGGGTCAAAGCCACCCCTCCATCACTGAATAATGTATGAGCATGAATCAGGGAATCAGCAGAGAAACCATCCTTACTCTCGATATCGCGACTGATTTTCCTGATCTTACGAAAGAAAAACAGCCTGTCAAAAACTGATTGAATAACAAATGAATAGGCAAACTTTGTGTTTTTCAAGACGGTCGGCTGGTACTTACCAATGTCCTGATCTGAGCGGACCGGGATATATACAAGTTGCTTAATACCCAGGGAATCCAGTATTGAAATAAGATGACTGTAAACCCGGTTACCGGTGTAGCCGTTAATGATGTGAAGAACGGATTTCATGCCAGCACCGGTTTTGGTTCTTTCACCACCAGGAAATTCTGAACAGCAAACAGCGCGAAAATGGCAAACTCGGTACGGATGTCTACCAGGGAACTCGACTGCATCAGATTTAGCAGAAGGTAGAACAAAAGCCAGTAGGTTATGTATTGATTAGGTTGCCTTGGTGCCTTACTTAAGATATAGACAATCCATACCAGGAAAACCAAAAGACCAACCAGACCTAATTCGAACCAGATTTCGAGGATAATGTTATGAGGATATAACCGGATATCCGCACCGGTGGTTATGTACCCGAAGCTCCCGGTCCCATATCCAAACAGAAAAGAACCAAGGTCCTTAAATATTCCCTGGAATGCTTCCTGCGCCAAAACTAACCGCACGGTGGAAGAATGATCCGCGGTACCCCCATCCATGGCACCACCAACCAGGGAATAAAAGCGGTAGAACGAATGCCTTAAAAGAGTGTCCGTTGCCGGAAAACGAGTCATGAGGAAGACACTCAGAGACAGGAGACAGAAGACGGAAGACAGGAAGACGATAGACTTGGTCTTTATGGTAAAACGGATTTTCGTGATCTTACTCAGACGAAAGAAAGAATAGACGACAAGAGCGAAAAGGATAGGTCCGCGAGCACCCAGAAGAACCATCAACCCCAGAACAAACAAAACAATCACAGGATCATATCTTTTACTAAACACATTCTCCTCCCTCATTGTCAGAATCAAAACCAGAATCAGTCCAAGGTATTCCGATAAGGTCAGATAAAGTCCGCCAATTGCCGTGTAGGCACCTTCGGCCCCGGGCACTGTCACATTTTTAAGCAGATCCAGGTATTGAAACGGCAGCAAGCCCAAGGCTAAGACTATTGTACTTAGAATAAAGATTCTGGCAAATAGCCTGATGTTAAACAGGTTAAAAAAGAAGGGGACGGAGAAAGCCGCGATATTCAGAAGAAAAAATATTGTCTTTTCCCGGCTGTATTGTTCCGAGTGCGTATAAAACAGGCTGAATATCATCCAGGCATAAAACAGCAATAGAAGACCGATGCCGAAAAAGCTGATGTTACTGGTGCTGAAGCTGTTTTTCCGGATGAGCTTGTACGCCGTAAAACCGAGCAAGAGTGCACCAGTGATCAGGGTAAAATCCACAGGCAGATTCAGTCCGAAGAACTGCATGAATGCCTTAACCTGGCCCGAAAGTAAAAACAGCACGAGTAATAATTCCATCAGGTTACCGGGTAATGGCAGCTACAATTACGTGACTGAAAATTTCCTTCGTATGACTTTGCAGAAACCGTTTCGATACTTTCCCCATTAAATTGACTGATAATGCCTTTCTCAGTCCATTCGCGATTTCCATAGGATTACATTCATCGATAAATATCCCGTTTCCGTGTTCTGCTACCGTGTCGCCAAGCAGGCCTTTCCGGACTGCTAATAAGGGTTTGCCGGCGGCGATGGCGTGGCCGGCGATGCCACTGGAAGACTCAGAGTAGCGGTAAGGAACAAGCACCAAATCGCATTGGTCGAGGGTGGACTTGAATACTTGAGGCGAAAGAAAGGAATTTAGGTATCGGGTAACAGGTGGTTGGGGACGGGGTCCCGACTTTCGTCGGGATGACAAGGAAGGTTGTAGCTCTTGCGAAGAAGATAAGCGATTACGGATTTCACGGTCCAAATCGGGTTCGGCGTGGCCAAGGATGAGAAGGGTGAATTTTGAAAGTTCTTCCTTAGATAGATATTGGAGGGAATCAAGGATGTCGAGGGTGCCTTTGCGTTTCAGAAGGGAGCCGATATGGAGGAAGATTTTGTGGTCATCCGGAATGGAGAATTGTTCACGGAGATTATATCCGGGTTCAGGAATTAATTCGGGAACCGGATCAGGCAGCATCTGGAAAACATCCGTTTTAAAAGTTCTGTTAAGAAAATCCCCGGCTTTATGATCGTTGAGAACAAAAATGGTCTTGATATTCTTATTGCG
Organism: uncultured Bacteroidota bacterium; assembly: GCA_903851365.1. Taxonomy (GTDB): domain Bacteria; phylum Bacteroidota; class Bacteroidia; order Bacteroidales; family UBA12481; genus UBA12481. The sequence goes on from CAINOB010000001.1 coordinate 69,522, forward strand.
GGTGTAAAGCCAGGTCTGGAAATACTTACGTTGCCAGGTCAGCCGCTTCCTTAAAGAACCATTTTCCAATGGGCCAAAGGGCTTGAACAGGATACCGCTAATTGAATATTTTGGCTGGAAGAGTCCGAGAGCAAACTGAACGTCGTTGAAATTCAGGAAGCAGAGGTGGTCAATCCGGAACTGTTTTGCATAATGATCAGCTAAGTGGTACGTCCGTAAGCTGCGGGTAAGTGCTCCGGCTAAGTTTCGTTGTAAGGGACGGGGTCCCGACTTTCGTCGGGATGACAATGCTTCGATTTGAACCTTGCTGCTCGATACTTTTAATTGAAGTTTAAAGTCAGGATGCACGACAAATATGTATTCGTGCCCAGATGGATTGGCTGAAACATACTCAATCAGATGATTCAGGTACTCCTGGCGATGCCCGGTGAGATGAGGTTCAAAAAAGAGAATCTTCATAAATTCGAAAAGAAAAACTATCCACAGATGACACTGATGTCACAGATGGCTCTGGTGTTTATCTGTGTAATCAGTGTCATCTGTGGACAGTTCTATTTTTGTTTTCTGAACTTTGCGGACAAATGCCTTTATCTGAAAATATTCTGTGTGAAATTTTCCTTCTTTACGGACACCCTCACTACAAACTTTAAAGAAATTGATGATCGGTTTACGTTTGCCGACTGGAAATCCAAGTTTCAGAAGAAGATACAGGTAAGTGTTCCAAATGAACACAATAGGCAATAAGCCACCTGGAACTTTTTGCCTGATAATGAAAAATGAATAGAATCTCTGAATTGGTATCGCTTGTAACACACCTCTATTTTGATTTTCAAGATAATCCAGGGTTAACCGATTCGCTTCGATAAAATGATGGTAAACCAGCGAGGAATCATAAAATAGATCATAACCCAGAAGGATGATTCTTTTGCAAATCTCCATGTCATCGCCAGCCAGCGCCAGGTTTTCTTTGTGGCCAGTCAGCACCATCGGAAATTGAGGATCAAATACCTTGACCAGAATACTTTTCCTTGTGACCAGCCCGGCTCCCCACAAATACATTCGGTTTGTGCAGATACCCGTTCTTGGCCATTGCTCACCACAGGCAAAACCGGTTTTGTTTGCTTCAAACCATTCAGGCAGCGGGATTTCACTTTCTGCTATGCCCCTACCACCCAATGCCCCGATCCGGGGATTCCCGGACATCCTTTCCCAGGCATTGAGCAAATAATCCTCAGCAAGCCAATTGTCATCGTCGCAAAACACAACGAGTTCGTATTTTGCTGCCGCAATACCTTTGATGCGGGCAAAGAGGACACCGGGCTGGGGTTCCTCAATCACTCGAAGCAGAGGAGGTGAGGAGTAACTTGCCCAAAGTGCTTCTGCAATAGAAGCTGTATGGTCGGTGGAGGCGTTGTTGACCAAAACAAGCTCAACAGGAACATTATCTGGTAATGTGAGGCGTGCCAGAGCTTCCAGTGTTTTTGGTAGCCGCTCTGAACTATTATGGCAACAGAGAATGATGGAAATACCATTCATGCTTCGGTCGTATCAAAAAGAAGCCGGTCCATCTTCTTCTCCCAGATCTCGGGAGTAAAATTCTGCCGGTACTTTTCATATCCCGCCTGCCCCATCTTTATGGCAATATCAGGATTCTGCAATAAAAACAGGAGTCTTTCTGCTCCCAGTTCAGCCTTCAATTCAATTACATAACCTGTTTTTGCATGATCTGTCATTTCCGGCAATCCTCCGTGGTTACTGACCACACAAGGCAGAGCGTGTGCCATGGCTTCAACTACGGATAAACCCTGACTCTCCACCAGGCTGGGTTGGAAATAAATTGAAGAAGTCGAAAATAGGTCCAGCAGGTTTTCACGAAATCCGACTAATTGAATTCGATCCCGCAGGTCTTCCGGAATTCTTCGTTGGATCCCTTCCATCATCGATCCTGTACCTTCCCAAATGAACGAAACCTCATTGTTTTGCCTTGCTACAGAGATAGCCACCTCCAGCCAAAAGTCGGGATTCTTCCATCTTTCCAAATGGCCAATAGTTAAAACAACCGGACCGCTCGATGAATGTGAGATAGGCTGAGTGAACCGGCAAGGTGTGTATAATACCCGGATCGGAAACTTTTTATCGGAAAGGTTAATCAAGTCCAAAATCAGCCTTTTTGATGCTTCCGATACAGTAATAAAGGAAAAACGCCTTTTGGCCATTTGGGAAAACCAGGCCGATCGGATTCCGGAAATAAGTTTAGTGAATGATGATGGCGATCCCTGCGGATAGGTGTGTTGGATATACACAAACTTCTTGCCCCAGAGCCAGGCGCCGCTGAGGAAGGAGAATGGGTGGCCTGTGGAGACAAAGAGACGGGAGACAGAAGACGAAAGACGGAAGACGAATAGAAAGAGAAACTGCAGAAGTTTATTTATCCTGAGTCGCTTAAGGAATAGGTTGTCGGTAAAAAGGATTTTGGGGAGATAGTGAAAGGTAATCGGTTTGGTTTTGAAATCGAGATATTCCTGGTTGGACAGGGAGTCCTTCGAAGCCAGGAAAACCTCCAATTGGTATCCTTTGCGGAGGAGGTAGTCTGCCAGAAGTAAAAAATAGGTCTTGGTACCGCTATAGCCGGTAAAATCCGTGATCAGTACAATTCGCTTTCCTTGCATTTGATTTGTACAAAAGTATTGGCTATGACATCAGAATCTCGCCTCGAAGAAGTGTCATCCCGACGGAAGTCGGGACCCCGTCGCTTACCACGAAATTCTAATATAGCTCCTTATCTTTTAAAAGCGAGCCGCCACATTAACTTCATCAGGAGCTGAACCCTCAACCCCGTCTTAAGTCCCCTCTGTAACATGAACAAAGCGCTCAGGTGATTGTTCTTCAAAAGGAAGTTGCCAGATTCCATCAAGCCATCCTGGCTGATTCCTTTATGATCGGGGTCCTGGACAATGTACCTTGCTATCCGGGTATACAATTCGTCGCATTCGTATTGCCGCAAAGGTTTTTTATTGGTGTCCTGATCAGCATGTATCCTTGATTTGATCAGAATTTCCGGCATCAAATGAAATTCAATTTCTTTGGCACACCGGAACCAAAAGTCATAATCCTGGGTGGTCGGCAGGTCCTCGTTGAATAACCCGATCCGTTCAAAAACTTTCCGATTGATCAGGGTGGTACAACCATTAACCGGGAACCCGCTCAGGAGTTGAAAGAACATATTTCTCTTTTCTGCCGACTGAACAACTCCGGTTTCACCCACAATTGCATCGCCATTTTCATCGATCAGGGAATAATCTCCATAAATAATCTCTGCCGGTAATTTGCTCAGATATTCGACTTGCTTCTGCGTCTTATCTGGCAAAAACAAATCATCGTGACTTAACCAGGAAAACCATTCGCCTTTCATTTCCCTGATCGCCATGTTCAATGCCGATGCCACTCCCCCATTCTTTTTCTCAATATAACGGATCCGGTCGCCGTAGCTTAGAGCAACCTCACGGGTAGCTCCCTGATCGGTTGACCCGTCGTTGATTACAAGAATTTCGATTGGGCTATAAGTCTGGGCCAAAGCTGAATCAATAGCCTCGGTCAGGTAGTTAGCCCCGTTGTAAACCGGGATCGCTATCGATATCAGTGGGTTAAAGTTCATTCTGATACCAGACGCGCCTCTTGATAAAATCGGTATAACTCAGAATAATCTTGACTACCTTATCCGATACCCCCGGAGCAAAATAGTCTTCCACAATTTGTATTGACCTTTCAGCTCCCCTTTTCATAGAAATCGCAACAGGGATAGACTCCATTACCCGCTTTTCACTCAGACCGGTCATGATAACCGCTCCCTCTTCCATCCCTTCCGGCCGCTCATGTGCTTCACGCATATTGAGGGCAGGAAAATTCAGAACCGACGACTCTTCGGTAATCGTTCCACTATCGGATATCACACAAAACGCATTCTCCTGCAGCTTCACATAATCGATGAATCCAAGAGGCTTTAGAGCCCTTACCAATGGATGGAGTTTGATACCATAAGCATCCAGCCGTTTTTGCGTGCGTGGATGAGTGGATAAAATTACCGGATACTGATATTTTTCGGCTATAGCTGAAAGAATTGAGGCAATCTTTCGCAACCTGGATTCCGCATCTACGTTTTCTTCACGGTGAGTGCTGACCACAAAATATTGATTTTCTTTCAACTCCATCCGGGCCAATGCATCAGACTTCGATATTTTCTCCTTGTAAAAATCAAGCACCTCATACATTGGACTACCAGTTTTGATGATCTGTTCGGGCGGATAACTTTCTCTGATCAGATAATCCCGGGCGATAGTACTGTAGGGCATATTGATGTCGGAGGTGTGGTCAACAATCCGGCGATTGGTTTCTTCCGGTACCCTTTGGTCGAAGCAACGGTTGCCCGCCTCCATATGAAAAATAGGAATCTTCCTCCTTTTCGCCGGAATCACAGCCAGGGCGCTGTTGGTATCACCCAGCACCAACAATGCGTCCGGTTTTTCTTTTTCCAGCACCTCATCCACCTTGATGATTACGTTCCCGATGGTGGCTGATGCACTCGGCAACGCAGCTTCCAGAAAGTAGTCGGGCTTACGGATATCCAGCTCATCAAAAAATACCTTATTCAATTCATAATCATAATTCTGACCAGTATGAACCAGAATGTGTTCTGTAAATTGATCGAGCTTGGCGATAACGCGTGATAATCTAATGATCTCGGGCCGGGTTCCAACAATAGTTAATACTTTCATAAATAAAAAATTGTGACTAGTGACGAGTGACAGGTGACATAATATCGTACAAATTTCGAATCATTACTGGCCAAGATGGGGCTTGGTAGTTAGTCAGGCGATTAAAGAGTGAGCCATCAAGCGAGCGGTCAACCACCAAGTCGGTGGAGGGCTCGATACGAATTTTCTTTTGATAGATTTCTGCCACTATGTTAAGCAGATCATATTTCGATATTCTTTCGGAGGCCAGATGATAAATGCCTGCCGGTAACTCTGCAGGAATAAAGACATCGAGGAGAACTTTGGCAAATTCAATAGTGGTCAGTCCGGAAAAATAAGCGGAGCTAAATCCTTTGATCGGGGCTTCCTGTGACAAGAACCAATCCAGCAATCCGTGAATGGGTCTTACGATTTCATGTCCGATAAGCGATGTACGCAGCGTGATCCCGCTACCATATCCGACCTCGCCCATTTCCTTGGTTTTCCCATACAAATCCTCTGAATCCGGCGAATCCGATTCGGCATACATCCCTGTCCGGCCATTGAATACGCAGTCAGTACTGATCTGGATCAACCTGAATCCATATTTATTGCCCAGTTTTTCCAGCTGATGCGGAAGCAAAGCATTTATTGAAAGCGATTCATAATAATCTTTCGATTTCGGCAGCTGAACAACAATGCCAACAGCATTAATCAGGTAATCCGGCTTTTCGTCCTGAATGATTTTTTCCAGTACCAGGATATTCCGGATATCATCAATCTCCCGGATAGAATATCCTGATTTTCCTTTGAGTAATGGAGCCACCGATTGTCGCTTCCGCAACACTCCGCAAACGTCTAGGTTCCTATCCAATGCCGTCTTGAAAACTTGCCAACCCACCATGCCCGAAGCACCCAACACCATCAATTTCATTCTTTGCTTTCTTTTTCAATTTTAAAATAGGACTGCAGTGTCAGATCTTTTAAAACATCAAAATCAGCATCGTTCCTTATTTTATTGATATTTTTAATGGCAGCCACATCCACCAATTCGTCATTTTTCAACACTTTTCTGATGGCTTGTTCAATGATTTCAGGATCTTCCGGGGGTACGAGTAATCCGGTTTCACCGTCGATAATCCACTCCTCACCACAGGAGGTGTTTGATTGGATCGGGAATGAACCCATGGCCATGGCTTCCAACAACGAGGTGCTGATGGCATCGCTAATGCTCAACCCTATCGAAATCCTGGCCTTTCCGTGCCAGGCAAGAATCTCTTCGTTCGGTGTATTTGCCGGTAACCGCTTTACCTCAATTCCAGTGGACTGCGACAACAATTCCGCGGCAATTTTAATATCCGGCCCCTGGGAATTGCAATAAATAACGATGGCATAATCTTGAAGCACATCGGCACATCTTTCCAGTGCCCTGATACCCACGAGTGCCCTTCCGGCCCATCCCTGATAACCCTTAAGCATGACCACCTTCCTCTGCGAGGTTACTGTAGTATCTTTCCTTAACCGTTCCAGCAACTCAGCCTTCAACCCGCCTCCACTTGGATATACAGGCAATACAACTCCTCTAAACCCGAATTGGTTCGCTAATTCAACATCCCTCAAGCCCTCACACGAATAATAATCACAATGCTCCATCACCTCCCGAATTCTCTCTTTATGCTCAGCCAATCTTCCAAAAAGATATATATCGCTCCCCCAGTTTGAATGCCACCACTTAGGAAATCTTCCGCTTTTCTTAACTATTAAACTCCTTACCTCCTCAACTAAATACCCTGCGCCCTGGGTCTCCATGGAATGAATGATGTCAGGCTTGAAGCGGCGGATCAGAGAGGCTAATTCGTTTATACGGTAATTCGGATCGATCAATTTTCGAAAAGACCGGATATACCTTCCCATGCGGTTTGTAGGAAGTTCCTTTGAGGAATATAGAAGAATTCGTGACGCGTGACGCGTAACCCCCGCTTTCGCGAGGGCAGGCTCATGTGACACGGAAGAAGTACCCACCCCAACCCCTCCCTCAAACAGGGAGGGACTAGTGGGGCTGATTGAGCCGAATGATTTATATACCTGCAATTCGTAACCTGCAACCTGCAACTGACTAACCCACCTTGCTGTATGAATACTGTCGGCCATGGCAACTATCAGGATCTTTGGCGAATAGAACTGCTGTTTCTCTTTGGTAATTTGCTTCAGGTTTCGTGGATCGTTACAGATGCCGTTGAGGTTGAATACGGTAATTTGTCGGTTGATGTGCTTGTAATCGGTACCAATAGAAAACAACGCTAACATAAAGAACTGCCAGTCTGCCGTGATCTTTGCCTTTTCATTGTATTGCCCTAACCGGTCGAAAAGATCCCTTCTGATAAATGCTGCCGGATGTGGCAGCGATTGTTCCCAAACGTAACTGTAGGTCAGTTGATCAGGATATATTTTCGGCTCGGTTGAGCCATCATTTTTAACCAGCGTCAGGTCACCATAAATAATGCCTTCACCTGTGAGTTCAGGTTTTATTTCCTCAAGAATATTTTCATTGGCTAAGAAATCGCCGCTATTCAAAAAAAGCAAATATTCCCCGGTCGCCTTCTCAATTCCCTTGTTCATTGCCTGGTAAATCCCCCGATCCTTTTCACTCACCCACCAAGTAAAGTCCTTTGATACAGAAGACAGATATTCTGCACTCCCATCAGTCGAAGCCCCATCAATAACAATGTATTCAAACTCCCTCCATGTTTGCGCAAGCACGCTCTCAACAGTCTTCTTTAGACCATCGAAATTATTAAGATTAACAGTTATTATTGAGAGTTTCATGCACATTACTTCCTTGTTAGATCTCTTTTACGCCTCGATCCATTCAAACAAATACTGTTCATCATAATTCACTTCGGATTTTTTCAGCAGGTCCAGATATTCCTCCCGGAATGTTTTTCTCAGATGATGGATTTGTTGATTTAATATATACTTGACTACCCTGTCTATTTGTGAATGAGAATAGGAGAAAGCCCCATAACCCCGTTGCCATTCAAATTTTCCATTTACCCAATGCTTTTCATTTATAAACCTGGAAGAAACAGATTTTACTTCTTCCATGAAATCCGCAATTGACATGGTTGTTCCAAACCCTACCAAAAAATGGATGTGATCAGGTACATTGTTGATTGCCAGGAGTTTTTGTTTTCGATTTTGTATTAAGCCGGTGATATATTTTTGTAATTCATCATTATGGGCCTGAGGTATCAGGTTTTGGCGGCCCTTGACGGAGAATACAAATTGAAGGTATATCTGGGTATAGGTATTGGCCATTGTAAATTGATTCAAAATATAGGCCGCCGCTATGCGGCTACAAATGGTTCATTAAGATTTCGTTGAAATTGGCCATTGCCTTTAAGCGGTGAACAATTTTAGGTTATTCAATCGGTTTCAAAGTGTTTTAGCCGCATAGCGGTATCCAATTTGTAGCTGAGTCGTTGGTTAAGGGTAGTCCCAGCCGCGTAGCGGCGACCAATTTGTAGCTGAGCAGTTGGTTGACAATAATCCCAGCCGCGTAGCGGTGTTCTCTTTGTAGATCTGTGCCATCCCCCTTTCCCCCCCGAGCCGCGTAGCGGTGACCTATTTGTTGAATTCACCATAGCCTCCATTTAGTGCCGTTCACCCCCAAACACCTTTCAGGCTCCATTCGCATACCAAGATACATCCCCGGATTTGAAGTGAACGTGCCCATGAAAAGCTCTGATTTTAAAAGAATATCTGTTGACGCAAAGAGACGTAAGGTTTGTTCTCGAATGAATTCCGGATCCTTTTTCAGGAAATCCTGGTGGTAATAACCCCGCTCATTTTCCTGACAAAGGGTATAGATTTTCCAATCAGGATATTCTTTTCGAATGGTTTCGATAATGCGGTAATCGTCGGTTAAAACAAAACCATTTCGGCAATCTGTGCGAATAGCCATGTCATTGAAATAGGAACCTACCGGATGAAGTTTGTCTTCTTTGAATTTATCGCCCCCGCGGATATGAAACCCGACATAACGGGATGGAAGGGAGGCTGATTCAGTGAACTGGTTTATAATATTTTGACAATCCGGGTTGTAACGCCAAGTTATGTCGGTCAGAACACGGCAAGCATCCCGTAGCTTCCCCTTAATTCCGAGTTCCGGAATATCAAAGGTTTCCTGTTCTGTTTCCCGGTTACGGAATTCTGCCCAAAGCTGCCAGGTAAAATAGTCGATCCCATGCAGGAGTTTTGTCCAGGCAGTGATTACCATGGTTCTCTTTCCGGAAGGTGGCGGAACCTCCCGATGATTGAGCAGCATATGATGCCTTGATGTTTCCTGGTCGCAGAACGGTTCAAAAAACTCAGTCCAGCCCCGATGACTGAACCAGGCATTTTCGGAATAAAGAGTGAATCGGATCCTGTGCTTCAGACAATAAGCCATGGCCAGAATCATGTTGTTATATTCTGAGAAAAAGCCCGCCTCAATCCCTAAACGGAAAACCAGCTTTTTTGAAAAGGATTCATTAATTGCCTGATACTTTTCTAACAGTTCATTCATTATTTGAGCATCAGATAACCGCAGTTTTCGTACTTAAACTCCAATCCGGTAACGCTGGAAATCCCTTTAACATGGAGCCTCACCTGCTTCGGTATGTGCATGTAGGTTTCAATGTTCGGACGGGTCAGGTCGATATCCAGGATGTATTCGCCTGAGGTCAGATTATTTGGCAGTTGTATTTTTTCGTTGAGCTCAAATGCACCCGTACCAAATTCATGAAGTCGTCCGTAAAGATGTCCCGGACTGTACAAAGCAATCAAAGATTCACGCTTGTCGTAAAACCGTACCTCGATGGCCATTTTCTTTGGCGTTGTCAGAGTTCCCTGAATTTTAAAATTCAGGATGCCTGGGTCCGCATCGATCTGCGCATGACAAACCGGACTGCCATTGAGCAAAATCTCATTGATGCTTACTTCCGGATGGGTGTGATGCAATCCACTCAATATAGATTCTCCTTCCGGTGCTTTCCGGTCGAGATAGTAACTTACTCCTGATTTTACTTCACCATTATAAGCAATACTTCCATTCTCCAGTACCACCGATGTTTTGCACAGCCGCTCGATGGCTGTCATATTATGGCTGACAAACAGGATGGTTCTGCCCTCGGTTTGGCTGATATCCTCCATCTTACCCAGACACTTGTTCTGAAATTCAGCATCCCCGACAGCCAGCACCTCATCCACCACCAGAATTTCCGGCTCCATGTGAGCTGCCACTGCAAAACCGAGACGCACTGTCATCCCGCTGGAATAACGCTTGACCGGCGTATCAATAAATTTCTCCACCCCGGAAAAAGCAACTATCTCATCAAATTTCGACCGGATTTCGCGTTTCGACATGCCCATGATAGACCCATTCATAAACACGTTTTCACGGCCTGTCATCTCCGGATGAAACCCAGTCCCCACCTCAAGTAAAGAAGCAATTCTTCCATAAGCAATCACCCGTCCAGTAGTAGGCGAAGTGATTCTACTTAGTATCTTTAATAAGGTCGATTTCCCCGCTCCATTTTTTCCAATAATCCCAACCACTTCCCCCTGCTTCACTTCCAAATTAATATCCCTCAGGGCCCACATATACTCATCTAAACTTCTCTCCTTAAGGCTACTTTGCTCCCCAATTTTTAGGTAAGGATCGTCCTTCCCCCGCATCCTCAGCATCCATCGGTTCAAATCGTGACTGAGCGTACCGGTGCCAATAGTACCCAACCGATACTGTTTGCTGATATTCTCGAAGCTGATAGCTGTTTCGCTCATAATAAATTTGAATCAAGTTGTACCCTCCCCAAGGGGCTGGGACAAAATGTTATTTAGAATCGATATAAATTTGCGACAGAAACAACATTAATGCGTTGATTGTTAGGTAATTAAATACATTATTCTTACCTTCAAGCAACAAATCAAATGTAATGATAAGCAAACGAAAG
>CAINOB010000002.1 GCA_903851365.1 uncultured Bacteroidota bacterium
ACTAAAATGCAGCTTGAATGATCGATTTGAAGGAAAGAAAAAGAGACTGGTCAGCTACTTCGGCGAAGGGTGGTCAGTTTGAATCGGCAGAGGGTGGTCAATTTGGTCGGCGTGTCTATTATAATAAAAGGAACACCCAAATCTTCGAGCACATTTCCAAAGGACCCACTGACAATATTGTAAACATTCGATGACAAGTGTAATTCCTGTAGTTGAATGGCAATGTCACGAAAGTTTTGATATGATGTCAGAACAATAAGGTCTTTTTCTGCGATTTCAGGATAATTTTGAACCAGTATTTCCATTGCCTTCCCCCAACATGAAGAACAATGTGTTTGATGAATAAAGAGAATTAGAGTGGGTTTCTTTAAATTCAGATCTTTAAAATGAAGGGTATTTCCAACTAAGTCTTCAATAATAAGGGTAGAATCTATTTTATTGTTTAATAGCAGATTCTCATAGTAGGTATAGACATTATTCTTGTTTATAAATGCATTCATTGTTCCGGTTTGCTTTTCCAAAACTGCCAGGGTGGCTCCTAATTCTCTTGATTTATTGATAAATTTTAATGAGAGAATTATTATCAATAATGACAAAGCGACCGGAATAATGCTATTAATCAAAATCGTTTTCTTTTTCATTATGTAAGTGATATAATATTATTATTGGGTTTTCAATTGGTTTACGATTTGCAATTAAATTAAGAATCGAATCGTTCCGGATTCTCGGTTGACCCTCGTCATTGCAATTTTGGGCCTGAAAATTTTTTATGTCTTTTGCCATAACAACCCTTGCTAATATTTTGTCATCAACTCTAAACGTCGGCCAAACCGGATAAATTCCATCGATGTCGTTATTGATTCCCCATACATGACTTAACTTATTGATTATTTTTGGAATAGAATATATCAAATCATCAGTTTTATGGTAAACGAAATTGTGTAGAGATCGTTTTATAATTACATCTACAAAAATTTGATCTGCTGATTCGACAATTCCATTAATTTCAAAAAGATCCTTCTGATCGTAGAGAGCCATAGGAGTTTCTTCATAAACAAAAGAATAGGTGGGGAGCACACCATTCCTCATAATCTTATAAATTGTGTTAGTTTCCGCCGAAAACAAATTAAAACATCCATCATAATAATATGTAATTGTTCTAAGAGCAGATCGATATTCTGGACTGTCATTCGAGGATTTCACATATCGACCTTGTGGTTTTCCGTTAATATCAGAAATCTGAAAATATTTATTGTCATTGAATTCAATATTGGCGGTCGGGAAGAAGCTCCAGAAGCTTTTTCCATCAACTGAACCAAATTGAATTTTGTATTGAGACGATGGCATTTGAAGAATTGACTTGCCGTTTAGATCAATGAATCTGACAGTAGAATCACAGTTGATGTTAAAAATGATTCCATCATTAAATCTGTTAACAGAATTAATTTGATGGGTCATGTCGATTTTTGAGGCAATTTTTTTTATAAACTCACCATTAATTGAAAAAGTAAAAATTGTGCTCAGCAATCTATCAAAGATTACGATAGTGTCATGAATAATATATATGTCCGACACATCAGCAATTATTGAATTTGGATGCGTAGCTAAAAAAATGTAATCAATTGACGAAAAATACTTTGACGCACTAATATTTGTTCCTTGTTCAGTTCGGGGTATAACTAATATTTTCGAATCTTGATTGTTATTCTTTCGGCTACTTCTGTTGCAACAGATCATTATTATTGGGACCATAAAACCAAGCGTAACAACTAAGAAGAAAGGGCGAAGTCTACGAAATGATTTCTTCATATATATATAGGATTAATACTTACTGGAAACGCATCTTACCGATCCGTACCAAATTGCATAGTAACCATCAGGTGCATTTCTATAATTGTAACATGGCGTATAGTTAAATCCATTCCCATTATATGAATTAACACTTATATATCGATCAATAGAGAACATGCCGAGTAGTTCCAAATCGTTTCCAGGCCGATATTGATATTTGTGGAATGTATTCCAGTAACTTGCAAAATAGCCTTGCCAATAAAACACTGGACCGGTGGAATGATGCTCTGAAGAAACAGGTTGGTCAGCGTAAGCGCCAGGGAAGTCAATATTGAATCCCGATACACCTCCTATGCCATAATAATTGGCGAGAAAATAGTGAGGCGCATCTATGTCGATCCGGTTCACGTCTGCAATGTCAGGAATTCTCCATCCGGGAGGACAAATTCCCTGATTGTCGGTATGGAATTTATAGTCCATAGCCTCCCACCAGGAATAAAGCCCGCCGTATTGATGAACTGTCGATGAGTCATTATCATAGGCATAATATTCAACCACCTGATTATCGGTCTGTTTCATTTCAGTAGTTACCATTTGTCCGTATCTCAGATTCTCGGCCATGACCCAAAGACCGTTGATCTTTACGATCCGGTAGACCTGGTTATCCCGGGGATCTGTCATGGCAGAATCCGGCAGCGGACCGTAAATTCTGATGGTATCTGTTGCCAGGTCAGTGAGTCCGGTTGGATCCATCACTTCAAGGGTAATCGTATACTTACCCGCCGCGGAAAATGAATAATTGACCGCTTGATCAAGGCAATAAGGAATCTCCCAAATCCCATCGGAATTGAAATCCCAGCGGCTCTGCAGTCCAAGTGCCTCGTTATCGGTGTCAGTTGATCCTGAAGAGCGGAACGTAAAAGCCTTGTCAACATACCCGAAATGGGCATTGACCGACAGAACCGCTTCAGGAGTTTTCCCATCATCCTTGCATCCACCTCCTAAGAAGATCAAGGCCAAAACGCCGGGCAACCATTTACCTTTCATACATCGTATTAAAAAAAGAAAGCGCAATCACCATTTTTGGAATCTCAGATGTTCAGTATACCTGCCATCAATCAGTGAATCGGTGGTTTGGTTATCTAGTTTAAACCCAACGGTTTGTGAAACTGCCATTAGCGAGAATAGTCCTAATCCACCCACAACATTTGTAACCGGACGGCCTTTCCGATCGGATGTTATCGGACTGGATTCGACATAATTGCAATATTCATCGTTTAGGCAACGGATGATAAAAGCGATGGAAATGAAAGAACGATAGTTTACATCCTGATTATCGGTCAACTTGATGTTGAAAACCCTCAAAAGCTCATCCCCTTCAATTTTGTATTTAGCTGACATGATGGTCTTTGAATCCGAAACATTCCGGGATATTATATGATATAAGCACGAAGTGCTGGTCTGTTCAATCGAATCCCGATAATGATTTGAATAGTTGATCCGGATTTCAAGCTCATATTGTTTGAAGCCAAACTGATCCTCCCATTCAACATAGGCCGGATCGGGGCTATAAAAGCTCAGTTTAGTCCAGGTTGTACCTTTAGGCTGCAGAATTTCCGGAGGTTTCCTGTAATTTTGCTGTGCCGTCACCAGATGATCCGACTCACCGGTTGAAACCACGATTCTGACCTGATACCCTGCATCCAGGAAGGGCATCAGATATTCGTTCAGCGCATAAGCATAATTTGGTGATGAAGCGAATATTCCCTTGTTCTTATCGGGCATCAGAACCCTTTCCAGGTTAAAGGATTTGAGCGGATGTCCTTGTGGCGAATTAATGTCAATACTGACTGTCGCATGATCGAAATAAAAATTGTCAGGATCGTCAAGCATCTCATCAAAGGAAACCTCCCTGGCGCAGGTTTTGGTCAAGCGAACGTAATTAAGTGAATCGGCTGGGTTTATGATGGCATATAGAACGGCCTCTGAAGGGGCATCCTGCATCAAATCTAAATCGGTGCTACATGAAACAAGGCACCCAAGGGGAAAGAAAAGGAGTAACCACAAGGTGCTTTGCAATTTCATATCAATACATTCCAAAGCAACTTGTACGACCATAATTTTTTCAGACTAATAGAATCCATAGTTAAATTGTCTATTGGACGTGCCGACCAAACTAATCAGTCTCTGCCGATTCAAACTGACCACCCTTCGCCGAAGTAGCTGAACAGTCACTTTTCTTGAACATCAAGTCGATCATTAAGCTGATTGTTATTCGTATTTCAAAGATACATTTTTTGTCAATCCATATCAAACAAGTGTTTAGATTTGACGGATGGAGTTTTCGCACCGATGGTCCGATTATTTCACAGATATCCTTATTGTTAGCCATTCAATTATTAGTGAAGGTTATCGTCATTATTAACCCATGACGAGAAATTGGATTATTCATACCGTTTGTGAGTTAGGTTAAAATTTGGCTCTAACTATGTGCGATAGAATCCCGAATTCGACCAATCATTTTTCTTCCTAAGAATTGACATCCCACCGTACTTTTAGCTGCCAAAAGGGGGTAATGTCATCTATAAAGGAATTTGCATCCATCTTGAAAACCGTAAGTGAGTCCCCTCTGGCAGGTGCCAGGTTTATCGAACCGATTGGAGGTTGATTGCTGTTTTTAACGCAACAAGAAAAGATAAAAAACATGAGAAAAACCGTATAGATCAACACTTTATGTCTAATCGATTGATGAGTATGAATCATCATTCCAATATTAGTACTAGCAATATCGTAGTTAGATGACATGTTGATTCAGCATTAACTGGGGGAACTCAAAGTAATAAAATTTGTCAGACATCTTAACCACATCCTCATTTCACAGCTTCGCCCTCTTGGTCACAGTTAAGTTTTCCTATTTGTTCTCAAACCAAACCTTGAAAAAAAGCTATCAAGACAAATGTAGAAAGTACTTTTAAATCGTGCAATTACAAAATAGTAATTGCTAATGATATTTTTATATGGTATAATTGCTAAATCAAAGCTTAAACCTGGAACTTATCCGGATTTGAAGTTAAATTTAGACAAAAATGGAGTGAAAGGTTCAATTGCCAACTTCGAGAAGGAAAATGAACGATTACGCTTGATTCAGCAATTTGACCGGAAAGCGATTGGGAAGTTTATAGGCGAACTTGTTCGCCATTTGAAGAGATACCTGAAAGGCAAGGTTCAGAATCCTGCTGATAAGGCATTGGATCTCGCCCATGAGGTAGTTGCAATTTATCATTGTAAAGGGGATTTAGTACTTAGCTGCAAGTTAATGACCAATTCTATTGCGATTGCCAAAAACCTCTATAGTAATGAGCTCCAAAAAGAAATGAATCAACAGACACGACCTGAGCCTCCCGAATACTTCAACGATCTAATCGCCGAAGATAATATATACGAGATTATTGAAGAATCCGAGGTTAAGTTGGCAGTGAACAAATGTCTGAAGAGGCTTTCTGAAAGGTGTCAAAAAATCTTAAGACTATATATGGAAGGGGCTTCTTCAGGTCAGGTGGCTGAATCAATGGGATTTACCTCTAAAAGGACATACCAGGTTCGAAAAAGTGAATGCATGGACAAATTCGAGCAGACAGTTCGTAGTTCAACGGAGTTGATGGAATTGATATGTTAAAATTCTAATAGGAAGTCAGATGGAGGAATTGAGAGATAAACTTTTACAACATTTGTTTGAAATCAACGAGGATAAAGACAAAATCAGTGAAGGGTTGAAGCTTTCACGGGAAACATATAGAGCATATCGCCATCACAGCCAGAGGATAAAAACCTATTACCTATCAATGGTTGGTGTCGGGCTGGCGGCTGCCTTATTCTTGGGGTTTGCCTTCTTACCCTCATTGACCCGGTTGAATTCCGAACAAGTGTTTAGACAAAACTATCAACGTTTCAAATTTCAAATAAACGACAGAGGTTTCGGGTTAACAGATCCCCTGACCCTCTCGGCTGACCTTTACATGGGAGGTCGTTTGGACGAGGCCATTAGGAAGGTAGATTCATTGTTGACTGTAAAGCCCGATGAAATCAGAGCTTTCCTCATTAAGGGATTAGCTGAACTGGACAAGGGTAATTATCAAGCAGCCAAGGCAGCCCTAACGCCGGTGATCGGTTCGGGGGGCTCACTGGGTACAACGGCTGAATGGTACTTAAGCTTGATCGATTTGAGGGACGCAAAATATCAGTCGGCTGCTGAAGGGCTAAAAAAGGTAAAAGAAGACTCGAATAGCCCTTACTCCAAAAAAGCGGCGAAGTTATATCATCGTTTGCGATATCGTAAGAATAAATAGATCATTGATCCAGAGATGAGAATTATGATTAATGAAATAAACTTTACGTTACCTGGAGTCGGTTCATACCCGCAATAACAAACAAGCCCCGACCAGTAATAAGGATGATCTAATCCACCGGAAATAGTTTTCAAATATTTTTTCTGGGCTATCCGCAAACCATCTGCATCGGGCAATTGGTTGATGCTTTTGTAAAAATCTTCGGCTAACAATAGTGAGGCTCGGTCAGGAGCAGACCAGAGATGTTGAATAACCGAACGGCTACCGGCTAAAGCAAAAGCAAGTCCGAGCGACATTAGGCCTTCACCATGATTCAAAGGTCCATCACCCGATTGGCAACCATTGATGAAAACCTGGCTGCCGAGGAGATCCAGATCAAGAATATCAGAAAAGTTAAAGAGAACCGGCCCATTAGGAGAACAGGCAAGGCCTGATTTCATGGGATCAGGAGTATTCATTACTGCGTGACTGGCTATATGTATTCGCCTGCCTGACTTATTCAATGAGTCAAGATTGCAGTTAGGATCATCAATATAACAAAGAGTTGAATGAGGTACAGCGGTACTTAAACTTGAAACTTCAAATGCTGTCTCAGTGAAATTACTACAGTAAGCTGGACGGTAGGTTAGGTTACAAAAAGGAGTAACTTACCATGATGAGCGACGAAAGAAAAAAGTACGACAAAGAATTCAAGAGGAAATTGGTTGAACTTTCTCAGTCGAGAGGCAATGCCAAACAGATTGCTGAAGAATATGGAGTTTTGCCGGAGTTATTGTACCGGTGGCGACGAGAGGCCCAGAAATAAGGGATTAACTGCTCAGCTTTCAGCTTGAAAGAATTTATAGTCTGGACATGATCCCGGTAGGCTCTCTCCAGGCGATGATTACCGTCGATGATGTTAAATCTTCCCGGACTTATTTCTGCCTGTATTACGGGCACTGCAAGAGTAACCGTCTTCAAGTGTTCTTCATTGATTACAATACTTGCGACCTGCGTTTTGTACCAATCCGGAACCGAAATATCTTCCTGTTCTACAACCAGTTGCCCGGATTGAATATGTTCGATGATCCTGGTTACATTGAATACGAAAACTCCGTTTGGATAATATTCCTCATTTTCAAATACATCACAAGGAGTGAAGTTTTCATTCAACTTGAGAGTTCGATTTCTTTTCATGGCAGCTTCGACATTATTTCTCCAAGGATCCTGTCAGCGGTAGTGTAGTCCATGGCTTTCTTGCCGGTTGTAAAAAGATACCTAAGCTGGATATCCTCAATCCGGCCCAGATTGATTTCTCCAATGGTTTCGGGCATTGACAGGTGGTAATCAATTTCATATCTCATCTGGTTCATACTGGCCAGGATACTCCGGCTGTTGGTAGCATAAAACACCGGTGGACTTAATAGTTCGTATTGAAACAGAAGCCGGCCATAACCTTTTCTCATCAAAAGGGCGGCAGCCCGTTCCCTCAAAGCGGCGATGGATTGATCGAGAAAGGGGCCGGGGACCAGGACTGAAATTCTCGTCGGGTTGTGAAGAAAGTGAATGGCAGTAAAGCTTCCATCGAATCGTGTCACCTGGCTGGCATACCAATCACCCGGAAATGGTAAGGCAGGTTCATCGGTATTTTTTACCCCTGGAATTCCGGCTAACCGCATTAGCTGTTGTGTGGCCCTGATTATCATTTCAATTCTATTTTTAATTGGTTAAACCCGGCTTAACTCATCCAAGAGAGCGCTTCGCCGGGGATACTCTGCACGTATCTTCCTGCTGAGGTCGTTACATTTATCATTCCCTCCGAGCTTCTTCATACGTCTTAGGTACCTGCAGGCTTCCTGATATTGGTTTCTGTCTGAACTCCTGATAAGCAGCTGAATGATGCCGTTAGCATACAATTCAACCAGCTCTTTGGCGTATCCTGAGGCCAGGTACTTTTCAAAAGCCTCGATATATTGCAGGGATGGCTTGGTTTTTAAAAGATCAAACAAGCGGTCCCACCATTTTTCATTGATGAATATACCGGAGATCTCGTCGAAATGGTACCCCCGGGAATCTTTTTGAAAATCGGTGATGATGGCTTCAACAAATATCTTCCAACGATCGGGTAGAACTGTTATTTTTAACAATTGATAATAATCCTGACCATGTTGATTTGATTTAACAAACAGAATCCGGGCGTATTCAATGATACGGTCGGGATCATGCTGTATCATGGCAATCTTCAGAAGCCAGTCGTACCAAGTATAAGCTACGCCTGGTTTTTCTTTCGCATCAGATTTTATACCATCCTGAGCAAAACCAATGGCTTTTTCGTAGTTTTTGTCTTTGATGGCGGCTTCAATGGCAATTGTTCTTAAGCGGGAATTGGCCAGATTATCAATGAGGAATCTCTCGGCTTCTTCTGTTCCCTTGATCTTGAGGAGTAATTCCCATTTGATCAGTTGAACCCTTTCCAAAGTATAGGCCGAAGCCTTTGACTTATCGATGCGGGCAATAACTTTATTGCCTTCTGATTCTGTTTTGACTATACGGGAGGCTAGATCCAGCATACCCAGATGCCAATCCCAATCCTCGTAAATATTTTTACCAAAAGTTGTTATACAATAACCCAACAATTCCAATCTGAGCTTATCCGGAATTTCCGCCTGAGCAACCTGGTTCAATAATTCGAAAGCCTGATCAATTGTACCACCAATAGCACCATTACTGTCGTCCACATAATTTAGCAGTGGCGTCATTTCCTCCATCACCGCACAGGCAATATAGATGGTGCTTTGATAGTGGGCCTGGTCAAAATGTTTTTCTGCGGTGAAGAGTAGACTTTCAACCGCTTTACCAATAACCCCGGCTCCGGTCCAATCAATATATCCACGCCTTCCCTCAACACTGGTAATGAATGACTGGATCTGTTTCTTGTACATCTCCTTTGATTCTTCAGAAACCAGGTAGGCGAATCCGGAAATAAATATTTGCCGGAAGGAAGGATTTCCGATGCATTGCTCTAAGATGAATTGTTTCAAATCATCGTGGGATAGTTTCCCAAGTAATTCACGAACCTGTTCTTCAACGGTTTTCTTTTTTGAATGTTTTCCAGCCGATGGCTTCTTTTTTCGCGGTTGGCTGAGTTCCATTTCTTCTTGTTGCATGTGAAACAGGACAGCCGCAACGTGTTTACACACCGGGCCTAAATCGTACGGGCAATTGCACCAATGTTCTGTAATAATACCGCCATTGATTTGTAAATGGACTGTATAGTCGTCACTTCCCGACACGATCGCTTCAAATTGTCCTGGTGAAAGCTCTTCAACTTCATTTACCGCACCTTTCCTGAAATAGCTTAATCCCCTTTTCAGGATTGTCTCATCGATGTAATTTTCAAATTGTTGCAGTGGGATTTGCATGGAACTTCAATTTCTCTATTAACGGAATAGCTCATCAGGCTTTGTGTTTTAATAATTCCAATACCAGTCTCCCTTTTAGGGTGGTGAGGTACTGTTGTTTTGGACTCGTCGGCTTGCCTGGATGGTCATGGCAAGCCAATTTACAACGACCAAAGGTTGTATGTATGTTTCAAAATTTTTCGCACGATTACTCAAATTAATGCCACCCAAAATATTGATCCTTGAAGCTGGGTGTTGAGCCAATTCTAAAACAACTGTCAACTTACTATCTATACCACCAGCTATACCACCAGCTATACCACTAGCTATATCTCCCGGGATGCCCCTAACAATATTAACTATCATAATATCAGGCAATTCATCATCTTCAGCTATACCACCAGCTATACCACCAGCTATACCACCAGCCTCACTTAAATCTGAATAATCAAGTAATTGATCCAATAGGCTGTCGATACCTTCAAGATCCCATTTCACTTTATTTAAATTCAGCGCAAACGGAAGTTTTTGCACAAAAGAGGTGTGGATTGGCAAGGTTACCTGAAACCACGTCCGTTCTTCATCAAAATCGAATAGCGGTTCCGGAGAGCTATTTTGCTGCATTGCCTTTTTGATGGCAGGCAAGCCGGTTGCATGGCCTTCCGTCAATTTGAGCTCCTTTAGAAAATCGCCCAGTCGCCGGTTCCGGTAACGCTTGGGAATAGCTCTACCGGTCATGAAATCTTCTCTCTTTATGGAGCGGTCAGGGCCGCCGGAATTATACAACAAAATGCCATCGGGTTCGATCCTGATTTTAACAGGTTCCCGTTCCTGGTAATTACGATGAAACAGGCAGTTTGCCACGGCTTCCTCTAAGGCTACATTGGGATAGTTCCATACCCTTAACGCTTCAGCTTGCATGGGCACCTTGATCACTTTTTCCTGAAGGATATTTGCATTCAGCCAGGAGAGAGAATCAGTTATCTGTTGTTGAACCGGACCTTCGATCTTTTTCTCGATAAATTCTTTGGAATCTGCGCCGTTCGGGAAGTATACGATTTCAACATAAGAGTAAGGAAAATAGGAATGTGGCTTTTCGGCAAACAGCATCAGTGCCACATTACGAGGGAAAAAATTCTCCTGCGGCCCCGATAGCAACGCCATTTGCTGTAGAATTTCGGTATTGCTAAGTGTGCCTACATCGGCAGCCAGTTTGCTTTGGGTTTTGCGAAGATAATCCTGGATCAGAACCATCGAGAGGTCGTCAATATGGGCGTGCCTGTTAGCACGGTCGTCAAAAGGGATATTGTTGGTTAAAGCATTTAATTCTTCCTTATCTGTTCCTTTGGCTTCGATCGAACTGGCGTATTTGCGTATGAAGTATTTCCAGGATTTATGCTTGGCTGTAATGGTTTCAGGTACTTCATAAGGTCTTTCGTTACCGGCAAGCACCCATAATACAATTATGCGCTTACCATCGACATCCTCTATAAATAACCTGGGGGCGTAATAAGGTTTGACCAGGTTATTAAATCCTATCATATCCTTCTGAATTCCAGCTATCTCGTTGGTGGTAAGTCCTATTACAGGACGAACAGCAGTTTTTGTTACCGGATTTTCAGCTACTCCGATAAGAATATAACCGCCTCCAGTATTGTCAAAATCATTGGCAAAAGCACAAATGCTTCGATAAGTTGCATCCGGGTTCCAACCTTCTTTAAACTCGATACGGTCTGATTCGACCGTCCGTGCGGATAGTAAATCCTCCAGATTAATGTGAAGTGCCATTTGATTCAGTCTTTTTCATTTTCTTAACTTATTCGTGGTTTGCCATGGTACGAAGTTAACGATGTTAGCTAATCCTGGCAATCTTAAAATACAGTGTCTGTTTCTGCGTTATTTCAAATTGAGCAGCTCACTGGCATCGTCCAATATTTTATTCTCAAATCCTTTCAGATAGATTTCGGTGGTTTCTTCTTTGGTGTGGCCCATCATTTCTTTGATTATGGCTGAAGAGGTGCCCTGGCTCTTCAGGCAAGAGGTCACTGGTTCGAATCCAGTATGTCTTACGAAGGAAAATGCACCACTTACGAAGGTCAAACTGGGTAAGTGGTTTTTTATTTGGCTGAAACATGAGTGAAACATTGAGGTTATAAAAGCATCTGTCCACCTGTCGATGGGAAGAACAATTTTTAAATTCACTTGTTAGATTTTGAAATTGAGCTGTTTTATTGAAATGAGGAAGATAATTTCATTCATGCACATCTCCCTGGATGGTTTTGTAGCCGGACCGAATGGAGAAATGGACTGGATCAAGATCGAGGAAGAAATTTTTGATCACGTCGGCAAGCGGATAAGTCAAACTAACACGGCAATGTACGGACGGAAAACGTTCGAGATGATGGAGAATTATTGGCCCACCGCAGCAGACCAACCAAATGCCTCCAAACACGACATCGAACATTCAAAGTGGTATGGCAAAGTGCACAAGATTGTTTTATCACGATCAATGAAAGAATCGGGACTGACTAACACTACCGTTATCAGCGATAACCTGACGGACAGATTAGAGAACATCAAACAGCAGGCAGGCAATGAGATCCTGCTTTTCGGAAGCCCCACTGCAACGGATGCTCTTATTCAATTGGACCTCATCGACGGGTACTGGCTGTTTGTCAATCCGATTATTCTTGGAAGGGGCATCTCCCTGTTTGCAAACATCAAGGTCAAAACAAAACTGAGCCTGTTGAGCACCCATCCGTTCAGGTGCGGTGTAGCAGAACTTAATTACATGGTTGACAGGCAATAATTTTCCTTATTTCCCCAACCCATATTCCCCCAACGCCACATACGTTGCCCCTTCCGGTGCCAGGCGCGATTCAAAGAGGATCAGCCGATTGCATTGAATAGTTTCAGGGAACGTTGTTGCAGTTAATTTTATCTGACGGATATCGGTATAATCCTTGAAACGGGCCAGGGTAATATGCGGCTTTACGGAGCCTTGCCCGGGAACGCCGATGAGCGACGATTCAAGCTGCCGGTATATCGAGGTAAAATCAGGATGTTCTTCGTATAAGGCCCACACCATATAGGGTTTTTTAATTGGCCAGATGCAGATTTCCTTTAGGTTTAGGGTTATCGGCTGAAAGCTGGCGCATATCCCGGCGGTGTCTGTTTTAAGCTTGGAGAG
The DNA here is from genome assembly GCA_903851365.1 of uncultured Bacteroidota bacterium. Lineage (GTDB taxonomy): Bacteria > Bacteroidota > Bacteroidia > Bacteroidales > UBA12481 > UBA12481. Next base: position 12,708 of record CAINOB010000002.1, read on the forward strand.
TTTATCGGGCGATACTTCTCCAATGAAACAGGCCGTTACATGCAGATTAGCTCCTGGTACCCAGCGGAGTCCGTTGATAACGCCGTTTGAAAGGCTAAACGCAGTTGCTGCCTGGGTGAATGGCCCCCCAACTGGAAAGCCGGTAAATAGTCTCATCTCCTTTTTGTGAATTATTTCCGGAAGCAGTCTACCATCAATTCGTCTTCTACGGCTTTATTCAGGTTGAGCAGATGGAAATAGGTTGCTATACCCGTAGGATCGATAAATTCGGTGAAGGTGAGTGTCAGATACGGTGCACCCTTGCTCCAGGCGCCAGGAGCTTCAACCCTTGCCTTGAGTATTACTTTTTTACCATCGGGACGGATTGAATGGTCTGGTTCCGGTTCACCTATAACAGCCGGATCAACAATGATTCCGCTGAAATTCGGATATTTCTTCAAGATTTCCTCGTTTTGGGCAGTCCCCAAGCAGTATACCACCGGTCCGCGGGCGAGGGCAACCTTACCCTCCTGCAGCTGATGGCCCCTGATGAAACGCCACTCCATCGGCATATCCAGGGTCACTACATCGCCAGCTTTCCATTTGCGGCGGATCTCGTACGGATTGGCACCGGACGGTACAGAAACCGGCTCCTTGTCATTGACGTTTACCGTAGCGTTTTTGCACCATCGCGGAATGCGCAGCTGTAAGGCAAAAGTGGCCTCTTTCGATGGCGTCACCTTAAAAACAACATGGCCGGTGTTTGGATAGTCGGTTTCCTGAGAGAGTGTTACCGTGAGATCAGGGTTCAGCTCCACGGTTGTTCCGGAAGTGGTAAAAAGATTGACTGCAATGGCTAGATCTGCTGTCTGATAGTATACTTTTTGTGGCAATTCGGCCATGATGCGGCGAAAATTACCGGGACAGCAGAAACCATCCTGGTCGAAATAGACGCGCCGTCCGGTAAACGGGGTGAAATACCTGATTTTCCTGCCTTCCGGATCCTGTGCCGCAAAGAGCGCATTGTATATTGTTCGCTCCATGATATCCCCGTAACGAAGATCTCCTTCCAGACGCATCAAGCTTTCCAGCCATCGCACCAAGTAAGCCGTAACGCACGATTCGCCGATCTGCCCGGCACCATTCTGCGTGTAGGAGAACCACTCTCCGTCAGAGGCGGAACCGACAACATTGAGGCCTCCTCCGGTGCGCAACAACTCATGGCGCATGTATTCCGACATATCCAGCAGCGACGGCTTATTCATGGACCGGTATAACTCGGTCTGTGCGTAACATCGCGCCAGCATCACATAAACATGGGAAGCTTCCGTTTCAAAGGTCTGCTTCCAGGTAAGCAACGACGCACACTGCACTTCGGCTTTTGAATTCCCATGTTTAACATTGGCAGCGAAATCCAGGTAGCGATTATCACCGGTTGCCTTATACAGGGCGATAAATCCCTCTGGAAGTCCGGCCGTGCATACCTCCTCGGGTTTGGGATCCTTTCCGAAGGTGGTGATCACATAATCAGCCAGATTCCGGGCATCCTCAAGCGTTGTTTTATTTCCGGTGGCCCGAAAATTCCGGATCAGCCCGAGCAACAGATATTCCTGCTCATGCAACGCCCAGTTGAAATGGTTCTGCTTACCTCCGGGCAGGGGTTTAAACGTGCCGATATAGCCATCGGCATCACGCGTTGCTATAATTCCTTTGATCAGGTTTGCTGTTCGTTCTGCTACTTTCGGGTCGCCGGTGTAGGCGGAAAAAAGACTCCCGGCGTCAATCACCTTTCCTACCCCAACATAATGATAATTGTCGGTGAACGGCCGTACCCGGAATGGCTCGGTAAAAAAGTTATCGAGATCGAGTACCATGTAGTTCTTATAGATGAGGTCATTGATTCTCCTCCCGATCTCACCTGACAGCTCCGTTTGTTTAAGGGTTATGGGCCGAAGCTGATCGGTATTCTGCAGTTTCTTATTCTGCGGACTGGTTAAGGTGACCATCGCAAGGGCCGCCAGGGTAAAGAGTTTAATGTTTGTCATGCTGTTAAGGTTGCCTAAAATTAGGAAAGCCTGTGCTACTTTCAATATCGATTTAAAAAAACATGCTCAAAAGGCAAATGAGTATTACATTATTACCAGCACCTCGGTCGTAAAGAAAAAGAATCATCTCATTTTGAACTATTTCCCCCTTTATCGGTTCAATGATTGAATATAAAGCTTTTAACCATGAGAAAGTTTAGTTATTTCTTCGGTGGATTAGTAATCGCAATCTTTTCAGTCTTTTTTACCTCCTGTGAAACCGACAGTATTTCGTATGGTGTTTATGGAGCGGGCGGTGCGAATTTTCTTACGCTGCATTCAACCTACGATAATTTCCTGGTAGGGAAAGACACTTTGCAACCTGAAATTTCTTATTTTTATAAAGGAGTCCACCTCTCGGGTGGAGATCATGTTCCTGCCGATTTTCCTGTAGCCTATGTGGATTTAAGATTTTCAGACGGTCATTCAAACTGGTCAGATCCCAGATTAAGTGCCGCGTACCTATACCAAAAAATTGTTCAAGGATCATTAAACTGGATGTATAACATTTCTCTAACGTATGATAAATACACAGATTATATAATTAACGCAAATAGTCCACCGGCACACCTGCATCTTTGCCTGAGGAGCTGGGATGAAAATACAAAGGGTAAAAGACCCGGTAGAACCTGGAAGGTGAAATCCATTGTTGATGATAAAGGAAATGACCTCACCAAGGATCCCGACTGGGAAAACTATACCGATAATACCATGAGATTTGAAAAAACCGACCGGTTTGTGTTTACGGTAGGCGAGAAACGGTCGAAAAAGGAAGAAGAATTATTCGGGCTTTATCCTAAAAATGATACCGTTTACGGGACGTATAATTTTGGGGGGAAGAGTGCTTCTATTTCAAGTTCAATACTATATCTGGTGTTTCCCGATTTCAAACGCCAATTAACAGTGGTCGAATCCGCCTTTGGCATGGTGAAACTTAGTGGAATTGAGGGAGGGAAAACAGGCATCTTGGTTTTGGAACCCATTGATTAATTGCATTCTACCCATAAATTAAAATATACTTACATGAGACAAAAGTCAATCTTAACCTTGATCCTGGTCACTTGTTTGGCATTTTACCAGATTAAGGCACAGACAAATATTGCAGCCCAACTCGGCACCATCAGCCCCAACTTTTCGTCCTACGTGGATGGTTACATGAAAGACCTGACAGCTCACCAGGGATTTGCTTTCCTCAATGACCTTAATTCCACGGGAAGGGTTCTCGGTAAGTGGGAACTTGGTTTTTCCCTGAAAACCGGAACCGGCCTTCGATCGTCGGAATACGGCTTCACTGGTTTTTCAGATAATTTCATGCTGGAAGGTGGGGTACCGACTCTGTTTGGAACGGAATCTCCGGGTAAGATGACTTTTCGTTTCCTGGATGAGGGGACGGGCCTCCCCCTGGTAAATCCAATGACCGGTAAGGATCTGGGCTTTGGTTTGCCGCTTCTGCCGGGAATGGGCACCTCACTTGGCTTTTCACCGGCTTTACTGCCAGTCTTCAGTTTAGGTGTCGGATACGGAACTGAAGTATCGGTGGGGGTGCTTCCCGGTGCTATCAGGCTGGCAACCAAAGGTCTGGTTAACGATTTTTCTGTAAAGCGTGATATCATTGCTTCATTTGGTGTAAAACATGATGTGTTTCAATGGATTCCCTGGCTGAACAAGCATAATTTCGGATTCTCTGTTGGAGCTCAGTACAGCCTTCTCAATATAGGCGCAAACATTGGCTCTGGTTTGATCGGGAACCTGGATATTCCGAGCAGCGACAAGTTTGAAGTGTCCAATAATCTAAGCGGCCTGGAATACCGGTCGTCGAACTTTGGCTTCGAGGCACTTCTGACTAAGAAATTCGGATTTCTCGACCTTTCCTTGTTCTCCTCCTATAACCTGACTCACTACCGGGTTTACAATGATGGTTCTCTTGATGTTAAAATCGCCAAGACTTTCTATACCACAATCAGTGATGGATTCGATCTTTATCAGATTAAAGACATGATTAATGTAGACCGCAAGGTAAATCAGTTTCTGTATGGTATAGCACTCCAGTTTAACCTGGGGCGCTTTGACCTGGCCCTAAAGGCAGCACCATTCAGCGGACAAAATTATTACTCCGTGGGGTTGGGATACAAAATCATTAAAAAATAGGCATTCATTGAGTCCGAATCTCAATAAAATCGGGTGTCTTGATTCAAAATGAGCAGGTTGCATAGAAATGCAATAAATTCATCATTGAACTTATCGATCCAATTTTTGTTATCTTTCATTTAAGAAGCAAACCCTTTTGGTTTCAATATGGATGGAAAAAATGGATACTGTTGAAGCACCCTATATTAACGGAAAATTCCTTTACTACGCGTTTATCGCCGGAGGAAATCAAATCCTGCGAAATCAGGTGGAGATCAATAAAATAAATATTTTTCCAGTAAACGATAAAGATACCGGTACCAACCTGGCTTCCACTATTCGTGCGGTTATCGATAATATCAAACCCGATAAATCCTATAAAATCACTGCAATAAACATTGCAGATGCAGCATTGATGGGAGCCCGCGGTAATTCAGGCATCATTTTCGCTCAATTCCTGCACGGAATGAGCCGGGAAACCATAAATAAACCTCATATCAACCTTCGGGAATTTGCTGAAAGTGTTGAAAATTCAATCCCTTACATTTATACTGCTATTGCTGAACCGGTTGAGGGAACTATGCTTACGGTTATCAAAGCCTGGTCCGATTTTCTCAATACCAAAAAGGAAGCTATCCACGATTTTAAAACGGTTATCATCGATTCTCTGGCCGTACTGGAAAAATCACTGGGCGAGACTACCCTGAAATTGAAGGCATTAAAAAAGTCGGGTTTCGTTGATGCCGGGGCCAAAGGGTTCGTGTTGTTTATCAAAGGGATTATCGAATTTTTAAAATACAGGAATATCCGGGACCTGATGGTTGCCTCCGGTGAAATCATTTCGCTGATACATACCGAGGAGTTTATGGATGATGAGATTTCGCATCGCTTTTGCACGGAGGCGATTTTAAAGGACCTAAAGGTCAGCAAAACTGAACTTCAGAACACCCTGGGTGACTTCGGCGACTCGGTTGTTATTGCCGGGTCTGAGAGCCTTTGCCGCTTCCACGTTCATACCAATAATCCGGCCGAGCTTTTTTATCAGTTGAAGGATTCCGGAACGGTTACCTTTCAAAAGGTGGATGATATGGTTCGTCAGCACGAAACCGCTTTTAAAAGAAAGTGGAACATCGCACTGGTAACTGATTCAACCTGCGATCTACCTCAGGATCTGATCGATTTTTATCAGATTAATGTGGTGCCGATCAACCTGAATTTTGGGGATTACCATTATCTGGATAAGGTGACCATTCAACCCGATCAATTTTATGATTTGCTTGAATCCAATCCCGAATTCCCTAAAACATCCCAGATAAACGAGCAGGCTTTCACGAACCTTTTTTCGAATCTGGCTTCGCATTATGATGCCATTATTGCTGTTCATCTGACCGGTAAGTTCAGCGGTACCTATACCAATAGTGTAAAAGCCGGCAAACGCATTTCGAAAGAGTTTAACAAGCCGGTGTATGTTATCGATTCAAAAAATTTGTCGGGAGCGCTGGGATTACTGATGCTGAAGGCTGCCAGGAGCATTGAAGCCGGTGAGCCGGTGGAGTCGGTAGTCAGGGCCATTGAAGACGACATTGTTCAAACCAAAATATTTGTCAGCGTCAGGAACCTGAAATTTATGATCAAGGGGGGAAGGGTTTCCAGACCAAAAGGCCTTATCGCCAGTGTTCTGGGCATAAATCCGGTTATTTCGATTGATGAAAACGGTAAATCGATCTTATTCGGTAATACTTTCAGCCAGCAAGCCAGTCTGGGAAAAATCTATGATCATATCCGTAAGATAAGCGAGGGGAAAACTGTTTGGAACTACATGATGCTGCATGCCCACAACCCTGAAGGAGCCAGGGAAGCCGGAGAGAAACTGTTTGAAATCACCGGAAAGAGAGCGGTTTCGGTGGTGGATATTTCTCCTGTTATTGGTATGCACGCCGGCAGCGGTGCCATTGCCGTTTCGATATTATTTACCAATTAATCACACAAATCATGCTTACTCTGTTTTTGCAGGCCTGCCTTTTAATTCTGGTTCTGGTAACTCTTTTATGGGTTTTGAGTGTAATTATTAAAAATGTCAGTATTGTCGACCTGTTCTGGGGATTTGGTTTTGTGGTAGTGAATGCATTCTATGTTTTGACATCCGGTGAGATGAGTGCCAGAAAGATACTGCTGCTTGTGCTCGTATCTGCCTGGGGGCTCAGGCTTTCCATCTACCTTGCCTGGAGAAACCTTGGGAAAGGCGAGGATTTCAGATATCAGGAATTCAGGCGGAAATATGGACCAGAGCGCTATTGGTGGGTCAGCTATTTTCAAACCTTTTTATTGCAGGGCGTATTAATGATGATTATTTCCTTGCCCCTGCTGGCAGTCAGTTCGGGTACAGGTTCAAATACCCTCGGAGTCCTTGATTTCATTGGAATTTTTATATGGCTGACCGGCATTACTTTTGAAGCGGGAGGAGATTTTCAGCTGGCGGCATTTAAATCAAATCCCAAAAACAAAGGGAAGGTATTAAATACCGGTTTTTGGAAATACACGAGGCATCCGAATTATTTTGGAGATTCGGCGGTTTGGTGGGCCTATGCCCTGTTTAGCATAGCAGCTGGGGGTTACTGGCAAATTATTGGATCTGTTCTCATGACTTTAATGATTATCAAGGTTTCCGGTGTTGTTTTGCTGGAGAAAACCTTAGTCGATAAGAAACCTGAATACCGGGATTATATCCGGAAAACGAGTTCCTTTTTACCCTGGTTTCCCAAAAAATAGAAGACTATGGATTTCCTGAAAAATAATGTCTGGCTAATACTTTTCGTTGCCTGGGGCTTGCCGCTTGGATATTACCGGAGCAAATTCCGCAAAATAGTTTACCAGACCGATAGTTGGATCATTAATATAAAACCGGTTTTCTGGAAGGAAATCAGGGGCCTGTTTGGGAATATTTATCCCGATAATCAGAAATATAAAAAGTTCCGGAATTTCTACCTTTTCTATCTGGCAGTTTATTTTTCTTTATTTATTGTTTATTTTATCGTTGGCGCTAAAACTGAAAACATGAAACAACTGGCGATCGGGGATACTGTTCCCAAATTTGAATTAATGGATCAGCATGGTAAATTGTTCCAGATTGATTCTGTGCTCGGGAAAAAGAACCTGGTTATTTACTTTTATCCCAAAGATGAAAGTCAGGGATGTACCAAGGAGGCCTGTTCGTTTCGCGATCAATTTGAAGTGTTTGCCGATGCCGATGCAGTGATTATCGGAATCAGCGCCCAATCGGTTGAAAGCCACCTGATGTTTGCCACAAAGAACCGGCTGAATTATACTTTGCTGAGCGATAAAGGAAGCAAAGTGAGGAAGTTATTTGGCGTACCCGGTAATATTTTCGGGTTGATCCCGGGCAGGGTCACCTATGTAATTGACCGCGATGGGAAGGTGGTTTATCTGTTTAATTCACAATTACAGGCCGAAAAACATGTAGAGGAAGCGCTGCGCATTCTGCAGGAAATGAAATGAACCTTGCCGCTCAAATTGGCTTTGTATTCCTATCCTACCTAATAGGATCGATACCTTTCGGCTATCTCGTGACCAGATATGCGACCAATAAAAATATTCTGGAGCTGGGCAGCGGCAATATTGGGTCAACCAATGTCGGGCGTGTTTCCGGGAAAAAGTTTTCAGTAATCACGCAGGTGCTGGATATGACCAAAGGGATTATTCCCGTAGCGGTTTTTATCTGTTTTATTAAGGGCCGGGTGGTGGTTCCCGACTATTACGTTTATCTGGTTGCCCTAGCGACTATTATCGGCCATGACTTCAGCATCTATCTGAAATTAAAAGGCGGCAAAGGGGTTAATACCACCCAGGGGGCATCCGTATTGTTAGCTCCCTATTCTGCGTTCATTGCAGCGGCTGTTTTTTATCTGGTGAAGTGGCGGTTTAAATACTCCTCGATTGGCTCTATCTGCCTGGCGATTTCCTTGCCCGCGACTGAACTTATTATTCATGGACTCACTTTATCTTTTTACTATCTGGTGGTTTGCATGGTCCTTATTATTGTCCGGCACCGAAAGAATATCGACAGGTTATTGAATAAGCGGGAGCTTTTATAAAGAAAGAAAATAATTTCCAGACCAATACCTTGATGTTGTACGGTATGGTGTTATTGCTTTGCGGTTTCTCCTTTTTTATTCTTCTAAAAATAGTAGAGAAAAATTCCCATGAGATAGAAGCCCTGGAGGATGCTTTTAAGATATTGAATAAAAAGTGAGTGGTTTCTACCCTTTGCTATACCGCGGCTGTTCCATTGTCCTACCTCCATCCATATATATCATTCGCGATTTATATAATCACTGCTATCATGTGGCTCATCCCGGACAAGAATATTGAGAAAGCCTTGAATAGCCAGGCTAATAGTCAAAAATAGTGCGTTTACCTTGCCAGGCTTTTATTGAATGATTCCGGCGGACCGAGGTATGACTTCTTAACCCCACCTGTATTTATTATCAGTTTATCGATTACAATACCCGGATCAACCATCCAGATTTTCAGGGTATGAGCGCCTTCCTTATCAATATTCAGTTCGGTTTGCAGGGTCATCAGGTTCTCCATTTCACTACGGTTCCCGTTCTTGTAAGCCACCAATTGCGGCTTGTTGTCATCAAGCGCCACAGCAACCCGTAACCCATAGTCTGAGTTAATGCGGAAGGATGGAATGCAGTTGAACTGTAAAGAAGCTTTCCCCGTCGTGAAAGCAAATATGTCGTACTCAAGGCGCGGCGAACCGGCTATTATCTGGTCGGGGTCAATGATACTGGCAACTGTTGGTGGCAGTACGGTAACGGAATTTCCCGTTCTGCCCAGACCTTCAATGATGGTCCACCCGGCTCCCTGTCCGTTGATTTTCCTCGAAAAGTGTTCCGCCTCGATTGATATATATCCGTTGCTTTCTACAAATCCTTTTACATCAATGGGAGCTGGTGAAGCGGGATTGAAAATGGTAAGATTGAACTCCCGGCCCATCCCTTCATTTTCGGCCGATGAGGACTCTTTGAAAAATATTTTACCCGGTACAGCGATTCCTTTTGGCGCTTTATTCCAATCGATCGAAACCCAAATCCTTTTTTCATCGGAAATGACACCCGATGTTACGCTTAAAACGATCCAATCAGCAGAAGACTTTGATGACCAGTAGATGACACCGGTTCCGGTATTGTACAGATCGATGAACCTCCGGTCCTTGCTGTAAACGCTGAACCCAGGTAATTTTGCCGTATCACCGCCTTCGGCAATTGCCCGCAATGAAGGTTCACCATCCCCGGAGTAACAACTTAGCGGGGGCATGTCCCACTGGTGCCACTGTGCACCCCAGGGCCCGGGCAGCGAAGCCATATGGTCCCATTTGTTTCCTACGGTAACCAGCTCTCTGTTATAATGGTAAATCAGTTGATTGATTTCATTTTCCGCTTCCTGTGCTTTCGCGGCATAGCTTGCGGCACTGCTCCTTTTCTGTGCACCATAAACATTGCTCTTTTGAGCATTCAACACCTTAATATTGTGGAGGGCCGTACCCTTGACGTTGTAAACCACCATCTCGAAAAAGGCATCTTTCTGTTCTATGGGCAACGATTCATATATTTTGTCCACCTGATTAATTAGTGATTGATAGGCATCAATCCTGATCTGTGCCTCGTCATTATAATTATCCAAGCTGAACCATTCCCAGCTAAGTTTATTATCGCGACCATTCCACAGAACCATGCTTTCCGGGCGGCGGGCATATCCCAGCTCATAATGTTTGCCCATGATTTCTGCAATTGCGGCAGCATGTTCCGGGCCAAAGTCACGGGTTGCCCATTGTTTGATAAACTGCTGTGAATTTTGATGGTCCCAGGTGGAAATGTCCCAGGCCATCTGCATGAAATATTCGATATTGATCTCTGCCGGCTTGATATCTCCCACGTTAACCACCCAAAGTTTTTTGGCATCGAAATCATAAGCCTTTTTCATCTCTGACCACGTCAAGGCCAATGGAGTGGTGCAGGTCCAGGTGTATGCAGATGTGGCGCCATTGAGCCACTGGAAGTGGTAATAGATGCCCGATCCGCCCGATCGCTGCTGCTCCTTCTGGTTAGGCAACTGCCTGATATTTCCAAAATTATCATCCGGCCAGCAGATGGTGACATCATCTGGCACTTTTAGGCCCTGGTTATACAGTCCCAGCACCTCGGTATAGGGTATCAGCACCTGCGGTACTTTTGTGATATCTTTATTTACCCATTTCCGGAGGATACTTCGCTGGTCCGCAAAAATCCGTTCAAGTACCGGAAGCGTGATATCGGACCCTGCCTCATCATCTTTACCGCGTTTACCCATGGTATACATGTTTTCATATCGTCCGTTGGCTTTTACGCGGTCTTCCCAGTATTTGTAGATATGATCCCGGTTTTTAACGTAATCCCATGGTTGCCCGGGATACTCCTTGTCCCATTCGGCGCCGGCGATATTGTTCCTCAGCATGGGCTCGATATGCGAAGAACCCATGATTATTGCATATTCATCGGCCACCACTTTATTTTGTTCATACTGATTAAACGGCTTGGTTTGTACCTGCATGGCGGGCCAGACAAGATTTGCCTTCAACCGAAGCAGAAGCTCAAATATCTTGCTGTATGTTGTGGGCCCGATACCTAGTCCTTCCTGAGGAGCCAGTATATTTATCGCCCATGGCCTGAGGCCCCACATTTCATCATTGATAAAGATGCCGCGGTATTTTACTGATGGGGATTTGAGAATGGTTGTTCCTGCTTTTACTATTAATTCAGAACGCTTAAGGGGGGGTACATCGGCAAAATAATACCAGGGCGATACGCCGATCAGTTTTGATAATTCGAAGATTCCATAGGCTGTACCCCGTCGGTCGCTCCCGGCAATTACGAGTGCCTTTGAGATCCCAGGGAAGGGATTATCGACCGTTTGAGTCAGGCAGCTTTCCCACTGGCCCTTTACCCCCGATACGTCGATTTTTCGGCTTGAAATCAGTTTTTTGATGATTCTGCTGCGATCAATGGATCCGATGATCACGCAATAGGGAATGGGTTCCGTTTGATTGGTTATCAGCAAAGGTTTATATCCGGTGACGCGTTCCACATCATTCCGGAACAAACCCGCACAAAGTTTCACGGTAGGGTAATCCTGCTCATCGATCAGGATAATGGCAAGATTCTGTTTAGTTACCAGCTGAAAATCCTGGGCCGATGCCGGAGCGATTATCAATGTTGCAAGCACAAAAAAGACCAGGCGCGTGAATATTTGGATTTTCATGGGTTCAAATTATTTGATGATAAAATCAGGTTTGGTATCGCCCTGATACAGGATAACCTCTTGATCCTTGCTGATATCGATCCTGTAGCAGCCTTTTTCGAGCTCTACTAATTTAGTATTGTATTTACTTTCGATTCGAGGTGTTCCATTCATTGCCGGACAAATTACGCAGGGTTCGCCCGCCAGGCTCCTGATTCTCACGAAGCTCGTTATTCCGTTTACGCGGCTGGCACTGATAAGAAATGCTCCTTCAGTTCTGAGATTATGAAAAGCCACCTCTTTCCAACCGTCAGGCAAAGCCGGAAACACCCGGATTTTGTTGCCCCAGCTTTGCAGAAGCATATCCTGGGCGCAGGTATTGTAACTCAGTGATGTTTCGATACATGGAGTGGAAAGGTAGTAGATGCCGTTTTTTCCCAGTTTTTCATTTTCCACCTCTTTGTACAGAATATCATTCATACGCTGAAGAGCCAGGTTACCCAGGCCCAGGGCTGCGGCTGCCGGAGAGGATTGTGATGCTCCCATTTTTGGCATGGTGAGGGGTTGGAAATATCTCACCGACCTTTCAAGCAGGTCTTTGTTTTTGTTGTTATCGATATTTTCAAGATAGAGCGGATAGATCATCATCAGGTGTGACATATGCTGATGATCTTTGGGAGCAGGGTAGCCGTTTCCAAGCATATACCCGTTTTCATCGGCCGAATAATCCACCAGTTGATTCCTGATCTTTTCCCATTCGATCAGGAGTGGATCATCAATTTCTAAAATGCGACAACTCTCGATCAGCCTCATGCATCCCCATTTCAGCAGGGCCAGATCGAAATTACAATCGCTGTAAATTCCTGATTCAGGCGAAAAGGTTGGAGGGAGATGCAGTTTGCCGTCATCGCCGGTAAACAGCAGGTGTCGATAAAGATTGACACTCCGTCGGAGCAAAGGGAAAACAGTGGCCTTCAGCATTTCCTTGTCCATTGAATACCGGTAATGTAGCCAGCAATTATTCAGCAGCCAGGGAAGGCAACCCACCATTTCGCGATACCTACCGTCGCCATCCCTTTTCCCTTTCAGGTCGAAGGCTGTGGCCAGTGGGAGCAGCGCAGAATCGCTTTGCCACTCACTGGGAACAACGTTTTTGGTCAGGTTCTCCTGGTTGCGTTGAAGGCACTCAACGAGGGCCTCACCGAGATGCAGCCTGTTTGCTGTGTAAACCGGGAAATGAGCCGTTTGGGTATTAAAATCATGCGTACTGTAAGGCCAGGGCCCGCCGGAGTTCCACATGCCGGGGGTATCAATGTATTGTGCACCGGGACGGGTGCAACAGGCCAATCGGTATACATTATTCCAATAGAACGTTTGCCCGACAGGATCCGGGAAGGTGATAAAACTTTCAGGGTAATAATTGTGCCACCAGGCCCGGTGCTGGTCTCGCCATTTCTTCAGGCTTGTTTTGGTTTTTTCCGTTGCCAGCAAAATGGCACTAACTGCCTCACCAGCTGATTTTTTATCGGGGAAACTATTTTTAATCGTAATCAGCAGGGTAGTTGAGTTTTTTGCCGTTTGCTCCACTTTCCAGGCTGTGGTATAATCGCCACCTGCAGTCAGGTCCTGAACGCCAGCAATTATCTCCTCCTGTTTTTCCACTCTATGCTCCGGATTTTTCATCTCCTTATAGGGTGCATAAGCTTGACCGTAGGTTTTATCGCCGGGTTTTCCACCCCTCGACCCTTTGGCTTCAAACGGGTGCCATTCCCAGTCCGTAAGCTCTTCTCCACCAGAGGCTTCCATGCTGGTATAGATAACATCATCGTGCCTGTGGACAAAATGTGCTATAATCAGGCTTCCGTGGCTGGTATTTATTTGGCCGGTCAGTTCGGCATTAAAGAGGTCGAGTCTGAGGTCGCAGTCCATGATTTCGCCTTTGGATTTCATCAGGAAATATCCGATCTGATAACGGGGGCGGCTATAAGCGGTCCATCCGTAAGTGTCATCGGCATGGTCGTGCACATCAGTTCTGAAAACCTGCAGCCGGATCTTGTATTGTTCCATCCAGATCATTGATCCTATCAGCCCGTTTCCAAGATGGGGAGCTTCTGTCATGCCTGAAGGGATCTTTTTCCAAAGGAGATCATGGTTTTTCATCATCTCCTTCCAGTTTACATGTGCGAGGACCTGGCTGGCGCCTTCCGGCATTAAAAATGAAGCAGGAAAAACCATTGCCCCGGCTGCTGCGCCTGCTGATTTCTTAAGAAAAACCCGTCTGTTGATAGGTCTTTTCATAATTTCTACAGCCGCAATTTGAAGATTACTTATTCGGCCTTAACAAACTTAATCTTTTCGGAAAAAACTCCATCGGTATAATTCAGAATGTAAATGCCTGTTGAAAGTGAGCTGGTATTCAGAACCTCACTCATTTTTCGCAGGTTGATTGTCTGAAGTATTTTCCCGGTCAGATCCATCAGCTGAAGTTTAGAATTGGGGTTGGGATTTGATTTCAGCAAAATGTTTAAAGAATGAGACGCGGGATTTGGATAGACTTCAATGGCCGGATAATCAGCAGGGGTATTATCTGCATGATTAGCCTCTCCCTTTTCCTGGGCCACAACAATCGGAACATATCCTATGGAATATTCGGGTGGCGGAGTGACAAAAAGTGCAGTGTCGAATGCCACCAGACTGCCACTTGACGGGGCCTTCATATAGGTTTGTTCGATGGTCCAGTTTTTATGCATGGATTCAACCAACAGCTGCAGACTGTCTTTTTTTCCTTGGGTCCAGTTAAACTGCTGAAAGACAGGTTGATCTATGAATCGATACCAAAAATAGGTAACCATTGAATGATCACTCAGATAGGCAAAGAACGGGCCTGCCATCGGACCGGGATTTCTCCAGGAACCCTTTAACTCTGCATGATAAGGTGTGGGATTTTCGGATGGGGCATTGAAATGCTTATCCAGAAGCCCGGTTGAAACCGGCACTTTGGAGGCTGGAATGGCGACTCTGAAATTTGCTGAGTCTTTGAAATACTCAGGAAAATTTCCCATTCCATCAGAAATATTGCCGGTCCATTTAAGGCCGAATGCATTACTCTGGAAAATTGCCGGAGTAGCAACTTCGTTTATTCCCACCACAGTTTTTCCATTCTGATCATAGGTCACCGGGTAGGTGCGCATCACAGGCTTGTAGGTTCCTGTTGCCAGAAAAGAACCGGAAGGGGCCTGTCCGCCGTTTCTCCAGGCGAGAACTGCATTATAAATTGCGCTCTTGCTGTAAAACGTCACATCTTTGGATAGAATGGTTCTGTTTAAGCTATCGACCGGAAATTGCAGTCTGGGAATTTTGTAGTAGTGGTTTTGGCTGGCATCAGTGGCGCTCAAGATTGGCACCGTATTGAACTCCATGGTACCGCCCGACAGGTTTTTGACTGAGGGACGCGAATCCAGTCCCCGGCCATGATCGAAGGGATAATCCTTTGAGATTTTAGCCCAGGTTTCCGGCAAATAATAGGCCAGCGGGCCCTTGAAATTCTGAGCATTCAAAAAGCAGGTCCAGCTTTTTTCGCCTACCGGATATTGTTCGGTACAGGCAGGGGTAAGAGGCAATGACATATAGCTGATCCCCAGAAGCTCTCCATTGGGATTTCCCTGAAATGTCATTCCATCCGGAGGAATAAGTATGCGGTTTGATATTTGGGCGATGCCTAAAATACTGTCTGGCAATGGAGTGTCGCTCCAAAAGAATTGCCAGCCGGGGGTGGAAATTTCCTTAGTATAGCAGTTTGGGGTGGAATTCATTTTGAATTTTGGCGGACCGTAATGGAACTTATTGCCTGCCCAGTAGCCGGGGCCTCCTTCAACTGTCTGAAATACATCACCATAAGTGGGACCTCTTTCCGGCCAGTTATCTCTTGCGACTGTTCCAACGGGGCAGAGAGCAATAGTGGTGTTATCTGAATTATCAGGAATTATCCAACTTGAGGGCAACCCAATCTGGAATCCATCAACAGGCGTGCTTATCAGGGGCCAGATGGCCGAATAAAATCCGAATCCTTCACCATAGCTGGCAGGGGCCTGAGCGGGATAGCTGGCAATATATCCGTGAAGACCATTCTGACCAATTACAGGTGAATAACCGATCGAAATCAGGACAGTACAGAGAAGTATATATCTGGTTAACGTGCTTTTTTTGTTCATTTTATCTGATGACCAGCTGCCGTGTTTTAAGGAAATTTCCGGCTTTCATGGTGTAGAAATAGACGCCGGCTCCAAGGGTGCCAGTTTCCAGGGTAATAGTATGTTTTCCGGCGGGCATGGTGCCTTTGTTCAGTTCGATGACCTTACGCCCGGTGATGTCCGTTACCTCGAAAGTCACATCAGATCCGGCAGCAAGTTCAAAGTCGATTTGGGTGCTCCCGTTGAAAGGGTTCGGGTAGTTCTGACCAAGTAATGACTGTTCTGAAATAGCCCCTGTACCGTCCTTGATATTAGCGTGATCATTCAGGTTCAGGCGGATCATCAAGTTTCTTTTTCCGATATAATCGCCCAGGCCGGTCTCCCAGTTTCCATTGTAAAATCCCATCGATGTTGACTCGACAAGCTTAACCGAGTTATCAGTACCGATTTCCAGACCCTTATTACGCCGGACCATATATTCCGGATTCATGTTGTCGAAAGTTAAACCTGCATAAACCAGATCTCCCTTGTGAAGGAATTCCGATTCACCGTCCTTATCGAATTGCAGGGTCACCCACTTGTTGAAGTCGGCCGAATCAAGCTGGATGGTTTCCGTTGACAGCAGCTCAAAAGGTGTGGGGTCAGTCTGCCCAACCGGGACAAAATAGAGCGAGTAGCGGTAGTTGATCAGTGCATCGGCCTTTCCTCCGGCAATAAACACGGAGACCGAGCTCACTTCGCAATCATTATATATCGGGAAGATCGATCCGGTAAAGAATCCGACGTTCGCAACGGCGGCGGCATCATACCGTTCCTTCGTGAATGACCAGCCAAGTTTGTTGATATCACCGGCTCGTGAATAGATGCTGTCGGTCACATTAAAAAATACTTCCTTATTATTATCCGTCGGATTTTCGTCCCCGGCTTTAGCTTTGAAATTCATGGCCAGTTTGTAATGTCCGTATTCTGTTGGTGAATATCGGTCTGCAACCCTGACTGTATCGATAACCAGTGAGGAAAGATCCTTTTTCGGCGATGTCCGGTGAAACACATTGTTTCCGTTTTTGGTGATATCCAGATCCATTTGAACCTCTTCCTGGTCATATTCACCAAAATTCAGCACGGTAGTTTCGAAATTATAGAACCCGTTGTTGCCGGTCAACTGTGATTTCGGGATGCTGGCAATCCAGGGTACTTTGGTGTTCGCGTCATTGTCATCCCATTCCGTTTTTACATAGCTTATTTTCAGATCATTGTTGTATGCTTCTGATAAGGTAAAATCGTCGATTGCCCAATAGTATAAAGCGGAATGGAGCCAGTGCAATCTCATTTGAACGTTTGAAGCACCCGCTGCGACATCAGATATATTTACTTCCATGATGGCCGGCACTCCTGCCGGGTAGTCCAGTGGCCTGTCTTTGTGGCCGCAACCGAAATTGACGCTGTAGGAGGCTGAATGGACCCAGTTATCCACTGAAACCTCCAGGAACATATCCACCGGGGAGGAGCCCATGAAGTGGGTTTGATACCTGACCACAACAGAGGAGTGTGCACTGCAGTTCATGGTCGGAAAGCCCACCGAGTTATCCACCGTAATCTCCGGAGCACCCGCGACCTGGAATATCTCCATGAACAGGGCGATACAGCCATTATCCTTTGTGGTAGACTGAAGCATCGGATCGTGTGTTCCTGTCCCGTCGAACCGACCTTTCCACCATACAAAATTGGTTCCCTGGTCCTTTGGATCCAGAAAATAATATCCGGCCGGCGCTGTCCAGCCTTTGGGATCGGCCGGATTTTCCCAGCCGAAGGTTTCCGAGTAGAATACTTTCCCGTCACCCTTTGTGTTGGGGGCCTGGGCTTGTGTTTCTGTAACTGCCAGCATACCTGCAAGCAATAGTAAAAAGTATAAGTTCCGCATATTCATGAGATTTGGTCATGGAAAGGTAATCCTATTTGGACTGCGGTAAGTTTATCCAATTGGCAGGTTTGGATATCATCTTGCAGGGGGATGGGCTGCTTTTTTATCTTTCTCCCAGGGTAATTGAAATTACTTTGGCTTTACCCTCTCTCAAAATGCCTAATTTAATGGTGTCACCAGGATGGAACTTTTTGAGTGCATCAGAATATTCCGCTAATTTTTTCACGGATTCACCGTCCACAGAGTTTATAATATCCCCCGCAAGCAGACCGGCTTTTTCACCGCAGGAGCCCTGGATGACAGAGGCAATTTTAACGCCTTCACCGGTATAGGCAAAATCAGGAACAGAGCCTGTTGAAGCCTTTCTCTCTGTTTTAGGTTTCTCTATCAAATGAGGAGCTCCCGACGGTATTGTGCCGGTAAATTCGAACGGAATGTCTCGATCAGCAAGGTATTCCGCCACCTCTTTGGCCACTGCGGCCACTTTAACCAAACCTTTGCCGTCGATCTTATCCCAGGTATCGGAAGGGCGGTGGTAATTTTCAGTAGCTCCGGTAAACAATTGTATGGCAGGTATC
Organism: uncultured Bacteroidota bacterium; assembly: GCA_903851365.1. GTDB lineage: Bacteria > Bacteroidota > Bacteroidia > Bacteroidales > UBA12481 > UBA12481. The sequence goes on from CAINOB010000002.1 coordinate 30,889, forward strand.
CCTTTTTCGATGAAGGCTACCTGGTCGCTGGCGTCGAGTTCCTGCTGCATCACCTCACTTTTTATGCCTGTGGTGTAATCGGTTCCCATAAATACAAACTTCCACTCTTTGGCTGTATTCCCGTTCAGCACCAGCAGTTTTTTATCGAGCAGACTCCCGTCGGTATCCAGGTTAACATTGGCTATGGTAGTTCCTGAAAAATACTTCTTTGCCTGGCTCACAAAATATCGGGACCCGATCAATCCGGCCTCTTCGCCTGTGAAAGCCACAAAAATGATGGTCCTTTTCGGCTGGATGGTTTTGGCCATCGATTTGGCTATTTCAAGCAGGATGGAAACTCCGCTGGCATTATCATCGGCTCCATGATGGATTTTACCCTCATCACCTTTGTGCACATCGGGCCAGCCCAAACCCAGGTGGTCGTAATGCGCTGAGATCACTACCGGTGAATCTTTTAGCTTTTCATCGGTGCCCTTTATTATGGCGACCACATTTTTCATTTTCACCTCGCCTTTGCCAGGTAAATTTTGGGAGAATGGCTGGAACCAGGAGTTCCCCATGGTCTCTAAACCATACTCTTTAAATTTTTCGGCGATATAGTTTGCGGCGGAATCCAGTTCAGGGGTACCCAACCCGCGACCTTTCAACTTGTCGGATGCCAAATATTTAATGTGATCCATCATGCGCTGCTCCGAAAAAATGGGAGCCAGAGTACCCAACGGCGCTCTTTTCTGTACCATATTTACGTTTTGGGCTTTGCTGTCAAAAATTCTAATCAGCGGAGAATTCAGTACCGGCCATTCCCCTTTTGCAACATTTACCGGTTCGTCGCCTTCGAATCCCAGGTAGCTATATTTACCGTAATGCGGCAATTTTGTAATGAGGCCTGGAATAGCTGCCTTATTATCCAAAGCGATGAATGCCTGGTTTAAGTCAGCGTTTTGTGCATTATAAACAGTTAATACAAAACTGTGATTTTCCTTTGCGGTCGCATGATTTTCATACCTAACCGAATCGCCGGTGAGTGATGAGTGGGAGCTCGCAATGGCACTGTTAATCTGGGCTGCATACTTGTTTTCAAAACCGATGATCCAGGTCGTTCTATTGGCTGGCAAGCTGGTTATTTCGTTGTCATATACAACCTCAAACTTATCATTGTCGGCAGCTTTCCACTGGCTGACAAATTCCTGATACAATTTCTTCTTGTTTTCATCAGCCTTGAAAGGCAAAACGACCAGGTTATCCTTGCTGGCCAGGATTTTCGACCAGGTAGGCGGCACCTCCATCGGATCGAGAATTCTGAAAACATCGTATTGCGGATCAACCGCCAGCTTGAGCGGTTCATTATTCAGATCAAATTCAAAAGCCTGCTTCCGCTCTTTCATGTTCACCATAAACGTTTTGGGTTCCTTCTCCGTGGCAATGACAATGGGAATATCGACCGTAAAGACATCTGCCTTCTGTTTTTGCTCGAGTATCAGTGTAACATGAAATTTATCGCCGGATTTGGCGACCCTGGCGTCATTGATGGCGATCTCCGGCGCCCCGGTGCGGGTGAGCCATTGATTGAAGAATGGTTTTAAATCCCTGCCTGTAACCGTTTCAAATGAAATCCGGATATCATCGAACGAAGCGGTTTTAAATCTGAAGTTTTGATAAAACAGGGCAAACCCTTTCTTGAAATTCTCCTCGCCAACGGCACGTCTCAGCATGTGCATCAGCATCATCGATTTTCCATATCCAATGGCTTCGCTGGCTGCATCATGGCGGGATATGAATTTGTTGAGTGGAAAATCGTTGGTTGCGTCCACGACATTCGAAAATTTCTGCAGGGTGGAGCGGCGGTAGTCGTCACCCTGTTCCCGTTGTTCACTGATCAGGTGATCAGCTTCATACGCGGTTATTCCTTCGCACCAGTTTCCATTGCTGAAATCCACATAAACGCTGTTTCCCCACCAGTTATGCAGTAATTCATGCGGATAGGAGGAATGCAAAATAAATGGGAAGCGGATAATTTTTTCGCCCAGGAGGGTGAACGAGGGCATTCCGTAGCCTGTTTCCCAAAAATTCTCGACCAATGCAAATTTCGTGTATGGATAAGGCCCGGTCAGCTTCTGGTACATATCCATGTATTGTTCGGTCACATCCAGATATTTGCCTGCCAGCGCCTCGTCGGGCGTGCGTAAGAATGCCATGGCGTCAATGCCGCAGTTCATTTTGTGCGAATACTCAGTGAATCGGGCGCCGATCAGAAAAACCTCCTCCTGCGGAGTATTGCATTTCCACGAATCGATATGCTGGTCGCCTTTTGTTATTTCGTTGGTTCGTTCGCCCTGCGAAACGGTTTTCCAGCCCGCGGGTAAAGAAGTGGTTAAACTATAAGTGACATCTTTATCAGGAAAAGAAGGAACCCAGAAGGTTGAGCCTGCGAGATATATTCCTGTTTCGCCAATAATTCCCGGCGATTCACTGAATCCTCTGGCATAATCTTCCGCGCTGCCGGAAAAGGCGAAATCAATTTTCCCTTCGTACCGGACAACGAAACCCACCGATCCCTTCTGCAGTTTTACTTTCCATCTATTCACCTTAATGGTGCTGCCGGTGCCGCCGCTGTCGTCGCGGTCCATGCCCACATCTTTCGCTTTTTCACCGGATGCCATTTTCTCTGCCTTGGCATTCTTCGAAAACGAAGTAGGCGTGAGCGATGCATTGAGACTGAACTCTGTTTCAAGCGACTGCAGGTTGATTATGGAATCGATTACCGCGATATGGGCAGTCGTCGGGTTGATTTGAACGGTTAAAGTATGCTGTACCGTTTTATTTTGTTGCGTAAACCCGGCTAAAGTGGTCATTAACAGCAGGCCTGCTGCAAGGAATTTGTTCATTCGATTATTATTTTAGTTCATTACCGGTTGGCAAGATCGGAATAAACGCCGTATTCCCCGAACATCAATTTGGCGCTGATCTCGCCGGCATGATGTATCTGGTCTAAAACAAATTCGAGAAAGTTTTTAGTTGATGCCATGATGCTCACTATTTTGTCAATTATTTAGTCCTCGATTGCCTCAATACCTTGTTGCTTAAGTCGCTCCAGGTTATCCTTCATGGCTTTATAGTTCCAGGGTTTTAATAAATTCACTTGCTGTCATAACAGGAATCTTTGAAGTTTTAAAGTCTTTCAAATTCCGTGTAATTAATATTTCTTGACTATTCTCGATTGCTGAGTAATATTGAATTGCATCTTCGAAATCCCCAAATCCATTATCATTTAACGCCAAGTCAATAATTTTGTCGTTTAACGACAAAACTGCAGTAAGTATTTTAAACTTTCGAAGAATCTCTTTTGCTGTCGAGGCAGAGTTAGTCTTTTGCAATAAGTAATTTGTATTGGCAAAAGTCAATGACGAAACACTAAGCTTTACCTTATTTTTATCGGAAAGAGAAAATAATTTTGCTGCATCTTCGTAAAAAGGATCTCTTTCAGCAAGCAAATCGATTACAATATTTGTATCAATGAATAACTTTCTCATTTGTACTTGTCAGATAAGTAATTACCATAATCCTTTTTGAAATCATAATCTGCGGTAAGCTTAACCACTCCACTTAAACTCCTCACCAATGGCGTAATTTCAATATCCTTTGATTTTTGCTGTGTGACAGAATCCAAATAGGACTCTATCATACGAGAAACGCTGATATTGTGATTTCGAGCATATGATTTCGCTCTGGAAATCACATTACTGTCCAATCGGACTGTTAATTTCGAATCCATAGTTTTATATTTTTGACGTACAAATATATATTATTCATACGTCAATTTCAAATTTATTAGCTGGCATTGTTTGTTGCATATATGGAGATTTTAGACTAATTTTTGGCTATTAAATCTAAACTAAAAACCATGTCAATAAAAGTAGGATGTTTTGCGTTGGTCAACCCGTTCAGCCTGCTCGAAGCACAGCTGGACCAGATCAAACAATGGGGTTTCAGCTGCGGCGACCTCACCGACAACTCGGATGGCGCCTGCCTGGGCGTTGAATACGGTTTCACCGCACTCGCCAGCCTTGATGCAAACCCATTCGATATCAAGCGACTGTTTGAAAGCCGTGGACTGATACTTTCCAGTGTTTGCGCTCACGCTAACCTTCTTGATCCGTCGGCGCCCTCTCGTTACGGAACTGCTCAGATCATCAAGGCGGTAAAACTGGCCGGTGCCATCGGGGTAAAACATGTGATCACGGCCGAAGGGGATCCCAGAACGCCTTTCGGGAAAAGTCTGACCATCGATGAAGCCATTTTCTCCATTGCCGAGAAATTGTATGAACCACTCAGGTTTGCTGAAGATTATGGCGTAAAGATCCTGATCGAACCGCATGGTCATATTTCGGACTCGGTGGAACTCATGGGCCGGTTGCTCAACAAGTGCAATTCCAAAGCCCTGGCTATAAACCTCGATACCGGAAATCTTTGGCTGGGGGGCGGTGATTCACTGGAAATGATTGAAAAATTCGGACCCTTGATCGAGCATGTTCACTGGAAGGATCTGCCAGCCGAAATGATTGAAAAAAGGGGCATCCAGTTTGGCTGCGGCATGTCGCTCACCGCCCTTGGTGAGGGTGTTATCGGCATTGAAGCCATATACAAGGCTCTGGTAAAATCGGGTTTCGACGGCTATTCGACCTTGGAAATTGCCGGGGAAGAGGCCGTTTTGAAGAGCTTTGAATATCTGAAAAAATTGGGTGCGAAATAGAAAGATTTACAAATGAAACTGTCCTATATCCGATTCGCTAAGATCCTTGCATTTTCGTTATTGACATCGTTTCTGCTGGTACAGTGTACCCATAAAATGCCATCAGTTGGGAAACTGGAGGAAGGTTTCAAAAATCCTTCCATCGAGAACAGGCCACTCGCCTTTTATGACTGGTTAAACGGATATGTCGATACCACAAAGATGGTTTTCGAGCTGAATGAGATGAAGAGGCAAGGCATGCGGGGAGCATTCATCTGGGATGTGGGAGCACTTTCAGATCCGGGTAAGATGATTCCGGCAGGTCCGGCCTTTCTGGGTAAAGAATCGCTGAAAACCATATGGCTGGCGTTGAAAACCGCAGGCCGACTTGGTCTGGAAATGGGGATGATCGCTTCGAGCAGCTGGAACGCCGGGGGCGACTGGATTGGTGCAGCTGATGCCAGCAAGCAGCTGCTTAGTACCACCCGCGTGGTTATCGGGCCATCAAAACAGAGGATAATGATCGGGAAACCTGAAAGTGAAGTTGGTAAAGCCAATGCCAGCTCAGTGATAAGCTCCATCGCCATACCGCATTCCGACTCAAAGAAAATCGATTATGCCAGCCTTAAGACGATTTCCCTGGATGAGTTCAGGACATCGGATAAGTATATAGACTGGCAGGTACCCGAAGGGAAATGGGATGTCATCTCTTTTTTTATGTACAATACCGGCCAGCCTTTGGAGTGCCCGAGTCCGAATTCCAACGGACCGATGATCGACCATCTGAGTAAAAGGGCAACGCAGATTCATTTTGATACCATCCTTTCCCGGCTGGCCAGCATCAGTACGCCGGAAAGCCGGTTAAAGTTCCTGGAGGTCGACAGCTATGAGGTTTGGCCCGCGAAAGACTGGACGCCCGGTTTCATTCAGGAATTCACCACCCGTTATGGATATGATCCCAAACCCTTTCTTCCTCTTCTGCAGGGGTATAAGAGTAAAGACAGCATTGTCGGGGAAAGGTTTCTGGGTGATTACAACCGAATGGTCGGCGACATGATCATTGAAAATCATTTTAAGCAAGCTTCCGATCTGGTAAATGCCAAAGGAATGAAGTTGTTCGCCGAGGCCGGCCATGGAGGTTATCCGCGCGTAGAACCGTTGAAAGGACTTGGAAATGCTGATGTGCCTATGGGGGAATTCTGGAACCGGCAGCGATTCTGGGTTACCAAGGAGGCAGCCAGCGCGGCGCATATTTACGGGAAACAGGTGGTGGCGGCTGAATCGCTTACGGGCTGGAACCATTGGCAGCACGGTCCGGCCGATTATAAGCAATTGATTGATATCGCCTTCTGCGAGGGTCTCAATCAGATTGTATTCCACACTTTCGCGCATAATCCCGCAATCGCAGGTAAGCCTGGGTTTGCCTATCATGCCGGTGAACACCTCAATGTTAATACCACCTGGTGGAATATGGTGCGGCCATTCATGGATTATCTCAGCAGGTGCTCTTATTTGTTAAGACAGGGTAATTTTGTGGGAGATGCCTGCCTTTATTATGGTGACCAGCAACCCAATCTGATACCGCCCAAACGGATCGATCCGAATATCAAGCCCATATACAATGACGACCAGTGCTTGCATTGCGGCCAGCCCAAGCCAGTGAATGTGGGGCCATTGGAAGGCTATGATTTTGACTATATCAATGCCGATATTATCACAAGCACATTAAGGGTGGAAGATGGAAAACTGGTGCTGCCCTCCGGCATATCCTACCGGGTGATGCTGCTGCCGAACAGGGTGGATATCTCTTTTGAAGTATTAAAAAGCCTGGAGAAACTGGTATCTGATGGAGCTACCGTGATTGGACCAAAGCCGGAAAGAAGCACCTCGCTAAAAAATTATCCGGATTGCGACAATGAGATAAAAACCATTGCCGGGAAGTTATGGGGTCAGGCGGATGGCAAAAGTGTATTTTCAAACACCTTCGGAAAAGGAAAAGTATATTGGGGCAAAACGGTGAAAGAGGTTTTGGAGGAGATGAAAGTAAAGCAGGATCTTGAGGTAAAAGGCATCGATAATAGTCAATATGTGATCGATTATATCCATCACCGGACAGCAGGTGAGGACATCTATTTTGTTTCAAACAGCAGTCCTGCAGAGCAACACGTGACCTGTACCTTCCGGGTGGACTCCAACAGGGTTCCGGAATTGTGGGACGCTGAATCGGGTCTTATACAACGATCGGTGAAGTACTCAAAAGTGGACGGTGGGATCAGCATCGAACTGATCATGGATCCATTGGCATCCAGGTTTGTCGTTTTTAAAGATAAATCCTCCGGGAAAAATGACAAGGACCTTTCGGCAGATCTGCAGTTTGGTTTTTCCGGTCATTCCACTGCCACTGCTCCGATCGATCTGACGGACAGGTGGACGGTAAGCTTTGATCAGTCCATGGGTGGACCATCGACCTTTAAAATGGAAAAATTGATAGATTGGACGGCAGCAGATTCAGCAGGGGTAAAGTTCTATTCAGGCACCGCAAATTATACCAGGCAGTTTACCATTGAAAAGGAAATGCTTGCAAAGGGAACACACGCTTATGTAACTTTTGAGAATATTCAGAAGGTCGCGCGGGTAATCATTAATGGCACCGATTGTGGAATTATCTGGACTCCCCCATACCAGGCTGATATTACGGAACATATCAAACCGGGAATCAATGAGATTCAGGTTCAGGTCACGAATACCTGGAACAACAGGATTGTAGGAGATTGGAGAAATCCGGATAAACCTCCCTACACCCACACGAATGCAAAAGGCCATTTTAGTGCGAAAAGCGCGTTGTTGCCTTCGGGGTTAATTGGAAAGGCGGGAATATTCTTTGTTAAGTGATTTTTCTATTGGAAACAGGTAAGTTTTTATTGCTTTATCGCTCTTCCAGGATCAACAACCTTTAAATCCAATTGCTTCACTGCATCATTGAATGCTGGAATCTGTTTGTCAAAAACAACTTGTAACCGCCTTAATTCAGGAGTTAATCTCGCATTCAGTTCTTCAAAAACCTTGTTTTCCTGCTCTGTTGGTTTAGCATCAGCCGTGCGTATGAAATCCTGCAATGAATTGTATCGCTCAAATAATTGCATTGGATAGCGAAGAGCATCTTCGTTTGCCTTGATCCTGGAATTGATGAGTGTGTCGCCAATGATTTTCAATGAATCAAGTAATGGCTTTGCTACTTTTTTCAGGGATATAATTTTTGTTGAGTCGCTGAAACTGTTGATGAAATTGTTCACCTGGCTTTGTACACCACGGATCTGCAGGATTGTTTTAATAATTTCATTTTGCTTCTTATTCAGTGCCATCATTAAATCGAACTGCGATTTTAAATCTTCCTGAGACGTTTTTATTTTCGGATTTAGCACGACTGAAAAATTTCTTTTCATCAAAAGGGAATCACCTTTCATCAACTTTACGATGTAATTTCCGGGTAGTGCTTTAGCGCCTGCCAATGAACCTGCTGACCAGTATTCTTCTTCAAAGTGTTTTGCATCAGGGTAAACTAAATTCCAAACAAATCGATTCATGCCACTGTCGGTTGGCAAAATATCGTCCTGGTGTTTTGGGTCTTCATAAAGATTTATAACCTTCTTAAGTGGTTTTCCATACTTATCAAACTTGTTGGAGAATGTAATTATACTATCGCCATCTGATGAATAGAAGACCAATTTAATTTCCCCTTTTGGCTTTTCTTTCAGATAATAATCTATGATGACTCCATTTGGCGCATTGGTGCCGGCTTGTTTTTTTATCGTCTCGTCTTTTTCAGGATCAAGCTGCTTTCCATCCATGCGAATTGCAACATTGGGCTGATACAGCCAATAATCAGCATTTGAAACTGAATCGCTGATCTGATAGAATGGAGTTAAATCATCCAGCACCCAAAATCCTCTGCCATGTGTAGCTATTACCAGATCCTTTAGATCTTTTTTTACCTGCATATCATGCACAGGGGTAACCGGAAGATTCAGTTGCAGGGATTGCCAGTTATCACCATTGTTAAATGAAATATATGCCGATGTTTCTGTTCCTGCATACAACAGATTCTTTCTGTTGGGATCTTCACGAACACAACGGGAATACACATTCACGGCTAAGCCATTCGTGATCAGTGTCCATGTTTTTCCATAATTGGTAGTACGATAAATATATGGACGTGTATCGTCGAGACGATAACGATGCGCTGCAAAAAAACAGGTACCCGCTTCAAAATGTGATGGCTCGATAATACTCACCGTCAACCATGCAGGTAAATCTTTTGGTGTCACATCACTCCATGTTTTTCCATCATCGGTACTCAGGTGAATAAGTCCATCATCACTGCCTGCCCATAGTTCGCCAATTTTAACCGGTGATTCTGCGAATGCATAAACAGTGCAGAAAATTTCGGCACCGGTGTTGTCGGGTGTAATCGGCCCTCCACTTTGTAATTGCTTTGAAGGATCATTACGTGTGAGATCGGGAGAAATGGTTTCCCAGCTCATTCCACCATTTTTAGTGCGGTGCACAAATTGCGAAGTGCAGTACATTACCTGGTTGTTCCAAGGGGAGAATGAAATCGGATAGGTCCATGCAAAACGATTCTTCAAGAAGTTAGCACCCCATCCATCATTGATAAGCGGATAAACAGAAACACTTTGATACTGCTCATTTTTTTTATCATGACGACTCATGATGCCATCATATTCGCCGCCATAGGAAACCGCAGGATCAGCGGGGTCGGGAACAATGTATCCGGCTTCGCCTCCTGCAGGAACATACCAATCATTTCTTGAGATTGATTCTCCATAAGATCTGGTTGCTATCCGAACGGGTCCCAAGTCCTGCTGACCGCCGTATGCGTGATATGGAAAATCGTTATCAAGGTTCACATGATAAAACTGCCCTGTGGGTAAATCTTCACTTGTCCAGGTTCTTCCACCATTAAAAGTGACTGAAGCACTTCCATCATCAGAGATAATAAAATTGTCAGAGTTGTTTGGATTAATCCACATGTCGTGATTGTCTCCATGCTCCTGAAGGATTTTTGTGAACGTAATTCCACCATCAATTGATTTCCAAAAATCAACATTGCTCACATAAAGAACATTCTCATTATTCGGGTCACAAAAAATTTCAGAGAAATACCATGGACGCTGGGAAAGATCGTTTTTTACAGAAGCGATGCTCCATGTTTTTCCGGCATTATCACTTTTGTATAAACCGGGATGAGCTTTGTTTTCAATCATGGCATACACCCGTTGTGGATTGGTTGCTGAAACGGCAACACATATTTTTCCTAACAATCCCTTTGGCATTCCGGGATTTTGGGAAAGTGAATTCCATGTGTCTCCTCCATCAGTGCTTTTATACAAACCACTTCCCATTCCGCCACTTGCAAGTGCCCAGGGTTTCCGGTTCACCTGCCACAAGGAAGCGTAAATAATATTGGGATTAGTGGGATCAAAATCAATATCAATTGCGCCGGTACTGTCGTTCTTATAGAGTACCTGCTGCCAAGTTTTTCCTCCATCCTTTGTCCGGTATATGCCTCGCTCTTTGTTCACTCCGAACATTTTACCTGTTATAGCCGCAAAAGCGATATCGGAATTTTTTTGGTGAACAATTATTTTTCCTATTGCAGATGCATCAAGCGTCAGCACATGCTTCCATGTTTTACCTTCATCGATGCTTTTATAAATGCCATCACCCATAATTGCGGTGTTGCGAATGGCAGCTTCGCCCATTCCTGCATAAATCACATTCGGATCATTTGGAGCAACAGCCAGGGCACCCACTGATGCAGAATGAAAAGTTGAATCTGAAACAGGGAACCAGGTAATTCCACCATCAATGGTTTTCCAAACTCCACCTCCGGTTGCACCCATATAATAAGTTAACGGGATGCCAACCACACCACTTGCTGTAAGAGATCTGCCGCCCTGGTAGGGACCGATACTGCGCCATTTCATTCCAGAAAAAAGTTGTTTGCTGAATGTTTCAGCAGTACCAGAATACTGACTTAAGCAGATAACGATTGCCAGTGATAGGGAATAGATTTTCATAATCAAAGTTTCTTACGGATGTTCTTTTCTATCAGTCAATTTCAAATTGCTACTATCGCCTGAATAGGACGCATTAGGCATAGAAAAGTTTATCCAAAGGCACCCCGCCTTAATCTGTTTAGCCCGTCGGAATCCGTTCCCTATAACATCTGCTTGGCTTTATTCACTGTGATTTCTAATACCCTGGTGAGCCAGGAAAATTTGCTTTTCATTAGATCAAATTCATCGCCCGATTCGATATAGCTGGCAGTGCCATCTATCAAAAAGCCCGTTCCCGGATTATCTTTGTATCCCAAAACATCTTTGCTGCCCAAGGTTAATTTGACCTTATTGTTTACATCAACATTTTTCTCAGTTTTCCGAAAGCCGTAGGCAGGAATTAAAATACGCTCATCTTCAGTAATTACCAGGTAGGAATTCCAGGTGTTTACTAAGTGAGGTTCTACTCCCCATGACATGATAGATACAACGCCTTCATGCTTAAGTACTTCTAATAATTTCTCGTTTAATTTGCTCACGGTATTTGTTATATTTCGTTTAACGAAGCAAACATACCCTATAAAGGGCTGATAAAAATTTAACAGGATTAAGAAATTGTGCTCCAATTAAAAGCTACCACCTCGTTTTCATTTAAATCAATGAATCTTCTTATATGTTGGATTATATTCATTTTTTTAAAAAGTCTTTCATCGCTTCCAAGTAATATTGGTTCCAGCCCTCCAACACCGCATTGATATTTTACCCAAATTTGGCTGAAATATAATTAATAAAGTAAATCAAACCAGACACCATGAAATCAAACCGAATACTTGCCTTGTTGGCTGCCGCCCTCATTTTCGGCAATACTGCAATAGCCCAACATGATCCTGTTGCGATGGGGTTACATGCCATTACTAAGGAAGCAATAAAGGGCCAGCTGGATTTTCTGGCTTCTGACTGGATGGAGGGACGCGAAACATCAACCAGGGGCGAATTTATGGCAGGCGATTATATCTCTTCTGTTTTTCAAATCTATGGACTTCAACCAGCCGGTGATATGGTGGGTGGCGGGTACAATTTCAGCATGGATCAGGCCTATCTGTTCATGTCGGGCAGCCGGCCCAAAATGAATCCGCCCAGTAGGGGTTATTTCCAGAATATCCCTTTCGTTCAGACGCTCAAGAGTGAATCTTCCATGGAACTGATTTCTCAGGAAGGAAATCAACAGCGTAAATTTGTTTTGACCAAGGGAAGTGACTATTCGGTCCAGGCCACAGGAACTGGTCAGGAGATTACCGCATCGATTGTTTTTATCGGATACGGATATAAGAATGATTCACTGGGATATGACGATTTTAAGGGCCTCGACCTGAAGGGGAAAATCGTTCTCAGAATCAATGGACTGCCGGGAAATCGGGATACTACATCCATGGCTTATAAAAAACTGAATTTGAAAGACAGAAACACCTTATATCAGTCATACCAGGTTAAAGACAATCTGCTCAGGAAATATGAGGTGGCCGGCGTGATCGATTACCCTGGCTTCAGAATGGGAAATCCCGTCAATATTCCCTTCCGATATAACACCAGGATATACGAGGGCGAGAAACCATTGAATTCAAACTTATTGAACATAAGTCTTCCTGTCGACACCCTTGCCGCTTCGGTGATTATTATTTCCCTGGCACCAAAGGTGGTAACGGAAATCATGAACGGATCGGGAATCAATATCAAAGAATTTGAGGAAAATGCCGCAACAAAACTCAAGACGGGCTCCAGAGAGATTAAGGGTAAATCAATCCATCTGACCGCTTCCACGACTACTCAGACTGTTCGCGGGCGCAATGTTCTGGCCATGATAGAAGGAGAAAATCCCAATGAGATTGTCGTAGTGGGTGCTCATTATGATCACCTTGGAACCTACAATGGCTATATCTGGAACGGTTCTGATGATAATGCTTCCGGAACAGTGGGTGTCATGACACTTGCAAAAGCTTTTGTAGCAACAGGAGTTAAACCCAAAAAGACGATCATTTTTGCCGCCTGGACAGGAGAGGAAAAAGGCTTGCTGGGTTCACAATATTTTGTTGACAAGTACCCTCACCAGGAGAATCTTGTTCTCGACCTGAACTTCGATATGATTTCCCGTCGGCCGGAAAAGGACACTTCCGGATTCAAAGCGGGCATGGATTATACGGAAGCCTTTCCGGTATTGAAGGATTTGGTGGAAAAGGCCAATACCCAGTATGAACTTGGACTGGACATTAAGTTCAGGCCCGCCAAACAACCGACCGGAGGCACTGATTTTGAGGCGTTTGCACAGAAGAAAGTTCCGGTTTACGGATTTGACGCCGCATTTACAACTGATTATCATGGTCCTATGGATCATTCAGACAAGGCCAACCTCGATTTGATGCAAAAAATCATCAAAGCCGGTTTTATCAGCCTGTATGAACTGGCCAACACAGAAGGGAAGATCAGAACAAACGAATTGAAAAAATAGAGAATCAGCTGAGTGGATAGGTCTTACCGGCTGCGGTGTCCAATGTCCAGCTCTTGTCGCCATAAATGACTTTGCACGGGAGGCCTGCCCCGGAATGGATCACTGCCCGGGTGAGTTGACCATTGTTCCAGCTCAGATCAACCTCGAATCCACCGCGTGCACAGAGGCCGGTAACTTTTCCGGATGGCCATGCCTTGGGCAGTGCGGGGAGCAGATGAATGCCTCCCGTGTGACTTTGCACCAGCATCTCGCAGATTCCAGCTGTCGCACCAAAATTGCCGTCGATCTGGAAGGGCGGATGGGCGTCGAACAGGTTTGGATAAACACCTGCGCCACTCTCCCCGTAAATGGTTTTCGTCCCGTGGACAACGTTCAGCAAGCTTCGCAGCATGGTGTAGGCGTGATCGCCGTCCCACAGCCGCGACCAGAAATTGATCTTCCAGGCGCGGCTCCAGCCGGTGCTTTTGTCGCCGCGGGCTTGTAAGGAAACGCGGGCAGCTTCGGCAAGTGCGGGTGTGTTTGCCCGGGTAATCTGGTGCCCGGGGTACAACGCGAACAGATGGGAAACGTGCCGATGGTCATCTTTGGGATCGTCCTTATCGGCTTCCCACTCCTGCAGTTGTCCCCAGCGTCCGATCTTCGGCTTGAGCAGTTTGTCGCGCAGGCCAGCGATGTGATCCCGGAATTCCTTATCATCGCCGAGGACATCGGCGGCTTCAATCGTGTTGGTGAACAGGTCGTAAATGATCTCCTGATCGTAGGTCACACCTTCTTCGGCGGGGCCATGCTCGGGCGACCAGCCGTCGGGTGTGACGAGCGTGCCGTCGGGTCTCCGCTTCAGGTGATCGTCCCAGAACTGGCAAACTTCCTTTAGAACGGGATAGGCGGAGTTTCGGAGATAGTCCTGATCCCGGCCAAAGGCGAAATGTTCCCACAAATGCTGCGCATACCAGGCGCTGGCGGGCGGGTTCCATTTCCAATACGAAACACCGCAGGCGTTGTTCATTGTCTGGACAGTCCAGCCCCTGACCTTACCGTAGTTTCTTTGCGTATTCTTCGCGCTCACCTCGCGGATACTGGTGACATAGTCGATAAGCGGTTGGTGGCATTCCGCGAGATTGGTTGGCTCGGCCGGCCAGTAGTTCATTTCCAGGTTGATGTTCGAGTGGTAGTCGCCGGCCCAGGCGGGCTCGTTGCTGTCGTTCCAGACTCCCTGGAGATTGGCTGGCAAAGATCCCGGGCGCGAACAACTGATTAGCAGATAGCGGCCGTACTGACAGAGCAGGGCTTCAAGATTGGGATCGACCGTCGTATTTTTTACGTAGTCCTCCAGCCGCGCCAGCGTGGTCCTGTCCAGCAGGTCAGGTGCAGTGGTTCCCACATCGAGGGAAAAACGATGGAAGAGGGATTGATAATCTTTTACATGACGCGACAGTAACTCCTTCACGCTCTGACTGGCAGCGGAATCCACCCGCTTCTTGACGGCAGCATGCGGATGTTCACCCAGCCACTGCTTGTTGTGATCCTGGAGGAAGTTCGTGCCCGCCCCGAGTATCAGTGTAAGGCTGTCGCATTGGTCGAAGGCCAGATTGGTGGTGGGCACGGCAATGTCCCATTGGTTTTTGGCCGATGCCCCGTCATCTTTCGCTGCGATGGCGCCTTTTTTATTCAGCACGAGCAATTGGGCTTCATATTCAAAACCGTTCTCCAATTTGCCCACCGAGCTGATCCTATTGCCATCGGCGGCAATCCGGGCCTGGTGCATGTCGGCAAGCTGAACGCGGCCACTATAGGCAGCGGGCTTGTTCGCAGTCAGGTGGATCACCATGACCCCGTCGGGATGACTGGCGAAGGCTGTGCGTTGATAGCGCACGCCGTTGTATTCGTAGGTCACCTGATGAACGGCGCGATCAATATCGAGCTCCTGCCGGTAATCGGTCACCTTGGAGAAATCATGCCCGAGATGGATGAAGATATCGCCAAACGCCTGATAGGAGCCCATGTTTTGGCCTTCATCACCCAGACCGTCAACGGCCATTCGATCTCCGCCCCAGAGACTGATCTCATTGAACTGGATCCGCTCGATCGCGGTGCCGCCGAAGAGCATCGCCCCCATGGGTCCATTGCCGATCGGAAAGGCTTCAGTCATCCAGGCTTCTGCCGGACGGTCAGACCATAAGCATAATTTCCCCGTTGAGTCAGCCCGGTCAGTTTTGTCCCGCATCGGGGCAGCCAGGCCAGTTAGTGGGCTAAGGCCAATAGCGGCAGTAGCCAGCGAGGATGAATACAAGAAGTGACGCCGCGAAATGGCATTCTCCGGTGTTTGTGATTTTTTAGCCATATAATATTTTATTTTTCGCTGATCAGGATTTGCACTGGCCCCAGCAGACCGGAAGGAAGGAGTTTACTACCGGTCTACCAAGGCTGATGATGAAAATCGGGCGTTTTTTCATAGCTGGTCAATTTTAAATTTCTTTGATCAGCCAGGAATGAGTATCGGTTCCAATTCTTTCTCCCATTTTAACAGAAGTTTCATAGCCCTTTGCCGTATTGACTAATAAATTCTCATCAATGTGAATTTTATTTTTTTCAAAAAGGAGTACTACCGTTGAGCCTCCAAATTTGAAGTAGCCCTTCTCTTCGCCTTTATTTGCAGAACTTCCTTTAAAAGTTTGTTCGATGCTTCCTACCATGGTGGCACCAACTTCGACCATAATAACATCACCAAACAAAGGATTTGAAATGATGGCATATTCCCGTTTGTTCAGACAGAATATTTCAGCCTTTTTTCGTAAAGCAAAGGGGTTGACTGAATAATAGACACCATTAATCTTTTTGTTTGGAGACAAATCTCCACTCACCGGAAAATGAAAACGATGGTAATCGACCGGAGCCAGCCGGATGATGAGCAGTGCGCCATCATGGTACTTTTGTGCGAGATCAGGATTATCCAAAAAAGAGGATATATTAAAGCGATATCCCTTTATAATAAAATCGGAGTTACTAATATCGGAATAAGCCAAAATCTTTCCATCTGCAGGTGATACAACAATATTGGAGCAGGTATCAACCGGTCTTGCGCCATCCTTCAGTTTTCGCGTAAAAAAATCGTTGAAATTTTTGAACTCCTGTTCTTGAGCAACGCTCATATCAATATCAAAATCTTCAATAAAGGGTTTTATCTTTTTCGCTGAAGAAGTACGATCCATCATATTACCGTAAATCGATGAAACCAGCTTTCTATTCGCCAACGCCCACAAGGTTGCTTCTCCTATTGGATTGTAATACAACCATACCAACCACTTTTCGCCGGCCACCTTTTCGGTTTTTAGCTGCCCGCTTTCTCTTTCAAAATATTGAATGGGATTCTGATGCGGCAGAGGATAAATGGCCAGGCTGATGATTGCTGCAAGCAACAACACAATGATGCCCCACCTCTTTTTAGCTTTTGATATTTTCATGTTTGTGTTGTTTGTGTGCTTACTCTACCCGGGTTTACTATAGTTTGAAATTATCATTAGTCATTTTCTTCGTAGTAACAGGAATAGTCAATACCTGAACGCTGAACTCATGATTTCTATTTCATTGCGCGATATTCCGGTTTGTCTGGCAATTTTTTCCCAATTGATAACAGACTTCTTAACCGTGGATAGGATAGCTTCCGCCTCATTTTTGTTTAGTCTGAAATACTCAGAAACCTGGAGGGCAATACCAAAATCAAGCACTCCGCTGGTTTCGTCAATGGTAAGTGATAATTCTTCCTTGTCAATGGACGGGTTGAGGTCGAATGCGGGACTCAGCCTCCAGTTACCCTGATCAATGATGAATCCATGATTGCGTAAATGATCGTCGGTATTGGATATGGCGATATTAAAAATGATTCTTTTCCAAAGTTCATGGAGATCATCTTTGGGGTTCCCACTATGATTCTGAATAAATAGTGCAATATCAAGATATCCGGCAGGATTGTCACGGATAGTATCTTCGTTATTACCAGTAAGTGTCATAGCCGAAGCAAAGTGAATCCTCTCACCGTCCTGCCTGTCGAATCTTTTTGTAAAGAATGTATGGAAGGCACCTGAAACTTTTTCAATTCTCGATTCAGCCATATGGATTCCTGCGGATAGAGCAAGCCGGTAAGCCAGATACTCCCACTTTGCTTTATCAATGCGATCGTTCCTTGAGGGGAACTTAGCTATCCAGGGATGACCATTTTTATCCAGGATATTGGCTTTGGGTCTGGCACCTCCCAGCGAAGATCCCGGAGCCATTAACAAAACAAGCCACTTGTTAAGGTTTTTAGTTGATTTATCAGATTCCACCAGGCCTGCAATACGCTGCAACTCGCCAACTGAAGTCCAGGGTGGAACCGGGGAGTTCTGGTCATCACTCAAAAAGGGGCCGAGAGGATCAATTTTGTATCGTAAGGCACCCATCCTGCAGGTATCGGAAACACCAAGCAAAAAGTCAATGTCGTACAGCAAGGGAGCGATTTTACCATCTTTACTGGCTTGCAAGGCCGCCTTTCTTTTCATGAGATTTTTTCCCCAGGAATCAGGCATTGAATCGAGAAATACTCCAAAGTTTTCTTTTTTATCCGGAAACTGCGGGCCCGAAAAGAAGCCTATATCCGGATCCAAAAGACGCAGTTCCTTTCCTTTAAGCCAGCGCTTATCATATTCAAAGCTGAATGATTTACGGCCTTTGCCCTGGTGAGCCGACAATATGCCAATAAGAACCGGTTCCGGCATCCCTAACCAATGTGCATAAACAAACAGTTCTGTTTTATCTGCTGACATGATTATTTTTTACCAAGGAGTTCAATATCCCGGAGCTTTTTTCCGAGTTCATCATCGGCAGCCAGTTTCAGGAAATCGTCCTGTAAACCGAGTACACGCATTACATTAAATACAGCACCTACAGATACCCCCGGATTTCCTTTTTCAATCAGGTAAAGGGTATTTCTGGAGATATCGGCGCGTTCGGCAACCTGGATGGTTGTCAGTTTGCGACGTTTTCTTGCGAGCTTAATATTTTCACCAAATACTTCGAATATTCTCTGGTGTTTTGGAAATAGAACCTGTTTCTTCGAATTCATTTTTATACTATATTCTGAGCAAAAATAATGAATATGTTTGTAATATAGTACAAAATTTTTCATTAGTCATTTCCTTCGTAGTAATAGGAGTAGTCAATACCTTCCATAAACACTTCGCGGTCGTCAAAGAAACGTATGGATATTTTTGCGTTACTCATAATTTTAATGTCTTTTATTCTGTCTCTCTGTGCGCTGGCCCCAAGGATTGCGCGAACGATCCAAATAGGTAAGCATAGGGAATAGCGGTAGTTTGCTTTGTTTCTTGAGTTCTATCTCAACGTAAAGATCCGGACAATAGGATTATCCTCAGGATCCATATTTCTAACCAATTCAATCAATTGTTCTCTTTTCTCTGGATGAGTAATCTCAATTTCAAGCTGCTCTTTTTCAATAGCTTCCTGTAGATCGATGATATTCAATACCTCTGCTATTTTACCGTCCCAAGTATCGACAATTATCACTTCACCAAGTCCATCAATATCATTGTTTATTCCTTGTAAGTCTTCATTAGAAAGAAACTTTGTTTTGGGTTTTTTTGGTCGAAATAGTTGATTTGATTTTATGTTGTATACCAATGGAATACGTTCTTCTCCAAACTTAGGAAGGTGTGCATAAAGCAAAAAATAATCCCCAATACTTCTTAAATAAAGGATAGAGTTGTATGCCCATACTCCGGGATTATTAGCTATGTAGAAGGTCGGTGAATGATTTTCCCCTAAGTTGATTTTAAATAGGGCCGAGAGTCCGTCTTCATGATTCTTATAGACTGTATCATAACAGAATTCTTGCATAAATAACTCACCATTGTCGATCCAGTAATTTGAGAATCCGGTTCGATTTCCTTTTGCAATACTCTCGTTGGTAATGTAATGGTATTGTTTTTTCTCTTGAAACGTACTATCGAGAATTCTAACCAACGGAAAGTCTGCAACTTGTTGATCAGGTCTTCTAAGTACCACCTGAATATCACCCTCTCTATTGAAGAAAACTTTTTGGAATGCACGTTTGTAATGTGAAGAATAATTGAATTCATCCAGATATTTACCTTCAATCGAGTAGATCAGGATTTTTTTTGAGGTCTCATCGTGAACTAGGATTTTAGGATCTTTGGGGTGAAAATAGACATCCTGAAAACCTAGAAATTCACCAGGCCCTTTACCTTGTCTTCCAATAATTCGGATAAATTTACCATTGGATTCAAACAGTATCAAGCGGTTCTCTCGGACAGCTTTTATCAAAATATATTTGTTATGGATAATGGGTATGCCAAGTGAAAAATGCGCGTTTGGAAGGTTTTCTAACTTAACATAGCTAACATCAGACACAATTTCACTGAGTTTAAAATCTCTAACATTTTGATAACCTTCCAAAATGTCTATTTCAACAATTTCATTTTTTGTGTCCGATAAAGTTGTGCATGTAGCTGTAAAAAAGCAGAGCACAATAACAAGGATGATTTTTGATTTCATATTTCTAATATTACCACTAACGAGTCAATACTCGAAAACTTTCGGGTATCTGATATATAGTAGTCCTGTTTATCATATTGAAAATCAATGTGAAATACTCAAAACCAAATTTACTTATTCTTCTGAAACAATAGGAAGTGCAAATCTGAGTGGTTTTGGCTCATTCTGCCATTTATGCGGAGGCAGCTATTATTTCAATGCGCTGCGCCCCTCAACTTTACTCTTTTCCAGCAGCGCCTTCAATTCGGCAACGATCTCCGGGTGTTTGAAATAGAGATTCACTGTTTCCCCTGGATCGGTTTCGAGGTTGTAAAGCTGGCCCGGTGCATCGGGCGAATTGTCAGGAAGGGCGAAGGGTTTGAGCTCGGGATTGTTGTAGTTATTCCCGCCCGAGCCGCGATGATCGAGGTATTTCCAGGGGCCCTTGCGGATGGCGAGCGCCAGACTGATGGTCTGATGCAGGGTGTATGGGCGGATACTGTTATCACTCTTTTTGCCGAGCAGTAAGGGAAGAATATCAAAGCTGTCCTGGGCGGCGCTATCAGGCAGAACGGTGCCGGTAATAGCAGCACATGTCGCCATGATATCGGTGAGGCAGACTGTTTCATCGCTCGTTGTGCCGGATGCGATTTTACCTGGCCAGCGAACGATGAAGGGAACCCGGTGGCCCCCTTCCCACTGATCGCGTTTCATCCCGCGCCAGGGCCGTGCCCCGTCATGGTCATAGTCGGCACGCATGTGAACCACTGCTGTAGTTTCCGGACCGTTGTCGCTGGAAAACATAACTATCGTGTTGTCTGCCAACGCAAGCTGCTCGAGAGTTTTCATCAACTCACCCACGATGTAATCGAGTTCATGGATGAAATCCCCGTGGGGTCCGGCCTTTGTGCTGCCCTGAAACTGCTTTGAGGCGAAAGAGGGCAGATGCACCGCATTCATTGCGTGGTATAGGAAAAATGGTTTATCCGGCTGATTTTTTGCGTGTTGTTCCAGGAACTCCCGGCTCTTTTTCAGGAAAACCATATCCAATTCTTCCAGGTCATAGTTTGGGGCGATCATGCCCTCGCGGTTGTCGTTGGCATACGGGTGTTTGGGCAGCTTCGATTTGTCGAGCATCCCGGTGGGAGGTACCGGAATGCGATCACCATCAATGAAGGCATAAAGAAAATCAGTGGCCGGGCAGCATGCAGTACCGAAAAACTGGTCGAAACCCCGATTAATCGGCCCGTCCGGAATTGCCCGTGAATAATCGATCATCTTCACGCCTTCAACGTCTTGTTTCGTGATGCGCTGCCCATCCTTGTCAAAGAAACTCAGTCCGACATGCCACTTGCCTGTCATCGCGGTGGCATATCCCTGGTTGCGGAGCATCTGCGGCAATGTCAGCTGATCTTCAGTGATGAGGCAAGGCCCACCTACACCGGCAAATACCCCTTTATAGGGGATACGGAAGGCCATCCGGCCTGTCAGCAGGCCATACCGGCTGGGTGTAGAAACGGTGGACGGAGAATGCGCATCGGTGAACCGGATACCTTGCTTTGCAAGTCGATCGAGGTTTGGTGTGGCGACTTTGGATTCCGAATTGTAGCAACCGATATCACCATAGCCAAGGTCGTCGGCGAGAATAATTATGATGTTGGGTTTCGCCTGCTTTGGCGTATCAGCAGCCTGAGAAGCCAATGGGGTGAGCAGGAGAGTGGTGAGAAGGGTTGATTTCATCGAAGTAAATTAATCTCCTGTTTATCAGTCGGTTTTGTAATGCCGGGCCAGTCATCGGTACGGAACGGCACAGCAGGCAGGTTTTCCTTGTTGTAAAGGTTGCATACCGGATTATCAGCCCACCCATATCGGACAGCTACAGGGGCGGGAACCTGAGGTGAAGAAAGCAATACGGCTGATCCGTCAATTACTGCATTTGCCCAGACGAACTTCCTATCGGCACCGGCAATCGCAAATCCGGTTAATTTATCTCCTTTGGCGATGAGCCCGCTTTGGGCGTGATCAAAAGTGAGCCTGATACCTTTGGGAGTAATTTCCATGGATTTGTACCATGGTCCCGACCATTCGATATTCTTTCCGTACGTGTTGGCCAGAGCGCTTAATGCCAGCCGGCGTCCAACTTCCAGTTTGTTTCGAGGATGGATGTTCGCTGCATCACCGATATCGATGGCCATGGCGATACCGCATCCGGGCATCGCTTTTGCGGCTACAGCCTGTGCTTCACGCAGTTCTGCCCAAGCGCTTTCTTGCGGCACATCAGATGTTTTCATGAAATTGGCCAGTGAAACGATATGGAATCCGAAGTCGCCGACACCGAAGCGGGCGCGCCAGTCGGAGATCATCGTTTGGAGCAAAGTGCTGTATTGATAGGCCCTGTCGGCGTTACTCTCGCCTTGGTACCAGATGGCTCCCTTAATGGCAAAAGGTAAAAGGGGCGCGATCATTCCGTTGTACAGCACCGAGCAGACGTTTGGGTTACCGATCAGCGGGGCTCCGGTGGCAGCGCGGGCGGCAGTTTCCTGAACCCGCCACAGACCAGCAAGTGTGATGGCAGAGGATTCATCTCCGGATGGGTAGGCCTTCATTTGTTCAGCCGGGCCGAAAAAACCGCCGCCTCCGGAATTCACCACTCTCATGGAAATTATGTTTGTGCCTGGTTTAATCACCGTGGCCGGCACTTTGTAGATTCGCGGCTTATCAAAGTTATCTGTGTGACCCACAGGGATTCCGTTAACCCAGGTAATATCGCAGTCGCCGATTGTACCAAAGCTGAGGACGACCTCTTTGCCGCTCCAATTGGAAGGCACTTCAAATGTGTGATGCACCCAGACAACGCCTTCATAACCGGGTATTCCGCACTTTTGCCAGTCAGCGGGCATGTTTGCCGTTTTCCAGGAGGATACATCGGTTTCCGTTTTGAACCAGGCATTTGTGGTCCCAGGGTCATGGGTTTGGTACCATTTATCCATTACTGCACCGAGCTGATCTTTTTCGGGAGAGGCTGTCACCTCTTTCACCCGTTCCAGGTCGGATGCGAAATCTGACAGCGGAGCCAGCGCTCCGGCACTGGTCCACGCCTCGCAGACTGTACCACCCCAGCAAGTTTCAATAAGGCCGATCGGAACATTAAGTTCGCTGTGAAGGTCCCGGCCGAAGAAATAGGCCGCGGCTGAGAATCCTCCCGAGGGGCCTTTTATGATGGTTGCCGGACTGCATAGCTGCCAGCTGCAACTGAGCGTGGCTTCCGGCGTGTAGGCAATCTTCTGGGGCACGGTCAACAAGCGGATCCCTGGATAATTAGCAGCAGCGATCTCGTCGGGTACCCTGCACAATCCGATGCCCATCTCCATGTTCGACTGGCCGGAACAAATCCATACATCACCGACGAGAATGTCGGAGATTTGAGATTTCAATTTGCGATCGGTCGATTGCACATTGAGTACCCGGCCTTTTCTGCTTGCCGCCATGGGATCGAGGCGGGCCATCCATTTACCGTCGGCTGCCGCGGTGGCATTTTTCTTTTGTCCCGCAAAGCTGACTGTGACCGTTGCACCGGGCTGAGCCCATCCCCAGACAGGCACCCTGAAATCGCGCTGCAGAACAGCATGATCGGCGAAAAGAGGATGCAGCAGTGGTTTTTCATCAACAACGGAGGCGCTAACCATGATGGTAAAAGCGAAGAGCAGAAGGCTAGTAAGACAAAAAGCGGAAAAATATTTTGAAATCATACTCAGGGTTTATTAAAGTTGATTTGCCAGGAGACCTCCCCATTATCCGGGCGCTCAAGGATGATTTGTACCAGCCCATCGGCGGGGTGTTTTTGAAGTTTTGCCTTTGCCCCGGAAGCTGTTACGCGGGTTGCTTTGCTGCCATTGCCGGCCACAACGATTTTGAAAGGTTCGCCGCCGATCACCTTGGCTACGCCTGACAAACTATTTCCTTTGGCGTCCCACTTAACATTGGCCAGATCCACCCAGCCTTGAAGCACATGGCGGTTAGTGGATAAAACCTGCGGATTCGATTGAACCTTTCGGATGGAGAGCATGGCGCAATGGGTAGGCCCTAAAAGTTTCTCAATTTTTGCGGTACCGGAATACTTGCCGACTAACGAGTCCGACCAGAATTCATAAACATAATAGGATGCAGCGGGATCGAGTCCGATGGCTCCGGCAACATGTTCACCGCTGAGTGCCGCCGAAATCATATCAGTTCTGGCCGTGTCGGGATTGAACAATGCCACCTGATGCCACTCGGGCGTCAATTCGAGATCGTACACACGCGGATTGGCAATGCCGGTAAAGGCATCCAGGGGACGTGCGCTGTGCGGCTCACGATACAGCGGATAGATGCGTGTGACATCATGGAGGATCTCCGGCGTGAACAAACGGAAAGACGTTGCGAGTTCCAGTCGCCCGCTGGTTAGAAAAATCATGGTGAGGAGCGATTGGCGTACTTTGGGCGTGCGGTTATGTACCGCTTTGCTGTCGGGGTAGTAGTTGAACACCACGCGGTTTTTATACCAGCGCAGGCCGCATGTGGTCACCATGCCGGGTACATACTCGTTCGAGTCTCCCCAAACCCGCTGCATGTCCACCAAGCCCGCGGTAACGTCCAGCATAGGCCGGCCGGTTTCCCCCAGATTACGCTCGTGTATGAAAGCATCCGGGCCCAACCCTTCGCGGCACAGACGGAACACTTCGCGGTAGGCAAAAGCAGTAGTGGCATATTTGTTTTCGAAACCTCCCTCCGGCCGCCAGCCGGTCTCGGGGTAGTCGAATTTGATGCCGGTCATACCGTCGTTCTTAAGCCGTTGCCAGGTCGACAGAACGTGTTTCTGAAAATCCGGATCGGTATAGTCGTAGGTTACTAACGGCTGATGATGCGGATGTTTGACTTGCAGCCGGGAAATATCGTTGAACAGCATGTGGCCGGGGAAGGCCCGGGCGTAATCGTCTGACGGCAGGCCAACCTGGAAGTAAGTGAATGGGATGCCGCCACGCGCTTTTAGTGCTGCACACCACTTGGCAAATGTTTCATACGGGGCGACCAAATGTCCATATTTCGACCAGTGCGCATCATCCCACCACCCCTGTTCCGTATTGCCGTCCTTATAGCAATAGGTATCCGGCTCCAGGCGGATGGCAACTTTGGTATATTTGGTAATGCCCGCCTTTTGCCCCATCTCCAGCTCTGAAATCAACGCCACGCTGTTATTGATGTCGCCGAGTCCGCTCAGCGCTCCCACCGCCCAGCCACATAATGTTGGGAAATCATAAATGTTAGGTCGTGCATTGTTTGCCACCCGCATGGCAAGGCCATAGGTTTCAAGAGCAATAAAAGGATCAGGCTGCGTGACATCAAGATAAAAGTTGTCTTCTGAAAAATAGGTTTCCCCCGGATTCACTAAACGACCCACAGGGTCCTCAGCCCTCATATCAATTTTACCGTCACGCAGGGCAACCCATTTCCCAAACTCTTTGTTAGCCAGACCACCCCACACCAGCGACAACCGTTTCCCATCGGCAAAACACGTTAATAGCAGGCTGTTTGGACAAGCCCGGTTCAGCCCCTTCTCGATACGCGGGACATCGGCACCCGCAGCCCCGTTGAGCGTTTGCGGCACCTCCAGCAACTTTCCGGACAACACCCGTCCATGCATCATCGGCGAAGCCTTCATCAATCGGGCTCCCTGCGGCATGATATTCCGTATGCCAAAACCCATGACTACACCCCCCCTTCCATCATACACCGCAAAACTGAAGATATATACCGGGATCGACCGGGTCCCCGGATGCTCCATCTCAACTACCAAACGGTGTCCGTGGCCAAGCGCATCATTGACCTCCTCCTGTTTCCCTGTGAATCTCATACCATCGGTATTGCCCCATGAATCCGCTGACACTCCAGCCTGGTCAATAATCAATTGCCCGGTTGCCTTGTCGGTAATCGTATACATGCCATTGGACATATCGAATGCCAGGGAAACAATTTCATTGGAAAGGACTACCTGACCAGACGTTTCATCCTGATTCAATTCAATGGCAGCCATCTTTGCGGGAGCAAAAACCAAACCTATTGACAGTATAACTGATAAAGAGAGAATTCGCCTGATGTTGATCATTATTGCTCTATGTTTTGAATATTGATAGTACCTGATTGTAAATCCTTTGCCCGGCATTGAACGGATATCGTTCCTTTCCCTTTCGGACG
The DNA here is from genome assembly GCA_903851365.1 of uncultured Bacteroidota bacterium. Taxonomy (GTDB): domain Bacteria; phylum Bacteroidota; class Bacteroidia; order Bacteroidales; family UBA12481; genus UBA12481. Next base: position 56,978 of record CAINOB010000002.1, read on the forward strand.
GATAGTCAGCAGCAATCTTCCTTCGTAAGCTTCGCGTTTGTTTTGTTTGTACAATTCATGACTGAACTGGTTTCCCGAATCCAATCCGATCAATTCACCCGCGCCAGCTACATCAACAGTTATCTCGTTTTTTGCTAATGGACAGCGTGTGCCCTTTTCATCCTGGATCTCAAGGGTAAGAAAAACAAGTCGTTCGCTTTCCGGGCCATCGGATTTCCATTCCTCTTTTAAACCCAGTTTTTTTGGTTCACCCGCCGTTTTTAATGTATGGGTGGCGACTATCTGGTTTTTGTTAAAGGCTTTTGCAATCAGTTCACCCTGTTTATAATTAACAAGATAGATGGCCTGATAGGTATTTGGATTCACTGCCTTTTTCCCAAGGCTTTTACCGTTTTGATATAACTCAACTTTTTCAGTGTTGCTGTATACAAAAACCGTATCCACCTCCCCCGGATTAAAATTCCAGTGCGAGGCAACGTTGTAGCTGCGCCACTCGAAGTCGTCTTTTACTTTCAGGTTTACTGCGATGTGAACCATCGGTTTTTCCGACCAAAATGCCTGCCAGTAGTAATACAAGGGTTTTTCGAAACCGGCGATATCAATCAGTCCCCATTCCCAGCCTCGACGGGGCCAGCCGAGCGCTTCTCCTAAATAATCTATCCCCACCCACAGGAACAGGCCGACAACATTTGGATTATCGCGCACAGCAAGCCAGTTTTCGAGAGTCAGGTAGTTCTCAGCGCCAAGCAGAATCCGGTTTGGATAGCGGGCATGTTCTTCGCGATAATGCTCCTTAAAATACCGATCGGGATAATTATATCCGGCGACATCCATGGTGTCGAAAAATCCATTAGCATTTGCCCAGGGCGACCAATCGCAAGTGGCTGTTATCATGCGGGTATTATCCTCCTCTTTTGCCCAATCGATAAGCTTTTTCAGGGTTTTGGGCCCATCAGGATATCGCTGGTCAGGCACTTCATTTCCCACCGAATACATAAATACGGAGGGATGATTCCGATCACGCCTGACCATATCCTTCAAATCGGTTTCTGCCCATTGGTTGAAGAAAATGTGATAGGTGTATTTGTTCTTACCTGCCGGATCTTCCGTCTGGCCATAGTGCCAGGTATGGTTCCATTCATCAAAAGCTTCCGCCATCATATACATACCCTTTTCATCGCACACCTCAATAAAGGCAGGGTCAACCGGTCCGTGTGTGCGGATGGCATTGCAGCCCTGCGCCTTCAGCTTGTCAAGCCGGTATCGCCAAACGTCCTTGGGGACTGCGGTTCCAAAAGAACCGGCATCTTTGTGGAGGCATACCCCTTTAATAATCACTTTCTCTCCGTTTACAACCAGTCCCTGATCTTTATTGAAAACAATAGTACGAATTCCCACTTTCTGCTGCTCAGTATCGACCAGGCGGTTCTCAATCCACAACTGAAGCTCCAGCGTGTAGAGATATGGGTTTTTATCCGACCAAAGCACTGGATTTTTAGCTTCAATATTCAGGGTGGATTTTACCGATGTGTAATCGCTAAGGTCACAGCTATCGATGGCTTTAGTAAAAATGCCACCATCCCTGCCTTTCAGAAGTGCAACTATCCGGGCTTTTTTCAGCACTTTTTTCCATTCTTCAGGAAACCGCTGGAAATTAACTTTCATGCTCTCGGTATAATTGTTGGAAATTACCTCGCAATCTACCTTGAGCCTGGCAACGTTGCCATTTGCTGAAATGGTCCTGAAAAAGGTGCCGAAGGATTTAAAATGCTGCTGCCCGGTAATAAAAAGACGGACGTTCCGGTTAATTCCGGAACCGGTGTACCATCTGCAATTATTAATCAATGAATTATCCACCTTAACGGCAATCACGTTGGTTTTCCCATCATATTTTAAAAAGGGTGTTAAATCGTATTCAAAAGTGCTGAATCCATACGGACGGTTTCCCAGGTATATGCCATTCAGATATACCGATGAGTTCATATAAACCCCATCAAACCTGATTTTAATCCGTTTCCCTTTTGAACCCTCCGGTACTACAAAATGCTTACGATAACAACCGATCCCATAAGGCAGATAGCCGCCTGATGCACCGCTTGGGTTTGCCTCCGCAAATTGTCCTTCTACCGACCAATCGTGAGGAACATCCAAACGACGCCATCCGGAATCATCAAACTCAGGGACGTAAAAACCAGGGGATTCGCCTAAATAAAATAGCCAGTCTGCATTAAAGTTCAGCTGCACATCCATCACGGGTTCAGCAATCACCTCTTTACCAGCAATTTTATTGCTCTTATCACGGAAAACATTTTCATCAACCTGTGAAAAAGCACCCTGGCAGATAAAAGACAGAAGTCCGAACAGCAAAATTAATTTACGTGACCAGTTCATTTGGATTTGTATTATTTCTCTAATCCCTGCTGGGTAACAATGGGAACATAACCTATCTCCAGCCCTTTTGGCGGGGTGACTAGCAGAGCCGGGTCAATTTCGGCCAATTTCCCAACCAAGGGTTTAGGAAGGTATTCCCGGTTCTTAGTCCAGTTCCGGTGAAGCAGTTCCACCCGCCTTTGCATTTCTTCACGCTCCGCTTTGGTCAGATCGGCGTTGAGCAAGGCAGGCTGGTCAGCGAACCGATACCAGTAGTAGGTTAACGTGCTGCCGTCTCCAAGTTTCACTTTGAACGGACCGGCTGCGGGGCCGGGGGTTTTCCAGCAACTCGTTTTTTCATCAGGAGTCACATAAGCCACAGGAGTGCGTGGTTCAGTATTGTTAAAGGTAACATTCTGAAGTCCGGTTTCAACCGGCACCTCTTTGGGCGACACGGCTATCCACTTACCAATGGTATCATTACCTTCTTTTACCAATTTATAATATTCAGGAAGGGTTACAACAGAGCCGTTATCTGTTTTTCTCGTTGTGATAAGCTCACCTGACCAGCGGACCCTGAGGGTTGCCGAATCAGTGACATTAGCATCCATATAGGAAGTAATATTCAGTAAGGCACGTTTATTCTTGGGAATATGATCGCCATAAAGACTCCAGTTCGACCGGACCCCTTTTTGAAATTTCTGCATGGTAGCTCCTGCCAGATCAATGGTGCCATCAGCCTGTGCACCTCCTTTAAACCAGGCTTCCACTTTGTCCCAGAGCGCCTTCTTGTTGTATACCATCAGACGGTGCAACAGATCTGAATTGCCATCGGCACCCAGGGGGTACTGTGTCGTAGCGATACGGACATAAATCTGGCCTTTAGAGTCGGTAGCTTCAGCCGAACGTATATGCTGTGTTTCCATCTGAAATGCCTTGTTGGCTTGTGTGGGGCGCTGATCGAGAAACATCCCGCTTAATTTGGGATTTTCAACGGTTGCCTGGGACCAAAAATAAGGGGTAAAGAAGGCAACCGGGCCCTTGAAATTCGCGGTATTTATAAACAGGGTCCAGCACTGATTCCCGGTAGGAACGTCGGTCCCGGCAGTGGTGGATTTAGGCTCCGTGAGCGGCAATGGGAGGTAACCGCTGCCAAACAATTCACCGCAAGTGCCCTGCTTCAGGTTTAAGCCATCGGGAGGCCATAGAAGCCAGGGACTCAGCTGAGCTGCTCCATATTTTCCTTTATCATTGCTCCAGTCTCTGCCTTGTCCGGCGCCAGGTCCATTAGCCCAACCGGCAAAGTTCAGCTGCACTCCGCCCATGATGAATTTTGGTGTTGCCGTGGCGTACTCTGTGTCGTTCCACCAGCCCAGACCTCCTTCAACATCGGTATAAAAATCCTTTTTTGTCAGAGGACTGTTATTCTGAGGAAACATCCACGAACCGAATAAGCCTGATTGAAAACTCCGGCCAGGATACTCTTTTACTAATGGAAAGGCGGCTGCATACATTGAGTAACCCGCATTGAAAGTGGTGTCAACTTTATCCACCTTCAAGATCATATACCCGCCGATATTGGCTTCGCGGATCTTGTTTTTTGTGGAGGCTTTATCCTGTGCCGAAACCATAGTGGTCAGCAGTAAGGCGATGATAATGTTAAGTAGGTATTTCATTCGTAAATAATTTATTGTTTCAAGTGTAATTGGCTTATTCCGATTTAATAAACTTAATGAACTTTGAATAAACTCCATTGGTGAAATTCAGAAAATACAGACCATCTGAAAGAAACCTGATATCAAGCACTTCCCTGGTGTTGTACAATTTTACAGTCTGAATTATTTTCCCCGTTATATCCATTAATTGAAGTTTCGTATTGGTGTCGGGAACGGTCTGCAGTAAAATGTTTAAGTAATGCGATGTCGGATTTGGATACACTTCAATTACCGGGGACTTGTTGAAGGCACTACGATCTGTAGAATTTACCTCCGATAATTCCTGACGTATAACAATCGGAACATATCCAACTTCCAAACCTTCTGGTGGCGTGACTATCAGGGCGGGGTCAATATCCGCCAGTTTTCCAATCGTGGGTGGAGGCAGGTATTCACGATCCTTGGTCCAGTTCCGGTGCAGCAATTCCACCCTCCTTTGCATTTCTTCACGCTCCTCCTTGCTCAGGTCGGCATTGAGCAATGCAGGCTGGTCGGCAAACCGATACCAGAAGTAGGTTACCGTACTGCCATCCCCCAGATTCGCCTCAAACGGTCCGGCTACCGGACCCGGGGTATTCCAGCAACTTTCTCTGTTTGCCGGAGTAATGTACGCCACAGGGGTTCTTGCGGCAGTATTGCTAAAACTAACATTCTGGAGTCCGGTTTCTGCCGGCACCTCTCCGGGTGCCACTGCAATCCACTCACCAATGGAGTCATTCCCGGTTTTTACCAGTTTATAATATTCGGGAAGAGTCACCACACTACCGTTGCCTGTTTCTCTCCGTGTGATAAGGTCACCTTCCCAACGAACCCTCAAAGTTGAATTATCGGTGACATTTGCATTCATATAAGAAGTAATATTCAGATAAGCACGTTTATCCGCAGGGATATCATCAGCATACAAACTCCAGTTTGACCATACTCCTTTATTGAATTTCTGATTATAAGCCCCGGTGAGATCAATGGATCCATCAGCCGGTGCACCTCCCTTAAACCAGGCATCGACCTTGTCCCACAGCGCCTTCTTTTTATAGACCATCAGGCGGTGCAACAGATCCGAATTTCCATCGGAATCCACAGGATACTGTGTCGGAGCGACACGTGCATAGGTCTGTCCCTTGGAATCAATAGCTTTAGCGGAACGGATATTTTGCGTTTCCATCTGAAATGCTTTGTTGGCTTGAGAGGGACGCTGATCAAGAAATAACCCGCCCACTCGTGGATCCTTTGCGGATGCCTCGGTCCAGAAGTAAGGGGTGAAGAATGCAACCGGGCCCTTGAAATTCCCGGTGTTAAGGAACAGCGTCCAGCATTGGTTTCCGGTAGGAACGGCAATACCTGCCGTAGTGGTTTTCGGCTCAGTAAGCGGCAAAGGCAGATAGCCACTGCCAAACAATTCACCGCAAGTGCCCTGCTTGAGGTTTAAGCCATCGGGAGGCCACAATATCCATGGACTCAGCTGAGCCACACCATATTTCCCATTTGGATTGCTCCAGTCTCTGCCCTGTCCGGCACCAGGCCCGTTTGCCCATCCGACAAAGTTCAGCTGTACTCCACCCATAATAAATTTTGGTGTTTCTGTGGCATATTCTGTATCGTTCCAGCAGCCAAGACCTCCTTCAATATCCGTATAAAAATCCGTCACCGGTAATGGGCCATCGTTTTGCGGAAACATCCAGGTACCAAACAATCCCGATTGAAAGCTCTTGCCCGGATACTCCTTTACCAAAGGCCATGCTGCAGCATACATCGAGTAACCCGCATTGAATGTTGTGTTCACGCTCGCTACCTGCGCAACCATATACCCGCCAATATGGGCATCGCGAATCGATACCACTCCGGAGGTTTTCTCCTGTGCCGTTACAAAGGGGGCTGTCAGAAGGCAAAGGATAATGGCGAATAAAGATTTCAGAATGTTTTTTTTCGTCATAGGGTTCAGGTTCATTTTCTTATGGTAATTTTTACCGGAACCTCTTCATTTAACGAAACATACAAAATCAGGTCGTCTCCATCAAGCTGATGGTTAATGCCCACTTTACTATTACTGTTTTCTTTTCCGTTTACCAGGATTTTAGCTCCCTCAGAATTCCAGTTTTTTACCCTGATGGCCGGATTAATGACCGGTGAATCCTTGCTTCCCTTAAGCGTTAACTCAAGGGTACCGCCTTTGGAATTATTGCTTTCCAGCTGGTAACATCTCTGGGTTTTATCATATCCATTTGAAATATATCCATCAGCGGTCATGGAGAGTTCAGGGGCATAGGCCCACGACCGGCCGAAACTGACCAGATCATGGATGTTCAATCCATTCATTCCATACAGTCCCATCCAATACATGCGATTTCCGCTCTCATGAATTACAGGATCAGAGCATGGCGAACTGCTAATATGGGCAGGGCGATCCAGTGTTTTGGCCCATCGTCCGTCGCTACGGGCCTGGTTTACGGGATAATGGTTGTATCCAACATCAATCCATCTCACCCACATATCGTTACCTGGTTCAAAACAGATGAAAGGTTTGTTTTGCGACTTGAAATTGAATTGCTGAACGGTATATTTTCCTGGCCAGTCGGCAGGCTGCTTTTTAAGGTCTACTGATACAGTTCTTGTATTGTAATTGTAATCTGCTACCGACACATAATTGTTTTCAAGGAGGTCTTCGTTACGCTGCCCGGGTTGTGTGAAGGGCAATGATTCCTGATATTGTATGGCGTCGCCTGTAGTCCCTTTATTCCAGGAAACTTTCCGGATAGCTGATCCATCGGGATAAATGTAGTAGTATTCATCCACCCAACATTCCCATCCGGTTTTGGGATCGGGCATCCAGGTGTGATCGTGGGAACTGACCAAAGCATAACGCCAGTGGACCACCGCTCTGGCAGCAGTGTTTTCAATGATTCTGACATGTGAGAAGCGGCAATGGCGATCCTGCATATGTTCGAAACAACCCTCTATATCATCTTTTCCGTTGCCCCAGGTTTCCAGGCTTTGATCAGCCATCCAGTTTTCATTTTCAGACACCCAGGCTGGACCATAACGGGAACCCCTCCAGAATATCATCTTAGAAGGATTATTGTCGAAGCAAACCACGATATCAGGATCCTGGTCCACAGGCCATAGATTATCCCATCCGGGGTAGTAATTCAGCTTGGTATAATAAGCACCAAAATGACCCGGATTCTTTTCAATTGTTGGCAGCCTGCGCGGTTGAATATCCGGCACTGATGGTTTGACTTTTAAATAATCGCCTTTGATCTGGTCAACAGTCAGGGCAGTATCAAACACCTTTACTTCATCAATAATTCCATCCAATCCGAAGTAAGCTTCAACGGTTCCCCAGGTCCGGATTGTATTGCTTGGCCTACCGGGCACAGTCACCATTCCGAGAATGCAGCTGTTTTTTGAAGGGTAGGTCAGTGAGCCTTTGATCGGCACCGAGGCGGCCAGTTCACCGTTTACATAGAGCACCATTTCCTTTTGTGCTGTATATACCCCTGCAATATGCATCCATTTCCGGAGCGGCATGGTTTCGTTGACACTGGTACAGGCTATCCACTGTTCACCGATGGCTGTTTCCAGGGAGACCTGTCCGTAAGGGCCGATGAGGAGGCGGTATCCCTTTACCTCATCAGATTCCGTGGTGATTACGGGGCACCAGTTCTCGGGATATTCGCCCAAAGCTACCCAGGCTTCGATAGTAAAAGACGTCCCTGGTTTCTTAATATCATTCCCGGTTCGGATCACCCTGGTAGTAAATCCATCCAGGCGCAAGCCTTTTCCGGCTACACCAGCCACCGATTCAAAATTACCTTCAATGGTATCTGCGATTTTGGTGGATTCTTCAATCACAGTCCGTTTAATGATCGTTTCAAAATTCCAGGTCATGACGGGGGTCTGAGCCATTGCCGTCTGTTGTGCAGCCAGCGAGGTCAATAACAGGGTGAGGATGAGGTTACCGATATATTTCATAATTGGTTGATTACCGTGCTAAAGGTAGCAGGCAAATTGGAAATAGATGTGTATCTGATTGTCAGGACCAGGCACTAACTTGGCAGGTCTATTTGTCAAGACCCGCTTAGGCTGCATGTTTTTGTATATCCGGTCTTTAGTTATATTTAATACTTGAATCAGACAGATAAAATGAACCACCGAATCTCCAAATGGTACTACTTCACGCTTCTTATAATCGCTGTTTTTTTTGTTACATGCAGTGTTGAGGAATATTCAGATATTACTATTTATGGGGCAAAATTGAACGCTAAGGCCGATCCGATCGGGGTTGATACGGAGAAGCCGGTTTTTTCCTGGAAGCTGAAGTCTGATAAACGAAATCGTTGGCAGTCAGCTTATCAGATAATTGTATTGGATGCAAATACCAGGGATACGTGCTGGAATTCAGGCGAAATCCATTCAGATAACAACATCATGGTACCATATGCCGGTACCCCGTTAAAGGGGGTCAGCCGGTACCTGTGGAAGGTCAGGATCCGGGACCAGAGAGGGAAAGTCAGCCGCTGGTCGGGAGAAAACCATTTTGCTACGGGCTTGATGGAGGAAACTGACTGGAAGGGGGTTTGGATCAGTTCCCGGGATCCTGCATATTCTCCGTTTTTTACCAAGGAAATAAACATGGAGAAGGTTCCAGATGAGGCGACCGTTTTTGTGAATTGCCAGGGATATTTTGAGTTATACATCAATGGAGAGAAAATCGGGAAGGATCTCCTTTCGCCTGCAGTCGCATCTGATTTCCGGAACTAGCTCGGTCATCGTTCTTACAGATACTACCTGGCAAACCGGCAACAGTAATATCAGCCAGATAGGAAGCTGGCGTTGGAATCAGATGGGCGGAGAACTGATCGATGACCGGATTCCTATGCATGAATGGTATAATCCGAATTCCGGCAGGGATCTTAAAAACGCCATTCGGATTACAAAACCGCCGGCATCTACCCGGTCGCAGGTTTGCGGAACCAATATCATTTCCGACTCTATTCAGGTAAAAACCATCACAGCAATCAGCGACAATACCTGGCTGATCGATTTTGGCGAGAATTTCACCGGCTGGATGAGGATGAAAATCAGCAACCAGGCAGCGGGAGATACGATCGATTTTATCTATTCGGATTTTTGCAATAAAAAACCGAATAAAAAATCAAGATATAACTGGGATTTCGGGAATGCATCCATTGATCAGCGTGACGCTTACGTTTGTTCTGATTCTAAAAGCGGAGTGTTCTGTCCGAAATTCAATTATCATGCTTTCCGGTATGTGATCGTCCAGGGATTGAAAAGAGAGCCCCGGGCCGGTGACATTTCCGGGTATATGATTGAACCGGATCTGGACAAATCGGGTTTCTTTACGTGTTCCGACCCCGACCTGAATGCCATTTTTGAACTCAACAGATATACCTTTCGTTGACTGTCAGCTGGCGGATATTATGTGGATTGCCCCCACCGTGAGCGCCTGGGGTACGGCGACGGACAGGTGGCAGTTGAAACAGGCATTTACAATTTTAACCTGCTGAATTTCTATAAAAAATGGGCCGGAAACTGGAGATCCGCGCAGGACACTACCGGTGAATTTCCCAATACCGCCCCATCGCCCTACAGTGCTGGCGGAGGGCCCGGCTGGGGTGGCACTGGCGTTGTCCTTCCCTGGAAGATATTCAGATATTATGGAGATACGGCCTTTTTGCGCTCCTCCTATCCGTCCATGGCAAGGTATATCGGCTTTCTGGAAATGAAAAGTAAAGATGGCGTTCTGCAATATTATGGAGATGAAACCTGGGGATTCATCGGGGATTGGGTCCCTCCCGGCAGGGGAATGGATTCGAACGACAAGGTGGGTAAGACCGAAAAGGAACTGTTCAACAATTGCTACAAGGTATATCTGTATAAGATTCTGGGCGAATGTGCCGGGGTTCTGGGTATGGCCGCCGACAGCATTAAATATGAAGACCTGGCTGAAACGCTTAAGGGAAAAATCAACTCGGGTTATTTCGATGCTGCCAAAGGTACCTATGCCAACGGGGAACAGCCCTATCTGACGTTTCCCCTGTTGATGGATATACCCGGGGGAAAATGACAGAGACCATGTTCTGGCTAACCTGGAGAATGAAATACGGGTCACCAACACCGGGCACCTGAATACGGGCATGCTGGGGACTTATTTCATGCTGCAATATCTGGCCGGAGCGGGTCGTTCCGACCTGGTTTACCTGATGATGAAACAAAAAACGTATCCGGGCTGGGGGTATATGATTGCCAGTGGAGCAAATACCTGCTGGGAACAATGGATTGGATACTGGTCAAACATTCATTCAGTGGCATTCCGGCATTTGCTTATTTCTCCGCAGCTCACTGACCTGATTGATGCCCAGAGAACCGAATTTGATTCCCCGAATGGGAAATTGGTCGTTGCCTGGAATCATCAAAAAGGCGGAGGCCTCGAAATGGAGATCGGGATTCCGGTAAACACAAAGGTTGACATTATTTTACCTGTTTCCGCAGACGAAACGGTTTGGGAATCTGATCAACCAGTGACCGGAAATGGCGAAATCAGCATCATTTCAAGTCAACCCGGCAAGTTGGGATTGCGCCTTGCATCAGGTAGTTACTTGTTTAAAATCAGGAAAACAAGATAAGACTGATCCTTTTGAGGTATTTGGCGGCTTGAAAATTTAAGCTTCGAAATTCTGAACATAACATCACCAAAACTGTTATGTTAGAAAAACTGAAAAGCATGAAAGCAATTATCATATTGATTATTGTTACCATTTCAACAATCGTTTTATTTCAATCTTTTATTATCATGCCAAGGAACAAAACGGAGGAACAAAAATATTCTCTCGTTCGTAAGTACAAGGATTTTGAAATCAGATATTATCCTTCCGCCACTATCGCAACAATTAATTCGAATGCAAAAACTTACAGGGATCTTAGTGGCCCCGGATTTCAGAAACTTGCAGGCTATATTTTTGGTGGCAATGAGGCCAATACAAAAATTTCAATGACCGCACCTGTTCGAATGGATATCAATGATTCTGTTTCCACGATGAGTTTTGTAATGCCGTCTGCCTATAAAAAAGAAAACCTGCCAAAGCCTAATGACCCCGCTATCGATATTCATAACACAGATAATGAATATGTTGCATCAATTCGATTTGGTGGATATGCTTCGGATGAAGACCTGAAATTCTATTCTGACAAACTTCAAAATCTTTTGAAAGAAAATGGGATCACCTCTTTCGGAAATTATAGATTTTTGGGGTACAATCCCCCATTCCAACCTATTGGCAGAAGAAATGAAATTATTGTTTCAGTCGGATGGGATGGTAAATGATTCCCTTTAAATGAGGTTTCGGTCAGAGTTTTCTTATCCAGATATTCCTGTAGCTGACTGCACTATTATGATCCTGCAGCATTAAGGGCAGTTCAGTTTCTGAAAGACTAAATTCCCGATTACTTGAAGTCGTAGGCTCTTTTACCTCAACATGGTTTTGCACCAATACTCCGTTATGGAACACTGTGAAGGAACCCGGTTCAATCAGTTCTTTATTTTCATTGAATTTCGGGGCCATGAATATTATATCATAAACCTGCCATTGATCTGGTTCAAGTGAAGCATTAACGAGGGGTGGGAAATTACCGTAAAATGCTGCAGCCTGACCGGTAGGATATGTTTTATTATGGTATGAATTCAAAACCTGAATTTCATATTTACTCATGAGGTATATGCCCGAATTGCTGCAACTCTGACCTGTTTTCCCTTTCAAAACATCTTCCATAGCTGCTTTCCACTCGACATGCAACTGACAATCGCGGAATTTCTGTTTTGTTATGATATCCTTGGTCCCGGGTTTTACCGTAAAACTATCACCTGAAGCAATCCATTCTGGGGCACCACCCGTCTTTGCACTAACAAAATTGATAAGGGTATCCTTGTCAAACAAAATGATCGCATCTGAAGGTGGAGCTCCATTTTTGCCCGGAGTTACTATCGACGGCTCAATCAAGTCGGGATACCACTTGCTGATCAGAGTCTTTTCCTCTTTGTTTAACAGGTTGATATCAATAGGTTTATCCTGTTCGCGGATTCCTTTTTGGTTCAGGCGGTTCATCAAACTCCAGTTACGGCTGTGCTTACCAGGTTCAGGATCAGCAGGTTCCTGGGCTTTAAGATCATAACGGGTAAAGTCGATTACCTTCCCGGGTGTATTATTTTGCCAATCCTGCAATATTGCAAGTCGGAAATCCTTATTCATAAACCATTGGATCTCCAGCTCAGGCTCTGATCCGCAAACTCCTGTGCCACGCTGGACGAATTGATAGTTGAGGTTATTATTATTCTTGTATTGCTCACGCCAGAGCATTCCAAATTCCCCCATTGTGATACATTGCGCATCAGGCCAGCGTCGTCTCATTTCACTGAACCAGATCAGCATGCCTTCCATGCCGTTCCGACCTTTATAGCCATAAATTTTGTGTGCTTCAACCAGACCTAATTCCCAGGTGCAGGTTACCCACGCAAAATTATTTATTTCGAAGCCCTTGTCGAAATGGGCCGCTGTAACGGCAAGCATTTCTTGAGTGCCCCTCTCGGTCCCCAATCTGATGACCGTTTCTATCGGACCAACGCCTTGCCGGCTGCCGCACCATTCGCCATCAATAGTTCTTCCGCCAGGGTATCTTGCACTCAGGAAATCCATGGTCCAGCCATCCAGGTTAACGCAATCGATTAAGTCATCCTTACCCTGGGCAGGTTTTAAAAAATGTTCTTTTGATGGGTAATAAGGATAGGATATCGAGCCGTCGCCATCACCGTTGTCAATTGCATACTGACTCCAGATATTGCCCTGGCAAACATGAATCCCTTCCACATCGGCAAGATATCTGAGATTTTCCGCGGATAGAAAACCTGCTATCACACTCAGGGGACGGTATCCACCTCCAACCATCTCCGAAACCATTTGTAACCCATCATGCAGGTCGCGGTTAACCTGTTCACGGGTATTATACATGTTGGCAAAATACCCGCCTGGTATAAATGTAATTTCATCGCCAAACTTTTCATGATAGGAAACTATCAGCTTCTTCAGATCACGATAGGCAGGGTGTTCATCCTTGAGCGCCAACCAGCTGAAGGCCCAGGTAATCCGGGCACCCGGCCAGCCTTTTTCCACGGTTTCCCTGAAAATACGAGCTCCCTCTGATGAGTGAATACTCGATTCATCTTCGCCAGCGGTTACCTCGCGTGAGGTTTCAATCTGGTTAACACGCACAACTGTATTAAAAGTAAAATAGCGGTGCCCTAAAAATTGGTTTTCAGTTTCCTTCTCCATTCCGAGCATCGTTTCTGCAAAGGCCTTTCCAAGGCGAACAAAGGTTTTACCACTGCCCAGATAGTGGTATTCAGCGTTAGATGCGCCTCTTTTCCAGATCGCCTTTTCTTTTCTTGTTAGTCCATTCTTTGTAAAACCATACTTTTCGCGCTGCTTTCTGGCCTCTTCCTGTGTCATTTTGCCCTGCTTAACCTGCCATTTCCATTCGTTTGTCAGCCGTTGCTTCCAGTAAATATCGCTAAGCGCGAGTTCATAAAAGGGGCCACTATCGACCGCTTTCACATTTCCACGATAGGGTTCCGCTACCTTGCTATCATATTGCTCTACCGCAGCGAATTGTGTCTTGCGAAAATCAGAGACAGGCAGAGTTTTGTCGAATTTCCGACTATCCGGATCCGTACCATAGACACCCAGAATACCTACAATAAATGGCAGATGTGGCTTATCAAATTCTTTGCGCACATCGCTGATAAAATGGATCATATTCTCGGTATACTGATTGATATAGTATCGGTTACACATATCATTCCAGCCCTGAAACCAGACGAATCCTGCCAGTTCATAGCCCTGGGCCGGATCGTAGCCTGGAACGATTTTACTTATGCTCTTTGCGCTATTCAGTGTGGCCCTGATGTCGCGGATCATTTCGCGGTAATAATGTCCCACCGCCTCCTTTGAAGGAGCATTTCCCTGGGCCTTCTCTTTCGGACTGGGCTCATAAGGTCCGGCGCTGGGCGGGCGAAAGTCCACCGCCAGTGATTTTCCGCCCCAGGCGGTTTTGATAATCAGGACAGGCTCATCGTGCGCTTTATCCATATAGAGACCAAAAGCATATTCCGGCCCAATTTTCTCATGGTCAAAACCATAGCCCACCTTGACCTTACCCTGCAGAACGGTATCACGCTCATCTTGTTGAGTGAAGTAGGTTATCCAGGAATGGTCACAGACAACAGGATGGCCTTTCTGGTCCAGTACCATGCTTAAAAGTGAAGCAGTCTTTGGATCGTCACCAATAGCCTTAAATGTGCTGAGGTGGGCTGAGCCCTGCATGTTCGACTGTCCGGCCATGATATACACTTTCAGGGGCTTCCCGACAGCCATCGCCGTGTTGCAAACTACCATTGCCATGACCGCAGTCATCATTATTCTTGCTATTGATTTCATCTTTTTATTGGCTTATTGTGAACCATACCCTGATGTTACACGGAGGTTGCCAGGTGGTTTCACTGATTGGTCTCATAACCACCGGATATTTCCCGAACATATCAGAATGAATATGCTGCATAACCAGATAGGTGTTTTTTAAGTTTGAACCCGACGGTGCCAGCTCAGGAGTGAATTTCTGGGGATCCCGCAATTCAATATAATTACTGTAGTTTGGTTCAGAATCAAAGAATGGTTGAAAGATACCATCCACCGACATCAGGTAAGGACCATAAAAAAGTGCTGCCTGCATTTTGCCGGAAATTGGAAATGCAATCTCCTTCTTGTCCTTATTAGCCCATTTCATTACATAGTCCAATGCAATATCGATCTGGTCGCCAACTCGCAGGTCTTGATCAATAATCAGGTAATCACCTTCCTGCTTTATTCGAAGCTTTTTCCCTGCGAAAGTTAAGTCAACTTGCCTGGCCCAGCTGGGTTTTCGCACCGCCAAACGTGAACTTATCCCGGCTTTTATAACACGAATCTTAAATTGGTTGGAGTGGTCTTTTACTTGTTCCGCTGTTAAACGGAGCTCGTTATCGGTATAATCTCCGTCGAAAAAGAGGTTGAATTGAACCGTGTTTTCCTTCCGTGTAAAAACATTTTCTTTCGTTTCATGCAGGGCGCGCAAGGCATGGAAATTGCAACACCACCACGACCGGGCAATATTATTATCATTGACGAAGCCCATTTCCGGATCAAGGCTCCTGTGACCGAAATCGCCGGTTTCATACTGGTTTGCAAACAAGTGGTTAATGAGACAATGCTCTGATTTTTCCAGGTATTTTGTTTCGCCGGTTGTTTTCCATAAGCGAAGAGACAGCATGATAAAATCAGCTTCAGCACAACCTTCATCGCGTGCCTCTTTTGAAACTCCCATGGTTCCGAAATATTCAGGAACGCCGCCAAAAATCAGATATTCCGGCGAACGAACCAGCTCCTCGTAACGGTCCGTCACAAATTTTAGCTGTTCTGTTTTACCTGTCCGATCGTAAAGCATCAGGGTGCCCAACAACGTATTCAGGTATCCATGGCTGTGTTGTTGCCCTGGTGGAGGAAGCAAGGGGAATACAGAGGAGGCGGTTTGCAGGTATTTTCCATCTTTGGTTTCATCCCAAAGCAACACCAATCCTTCCATCAGCTGGGTGAAACAAATGTAACCCATGTAATCTTTATTCTTCAGTCGCTCCACCACTTGCGGGCTCATACAGTTATCAGCAATTCCAATGATGAAATCCCCCAGTTTTCTCGCTGCAGCAAGTACTTTGGGCTGATGATCCATTTGATAATATCTCATTAGGCCAACCAGCAATCGACCGTTTCCCCAAAGCAAAGCCATATGCGGTCCAGCCAGTTTTTCAGCATCAAACACAAGATCAGGATTTCCAAAACGACCGTCCTGATGCTGGTATTGAAGAGCTTCATCCATCAGTTTATGAATGTCGATCGGATTGTTTTCCACCGGGTAGGAGGAAAAAACATCGAAATAGCGCCCTGAAATATCCCCGCTGAAATCGGTAAACCGACGTTTGAATTCTGGCTTAAGCGAGAGGTCTGCCAGAATAAAATCAGAAGACATTTGAGGTGTATTTCCAAACATTATCCGGTCGGTCACCATTTTGATCCGCTTATTGATTTGTCCAACGGCAGGTAATACCATAAAAACGGCGAGTAGGAAAAAGATCTTTTTCATGACTATTTATCCGATATTCCAACCTGCCCTGAATTCGGGCTTTATTAATGAATTTGCCTGTTCGAGGTTTGTTATTTTCATGCTGTCTTTATCCCACTTCAATTCCTGGTTTCGGTACAATGAAGCGGCTGTTCCCAATAATACGGTTTCGGTGAGTGGCCCGCCGTAATTGAAATTCGCGCTGGCTGGTTTCCCTGTTTTTATGGCTTCCAGCCAGTCGGCATGATGGCCCTTGCTTCGTTCAATCAGTTGCGGAGGTGTTCCGGCCTGCTGGTTTTTATCATTGAGCAGGACTTTAAATCCAGTGGCACCGTGAGAACCGTGGATGATGATGCCCTTTTCGCCGATCAGCAGAGCTCCGCAGGTGTCCTCATATTTTAAATCCCTGAGCCTGTCGTCGTTCAGGGGAAGCAAGCCTCCGTCGTACCAGGTGAGTTTCACGGGCGGCTGATTCTCCCTTGCCGGGAACTTATAGGTGATGATTGATGCGGTAGCGTAGGTATCGTATTTGACATCAGGAAGCAGGTTTGAAGTGCTGGCGATCACACTGTCAGGACTTCCCAGATCCAATGCCCAAAATGCCGGATCAAGGGTATGGCACCCAAAATCGCCCAATGCACCGCAGCCAAAATCGATAAACCCACGCCATTTCATCGGAAGATAATCAGGCTGGTAGGGCCTGTTCTGCGCCGGACCGAGCCATAGGTCCCAGTTCAGCTGCCGTGGGATTTTATAATCTCCGGTTGGCCGGGCGATGCCATGGGGAAATGAAACGGAGCCGCCTCCGGCTGGCCGGTCGCACCAGGCATGAACCTCGGTGACCTTGCCAATGGTTCCTGCCTTGATATGCTCATAAAACTGGCGGATGCTATCCCACGAATGCCCCTGATTTCCCATCTGTGTTTGTACCTTGTATTCCTTTGCCAGCCTGGTGATTTCCCTGACTTCAAAAACAGAGTGTGCCAGCGGCTTTTCACAATAGACATGCTTGCCCATTTTTATGGCCATTGTGGCTATCACCGCATGATTGTGGTCGGGAGTGGAAATAACGACCGCATCGATATCCTTCTGCTTTTCGAGCATCTCCCTGAAATCCTTGTATCGCTTGGCTTTGGGATAAGCATCGAACGATTTTTGCTGGCGCTCTCTCCAGTCCACATCACACAAGGCAACGACATTCTGGTCTTGCAACGCCTTTAAATTACTGCCTCCTCTCCCTGCAATCCCTACAAATGCAATATTCAGTTTATCAGATGGCCATACCACTTTTTCATTTTTCTTTTCACCGGGCGTACAGGAAGCTGATCCGAGTACCAGGGCTCCTACGGATCCTATGGAAATCGTTTTTGTAAATTCTCTTCGGGAGGTCATGGTTAGAGTTTTAGTTTATCGGGTTCAAGATAGTACACGTATCGGATATCTGTATGTATCCAATTGGTTGGATTGGGTACTAACTTGTTTTACTTTGGAAGTAATTGCCAAAATCCGAACTTCGATGTAAAAATATCTTAATATGCGTGATTCGAAATTCAGCAGCAACCTGCTATTCCTGTTCCCGATGATATTTCTGGGAGCCTGCACGGGGAAAATTGTTAAAAGGCCGAATTTCCTTATTCTGATTGCAGATGATCAGCGATGGGACCAGTTGAGCTGTGCCGACCAACCGATTATCCCGGAATTGAAAACCCCGAATATCGACAAGTTGGCAGGCAGGGGAGTCTACTTCAGGAATGCTTTTGTAACCTCTCCCGTCTGTGCCGTTTCGAGGGCAAGCATCATGACCGGAAGATATGCCAGTACGCATAAGATGAACCATTTTAACACCCCGTTTGCTCCGGATGTCATCGCAAAAACTTTTCCTGCCTTATTACACGACAATGGATACACGACTGCGATACTCGGAAAATGGGGCATAGGCACGGAAGGCACCGCAGGGATTTTCGACCTTTTCAATGCCTGGGCTGACCAGGGAAGCTACTTTCATGACACCGACAGCGGGAAGGTCCATAATGAGGAATGGCTGGCCATCAAAGCCCGGGAGTTCCTCAAATCCAGCACCACCGATAAACCGTTCTGCCTCACCGTCTGCTTTAAATCGCCACACCATCCCTATCAGCCTGACCCGCGCGACAAGGATCTTTTCAAAGACGTGATCATTCCCAAAAGAGCGATGGATACTCCTGAAAGCTACCAGGCACTTTCGCCGGCCGTGATGGAAAAATCATTGAACCGCTGGTGTTATTTTGATGAGAGAAAGGATTCTGCAACCAAAGAAAATTTCGAAAAGAATTTCCTGAGATGTGTTGCAAGTTTGGACCGCGCGGTAGGAAATGTCGTGCAAAGCCTTCAGGATCTGAAGCTTGATAAGAATACCGTAATCATATACCTGTCAGATAACGGCTATATGTGGGGTGAGCATGGTTTAGGCGGAAAGTGGTTATTATATGAAGAATCAATCCGTGTGCCGTTGATTATTTACGAGCCTGGTATCCCCGCTAAATTGAACGGTGTGAAGCTTGACGAACTTGCATTGAATATTGATATTGCCCCCACAATACTGGATTTGGCAGGCATTCCTGTTCCGGATGTCATGGATGGGATGAGCTTATCCCCCTTTCTCAGAGGAAAGGATGCTCCAGGCAGGACAGATTTTTTCATGGAGCATGTTGAGGTTATTAAGGTCGAAACTCCGATCCCCGACAGCAGGGGGGTGCGCTCGAAGGAATGGAAATATTTACGCTACGTTAATATTGAACCTGAGGTTGAAGAATTGTATCATATCAGCCTGGATACTCAGGAATCAACAAACCTTGCCAAAGACCCAAAATATAAAGGCATCAGGGATCAAATGGCAGGTAGGTATGATTACTTTCTGAATAAGTTTTCAAAGCATTGAACTTACCACCGTCCGAGGGCTAAAATTTAACCGAATATGTTTTTCCTGCCTCACCCGTGCCGGTGAAAACGATCTTTCCTCCGCTGCTGACGGTAATCTTCTGTTGAGCTCCAACCCGCTCCACCAACAGATCCCAGGTCTTGCCGAAAGTATGCAGGTCGCGCAGTGCCATACGCGGCCATTCCTTGGGTAACCAGGGCGTGCAGGTGAAGGATTTCAGGCCCGTTGGAACGATACCGAACATACCCTCGGTGAAAACGCGGGGATACAGCGATCCGGGGCAAAGCATATCTATGGCATCTTCATCGGGATACGGGCCCTGGACCCCGAAAACCTGAGTTTTCACTACCCGGCGGGTCAAATCGAGCGCTTCTTCCGTGCGACCAGCCTTGAACAATACCCTGAGTGCATAATAGGTTTCGCGTGCCCACTCCGTTGGCCGGGTTGATTCGGCAAGGATATCCAGACCCTCCATCCGGCGTGGCCAGAGCTTGTCGGACAGCAGGGCGGCAACGGTTCCCTCCTGCCTGTCGTTGATGCCCATCGCGATTGGCAACAGTATCCATCCACGCAAGGTGGTGTTCTCTTTAAAATACCGATACGTTTTATAACCTTCCATTTCGGCACCGAAGTTGACCTCGATGGCCTTACGGAGAGCATCGGCACGCTTGTTAAAATCAATTTCAACCGATTTTTTCCCCAGGTCATGTGCCAGATGCGCTGCCTGGCGATAACCACTGTATGCCAGTGAAGATGTGCTTAAATTGGCATCTCCGGTAGGATATCTGCCCTCCATTTCGTCAGTCTCGGAAGCGATGATGCCTTCTTTTGTAAGATGGCCCTTAAGCGATTGGGCGCTGAACTCGATGAGCGGCCACATTTCTGTTGCGGCTTTAGGATCGCCAAGGAATAACAGGAACTTCGACAGGCCGTAAAGTACCATGGCATCATCACCACGTTCCTGCTGAACGAGTTTCAATGAGGCATATTCGAACGAACCGGGAAAGGGACGAATACCTTTCTCCTTGCAATAATCCATCCATATCCTGTACATGTTCAGGGAGGCATTGTTTAGCTGGTCATTGCCAAAAAACGGGAACACCGGACTGGAATATTCCACCGGGTCGTTGGCCCATATGCCCGGTGAGTATCTCAGACTCCCGTTATGGGTAATGATGCCTTTATATGTCTCTGCCGGGCATTCCAGTATATGAAATTTCTGCAGTGCAAAAGCGAGATCAAGAGCCGGGTCGGGGGTTTCCAGACGGCCCGGACCGTGCCATGCCGATTTTGCCAGGTCGATACGAGCCTGGTGTTCTTTGTCTACATCCGCAACTTTGTCGGTAGCCTTTATCTCTTTGGCCTGAATAGAAACGTTGAATGAAAGTATTTCTCCGGCTGCCACTGAAACCGGTTCAATGCCGGTGCAGGCGCGGACAACCACTATTTCCTCATCGGTGTATTTTACCTGCCGGGTTGCCGACACCGACATCTTTATCGCTTTGTCGGATTGGTTCCGAACCTGCCACTCCTCGATAACCAGTGCATTGGTATTAGAAGGATAGATTGTACGGCTGACGAGGATTCCTTTGTTTTCAGCATAGGTAAAAATGAGCATTCCATCGAAGGTGGCCGATACCGGGGATCCGATTTTCTGGATCAGGTTATTGATACGCAGTTCCGGATCCGAATCTGTTCCGGAATCGGTCATGATCTTGTTAAAATTATCAGGCTTCACATTAAAAAAACGGGAAGTATAACTCAACCCTTTGGTAAAAGAGGCTTGAAACTGCATCACCACCCGGAGTCCCTGCAGATTCATCACCAGGGCCTGATCCGGATCGTTGCCTGTCCAGGTATGTGTGATGGTGCCTGCCTCATTCCGGACCCAGAAATCGGGCTTGTCCTTACTTGCGGCAGTGAGGTATTGTGGAATTAAAACTATCGTAAATAAAACCAGGGAACGAACGAGGTTCAAGATATGTTTCATAATTGGTTGATTACCGGGTTAAAGGTAACAGCCAAATTTGATATGGATGTATATCTGATTGGTAGGATCAGGTACTAACTTGACAAGCCTCTTAAAACCCAATATTCTATACCGCAGGTGTGTAGTTTTTTATTCGTCTATGCGGTTTTCAATGTCCATTTTCTGGTGTAAAACTCTTATTATTTCAAGTGTTTAACATGAAGATTTTTAAGATTTTCTGAGCGGTTAAAGTCTTTAACAAATCCGCTCTTCTCTCCAATTTCAAGCTCGTTAATTAAGGCTTTATACCTATTCTCCTCATCCTCCATAAGACGAAGAGCTGTTCTAATAACCTCACTTACAGACGCAAACTTTCCGGTAGAGATTTTCTCATTAACAAAGTTTTCGAAATATTCTCCAAGTAGTATTGATGTATTCTTTGCCATAACATAAAAAATACCAATTCTTGGTATTAATTCAAAATCTCGGAACGGTTTTTCGATAGAATTACACAACAAGTCGAAACCCGCAAATGCCTTGGCTGAAGTATTCTGGATTTTATTTTGAGTGCTGGCAAGGGTAGAGGATATATGCAGTAAGGGATTGCGGGCTACCTTCCTGTCTGCCGGCACCGGAGTTTTGCGTCATATTCTTCCATAGATTTGTTTTTGCCCTTCGCCGATAGCTACTCTATCTTCCAACAGCATCCGCACCCAGCCATCCATAGTCAGTAAGTATTTGTTCAACCTTAATGAGATTGATGGAATCTTTGTCATTGACTATTTGGCACATATCCTGTACCGCTTTAGAATCCCAACCGTATTTCTTTTCCAGGGCATCTAACTCGTCACGGCATTTTTGGTCTTTCTGGCAAATAGTTTTTAGAGTTTATAATTTCCTTTCCGGTTTCCTTTTCCAGTGCCAACCTGGCATCCCCTGCAATTTTCCCTCCTTTTCTGGCTGCCTTCCTGTTTTCCACAAATCCTCTGGGATCAATTTCTCTGGTTATTTCGGTGGTTGATGCTTCTCCCAACATTGAGAAAATTAACTCTAAATCTGACATGTGATCTCTGAGGTTCTCTCTTTTAAGTCCTTTGATTTCTTTATATTGACCTGGTGTTAAACCAAAGGTAGCCTTGGAAATTTCTGCGGTTAGAATGGAATATTCTACTGGTTCCTTAATTCCATGTTTTTGCCATTCATCTGTTAGTTCCTCTCTAATGGCAATGGACCTCATCCTTTTTTCGATCCAATCTTCGGGATATCCCTTTTGTTTATAGAGCTCTCTTGCTCGTTGACTGGCTAATTCAGGGTTCTCAATTTCATCCAACCTATCAGAACCCACTTTTGCTAACCACAATTTGAAAGGCTCTGCCTTGGCTGAAGGTATAGATTGTATTAATCTTAATAGGCCTTGAGCATTGGCGGCCTGAACTTTTCGTTTTCGACCATCTGCAGCAACCATTTCAACCAGGGGACAAATTGTCCCCCAGTTGGCATTTAGGGTTCCATCCCTCTTTTTCATTTTTTTGATATAGTCCTTAACATCTGCGGCATCAGTTAATAACTGAACTACATCTTGAACAGAAAAATACCACTTATGATCCGATTCATTCCATACAGTACGTATTTGCTTGCTTTCGAAGAGCTTTATGTTGCTCATAATACAATTCACTTAAAAAAATAGAAATTAAAAATCAGACCCTATATAATTTGCCAAACGAACGTTAAATGCAGGTATCTTTATTTTTGTACTCGTTTTCTAAAAACTCGACTCCACTTCTAAAAGGGTCATTCTGTTTTTTTAGAAAATCTAAATTCGTTTTATATTGTTCTGGGAATTTCTCAAATTCTCTTGCCATTCGTTTTACTCCAGCTGGACATAAATATGCAGGTGTATTTTGACCTTTAATGCCTAACGATGATATCGTTTCATCGAATAATTCTTCAGGTACATTTACATCAAATAAAGTTTTAACGGCTTTATTGGTCAGTTGTATAAAATACGGAATCCGCACCACTTCATATCCAAAGCTTTTGTATAATTCAGTAGTTTTTAAATCTTTTTCAATAATATCTGGCTTCGTATAATGCTGTAGTCCATCAAATTCGATTATAAGTTTTAACTTCTCACTTTTGTAATCGGGTCGACTTCTGTAAAGTGTGTCATTTACTATACCAAATGTTTTGTCGTGTATCCAGTCGTCTATTTTTGGAAAAATCACTTTCAGATATTCTTCCAGCCCAGTCCTATGCAAACCTGTATCTTTATCAATGCCTGCCTTTTTGGCCAGAGCATCGGTTTCCCGTAAAAACCCCCATTTGTTCTTCATCTTATACATCTCACTTCTATGTTGTTACCGAGGTTTGCGCAGCGAATCGCTGTCGGCATTGCATTAAAACCGAAATCGACATCAAGTTTTTGTTGGCACCCGGCTTTTATTCATCCCCAAAGTAATCGTTATCAATTCGCTTGATCTCGATAGTATTCACAATTGAAACAGCAAGATTATGGTCAATCATTAATTCCGCCAATTGTTCTCCATCAATCAATACGATTTTTGTCTCATTTCTTGGTTGATAATCACGTGCTTCATTTGTATAACGCGAAGTTGTAATGAAAACTCCTTTTTTTGCTCCTTGGCCTGCCAAGGCTCCAACAAATTTGTGAATTTCTGGCCTACCAACAACATTTTCCCACCTTTTTGCTTGAATATAAATTACATCAAGACCGAGTTTATCTTCTTTAATAATAATACCATCAATTCTTTCGTCCCCGGAACGGCCAATTGACCTGCCAGCGTCTTTAATAGAACCACCGTAACCCATTTTAACCAATAATTCGACAACTAAAGTCTCAAAAAAAGCAGGACTACTACTTTTGATTTTGAAAAGTAATTCTTGTGCAAGATTCTTACGAATTGTCAAGTAACTATTTTCTATAATTTCTTCAGGTGTAGCGGATGTTTGAGAAACGTCAATGTCAACATTAGAATCCTCTCGGGCACGGCCGGTTCTTTCTTGGTAGGCCGAAATCGTTCTTAACACTTTTAAATTAATTTCAGCCGGATTTGTGTCAAGGAGTTGTTTCCCAGCTGGTGTAATTTTGAATGAACTTCTTTTAGTGTTCTCCAGAAGTCCAGCCATTTTAAAATGTGATTTCGCCCAAGCAACTCGATTCGGGAAAGTCTTTGCTGCTCCGCTCGGAAGAAATTCGTTTATTTCTTCATCTGTCAAGTTGAAGTGTATCGCCAACCTTTGGTTTGTCTCAATTGTAGTGTGCTCTTCCCCGTCTGAAAGAATCATTAAAAACGGAAGCATTATTGATTGAAAATCTGGTATCATTGTTTAAATGTGTCTGGTATTTTAAACTTGGTGGTAACCTGTTGCGTTAACGGAAAATTTCCGGGTACTCGTGATATGGTATCCCGGCGATCATATTGCACATTCAGTGTCATATGAATTTCTGTCAGTAAATCTTGTTTTCAGTTGTCGACAAATTGTCGACAAGACAATATCCTGTTCTCACTTTCCACCCATTTCGATCTGATATTCTTGTCTTGAAATAATTTTATGTTTGGCATTGATAGTCCTTTTGCTAAAGATACTATTTGTTGTTTTCAAATCTCCGGGCTAAAAGTTTATTGTTTTCCCCAAGTTGACATCGTTACCGGCCCCAGTAAACCTGCCGTCTGTAACCTGAATGGTTCATCGCCACCCGGCCAGACTTCTGATTTCATGTAGGTCATATTAGTTTTGCAAAAACGGTCTTTCGGGTCGGCTAACATATCACCAGTCAATCGGTTAACCCATAAATTTACAATTTCTATCTTCAGATCATTCTCACCTTCTTTAATTAATTTACTGACATCTGCCTGATACGGCTTCTTCCATAATATCCCGGCAGATTTTCCATTGATAAAAATCTCCGCAACATCGCGTACTTCTCCAAGGTCAATGATCATTCCGTTTTTAACCGATCCCTTCTCCACCTTGAATGAATTCTGATAGGTTGCTGTGCCCGAAAAGTATTTGATTCCGGGGACTTCAGATTCCGTCCAGGAAATTAACCGGTCGAATACAGCTGTTGGCGGAGCGCCCCAATTCGGAGGGAAATTCACTTTCCACGGGCCCGCAATTTCAGACCGAGTAGTATTCTTTTCATTAGAGGTTAATATCGACAGGCTTTTGCGAATTTCATTGTTGAAAACCACGAAGATCGACCCGTGAGCAGGTAGTTCGATTTCAAAGCTTGTCCCGGTTTTTTCTTTTGCAAAATCTGCGATACGCATTTCCGAACCGGTTGATGCATCCCAAAGTTCAGGGTATTTCCCAAAAACCCGAAAATGACACAACCCTTTTACCGGTTCTTCCCGGTCGTTTCGCAGAAAATATATTTCTCCGAATGCGGTGGTTCGATGGATATAATCAATTCCAAGATCTCCAGTAAAACTGAAATCCGCACCGATGCCGTTCTTTTGCAGCACCTCATCTGCGGACAAGCCACATATTATTTTCCCTTTACCGTATGCATTTTCAAAGATAGTTTTGCCGTCGGCTGCTCCCCATAATTCACAGGCGAGTTGATTGAGGGCCACATTTTCGGGTTCCCAATCTTTCAGCCCCGGAACTGTTGTTGGCCGCGGGCCCACCACGATGGCACCGGCTTTAACCAATTCGCTGATCTTTTTCAATACTACCAGCGGCATTTGAACCTGATCGGGCAGCAACATGATGGCATAGCTCAACCCATCGGGCAATACCAGCCGGCCATTCTTAACCGACATCCTGTTCAGGATAATATCAGAGTTAACAACATCATAATCATATCCCTTGCCTAAACCTTTCAATCTCGGTTTTTCCGGCACATCATGGAAAAATGGGAAAAAATTAGGGGTCTGGTCACCATAAAAATAA
This sequence comes from uncultured Bacteroidota bacterium, assembly GCA_903851365.1. GTDB lineage: Bacteria > Bacteroidota > Bacteroidia > Bacteroidales > UBA12481 > UBA12481. Next base: position 83,085 of record CAINOB010000002.1, read on the forward strand.
CAGGCATCACCCACGAATAACCCTTGCTGCAGCAGGTAACTGCATCTGGCAAGGTAGTCCATAAAGGGTTTTGATTTTCCCCACCAGGTGGTACCCGGATTCATATCGTAACCGGCATGATAGGTGCGGCCCGGCAATCCGTCTTCAGGATTTGTACTGGCAAAAGTATGGAAAGTGATGTTGTTCAATCCTTCGCAAAATGCCCGGTCAACGATTTTTTTCATATCAAACGGAGAATCTTTCCATCTTCTCCAGGTGGTAAACGACTCAGCATCCACTATTTTCTGACTATAAATATGCGAGGCGCTTGCTACTTCCTTGATCAGGAACATATTACGGTGCTTGATCCAAAATTCGCCGCGGGGAACCGACACCGTACCCAGCGCCTTTAATGCATCAACCGGACAGGTATTCCACACCGGCGCACCCGGACCACCCGATTCAGAAACCAGCTTTGCATTGTATTTTTTCAGGAATTCAGTGCCAGTCTGATAATGACTGTAAATGAGCTGATCACTTACTGTTCGGTGGAAATCATATAGGAAGCGGTCTGTGATATCTTTGATTTTCCAACCAGCAAGAATTGGCAGATATTTCTCGATATCGTATCCTATCCTCTGCTTGAAAATGGACGGGAATAAATCGGTCCAGGGGGTACCATCGGCAAGTTCCATGCTGTCGAACTCAAAATAGGCCAGTCCGGCTTCGGCTGAATTCTCCGGAGTTACACCCAGCCGGTCCATGAAATATTTCAGATGCCTTTTGGTGGCCTGTGGATCAAAAAAATCAATGAACAAACCATTTGAATTGGGTGAAGGAACAATCAGTTGCTGGCCATTATTTGAACACACAAATCTTAGGATTATCCATTTCCCTGCCGGGACTTCCCACGTCAGTTTTCCATCTTTAAATTGCGGGGTCAGGCTCATCACATTGGAAAGGTTAGCAATGGTACTGTCGGCACTGAAGGGAACAGCAAGCACGGCCACATCCTTGTAAAAAACCGGGGTATTCTTGTCCTTCATCGGACACCCTTCCGGGAATTTTGGAAAGGGAAGATCCATAGCAATTGTCTGAGGACCTGTCACCTCAACTTTGGAGTAAAATAGATTTTTCGAGGCCCAGTCAGGAGTAACCCATGATCCGCCGGCATTCCATCCGCTGGAGGCAATAATGCCAATGCTCATTTTCAATCTTTTCCCTTCGGATATAGCATGTTTTATGAGGCTAACGGATTGATCCCCCAGAAATGCCCCTCCGGCAGGAATGAACGACGGATTTTTAACCGCTGCCACGTCCCAGATTTCCGCCCTGTTGATCCCCTTGGATTTCATTGCCTCCAGGTCCCTGGTAATTGCCGTGGTTGACATATTGCCATTCAGCCAGCACCAGAAAGCGCCTGGCCGGTACGAGGAGGTGGGATTTAAAAATTCATCCGAAAAATTCGGAGTGCTTTCAATATTTTTCACCGATTTATTGTTCTGACCCTGGGAAATTGAGCAGAGTGAGATCAACAGGCTTATTGCGATATATTTTTTCAGGTTCATATTATTTGGTTGAGGTATACATAATAAGCTCCCATCGAGAGATCAGCTCCGTTACTGAATTTAGCGTAAAGCCGGGTTTTCCCGATTGGAAGGGTTAAACTGAAAATGATGGATTTATCATCCGGACCCACTTCACGGGACGCCTCCTGATTGCCTATTTTTACGGTAGCCTTTGTTATTTTCATCGCTTTGCCGGGACCAAAGGGTTTTCCACCGGGAATGGGAATGACAGATGCCGGGAGGCCTCCGCAGATCTCCAGGTCGGCTTCCCTTGGCCATCGGCGCAGTTCAATGTTATATTCACCGGCTTTTCTGATATCAATATCCCAGTACCCGTTCAATGGTGCCCCGTTCCTCACCTGCATCTGGTTCCATGCCGGCGTTTCCTCGGCATCTTCGTTAATAGCCGGTGACCCGTCGGGGTGAACGACCCCCATCCAGTCGTGCGAGGTTAATAAGGCTTCACCTGTGGAGGGATCGCCAAGCCTTACATAGGAGCGGGTTTTCCAATTGCTGAAAACATCCGAAAACCAACTTTCATAGGAGCTGCGTAATTTCAGAACGACATCGGGATGATCCTTTGCAATGTCGGTCCTTTGCCCGGGATCGGTTTCCAGATCATAGAGCTCAGTGCCATTGACCAACCTCCATCGGTCGGACATTACTGAACAAAGCCGCCATTTTTCGGGGACCTCCTTTCGTTGCGAATCCACAATAAGTGTGCGACCATCCAGATATTTTGAATCTCCGTGAAATGCCCTGACCAGGCTAACTCCATCTGAATGGTACCCTACCGGGATTTTCAACCGGCACATCTCGGCCAGGGTGGGCAGTATATCTATATGAGCTGTAAGACTCTTAAAATCAGCACCTTTTGTATAATTACCCTTTGGCCAGCGGATAAAGCAAGGTACACGGTGACCTCCTTCATAAGGGCTTCCTTTCAACCCGCGCATACCGGCATTGAATCCGATATCTGTCGGGTAGCTGTCCCTCCAGTGCCCGTCGAGCTGCACACCGGCAGCGGTGCCGTTATCGCTCATAAAAATCAGTATCGTATTATCGGCAATACCCATCTCTTCGAGCTGCTTCCTCAGTTTGCCCAGGTTTTCATCGAAATTGGTAATCATCCCATAGAAATTGGGATTGGGAATTTTAGGGTTGTTTTTGTAAGGATCTGAATACTTATCTTCAACGTAATAAGGCCAGTGGGGGGCATTGGTGGCCAGGTAGCAGAAGAACGGCTTATCCTTGTTGGTTCTGATAAACTTAAGCGCTTCGGTGAACCATACATCCGTGCAATAACCGGTAAAGGGCTGCGGATTGCCATTAACGAAATAGTGATCGTCGAAATAGTCATTATCCCAAAAATCCGGTGTATTTCCGATTCCGCCACCCCCATGGTAAACAGCTGTTTTAAATCCTTTATCCATGGGCCTCGCCGGGTAGGAAGAGCCGAGGTGCCATTTGCCGAACATGCCGGTTTCATATCCGTTAGCTAAAAATATCTGGGCCATGGTGGTTTCATCTTCACGGATCCGGCTTCTGCCGGTGACCGTATGCCACACCCCGGTGCGGTTATTATACCTTCCGGTCAGCAGCGCTGCCCGGGTGGGCGAGCAGGTCGGGCAAACGTGGTAATTGGTGAGCCGCATGCTCTCGCTGTAAAGACGATCGAGATTTGGGGTAGAAATATAAGGATTTCCATGTGCAGCAATATCGCCATAACCCTGATCATCAGTGAGAATAAGAATAACATTCGGCTGTTTGGGTTCCTGAGCGGTGGCACCGGTTGATGGCAATAAAGTGCCGGATGCCAGGGTCAGAATCGCTGAATTCAGCAGTGCATTTGTGTTCATTTCTTCAATATCATTTCTGCCTCACTGATGATCCTGAGCCGGGCCATTTCCGTGGCTTGTTTCCGCAGAATTTTCAGATTGGCCCGGTGTGCCGCATATTCATCGGGTAAATAGGGTGCTTCGGGATAGTCCCAGTTATCAGTCCGAAACAGGGGAACGGGAATGATCGGGCAATCCAGATCAACGAGATTACCCAGCGGGTTGCGGGCCCAGGCATACCGAACCTCAATAGGATCAATGACCTGGCTGTTACTGATCTCGATCCTTTTTTTATCATCAACCGGCTTGCCTTTATCGTCGGTTGTTTTCACATACACCGCTTTTGCGGGATAAAAATGCCGATCGCTTCCGGCGATGCAAAAACCTTCGATCGGACGATCATCAGACGTTTTTACTTCCTTATCGAAGGTGACGATTATTTTGTCCTGAAGTCTTTCTATTCCGGTGCAGATTGCCGGTTTCCATATAAGATCAAATCCATATTGGGTGGCCAGAGCCCATCGGGCCATTCGTTCACCGGTTTCCACCTTTTTCTGGGGATGGTACCAGTTTACCTGCTGATCGTAAGAGCAGGCATATCCCGTGTTTGGCAGATCCATGAAGGCTTTAAACTGCGCTTCACGAATAGATGGGGTGGGATCGATCATCCGGAGTTCGTAATTATCCATTGTCTGCGGATCGCCACCCGCACTGGTTTCAATAATTCCGAATGGCAAATTTTTATCGTTGAAGGTAGTTCTCCAGTCTTTTATCAGTGCCTTAAAGTTTGATGAGTACTGTTTGGGCCGCGAATCTTCCAGGGCGTTATTGTATCCCTGATGAAACACAATCCCTTTAACGCTAAGTCCGGCAATTAACGCGACCATTCCGGTATACGATGATCCAGGAAAATTCCGGTCGAGAGAGGGTCCAGGAGCCGGTTTAATCGGTTTTCGTTCAGGCTTCTGGCCTTCCTTAATCCGGGCTGCACTATCTTTCTCCCAATTTCTGATCTGTGTTTTGAGGTTTTCAACCGGATCGTAGGCAGCCACCTTATCATTCCATTGTTTAAGCAAAGAACTGTTTTCGGGCATTCCGGCCAGTGTCTGCGGAGTGAGCCAGGCTTCGACTGTGGTACCGCCCATGGATACATCAATCAACCCGATCGGTACCTGGCTGGCCATAAACAGGCGCCTGCCGAAAATATACCCCAATCCTGAAAAAGTCGGGACTGTTTCCGGGGAACAGATGAACCAGAATCCTTTTTTATCATAGCGTTCATACCAGCCATCATACTCGTTGATCCGTTCAAAATCCTTCTGTGGTTTCAGGTCTGCCGAACAGGGGATGGTCATCAAACGGATATTCGGAAAGTGTGCCGACAGGATTTCCGTGTCGCCATGGAAGATCCGGGCAAGGTCGAATTCCATATTGCTTTGCCCCCCAAGTACCCAGATATCTCCGACTAAAACATTGGTGAAAAGCACCGAACCGCCTTTGCCGGAGACTTTCATGTCCGCCGGCTGTGCGTTGGCAGGCATCGGATCGAGATAGACCGACCACTCTCCCTGTTGATTTGCGACAACGGATTTGACCTGTCCGCCGAATTCAATTTTTACCTTTTCCTGCGGTGATGCCGATCCCCAGATTCTGACCGGCTTATCACGCTGCAGCACCATGTTGTTATCAAAAATATGGGCGGGACGAACCTGTGCAGTCAGCGTCAGGCTGATAAGTGAAACCGACAGTAGCAGAACGGTTTTCAGTATGGTTGCTTTTGACATATTTCCCCTTTTTGCTCGATTTATTGAATATCGAGCTAAAGGTAATAGCCAAATTCGAAATGGATGTATATCTGATTGGTGGAACTGGTCACTAACTTGGCTGATCAGCGTGAATACCCACTAATCCACGTGCTTTATTTCCCCGACACCATGTTGGCGGACATCCTTCAGGATTGCCTTGCCTGAGTAATGAATGTACCCCACACCCGAATGCTTTATTGTGATTTCCTTTTCGGCCGTGAGAAGCACATTCCCCACTGAACTGTTCTGTATGGATACCCGGTCGGCAACCAGGTCTCTGGCATTGAAATCCCCGACGGCTTGATTTTTAACTATCAGGTTGTCGCATTTGCCTTTCAGCACAACATCGCCCACGGATTGGCATAGGATCTTGATGGCCGGAGCATTCATATCCAGTTCGACATTGCCGGCTGATTGAACTTTTATTTCGACCGGACCCGTCGCTGCGATCTGGTTGCCACAAATCAGGCTTGCGTTTTCATTCCTGATGAACATTACATCGATCTGCCGTAAGTAGATTTTGATCTTACAAAGCGTGAAAACCGGTTGTCGCAATTTCCCTTCCACCGAAACATAGAGGGTCCTTCCCGAATTTACGACACTGATGAATTCCTGTAAATTCTCATCAGTCTCCACAATCACTTTTTCTTCATCCGACTGATATAATTCAATCAGTCCTTTGCCGGAAACGTGCAGGCGAATAAACGAACTCACGCTGATTTCCCTCGATATGATGTTGCCATTTCCTTTGACTTCAATCATTTGCCGGAGTGGTTTAAAATTTACCATATTATTGAGTGTTAATTTTATTTGTGTTTTACCGATGTAAAAGTAGAGCGGCGAAAGAATATCTATTTATATTTACGGGATAAAAATTTATATTTGCGGGATTATTTTAAAAGGTAAACCGATAGGGAAATGACCTATATCAAAAAGGAATATGACAGGGAAAGGATACGGTTTGCCCGTGATTACCTGTTAAAGCACATGGAAAATCCTCCAAGTCTTCCTGAATTGGCGAGGCTGGCAGGAATCAATGAGTTTAAGCTGAAAAATGGATTTAAAGAAATTTTCAATCAGCCGGTCTTTGCCTGGCTGGCTGATGTGCGCCTGGAAACTGCTAAGGATGAGTTGATGAAAAGGAGCAAATCCCTCACTGAAATTGCCTTTGAGCTGGGTTTTTCCTCTCCACAGCATTTCAGTACTGCCTTTAAAAAGAAGTATGGAGTAGCTCCAAGGAAAATTATTTGAAGCAGTTAATTTTTCAGATGAGCTCCTTTTTCTATTTCAGGTCATTCAGAGCGCACTCACCTTTTGGTTTTAAAGGTGAGCTGGTTGCCGTAACTCGTGCCAATCTCATTGACTGCGTAAGCCCTGATGTAATAGGTAGTATTCGGTGACAAGGGGCTTATGGAACTGGTAAAGGCATTATTTCCACTGCCATCAGTGGTTCGATCATTCTCAATTGTTGGATATTGGGAGGTACTCCAGCAAACTCCCCGCAGCGTTACTATTGATCCTCCGTCATCGGTTATTCCTCCGCCAGACTGTGCCGAGGTACTGGTAATCAGGTCGATGTTCTGGGTCCAGACAGATGCAAGCACCTTCGGTTTGGTACTGACCGGCACCTCATAGCTGTAGGCTGTTCCCATGATGTTGGTGGCATAGGCACGGAGGTAATATTCCCAACCCGGTTCCAGACCCTCAATTTTACTCGATAGGAAACCTGCAGATAATTCATCGGAGGTTTTAGAATCCGAGGTGGTGGGATTATGATTCAGGCTCCAGCATACTCCGCGCGCCAAAATACTCTCACCGCCATTAGAATAGATGTCGCTGTATGCCATAACCGTTGTTCTGGTTATCTCCCCAATGGCTGAAAATTCAACAGTGGGCACCGTTGAGGTGGTTTTGAAAGTTTGGATTTCCCCGTAGGAGGTTCCCACACCGTTGATGGCATATGCCCTAACATAATAGGTAGTTCCCGCGATCAGGCTGTGCACCCGACTTTCGAAATCTCCTGGTTCCCTACCATCCATGGTCTTGGTATCATTTATTTGAGGGGGTCTTTGAGTGCTCCAGCAGACTCCTTTGTATCGTAGCGGTGATCCTCCATCAAGGATATTGTTGCCCCCGGTCATTGCCGAGTTAATCGTGATATTCACTATTGGGTTGGTATGGATGATCGCCAGGCCCGGCGTGGTCAGGGTAAGCTGTTCTCCGTAAGAAGTTCCCCTTGAATTTGTAGCATAAGTCCTTATATAATAAACCATTCCGGCCAGTAGATTATCTGCCGTCACATGAAAAGCGCCTTGCAAGTTTTCACTACGCATGGAATGATCATTTATCATTGGAAGATCATGCGTACTCCAGCAGGCGCCGCAGGCGGTGATCTGACTTCCTCCATCCTTGAGAATTTCTCCAAGAATTTGTATCGAGCGAATATTAATCGATTCGATTTTTCGGGTTTTAACCACTGGAAAACTGGATGAAATGCGGATTGCTTTTCTGGCGGTACCCACCATCCCCTTTTGATCCTTTACTTCCAGAACAATCGTATAATCCCTTAATTCCTGAAATTGATGAGTGATAATCTTGCCGGTTGAAAAGTTAGTATCCCAGGAGCCATCATTATTCCAATCCCAGCGAACCTGCAAGGTTTGGGATTCATCTTCCAAATCGTGACTTGCTGATGCATCGAAAGTGATCAGGCTATCCGTATTTCCAACGACAGGAGTAAAAGTAAAAGCCGGAACAGGTGGGGTATTGGGCTTTTCACAACCCGCAATGGTTATAATAATCGCCAATAATGCAATGCAGTAGGACCTGAAAGGAATGAAGGATCGCATGGACAGATTGAAATATCCATATAAAGTTACGGAATAAATTGCATAGGCAACAGAAAGAAAAAATCAGCAAGGTTTAATCCATTTTCAATTTGTCAGGTTGTCGATGGTTCCATCTGGCTGAACCTGAATTTTGGTACTCTTTTTTATGATTTTCCCGCGATAGGAAAATGATCCTGATAATTTACAGGATTTTAGATGGCCATTCTCATAAAAGCTTACGGGGAAAAACAGGCTGTTACTGCATGGAATCCCGTCAACGATAATATCATGGACCGGATAACATCCCTTCAGCCGGCCGGAGGGATAAAACCCGGCATATACCCCGGATTCTCCGCCTCCTCCACGGCATTCGATCCCCTGGACCACCTGATTTTTGGGAAGTACGCAATTTATACAGGTCTTGAGCGAGTCGAAGCTAATCCATGTTTTGGCCGGTAGTGTGAATTCCTTAAGCTTTACCGGACGGGATGTTTGGAAGGTCCGGAGTTCCCAGTCAGGATAAAAATGGACCCACCCTTTTTCAACCTCGAACGAATCCTGCTGAAAGGCTTTGGCAGTAAAGCCGATCATGATGCCAGAGCGCTTGTCCTGCCTTAGTTTGGTAAAGCGAATCCCGTGTTTCTCCACATTCCTTTCCCAGTGAAAGGGCGTGCAGGATCCCAGGATTATCAAGAGGCAAAAGGCTGCTGTTTTTATAAACTTCATTTTTTGGCACCCGTCCCTTTCATTACCTTATGGATCGCAGCGGTAACCAGGTCTTCAACATTATCGGAAAATGGACCCGGGAGCCCGTAAAAGATCATGCTTGAATTGGCTTCATATCCGCCCTCTTTCAGGATGCGGAGCGACGGGATATAGCAGGTCACTTCGCTGCAATATCCGGCCACGAAAAGATTTTCATCAGGGTATTGCTTTTTCATATTCAGCGAATAATCAACCACCACCTCACCGCCCATCCCAAGAATTGTCAGATCCTTATTGAAACGGATGGCTTGCACGGGATAAGGAAACCGGGTGATATCCCACCCTTTGTTAAAGGCCTCGAGTATCAGCTTGGCCCGGTTCCGTACATAGAAATCATCGCTGAGGATATCTTTCTGGTATTGATCGAGATCCATCGGGGGGAATTCCAGATTGGCGGTAGTAAAATCGGTGCGGATGGGTGGCCGAACTTTGTGCAGGTTTCCGGCTAAAGCCTTTTGAACAGCATCGGCCAGTGTTTTTCCGTTCTGCTCGGCGAGTTCAATGGTCCCGCCGGGAACAGGACCCTGATCGGCTCCGCAGCCGGTAATGAAAAATGCCGTCGATCCCGGAAAAACCTTCTCCAGTTCGATCATGGCATAGCCCGAATAATCTCCGTTTACCAGCGTATTATCTGGCCCCAGCGTGGTGTTATGGCAGGCGTATCCACACAGGATAGCCTGGATTTTACCGGCGGGTGTCGAAAACCGTATGATCGGAACATCCGGATCGCTGACGGTGACAGCAGTTCCCCTGCGGTTCATTCCAAAACCAGCAGTTCCGTGGCCACATTCAATTTCCATCGGTACAAGCCCGGCTACAGCCATATCAATTACCGTGACGATGTCGTCGGTTAGCTGATGATTATAACGAATAACCGCCTGGAATTCTGCAGGTGTGAAATTGAACATGCCGCTCAGGGCAGGCCAGATCACAGGCGCAGCATGCGTATGAGATGAATTGAACAGCAATTGCGACCTCGTGATGCCATATTTTTTGAAAACCCGGTCAGAGACCTGGGAGGTTATCTCGCGCGAAAGTCCAAGTACATCAACAGTAACAATGACGACCTTACTATGAGGATTCTCCTCGATCACCAATGCCTTGGCCCATAGGTCATACGACTTACCTTCCGATGCTGTTTGTCGGGCGGCATACCCGTTCAGCCAGATCGGGAATTCCGGGGTGATGGTCTTACGCCCGATTCCAACCCGGAAATCCGAACCCCACGACGTTAGGGCGACCAGAAGCAAGGGCAGAAACAGGAAATTTCTTAAAATGCGGCTCATCTTTTTTAATTATTTTGAAGTTTCCAGCTTCCAGTTGTTGTTATAAAAGCCACAATATTTTATTGCTTTTACGCCATCTTTGGCCAGGTCGGAGGTGAAAATCATGTAATCTGGAAATCCACTTCCTCCGGAAAAATACTGGTTGGCATCAGCAGCATGCATTCCGGGTAAACCGGTTCCGGTAACCGCTGCAACAGAAGCAATTTTGCTGTCGGGGCGCGGAAACATAACGTAAGCGCCATAATTGTCACCATCGATCTGTTCCTTACCGTACAAAATACTGCCCCGCTGAACCTGAACCGGGCATCCCGAGAGCAGCATTGTCCAGGCACTGTTTGTAGTGGCATTTCCATAAATGATCACTCCGCGGTCAGGGAAACTTGCAGGAACAAAATTCTTGTCCGCTACCAGGTCAACGGCTCCATTGCCCCGGTAATACCATGCTTCGGCATCGAATTTTGCTTTGGCCACCGACCAGTCATTTTCGGCTTTGGTGCCCGTGGTTCCATAAACAAAAACCATACGATGATTAAACGGTTCCTTAAAAGTGCCATTGCGCACACTCCCTTTATCCAATGCACCAGGGGTTTCTCCCAAGGTCCACCGGTCTTTCCGTGATAAGTAAACCAAGGTGCCGGACGCCGGTTTTTTAACTTTGATATCTCCGCCATCCAACTGAATGGTTACGGAATCGGCCTTCAAATCGGAAACATTCAAGGCTAAAACGGAAACATTTTCGGTAACTCCCGATAATGAACTTTTCTCTCTGTTACGAGTGATTTTCAGGGTGCTGTATTTGAGCGGTTCTTTTTGCTGAATGATGGAAGCCCAGTAGCAGGTGGAAGAAATAGCCGGATTGGCAGTGGTGAAATCTATTTTATTGACCGTACTGTCGGGATTGATTTTATGCCACTTGAAGTATTCGAAAAGTGGAGGCCAGTCAACGCTCTCATTGCTCCACCAGTGACTTCCGCCCGGATATTCATAATAGCTGAAATCGGGATGGAATTTCCCTAATATTTCCCGCATCTGACGGGCATAATTCACTGATACGGTTTCGTCTTTGTCGCCATGGAGAACATACACACCGGCAGCACCGTAATTGTTTGCCAGTTCAGGAACATTACTGCCATTGCTTGCCTGCCACAGTGCTTTCTCGACTGGAGTATCTCCGGCTAAAGGAATTTTCCCATCAGCCGAGCCATAGCCTATCAGGGTAGGATAGCCGGAACAGGGCGCAATGGCTGCCCATTTACCCGGATAAGTTGCTCCCAGGTACCAGGTTCCGTGGCCCCCCATGGAATGGCCGGTGAGATAGATTCTCGAAGGATCGGGATTGAATTGTTTTACTGCAATACCCAGCACTTCAAGTGCATCGAGCCTTCCCCAGTCCTCCCAGTTAAAGCCACGTCCCCGGCGGTTGGTTGCTGCAACCAGCACCCCCCAGTCCTTCGGTTTGTAGGCTCGTGCCTGGCCAATAGCCTCTACACCCGCACCATGAACTGACAAAAACAGCGCCGGTGGCACTTTACTGTTTCCGCTTTGGGGATTGACTGCATAATATTGAACACTGCCGTCGATGTCGCTGATAAAGGTGCAGCTGTAGGGTTCGCCTGCTGCAACCGATTCAACTTTCAGGGTAGATTTAGCAATGGCTTTGCCTTTGGATTCCAGGGTTAGCATAGCATTTGCCTGCCCTTTCTCCGTTATCCCGGATCCATTAAACCGGAAGGCCACCTTGCGGCTGGTGAAAGGCAGGATGGAGGGAATATCCACGGTAATTTCTTTACCCGTTACCTCCGATTTTAGCTTTAAGCCGCTCACTAATTGTGATGAGGTATTTATAATTACCACACCACCCAACAAGGCATCATTCTTTTGACCAGGCACGATATGAGGCAAGGTTGCATCATCGGTCTGAAAAGTAACCGATGTTGCCGGGAAAGTAATTTTTGCTTTCACTCCCTGTCTGCCCAGAAATCCGGTACGGATATAAAATTCGTTCAATCCCTTTTTAAGCCTGACAGGAACATTCATCCAACCCAGTTCATAGGGGTCGCCGGCATGAGGTTCGCCATTCAGATAAAACATGGAGTTTGCGGTTACATTGATTATCGCGCCCTGATCCTTTGGGGATTGGTAGGTCAGGTATAAATAGCCGTTTGAGCCATCGCGACCGGTGAACCGGCCTGCCGTATCGGCTTTGATTTCTTTCCATTTCACCTCCTGCCCTTTGCTATCGGTAAACAGGGTTAATCCGGCTTTAGGAGTCTGATATCCGGGTGCGAACAACCGGAAGGCAAACTGGTCGGTAAACATCGCCTGACGGCCGTACTGGTGAACGTTACCAATCGCCAGCCCTTCTCGTAAAACAACCTCTGTCTGCGCGCCTGCCGGAATAAACAGCAGCAGTAGGGAAATCTGTAAATAAAAACTCCGTAGTGAAACCATGGGTGTGATTCTTTTTGTAAACGCGTTATTTATTTTTAGTATAAGTTTTATCTCCAATTGTCAAGGTATTCCCATCCTCGGAGACCTGGTATTTACTTTGCGGAAATAATTCACCATCCATCGCTAAAAATCCCTTTTCTGCAGGTCGGTACATGAAAATTTTGCCCTGATCCGTATAATAGTAATAATCAAAATGCCAATCATTAAATGCTTTACCATTACGATACATTCTTACTCTTTTAATTCCCTGGGCATCAAAAGAAACGTTATCCTTAATCGACAAGGTTGAATTATCTGTCCATTCCCCGATTATGGTTACATCGTGATTTTTAGCCTTGGTGTAGGTTTCAACAATTTGTGCCTCTTTCGTTGTCAGTTTATTCCCCGAACAAGAAATCAGATTATTCAAGGAGATTATAACAATTCCTACTAAAATAAGTATTCTGATATAACTTTTATTCTTTGCTTTCATAATCTTAAATGTTTGATTTACCGGAATCCAAAGATCACCGGCACAATAAATATCGCAATGACTGTCCAGGCGGCATATACGTTAAGGTAATTTGCCACCGATTTTTCAATGATTTCTGAGGTGGCGCCTTTAAAACTGACACGGTAGAGTTTTACGGCTATCATTATCAGGTTGATGAAAACGAGGATATTGGTGATTAAAACGACTGTCCGGTTAGGAGTTAATCCGTCCAAAACTCTCGAAACAATGGCAGCCAAAGCAATAGAGTTAATGATTATAGCGATGGCCGATAGAAGTAATAAGGCTATCAGGCTATTCTTGCCCGTTTTTTCCCTGTTGATTTCGGAAATGGAAAACACGATCAGGCACAGTACTCCAAGGAGCATCACATTAAAAACAATAAGCAGTTCCCGGTTTTCCAGGATTTTATTTTTGGAAAATATCAGTGAAAACAAGAAAACAGTAAGGGTGATCAGTACCACCGGAGTGAAGATCCGTGCGATCACCGGGGCAATTTTACTGGTGATTCCGGGATAGTTCCGGATCAGGTACCAGGCAATGACTGGTGCTGCAACGCCACCCGGAATGGCAATGAAATCGGCATAGGTCTGCGAAATATTCATTCCGATAACACTGAACAGGCCCATAGTGACTACAGTCAGCACTCCGCCGGCGAGCAGGATTAGTCCGGTCATGATGATCAATTCGCCGCTGAAGCGGATGAAACTCATCCGGCCGGTCAGACTGCGATAGTCGAACTGCACAAAAGTTAATCCGGAGAAGCACCATAACATCAATGGAACATGCAACTCAGCTAATGTTATCGAATCGCTGGTTCCGGTTGGCAACAGATTGATATATAGCCCTGTGATAACTAATATGGCTCCGTACAGTGCCCATTTTTTAATTACAGTTACTTTATTTATCCGCATAGAATAAATAATGAGGCCGTTAAAGGCAATGAGTGCAATATCCCTGAGATAAAAGAACTCCCGGTTGACGCCGATAAACAGGGCGGGGATTAAAACCAGAATTGCCGTGAATAAGGCTATCGCGAGTACCTCAAAAAGATCGTGGAGCTGTAAGGCGGGCTGGTTAGGATCATTAGTACTTTCTGTAATTTGCTGGTTCATGGCTGATTTTTTTGTGTTTCGATTAGCTTTTCCAACGCTTTAAGATGATCAGCAAAGGCTGTTTTGCCCTCTTTGGTCAAAGAATATTTAGTGTTCGGTTTTTTGCCGACAAAGGATTTTTCCACCATAATGAATTCTTCCTTTTCCAATGCTTTTAAGTGACTGGCCAGATTGCCATCAGTCACTTCCAGATATTCCTTCAGTGAATTAAAGTCGATCCTGTCATTTACAGCCAGGATTGACATGAGAACCAGTCGTATTCGACTATCGAAAGCCTTGTGGAAGCCGTTGACAGATATTTTCACAGCTAGTGCTTATAATGCATGTAAATACCATAGACAATATGGGCCAATCCAAAACCAACTGCCCAGATCAGTAATCCGTATTGAATCATGTGGAGGCTGATCAGCCCTAAAGTAATTTGGACAATCCCCAGGATCCTTACCTCATTGAAAGTGAAATTGCCGGCGTTATAAAGGGCCAGTCCGTAAAAAATGAGGGTTAATGGCGCAACGAGTCCGATAAGGCCATAGGCGATTAAAACCAGTATCAAAATTCCCCCGGATACCAATGGTGCTGACATATTGGCTATCAGTCTCCTTGATAGGACATTCCATGCTTTTTCGCCTCTTTTTTTAGCTCTGAGAAAGGAATCGAAAATGGAGGTTGCCAGGGCCAGCACCAATATCAGCCCTGACAAAAGAAAAACATTCCGAAAGCCGGATCCCGGACCGGGGTTTTTGTAAAACAGTTCATCAGGGTTGAAATCGAAAACTTTCCAGGCAATCAGCGCTCCGGCTAAAGCATAAATGCCAGCCATGATCCCTGCCCAACCGGAGAGGGACATAAATTTGGAGGAGCGCTCCATCATGGAGCGGATCTCAGCAATGTCCCGGGTATAATCTTTTTCTGCTTCCATATTAAAAGTACTTTGAATTACAAAGTAAATAGATATCAGGGAATAAAGCAAGAGATTTCAGAAAATATTTTTTTTGTGTAAAGATGGTTTTACCAATTTCATTAAAAATATCTGACAAGATGCCTGCATACACCAGACCGGCCATTATTCGTAAATTGCCAGTGGTGGCCTGATCGTTGCCGGCGCTCCTGTTGAATGAAGAAATCTTCCTGTTATGGTATTTGAAACAAAGAACTTAATTCCAAAATTGTCCCTTCTGGCTATTCTGGGTTTACTGATTTCCTGTCATCCTGAACCTATGAATCTAACCAAATATGTTGATCCGCTCATTGGAACCGGCGATCATGGCCATGTGTTTATCGGGGCAAATGTCCCCTTTGGAACTGTCCAGCTGGGCCCTGTTCAGTTTTCAGAAGGCTGGGACTGGTGCTCAGGTTATCATTACAGCGATTCAACAATTATCGGATTTGCGCATACTCACCTGAGCGGTGCGGGAAGTGCGGATATGGGCGATATCTCGCTGATGCCTTCCATCGGAGAGGTGAAGCTGACCCGTGGAAACCTGGCTGACGCGCAGTCGGGGATCTGGTCGAAATTCTCGCATAAAAATGAAACAGCGCAGGCCGGTTATTATAAGGTTCATCTCGACCGATTCAATATCGATGTGGAGTTGACGGCGACGGTAAGGGTGGGGTTTCATAAGTACACTTTTCCGGCATCATCTGAAGCCAGCGTAATTATCGACCTGGAACATGGGCTCGACGATACACCAACGGAAACCTATGTGATACAGGAAGATGAATCAACCATATCCGGATATCGGACCTCCACCGGATGGGCTCAAAATCATACAATGTATTTTACCGCCCGCTTTTCAAAACCAATGATTGCCTTTACGTCCTCCGCAGCTCATCTGGTAAATAAAGTGGATACCATGGTGTTACCCAATGCCTATGGGGTGGCGCATTTTAAAACCGCAGACCGGGAAACCATTTTGGTGAAGGTGGCTTTATCACCCGCAAGCATCGAAAATGCCAAAATGAATTTGCAGGCGGAATTGCCCGGATGGGATTTCGATAGAACCCGTGCCAATGCAGACCAGTCCTGGAATCAGGCTTTAAACCGGATTGTAATTTCCTCTAAGGATTCCCATATTCTGCGCACTTTTTACACCGCATTTTATCATACCATGATTGCCCCTTCGGTTTATTGCGATGTGAACGGCGATTATTTCGGGACCGACAGAAAGGTTCATTTGCACAATGATTTCGTAAATTATTCCACCTTTTCCCTGTGGGATACCTATCGGGCGGCCCACCCGCTCATGAACCTGGTTCAACCTCAAATGGTACCTGATATTGCCAAAACGATGATCCACATTTACAGGGAGCAGGGTAAGCTGCCGGTCTGGCACATGATGTCGAATGAAACCAATGCCATGGTAGGCAATCCGGGTGCGGTGGTACTGGCGGATATTGTCCTCAAAGGATATAACGTTGATAATCAGATTGCCTATAAAGCGATGAAGACATCGGCAATGCTCGACGAAAGGGGAATGAAATGGCTGAAGGAGTATGGATATATTCCTTACGACAAGGAGTCTTCCTCGGTTGCCAAGGCATTGGAATATGGCCTTGCCGACTGGTCGATCGCCCAGGTTGCGAAGAAGGTGGGCGCCATGGATGACTATAATTATTTCATCAAAAGAAGTCAGGCTTACCGGTATTATTTCGATCCTCAAACGAGGCTCTTGCGGCCGAAAAATTCAGAAGGAATATTCCGAACACCATTTAACCCGATAGGCCTGGCTGATTATCGCGAGGGCAATGCCTGGCAGTATACCTGGCTCGTGCCGCATGATGTGAACGGATTGATTTCGCTCTTTGGATCGAAAGAAGCCTTTATCGCCCGGCTGGATTCCCTGTTTCTGGTGAAAGGGGAGTTGAAAAATGCGCTCGACGTAACCGGTCTGATCGGACAATATGCTCATGGAAACGAGCCCAGCCATCACATTTTATACTTGTACAATTATGTGGGTCAGCCATGGAAAACGGCCGAAAAAGTGCGACAGGTAATGACCACGCTGTATAGTGATCAGCCGGCGGGCCTGGCGGGGAATGAGGATGTGGGACAGATGTCGGCCTGGTATATTCTCTCAGCTCTTGGGATGTATCAGGTGGCTCCGGCCGGGGGAGATTTCGTGTTCGGAAGTCCGCTGATTGATGAAGCGATTCTCAAACTGGCAAATAACAGGCAGCTTAAAATTGTTGCCAGTAACAACAGTCTCGCCAATAAATACATTCAAAGCGTAAGGCTGAACGGACAGGCTTACGCAAAATCTTACATCAGTTTTGAAGATATAAAAGCTGGCGGGACGCTTGAATTTGTCATGGGGCCTGCACCGTCAGCTACTTTTGGAGTGGCAGCTGCTGTACGGCCATTTTCACGGAATTAAAATTGTTTACCTTCACATGGTATTTTATTAAAACTAAGCCGATATGAAAGTTTTCACTCGTTTCGCCGGATTTTTTGCCGTCCTGGTATTAGCGGCAAATAGCCTGAATGCACAGGTGCCATATATGCCTAAAGTGCTTACCGACAAGGATTACAAGCAGGCCGAAAAGTTTATGGACCGTAAGTGGTCGTCGCTGGTTTACGGAGCCGGTGTACAGGCCAATTGGAAAGATAATGATCAGTTTACCTATCGGACCACCACCGCAGCCGGATCGGTAACCTATCTGGTGAACGCAAAGAAAAAAAGCAAAACCTTATCCACAACAGCAGAAACGCAGCCGGCACCACAGGCTGGCCAGCGACCGATGGGCCGCTCCCGGAGCATGGGGAGCGTATCTCCGGATGGGAAAAAAGAGGCCTTTATCAAGAATTATAATCTCTGGGTGAGGGATGTGGAAACCAAGGTTGAAACACAGCTCACCAAGGATGGTATCGAGGATTTTGGCTATGCTACCGACAACGCCGGCTGGACCAAAAGCGACCGCCCGATCCTGCTGTGGTCGCCCGATTCAAAAAAGATTGCCACCTTCCAGCACGACGGACGCGGAGTGGGCATGATGTATATGGTTTCGACCAATGTGGGACACCCGAAACTGGAAGCATGGAAATATCCTATGCCAGGAGATTCAGTGATCTTCAGGGTGGAAAGGGTGGTTATACATCTCGACGGACCAAAAGTGGTACGCCTTAAAATGGAACCCGATCAGCACCGCGGTTCTGTCACCGACCACATCGCTGATGGCGGCGTTCTCGGGGATGCCGAATGGAGCGAGGATGGCTCGAAGCTCGCCTTCCTTTCCATTTCGCGGGATCATAAAGATGCCACCCTCAGAGTAGCGAATCCGGAGACTGGCGAGGTACGTACGGTACTTAAGGAAAGTGAAAAAACCTTTTTTGAATCCGGATATAATAAGATCAACTGGCATATGCTGGCTAAAACGAATGAGGCCATCTGGTTTTCGCAAAGGACCAATTGGGGACATCTCTACCTGTATGATCTGGGTACAGGAACACTTAAAAAACAAATTACCACTGGCGACTGGCGCGTGCTGCAAGTGCTGCGCGTTGATCAGGCAGCGAGAAAGCTGCTGTTTACCGGTTCGTGCCGGGAGCCGGGCGACCCCTATTTCACCTATCTCTACAGCGTTAATTTCGACGGAACGGATCTTAAGCTTCTGACCCCTGACAGCGCCAACCATTCAGTATCTTTTTCACCGGGATATGATTACTTCGTGGATACTCACTCCACACCTACTACGCCACCGGTATCGGAGCTCAGGGCCATCAGTGGGAAAAAGATTCTTGATCTGGAGAAAGCCGATATTTCTGCTCTGGCAGCTACCGGCTGGAAAGCTCCTATCCCGATAAAAATGAAGGCCCGCGACGGTGTCACCGATATTTACGGATTAATGTACACGCCTTCAAATCTTGATGTAAACAAAAAATATCCGATCATAAATTCCATCTATCCAGGACCTCAAACCGGGAGCACCGGCTCACGAAGTTTTAGTGCCGTTCATGGTGATCTGCAGGCGATGGCCGAGCTTGGATTCATCGTGGTGACCATCGATGCCATGGGCACTCCCGGAAGATCAAAATCGTTTCATGAAGCCTACTATGGCAATATGGGCGACAACGGTTTGCCAGATCAGATAACGGGGATGAAACAGCTGGCCGAGCGCTATCACTGGATTGATATCGACCGGGTAGGAATATGCGGTCATTCGGGTGGAGGCTTTGCTTCGACCGATGCCATCCTCAGGTATCCCGACTTTTTCAAAGTAGCCGTAAGTGAATCAGGCAACCATGAAAACCGCAGTTACGAAGATGACTGGGGGGAGAAATGGCAGGGCCTGGTGACCAAAAATCCTGATGGCACAACCAGTTATGACAATCAGGCAAATGAGGCGCTGGCAAAAAATCTGAAGGGTAAACTTATGATCACTCACGGCACGATGGATGGCAATGTTCCATTGTCGAATACCATGCTCGTGGTTCAGGCGCTTATTAATGCCAACAAGGATTTCGACCTGATATTATTCCCGAACGCTGGACACGGATATGGCTCACCCGGATCAACTTACATGATGCGCCGGAAATGGGATTACTTTGTGAAAAACCTATTGGGAGCTGAGCCCCCGAAAGAGTTTGAGTTTGGGAAGTAATGATCAATCCGGTCTCGTCACGCGAAAGGATCAGTAGTCTCGATATTCTCCGTGGATTTGCCCTGTTGGGCATCGTATTGGTGAATACCCTGGGTTTCAATGCGTCGTTTTTTAATTTCGGCGGATTCTACAGTAGGCTGCCTGATCCTTTCCAGCAGAAATTCTACAATATTTTTATCAGCCTGACAGCAGATAAATTCATTTTTCTGTTCAGCTTTCTGTTCGGATATGGCATCTTTTTACAGTTCAGGCGATTTCGCGAGGAGGGAGCGGGTTATACCGGCTTCATGAGCCGACGAATGGGTGTACTGGCACTTTTTGGCCTGGCCCATATATTCTTTCTTTGGGCCGGCGATATCCTGCTGATGTATGCGATTGCCGGTATGTTAATTCTCGCCGTACGCAATCTGTCCACCCGAGGACAATTAATCCTTGCATTCATTTTTTATTTCTTTATTGCCATCTGGTTGGCAATGAGTGTCTTTATAACACTGCCTGATGCCATGTCCTCCACTTGTACCGGTTGCCTGGAGCAGGCAAAAAGTGTATATCCGCATGGGAGTTATCTGGATTGCCTGAGGCTGCGCCTGCACGAGTATTGGGATTTCAGGAACATCAATCTGTTCTATTACTTACCCAAGATCATTGGTATCTCCCTTTTTGGATTCGTCGCTTCAAAATATGAATTGCACCTGAGGGTGGCTGATCAGGTAAAAAATTGGTTCGGCATCTGGTTGTTCGTAGTGATTATCGCAGTGGCAGCTTACTTTAATTATGCCGGCATTGCCGATCCAAAAAGCCGGTTTGCCCCGGCCCTGACCATGTGGGGCTACGAATTCATGAATATGTCGGTGGCCGCGGGTTATATGTTGTTTATCTTCCTCATCACCACCAATCTTTCGGTGACTAGAGCGCTTGGGCCTTTTGCCCTGATGGGCAGAATGTCACTGACCAACTACCTTATGCAGTCGTTGTTTTTATCGATCCTTTTTTACGGCTGGGGCCTGGGGCTGTTCGGACAAACTAAAATCCCCCTGCTGATAATAATAGCACTGGGAGTTTATTTTCTCCAGATGGTGATGAATATTTTCTGGTTCCGATACCGGAATCAGGGGCCGGTGGAATGGGTGTGGCGCTGGGTTGCCTATAACGGCGCCAGGCAGAAGCAGGGCAAATAAACATTTATAATGGACCCTTTTAAATAACGACCAGCTTATAAGTTTTCCGGTTGGTAAAGGTTTTTATCGTGATAAAATATAACCCCGGTTGCAGCAGGCCCGCGATGCCAAGAGTGAGATCGGTTCTTACTGAATTCCGATAGATCAGCTGACCCCGGGCATCATTGATTTCAATGGTTCGCTCCTCTTTATCCTGATTCAGGAATTTGATATTCAGAATCCCATTATGACTCTCGACCGGGTTGGGAAAGAGGAGGACATCATCGGTGGTAGCAGCATAAGTATCTGTTCCTGAAATAATGTCTTTCAGATCTTTTACCCAGTCGTACCATTTAACATAGATATTTGCCGCCCTGACGGCGCCTTTCACCAATTGCAGACGGTAGTCATAATGGGCCTTGCGTGTGCTTTCGCCCCGATATACATAATCCGTATTGCTGATCACGGCAAAAACCACACTGTTAGCCGGTTTCTTATCCAGCCGGAGGATGCAGTCGCCTCCGGTTACCGGCTGACTGTACACGGTGGTTCCATCCTTGGTGCGGTAACAAAGCTGGCAGGTCATGTTGGGTCCAAGGGGTTGAAAATTCACCACCACGGTGTCGCCCGATATGAACAGCGGAATCTGATTTGCGCCCGACCATCCCGGGGTGGTCCGGAACTCCGGGGTCAGAAGCCCGTTGCCGTCGTTGGTGGTTTTTGCATAGGGTGTGGCCACCCAGACGGGCGGATTAAGCCAGGAAGGCTGCCACTCTGCTTTTATGCTTAACTTGAAGTTGTCGTCGATCAGCTTTTTAATGGCGCCGGTCCATTCCTTCATATCCAATAGTGCCTGTTTGGCCCGGTATTCCATGATCAGCCTGCGGATTTGCGAATCGCCCAAAGAGTCGGCCATGCCATCGAGAACACGGTTAGGACAATACCTCCAGATCCAGGCGATACTGCCTGTTCCCAGTGCCTGCCCGAGAAAAACAGGGAACGTATTTCCATACTGGTTGCCTCCGAGTAAATTCCGCCAGGTACACAGCTGCTGGTTGCCATTGTAACGGTTTACCCCTTCGGCCGAAGGACCGCCAAAGGTATCGTCCTGCAGCCATCCACTGTAACATTCGATGGGCATGAACGGGGCGATGTACGGGCAGGCATTGAGAAATCCCATGCTGCTGTAATCACCCGACCGTCGCGATTCGGCTTCCTGCTGCAGCCAGGTGTTACCGCCTTCCTGAAACCAGGCCGCATTTTTACAACCCGGCAGATCGGCCAGTATCGAATGAATTCCTTCGTGTACCATGGCTCCCATCTGATAATCCCGGTCATTGTATTTGCAGGCCGGATCGAAACAATATACCGGGTAATAGGAGGCTAATACCATCGGCCAGCTCTCCCCCTGATAATAGATAGCGCTTTGCCAGCCACCGAGTTCAGTGTTGGAGGCGTCGTCAGTGCACAAACCTGATCCAAAAAGATAGATGGCGCTCCGGTATCCCCGTTTGGCCCGCTTATCCGGCGGCCATCCCATCGTATCGCGGAAGTAGGCAAAATCTTTATTCATCCGTTCCAGCATCGGGGTGATGGCGGCGGCGGTGACCAGAGGGTTGGCCCGGGGTCCCCAGCGGAAGGTCCACCATCCGGAGGATTGCGATCCTACCACCTGCGGGCAATCATTCAGGTCGCGGGCCGGTGCCTGAAGGGCCGGAAACTCATTCCTGAAATTATAATTCAATGTCGGATGATAAGCAGGCCATTCATAGGCATCCCCAATCGTTATTTTCGACGAGGATTTGGTCTGGGCAGCTGCAGGCAGTGCCCATGAAAAACAGGCCACGGCCAGGGCAAGAGGGAGGAAAGATCGGACTGAAAAATTCATTCAGAAATCTCTTGTTTTAAATTGACATTATTCGCAGGATCGGTCCAATTTTTATTAATCCATAAATTGTTTCTGGTAATTTTCAATCCTGCCTTATTATGCTTTTTGTACAAAAGTGTTCCAACAATGGTAAAAGCGATGGTTATGGCTCTAAATATATTTGCATAAGCATCACCTAACGCATTATCTCCGACTGAAAACAGCATCCAATGCAAATTCATAAACAAATGCAAACCAATAGGAACCCATAAATTATTATTCCATTCAATATAAGTCCATGCAAAAAACAGTGCACCAAGAAAAGTTGTGGCAAAAATTCCAACTAAAACAGATAAGTCTGAACTTTGCCATAAATGTCCGGAAGCAAACAGCAAGGCACATAATAAAATTGAAGGTATAAATCCGATTTTGGCATAACGAAATAATTGCCCAAAAAATACACCTCGAAAATACAACTCTTCAAAAAATGCTGCGAATATTACTCCGGTAAGAAATCCCTTATTAATCCCCAGACTTTTTGTGATATTTATAGGTTTATGAATTAAAAATAATCCTATAAATAAAGGCATTCCTGTTATTAAATAGGTTAGAAGATAGGAAATAATCTTAATGGAAATAAAATTGCATAAATAATCGTAAATATTTTTGAAATAAAATTTACTCGAAAAATAATATAATGCAAAAGCAATTATTGTGATCAATGTAATTTTTACAGTCTGTTTCATTTTGCGTCAAATTATTCTGCAATACATTAAAGCCCTTAACGACAGAGAATCTAACCATTGTTTAATTGCCTGATATCTCGTATTTTACAGTAACCGTATTTGCCGGGTCGCTTTCGGAAGTGGCCGTAAGTTTTACCGTGGCACTTTTGGAACTAGTTTTTTCATGGGCCACAAATACAGGCACACTCTGAGGCTTGCCTGATTCAACGGCAGCCAGTTCATTGGCCAGCTGGGCCGACCATCCTTCTCCTGCTATAGTGACCGTGAGCCGGTAAATATCCCACCCTTTTCCGGTGTTGCCCAAGCTGAAATCACAGCGCTGATAACCTTCCGATTTTTGGATTGAATTTGGCGAGCTGAGATGTACGCCACGGGCCTGGGGACCTGAACCATCGAGGGAGCGGATGCCTACCGTATACGAAATTATTCCGTCGGCGCTGGTCTGCTTATCGAGGATGTAAAAATGCAGGCGGTTAGGCGTATCCACCCATTCCGACTTGCTTCCGGAGTTGGTGCCGGCATGAAACAGTGCATCATTCAGCTGACGGTAATCAGCCGGGGTGCGCATCACCGGGGTTCCGTCGCCAGGCTGTAAATAATCGACCTTGTTAATATCCTCCGGATGTGCGTCGATCACCCAGTTGAAACAATTAAAACCATTGATCCCGCCGGTATTCCCTTCCTTGTCCTTGTTTTTCGCGATCAGCACCCCGTTGTCGGGAGTATAGGAGTCGTAACCGATCTGCTGAACCACCTCCACCGAGTAGAAATTATAGGTTGATTTGCCCGGAGAAAGGGGATCGAGTGCCGGATCCGATTCAGGAGTTCGATCCTGGGGAGCTTCCCCATCGAGCCTGACAACCACGCCGGCTACCGTGCCGGGTAATGGATCTGCCGCCCGCGCGGTTATGGTTGTTACCACTAATCCCGATTTTGCCAGATCGTTTCGGTTGAGTGTCAAAACCTGATCTTCGGTGACAAACTTAAAATTCATTTTCTGTCGAAGCATGAGACCGGCCGGCATGGCGGCTCCGGCAATGGCAGGCACCTTCCAGCGGCTGTGGGGCCCCTCCGGACCATTAAAGCTGCCACGGTCCATCATGTCCCAGGTACCCGATCCAACACGCCGGTAAGGCTGCACATAAGGGTTATTATTGTTGTCGCCGGTGTGAAACAGGTAATGTCCGATCTCATGGGTGATGGTTCCCGAATTTTCGCCCTGGCGCATCGACGAAAGTCCCCACTGCTGTGCGCCTGCTTTCCAGGAGGTCCAGTCGACATACCTGGTTTTTATCCAACGGGGTTTCGTGGGATCCGGATTGCCCCATTCAGCCGGGATATCCTCTTTTGAGCGAAATTTCATCTCCCCGAACTCCTGCCAGATACCGGTCTCGTCATATCCGGCATAAATCCGCAAAATGGCATCGTAATTCCTGAGAAGATCCCCGGCTTCTTTTTTCCAGACCGAATCACAATCTTTTTCCATGCGGCCGCGCGCGGGAATGCCAGTCGGGGTAGCGTTGGCCTGCCCCCATTCATTACAGCCATATTCCCATAGATTTTTGGGCATCCGGTACGGTCCGAACGCATCAATCTTTGCTACTCCCACCTGGCCCCTCGACTGCTCCATCCAGTATCCGTTGATGGTTTGACCATGGCGCACTTCGCCCGGGGTGTTTAAAAAATCGGCATAGAATTGTGCCACCTTTTCCCTCGGTATGGGATCTATCTGTGGATTTCCAAAGGGATCGGAATATTTGGGCAGGGTAACCACGAACGGCTGGTCCGGGAAGTCGATGGCCACCAGGGCAATCCTGATCTGCCTTGCAGGCTTGAGCGAAGGATCGGCCCAATTTTTCCCCGGTATCGGATGATAATCGTTCCAGGTCATATCGTCCTGATCATGAACTATCTGGAGATCAATGGGCGGAACGATTCCGGTACCTTTTTTCTGAACCTGACTTATTTTATACAGACCCGAAGCATGCGCGGCAATTTTCTGAGCAAAGGTGCCGCTGAAAGCCCCTGTTTGCTCTCCATTCCAGAGATTGGTAACTTTTACCTCACTGGTAAAGCCCAGATCAGCCAGGCTTACTTTCACTTCAACATCCGGCGTTTCCGAAATATTAAACAGGGCGAGGTAAGTTTCCTGTGTTTTTTTATTTTTTGAAGTAATCGCAACTTTTCCATCCTGCTGAAAAAGCAGACGGGTATCGGAGCTTTCCTGATGCATCCTGTATACCTCTTCATTGGTCAGCAATGAAAGGGTGAACGCATCATTGCTGGGCAAATCGCCACCAAAAAACAGCGGTGAGCGGAAAATGGAGAACAGGGTCATGAGGGTATATTGCTCATCCTTTGTTAAACGGGTAGGGCGGTCCTTCCCAACTTCACCCCGGATGGAAAGGCGTCCCAGCGGGATCATATCACAATCGGGCCAGGCACCCGGGCTAATGTAGGGGTACCACTTCCGGCAGACCTCAAACAGGTTGCGAATGTGCGGCCAGGTATCCCAAACGTCATTCACCATCCGCCACATATTGGCGTTTTTTCCAACATGTTCAGCATCTTCTATCGGTGTGGGTCCCGGCGATGTGCTCAGCACGATCGGACGTCCGCACTGATCTATCGCCTTACGGATCATCTCAATTTCATCTTTATGATAGAAAGGCGCAGAAAGGTCATCAACCTTGATAAAATCCACTCCCCATTGCGCATACAGGTCAAATATCGAGTTGTAATATTCCTGCGATCCCGGCTTGCCGGCTGCCACGGTATAATTATCGCTCAACCACTGGCAGAGGTTCTCTTTTGAGCACACCTGATCGGCTGTAATGCCTTTAGTTCCTTTGACCGGAAGTTTCCGGTCCACCGCAATTTTCGGAATTCCGCGCATGATATGAATACCGAATTTCAACCCTTTCTGATGTATATAATCTGCCAAATCCCTGAATCCTTTTCCATTTGCAGCGGATGGAAAACGGTTAACGGCGGGCTGATACCGGCCGAATTCATCAATGACATACCGGGGGTCCTTTTCGTTATAGCCGCCCGCTTTATCATTTTCAACAAACCAGCGGATATCCACGACAATATATTCCCATCCGAATTTTTTCAGATATTTTGCCATGTAATCGGCATTGGCTTTTACTTCATGCTCTTCCACGGTAGGGCCATAGCAATCCCAGCTATTCCAGCCCATGGGCGGTGTTTGCGCCCATTTATTTTTATCGGTAAATGCAAACAGCGCAGTGACTGCCATGACAATAGCCATTGATTTTACTAGTTTCATTTTTTGGTTTTTCAGTGATTAATTATCGAAATCCCGATGGGCTTTTCGCTGTCAAGCCGGAGCCAGATAATCAGGTCATCCGAGTCGGAATTGGAAACGATGCCCTGCCTGAAGTTTTTTCCCTCTCCAATTTTTTGACCGTTAATCCTGATTTCAGCGTGCTGTTTCCCCCAGTTTCTGACAATAATTGCCGGATTCAATAAGGGGGATTCTTTGCTGGCCTCAAGGGTAAAATCAAGAGAAGCTTTAGCGGCTGCAGTTTTCTTTACGATAACATAGGCTCGCTCTGATTGGTCGTAAGCGCCTCCCTGATACGCACTTGATTTAATTGTGAGATTTGGAGCCTGTAACCACGATTTTGCCATCGGCACTAAATCTTTGGCCCCTTTGGCAGTCATACCCTGTAACATGATCCGGGTTCGGGTGGTTTTCGTATGGGTATAATCATTCCATTGAACAAAGGTGGTGAGGTTAAAGTGGCTGGGATGATCGGCTTTAACTACCCAGCGCCCGTCGCCCGGAATCTGAACCACCGGCCAGTGATTCCACCAACCATAGGCCGAGGGGGAAGGATCTTCCCGATAGCCTTGTGCCATATTGGCCGCATAGGTCCTGAAATAGGGTGAAGCCCATTTCCCTTCCACCGTTTCAACCGGATTTGGTGAAATGATAAAGAAGGGTTTATAGGTTGATTTGAAGTTTACGTAAGACATATTGGCTCCTTTGGGATCAGGCATATCCACCTGCAACTTGTCATCCCAGGTATAATCAGCTGTCTCTCCCTTCATATTTACCAGGGTGACACTCTTTTTATCGATCACCTCCTCCGGATGTTTTCCAGGGGGCAAAAGAACGATTTGTTCCTCCCAATCGTGCTTTCGTTCAGGCATGGTGTAATGAAGCTCCATTTTGCGCACTCCAACCTGATCAGGATAAATAATATAAAACTCGTCGCACCATTCCCCCCTCGGATTTTCCTTGTGTCCGGCGATGACATCAAAAGCATCGCTGAGGGCATACCGCCAGTGAACGACCACCCGGGCATCGGTATTCTCAATGATCCTGACATGGGAAAATTTGCACATCCGGTCCATCAGCGGTTCCGCACAACTGGAGACATCGCTGCCCCAGGTTTCCAGCCATTCGTTCGTATACCAGGTACGGTTTTCACTCACCCAGCAGGGAACATAGCTGGTTCCCCGCCAAAAAACAAACTGCACGGGTGATTCGTCGAACCTCACAAATACGTCGGGAACATCGCTTACCCTCCATAAATCATCCCATTCCTTATAGTAATCGAGCTTCGTATAAAAGGCGCCAAAATTGCCCGTACCATGGGCTCCGATTGGGAAAAGCTTTCGATCACTAAGAGCCGGAGCCGGCAAGTTTCCAGCTGATGCAAATTCTTTTCGGATTTCCTCCCAGCTTTTTATGCGGTCATAAATTTTCACTTCATCCAGAATTCCGTCCAAAAAGAAAAAGCTGTTTTCGGTGGTCAGCTGCCTCTCAACCCAGGTCTTTGACTGGGCATTCCTTCCAATCGTAAGTGATCCATATAAAGTGGGAATGAAATTTCCTTTAATTTTCCGGGATACTGCCTCTTCCCCATTGATATAAATAGTGACTTTTTCTCCGGGAATAAATACAGCAGCAACATGTGTCCATTTACCCAGTGGCAGTGATGTTTCCGTTTCAAGTTCCTGCCACGAATTTCCTGAGGCGATTTTCATGCCGAGATGGCCCTCATTGCTGATCCCGAAAAAGAAGCCGGTCAGTTCATCCTGCGAACAGTCGACGATGGGTGACCAGGCCCACGGGTAGGCTGCCAGCGCTATCCAGGATTCAACCGTCAGGGCGCCGACGGGTTTTTTGACATTGTTAAGTTTACGCTCGATACAAGTGGTAAATCCATCAAACTTGAGTGCCATGCCGTGAACTCCGGGCACCCCTTCAAGATTTCCGATAAACGAGTCGGTTCCCTTTTCCAGGGGCTTATCGAAGGACCAGTAATAAACCAGTCCAGGATCTGCTGTTTGAGGGGTTTGGGATGATGCAGATTGGGCGAATAAAAGTAGCTGGCAAACAGAGCCAAGTGTAACCAGCCAATTCACAATTGATTTCATAAACCGAGTTTTGAACAAAGCTAACCATATTCAGGAATGCAGAATATGTTGCTTTCCGGTATAATAGAATTATCAGAAAGATAGATGGCTGTACTTCTGGAATATTAACTCATCTGTCTGCTGGTTAAACAATTCGCCGGGTTAGTTTGTATTATTTAAAATTTAATAAACAAACCATGAAAAAATTATCCATTAGTACTTTAGCGGTTATCGCGCTGATGGCGGTAAGCAGTTGTTCCAAAATCGCAGATATCCTTACGGTGGATGTTCCAACAGATGTCTCCGTTGACCTTAAGATTCCTGGAGGCTCAAGTGAACTTAAATCATCCGGGGGTATGGCGCCTTTTGATGTGTCTGAAACATTGGATATCGCTACGAATCCAACGGTTATCCAATACCAGGCAAAGATTAAATCGATTGCTGCAAACGGTGGAACAGTAACAGTTAAATTACCGGGAACCACTCCTCCAGTAATGCTTAAGGACGCTAAATTGGAAATAACCAATCTTGATACACAAGTGATTCTGGGGACTTGGTCCCTTGAATCGAAATTGTACCCGAATGGTGGAGAGGTGACGATCGGTGCACCTACTTCAGGAAGCTTCGCGGATATTTCTGCCGCTTTAGACGCTAAAGCCAAAGTAAAAATCCGGCTAACGGGTTCTACCGATTTTTTTACCGCATGGATTATGACAGTAACATTGCAAACCGTTGTAAAGGCTAAGGTTCTTTAAAGCACAGCCTGAGCTGAGTGACTGCTTTCAGGGTCACCGGAAACCACCTGTCGGATTAAACCGGCAGGTGGTTTTTTGTTGAGCCACAACGATTGATTTCATGAAAATTACCTATTTTCGAAGAAGAACATTCCGGGACAATAGCTGAGTCGGTTCAGAGCGCTTGCTTCACACGCAAGAGTTCGGCGGGTTGAACCCTGTATGTTACACTGAACCAGGTTTTAAGGAACCAAAAACTATTAACCAAGATGAAGAAAAACCAAAGGATTTATCCTATTATTTTCTTGACTGTAATCCTGCTGATAACCTCCTGTGAGCCAATCTCAATAAAGGATTACCAGATGGCGCCCTATTCGGGTGCATTTACCTGGACAGAGGTTACCAAACAGGCAGCATGGAGTAATCGATATGATCATGCAGCAGTGGTGTTTAAAGGCAAAATGTGGATTTTCGGAGGCTATGACAGCGGTCGGATGAAGGGTGATACCTATCTGGAGGATATCTGGAATTCGGCCAACGGAAAAGACTGGACCCTGGTAACGGATTCGGCACCCTGGAAAGGAAGGCGCGGACATACCGTTACCGTATTTAACGATGGTACCGGTGACGCGCTTTATTTGATCGGAGGTTTTGAAGTTGATGAAGCAACTGGTTACCGGCAGTACACCAATGATTGCTGGAAATCAACTGACGGAATTACCTGGACCCAGATAAAAAAACGCACTTACCCTCTTAATGATATGAATTCCGATTTCATGCCGCGGTTTAATCATGTCTGCCTTGCAGTCACTCACGGAGGGAAGAATTATTTGTACCTGATCGGGGGAGCAACCATGCTGGAAAATGCGGTTGCAGAGTATTCCTTTTTATATTTTCATGATGTGTGGCGCTCGGAAAACGGCATCAGCTGGGTAAAGCTTGACAACAATGATTTTGGCCAGCGCAGCGAGCAGGCGGCTTGTGTTGATCCTTTAACCGGAAGAATTTATATGCAGGGCGGCAATCACAGCATTGCATTTGATAACGATAGCCTGTATAATCAGCCTGGTAAAAATTATTACGATTTATGGTATTCCGATGATGGAATCAAATGGATTGCGGATACCACTTTTTCGCTGATCAGAGCCGGTCATTCCATCGTTTTGTATGATCATTCACTATGGTTGTTGCCTGGTAAAGTGGATAATTACGAGCATCTGCGATATGCCGAATATGAGGTCCCCGGCGATCTCTATTTTACCTATCGGAAAGAAGAGGGCCAGGCTTGGGCACTCGATTCCAAAGGTTCAGCCTTTAGTGGCAGACACTCGTATGCAACCCTGCAATTTGACAATAAAGTCTGGGTGCTGGGAGGTGAAACCGGTGATAATGGCCCGAACAATGATGTTTGGTGCGGATCTATCGGACAATAATAAATCAGAAAAAATAAAGAAATGAAGAAATATATATTACTGATCCTTTGCTTGGTAAGTGTTGTACCCTTAAAAGCTCAGGACTCAACATTTCTGATTCCTCTGAAGAAGTGGAACCTTAAAATTGTCGGGTTCGATCATATGTACCGGACCTATCTGGCCGACCCTCTGGGCAATCGGTTTTATGCGGCGGTCCAGTTTATGCAGTATTCCGATTATGATTATACTGATGCTATAAATCAGGGAGGAAAATATACGGGTCACGTCGAAGTTTACCCTGCGGCCCGATTTTCTTTATTTCAATTCAGGCCCAAGAGCAACCCGAAACTTGGGATCGAAGGTGAAGTTGGTGTTATGACCCCTTGCCACATGCGTGATGACAATAACGATTTTATCGGGCTCGACGGGGTTTATTATTTTGCAGTGGCGGCAAATCCCACAGAATGGTTATCCCTGCGTTTTTCGAAGCATCATATCTGCACGCATATCGGCGATGAATATCCAAAACGTATCACCACCTCGGTTACCGATCGGGATCCTACCTTTAAGCAAGGGCCTGTACTGGATGATTTCCGGTGGGCAATCTCAGCCCGCCCGCTCTGGTTTCTCCATCGCCCCAATCTGGATATTATGAGGATTTATGCGGAAGTAGGGTATTTTGATCCGGGTGGCGACTTTTTGGGATTGAGAAAATCTTGGCCCAATTCCTATGCCTACATGAATTACATGGGTGGCCTGGAGCTGGAATACTATTTTACCCAGAAACTGCGATGGTTGGGTGGTGTATTTGCCGCTGCCAACGTAAGCACCTATCAGCAAAATGGTTTCGGGAAAAACCTGAATATTACTGCCGGATATATTCTTCCGCAGGAAAGGAACAAATTACGGTTTCGGCTGGGCATCCAGTTTTATAACGGCAGAAGCCTGGTTAATGAGTTCTATAACCGGAAGGAGAAGTTTATTGCTGCCTATTTTGCGTTTGACGTTTAAAGTTGCCAACTTTAACCAGGATGTCATACTTGGCACTGCCTTCTGCTTAAAGTTGGCAACTTTATTCTTTTGGCAACTCTAATCCAAATTTTGCAAATGCACCTGCAAGGTAAAGTGGCAGGAAGGCAATTTTTTCCTTCTTCAGAATTCCCTTTGGACCGGAATGAAAAACAACTGAGTAGGGCGGTTGGTAAGTTTCGCGGTAAAGATGCAAACTTCGAAGCTTACCTGAAGGGCCATCTTTAACTTCAACCGGAACGACCTTTCCTTCCAACACGACTAAATAATCAACTTCGGCGTTACTGTTTTTGGCATCCCTTGCCCAATAATATAGTTGATTGTTGGTTGATGTGGCAAATTCCTGTCCCACAAATTGTTCTGCCAGTTGTCCGCGGTAAATAGCCAGTAAATTTTTATGGTTCAGCGCTTCATTATAATCTATTCCCATCACCCTGTTCATCAATCCGATATCAAGAAAGATGTTCTTAAATCTTTTATCTGAAGCATGTACTTCTAACGGTATCCCAATGCTGCTTAACGATTTTACCTTTTTTGCTATTCTGGCCAAAACCAAGCTTTCGTAAGCTTTTCTGATCGTTGGGATCGTGAAATCAACAGCCAAACCTGTGTATTTTATTTGTCGGCCAACATTGGCTGCTACAGCTGAAAAAACAGCATTCAGGCAAGTAATATCTGTTTTCGGTTTGTATTTATTGAAATCCAACCGGTAGGTTTCACAAATCTCATCCTGCACTTCTAAGGCTTGCTTCAGGGATTTCGTCTTCACATATTCGTTGATGCACTCAGGCATCCCGCCAACCAGCCAATAAATTCTTAGCTGGTCCAAAAGAAAGTTATGAACGGAGTCCGGGACTTCCGTGATCTGCTTGTTACAAATTTCAGCCGCCTTTTTATAATCTGATGCCAGAAGAAATTCTGAAAAAATCAATGGATGAACTTCCAGCGATTGGATACGACCAACAGGGAATGATATCTCACTATAAGCGAATTCTAAGAGTGATCCTGCGGCAACAACATGTAAATCAGGCATTTTTTCATAAAAATAGCGAAGAGCCGTAATGGCTTTCGGACATACCTGGATTTCATCAAAAAAAAGTAAAGTTTTTCCCGCAATGACATCTATACCTGTCCTTAGCTCCAGTTCAGAACATATCTTCTGAGGATTTAAGTCGCCGCTGAACAACGAAACCAATTCAGAATTTTCTTCAAAATCAACTTTTAGATAATATTCAAATCGTTCGCGTGCAAGTTTTTCAATAAGCCATGTTTTACCAACCTGCCTCGCACCGCGCAATAACAAAGGTTTTCGTCTTTGCCTGTCTACCCAGTCGGTCAGATTTGAGAATACATATCTCTCCATAAGGATTTAGATTATCAAGGCAAATGTACGTATAAATATTTAGAAAACCAAGGTAAAAATATATGATGTGATTTAGTTAACCAATGCAACTCTATAAGTTACCCCCTCCACGGCCTGGTCCGATGCACTTTTGCCAGGGAATCCAGTACGATGTTGCAGTCTTCGACGATCTGGAAATCGTACATGCCAACGCAGATGAAATCGGCGCCATTATTGAACCCATATGGAATACCCTCGGTGGGCTGAATGGCGCCAGCGGCCAGTAGCTTGAACCCGATCCAGGGCTCCTCCAGTGTGCTCATGAACCGGATGGTTTCCTCGGGGCTGAAATCGAATATATTGTCTTTGAAATCCTTGTCAATAGTGCTCTGGCGCTCGAGATCAACCTTTGCCGACCAATAATTATGGTGATGCATCGTTTTGACCCAGAAATCGGGCTTGATACCATGCTCAACGCATCCTTTTACCGTTTCTATGCGGTGTGCGCCGATGCCGGCAGGTTTGCCATAGGAGCGTATCAGGGCAAGGTTTTTCGCAATATCCTCAAACTTGCCATCGTTCGTTGTGCGGTCGGCAACCCCACCATGGAAATAGATGGCAGAGGCACCGCCCTCCAATGATTTTTCAATAGACTCCTTCGAGTTTCCCCCATCGGATATGAACTGCATTTTACCGCCGGTTTCGTGCCAGTATTTATTGATGATCCTGCATAGCTGCGGGTTGGTGATGAGGGCATTGATGCCGCATTTTTCGGCCAGCTGCATGGTCATCATGATCCGCTCGTCGCTGTGGTAGGTTTTCACCAGCTTATCCGTGTAGATCAGGTCGCGCGCATGCGACCAGCCCCCGATCAGGTTGCCGCCCATGATCATCCGGCTGATTTCGAGATTTCCGATCTTTCCTTTTGGTATTTGCCCCTTCAGATCGCCCAGCGTGGAAAACGAGAAAGTTTTCATCGTGGCGCCCGAGGTTGCATCGGTCTGGTCGGCCAGGAATTTTTTCTCAAAACTGTCCCACCGCTTCTTCTTGTACACCGCATAGGCAAAGGCGCCCAGCAGGGGTACTGAAATCATGTCGCGCAATAATTCACGCCGCTGCAATGAGGTGCCTTCCTTATTTTCGGAGGGGATAGGCTGATGTGGTTTTTCCTCTTTCCAGCGTTTTATAATGCGGTCGGCTCCGAAGAAAAAGTCTAATGGCAGGGCGGTAAAAACAAGCAAAATCAGCAGTTCAATCAGGGTTTTATTTACCCAGATATAATTGCCTTCCACCACGGCTCCGAAAGTGTGGCCGGGAATGGGAGGATAAGCCATGAAATAAAACAGGAGCAGCAGGGCGCCGGCAGCAGACGACCATCGGACCAGCAATCCAATGAACAGCGAGAGGCCAATCAGGATCAGGCCCCAGGTATTCAGAAAGTCTACGGCATGGATTACACCGGGGGAAGCGGCCATCGAATGAAAGATATTGGAAAATACCCAGTTCGAGCCCATCAGGAAAATTTTGGAACTCCACGCGGGGTTCATCAACTTGACAATCCCCTCATACAGAAAATGCCATCCCACCAGGATCCGCAATCCGGTAAGGACGTAAACTGCATACTTCTTCATGGCGATAACTGTTTGTATGGTACAAGCTTATCAAAGATACCTTTTCTCCCTCTCTTTCCCTACCTTTGAAACACAATCAAACCGAATCTGGTAATGGCGATTAAGAAATCTGAACTCTATTCTTCTCTTTGGGCGAGTTGCGATGAATTGCGTGGTGGCATGGATGCCAGCGAATATAAGGACTATGTGCTGCTGATGTTGTTTATCAAGTATATCAGCGACAGGTATGCCGGTTTGCCTTATGCTCCTATAACTGTTCCCGAGGGCGCCAGTTTTGCAGATATGGTGGCGCTGAAGGGCAATCCTAATATCGGCGA
This sequence comes from uncultured Bacteroidota bacterium, assembly GCA_903851365.1. Taxonomy (GTDB): domain Bacteria; phylum Bacteroidota; class Bacteroidia; order Bacteroidales; family UBA12481; genus UBA12481. Next base: position 118,437 of record CAINOB010000002.1, read on the forward strand.
CCTGATCAACAAAAAGATTATCGGCCCGATTGAGCAAGCCAATAAATCACTGGGTTCCATCAAGGTTGATTTTGATAATCCGGAGAAGCTGGGTACCGGCGATGAAAAGGTTAAACGTCTGTCGAATCTGATTGCCATTTTTGAGAAACCCGAACTCAATTTCAGCAAAAATAAAACTGAGGGCGACGATATCCTGGGTGATGCTTATGAATACCTGATGCGGAATTTTGCCACGGAAAGCGGCAAAAGCAAAGGGCAATTTTATACCCCGGCTGAGGTGAGCCGTATCATGTCAAAGATCATCGGCATCAACAGTACTAATTCCAATCCCAATACCACTATTTATGATCCCACCTGCGGATCGGGTTCGCTGCTGCTGAAAGTAGCCGATGAAGCCGAAAGGAAGATCACCATATACGGACAGGAAAAGGAGAGTGCCACGGCTGGTCTGGCACGTATGAACATGGTACTGCACGATTGCCCCACAGCATTGATCCGGTGCACCGGAAACAGCACCCTATCTGATCCCCAGTTTCTGGAAGATAACGGTGGACTTAAGTTGTTCGATTACATTGTTGCCAATCCGCCATTTTCCTCAAAAAACTGGGCCAACGGACTGGATATATCCTCTAAAACGGCAGACAAATACGGTCGATTTGAGAGTTTTGGCATTCCTCCGGATAAAAATGGCGATTATGCTTTTCTATTGCACATGATCCGCTCGTTAAAGAGCAAGGGAAAAGCAGCAGTAATTCTACCTCATGGAGTTTTATTTCGCGGAAATGCAGAGGCTGAAATCCGGAAAAACCTGATTCGCAAAGGATATATCAAGGGCATTATTGGATTGCCGGCCAACCTGTTTTATGGCACCGGCATCCCTGCCTGCCTCATCGTTATTGACAAAGAAAATGCCGGTAACCGGAAAGCCATTTTCATGATCGATGCCGGTAAGGGATTCACCAAGGATGGCCCTAAAAACCGCTTGCGCGATCAGGACATACACCGGATTGTGGACGTATTCAATAAGCAGCTGGAAACACCGAAATATAGCCGGATAGTTCCCATCACCGAAATTGAAGAAAAGGAATTCAATCTCAATATCCCCCGTTACATTGATAGTCAGGAGGAGGAGGACATTCAGGATATCGAAGCTCACCTGAAAGGGGGAATCCCCAATGCCGATATCGATGCTTTGAATAATTACTGGGAGGTATATCCCGGATTACGAACTGTCCTTTTTGCTCCTCATGAGAGGCCGGGATACAGTCAGCAGAAAATCGATAAAACAACTATAAAAAGCGCCATTTTCGCGCATCCGGAATTTACGAGCTACAGCAAAAAGGTTTTTGAGGTATTCGAAAACTGGAAGCAAAAAACCATTCCGGTTCTCAGGAACCTTGGCATGGGTGTGAAACCCAAAAAACTGATACACGATATTTCGGAAAAATTACTGGAGAGTTTTTCCAATCTGAGTCTGATCGACCGGTACGATGTGTACCAGCATCTGATGGCTTATTGGAATGAAACCATGCAGGACGATGTGTTCGTTATTTCGGACGACGGATGGAAAGCCGGGCGCGAGGTGTACCGGATTACGAAATCGACCAAAGGTAAAAGCGATAAAACCCGGGTAAAGGAAGTGGAAGGCATGGAAGGAATCGAAAGCAAACTGATCCGGCCAAATTTGATTATCGACCGGTATTTTGCTGCTGAAAAATCGAATATCGAAACCCTCGAAAGCCAGCGGGATTCCTTGGTGGCGCAAATGGAGGAAATGGAAGAAGAGCATGGCGGTGAAGATGGTATGCTGGCGGAATGCCGGAATGATAAAGACAAAATCACGGCTGTTGGTGTGAAGGACCGGGTGAAAAAAATTACGTCGGGCTCCTTGTGGAAAAAAGAGGACGAAGATGAAATAAAGGTTCTTAAGGCTTATGTAAAACTCGCCGATAATCAGGCTGATTTGAATAAGAAAATCAAGGATCAGCAAAAGGCTTTGGAGACAAAAGTCTGGAACAAATACAGGGAGCTATCTGATGATGACATTAAGTCGATAGTGGTGGATGCCAAATGGATGAAAACCATGGATACTGCTGTTTACACTGAGATGCAGCGTATCAGCCAGCGGCTTACGCAACGGATCAAAGAACTGGCTGAACGTTATGAAATTCCGCTTCCACAGCAATTGAAAGAATTAAAATTATTGGAAGATAAAGTAAATGCGCACCTGTCTAAAATGGGGTTTGTATGGAATTAGCAAATAAGGATACTCACTTAATGCAAGAATTGGTTGCATTAATCGAAGAAGGAAGGAAACAATTGTCTTTTGCTGCCAATGCTACTACAACCTTAACCTATTGGCACATTGGCAAGCGGGTAAATGATGATATTTTAGAAAACCAACGAGCTGAATATGGAAAGCAGATTGTCGTATCAGTGGCACGACAATTGGCATCACAATACGGTAAGAGTTTTGAAGAGAAGAATTTGCGAAGAATGATGCAGTTTGCTGAGATTTTCAACGATGAACAGATTGTCGTATCGCTGATACGACATTTGAGCTGGACGCACTTTATAGCACTTATTCCTTTAAAAAGCTCCCTTCAGCGTGATTTCTATGCGCAAATATGCAGAGTTGAGGGCTGGACTGTAAAAACGTTACGGGGAAAAATTGATAGTATGCTTTTTGAACGCACTGCCATCAGCAAAAAGCCTGAAGAATTAATAAAGCAGGAATTGAAAGCCTTAAATGACAATGATATATTAACACCTGACCTTGTTTTCAGAGACCCTTATTTCCTCGATTTTATTGGATTAAAAAACACCTTTTCCGAAAAGTCGCTCGAGGATGCTATTCTGCATGAACTTGAACAGTTTATATTAGAAATGGGCAACGGCTTTACTTTTGTAGGACGCCAGAAACGAATGATAATCGATGGTGAGGATTTTTATCTCGATCTTTTGTTTTACCACCGAAAACTCAAACGATTGGTAGCAATTGAACTGAAATTGGGCAAATTTAAAGCCGCATACAAAGGGCAAATGGAACTCTATTTAAGATGGCTTGAAAAATATGATATGCAATCCGGTGAAGAAACGCCGATTGGACTTATACTTTGCTCAGAAGGCAACAATGAGCAAGTTGAACTACTGCAATTGGAACGCTCAGGTATAAAAGTTGCGGAATACCTCACTGAGCTACCCGATCGGCAATTGCTTAAACAAAAGCTACATACATCTATTGAGCTAAGCAAAAAACGCTTGAGCCAAACCGGGGATATTTTTGAAGGAGGTTCTGATGAATAATCTTTGTGGAGTTATTAGTCAAACAGGTATCGGTCTTATGGTCATTTTCGATGCCGGAAACACAAGTGTGAAAGAAAGATCCAGGAATTGCAGAAAGAAACCCGACTCATCAGAATTGGAAGCAAAAAATCAGGATATTGGAGAATTCCGCAATGAACTTCGCTGATGTCAGGATAAATGTCAGGATAATTGATCCAGCAGAGTAAATGACCAAATCACCAAAACTTAAATGACAACAGCAATAGTAAGACCGGGATATAAACAGACTGAGGTTGGGGTGATACCGGAAGACTGGGTGGTAATCCGATTAGGGGATATTTCAGATGTTAAAACTGGACCATTTGGTACAGCTCTGCATCAAAAGGATTATGTAGAGGACGGTACTCCCATAATTACTGTTGAACATTTAGGAGAACAAGGAGTTGTTCACCAAAACTTGCCAATGGTTTCTAACACAGATAAAAAAAGGTTGAGTTCCTATACTCTTCAAACTGGCGATATTGTGTTCAGCCGTGTTGGATCAGTCGATAGAAATTCCCTAATTCGGGAGACGGAAAATGGATGGCTTTTTTCAGGAAGATTACTAAGAATACGCCATGATCTGAAGCATGTTTATTCTGCATATTTGAGTTATTATTTTCAACAAGAGCTTGTCAAGCAACGTATTAGAAACGTTGCTGTTGGGCAAACCATGGCCTCATTGAATACACAAATACTCAAAAATGTCGATATTGCCCTTCCTTCTAAGGTACCCGAACAAACCGCCATCGCCACCGTCCTTTCTGATACCGATTCCCTCATCACCAATCTTGAAAAACTCATCGAAAAAAAGCGGGCAATCAAGCAGGGGGCAATGCAGCAATTGCTGAGGCCGAAAGAGGGATGGAAGATAAAGATGTTGGGGGAGATTGCCAATGTAACAATGGGCCAATCACCGCTTTCCAAGTTTTATAATAAATTAGGAATTGGCCTACCGCTAATTCAAGGGAATGCTGACATAGCAGACAGAAAAACAATAATTAGGGCTTTTACTTCAAATGTTACAAAACGAGGTAACATTGGTGACATTGTTATGTCAGTTAGAGCACCTGTAGGAGAGATTTCTAAGACTGCATTTGATTGCTGCTTAGGTAGAGGAGTTTGTGCTATCTCATTTAGAAATGATTACTTATATCACTTCCTTATATATTTTGAAAAATCATGGGCTCAACTTTCAACAGGATCGACTTTTGATAGTGTTAATTCTAAGCAAGTAAAAGAGTTGGAAATTCCAATTCCATCACCGGTTGAACAAGTCCGAATTGCTCAAATTCTTACTGACATGGACACCGAAATCTCTGTACTTGAGCAAAAGCTCTCCAAATACAAACTCTTGAAACAGGGCATGATGCAAGAATTGTTAACCGGTAAAACGCGATTGGTATGAAAAGGATAAAGGTTTTCATAAGCAGTGTGCAAAGCGAGTTCGTCGCAGAACGCCGGGCACTGTATGAATATCTGACCACCGATGCTTTGTTTGGCCGATTTTTTGAGCCGTTTGTTTTCGAAAACCTTCCGGCGGTCGATTATCGGGCTGATAGGGTATATCTGGACGAAGTGAACAAGTGTGACATCTATCTGGGTATTTTCGGGAAAATGTATGGGTTCGAAGATCAGGAGGGTATTTCGCCTACAGAACGGGAATTCGATCAGGCCACAATTCTGCATAAAACCCGACTGGTTTTTCTGACTCAGCACAAAACTGCCGAAAGGGATCCGAAAGAGTTGGCACTGATCCGAAAGGCTGAAAATGCCGTGGTAAGGAAGAAGTTTACGTCACCTGACGATCTGAAATTTGCCGTGTATGCCGCATTGATCCGTTACCTCGAGGATAAAGATTTCATCCGCACAGGTCCGTATGATGCCGCTATTTGTAAAGGCGCAACCTTAGAAGATCTTGATAATGAACAAATTTCTGAGTTTGTGCGACTGGCGCGGGCAAAACGGGGATTTCCCTTAACCATAGATGCAGCACCGCTGAAGATCCTGACGCATCTGAATCTGGTTCGGGAAAATGGTTTAACCCATGCGGCCGTTCTGCTTTTTGGAAAGCAGCCGCAGCGGTTTTTGATTAGTTCAGAGGTTAAGTGCGCCCAGTTTCACGGAAATGAAGTGCGCAAACCCATTCCTTCCTATCATGTATACAAAGGTGATCTCTTTCAGTTGGTGAACCAAGCGGTTGACTTTGTCCTATCCCGGATCGACCTCTCTGTTGGTACCCGTGCCGAAAGCGTTGATGTACCGATTGAGTACGAAATTCCCCGGCCTGCAGTAACCGAAGCCATTGTGAATGCTGTTGCCCACCGCGATTACACCGGCAACGGAAGCGTTCAGGTCATGCTGTTCCGGAACCGTCTGGAAATATGGAATCCCGGTCAATTGCCTCATGATCTTACCTTTGAAAAATTAAGGCAGCCCCACCGTTCGGAACCCCATAATCCCCTGATCGCGGAGCCATTGTACCTGACCGGTTTGATCGAACGGCTTGGAACCGGTATTCCTGACATGATTGAGCTGTGCAAAACGGTTGGTTTACGTGAGCCGGAATTTACCCAGGAGGATAGTTTTCGGACTGTTTTATGGCGGAAAGAGGCTCCCAGTGGGGAAGTTGGTGGGGAAGCTATCCTACAACCCACCCTACAAGCTATAGACCAAACCGAACAAGGCGAAAAATCAGATATTCAGCAAGTTAACAACGAACTGCCAGAATTCACCGGACAAGTTACCCCACAAGCTACCCTACAAGCTGAGGGCGAAATTTTAGAATCTGTTCAAAGGATTGCATTAGTTTTGGAAAACGAAATGAAACGTTCCGAAATCCAGGAGAGTCTTGGATTAAACGACCGGGCAAATTTCATAAACAGCTATTTGGTTCCAGCATTGGAAGCCGGTTACATCACATTGACATATCCTGAAAGTCCGAATCATCCCAACCAAAAATACAGGTTGACAGACAAAGGCATGGCGTTGAAAAATCTGCTTAAACAATTGAGAAGGAAAAAATGAGCACCATTGGCCAAATTGAACGTTTAACCCAAAACCGGATAGTCAAGCTGTTCTGTGAGCAACTGGGTTACCAATACCTCGGGAATTGGGAAGATCGTTTGAATAACAGCAATATTGAGGTGTTTCTGCTGCGTAAATATTTATTCATCAAGGCCGGATACGACGGGAATTTGGTTGAAAGGGCGATATATAAGCTACAAAAAGAGGCTGGGAATTACGATCGCAGCCTGTATGGCAATAACCATGAAGTATATAAACTGCTTCGGTACGGAGCTGAAGTGACAGCCAATCCGGGCGACAAATATCAAAGAATTCATTTCATAAATTGGGACGAACCGGAAAAGAATGATTTTGCCATTGCAGAGGAGGTAACGGTGCAGGGCAACCGGGAAAAAAGGCCTGATATTGTGCTATATATTAATGGAATAGCGGTTGGATTACTTGAGCTTAAAAGGAGTACCGTTTCCATCGGCGATGGTATTCGCCAGAACCTCGTTAATCAGCAGCCTGATTTTATTCAATCTTTTTTCTCTACCATCCAGCTGGTGATGGCCGGTAATGATACAGAAGGGCTGAGTTATGGAACTATCGGCACACCTGAGAAATTCTTTCTGCGCTGGAAAGAGGATATCGGCGATACCAGCATGCTGCAGGTGGATAAGTACCTGATCAAACTGTGCAATAAGAAGCGGCTGCTTGAATTGATTTATGATTTTGTGCTGTTCGATGGTGGTCAGAAAAAGCTGCCCCGTCATCATCAGTACTTCAGCATTAAAGCTGCCCAGGAGTATATCCGCCGGCGTGAAGGCGGCATAATCTGGCATACCCAGGGAAGCGGCAAGAGCATTGTTATGGTGATCCTGGCCAAGTGGATATTGGAAAATAATTCGCATGCACGGGTTGTTATACTTACCGACCGCACGGAGCTTGACAAACAGATTGAACGGGTATTCAATGATGCCGGCGTGGAGCTTAAAAGGACATCCAGCGGTAAAGAACTGATGGACCAACTGAGCCAGCCTTCCCCGAGGCTTTTATGCTCTCTGATCCACAAATTTGGCAAAAGGGATGTGGACGATTTCGACAAGTTTATTGAGGAGGTCAAAAATGGCCCGACGCAAACTGTGGGTGAGATTTTTGTGTTTGTGGATGAATGTCACCGTACCCAAAGCGGCAAGCTGCATAAGGTGATGAAAGCTATGCTGCAAAATGCCGTATTCATTGGTTTTACAGGCACACCGCTGTTAAAGGCCGATAAGCAAACCAGTCTGGAAGTGTTCGGCGGATATATCCATACCTATAAATTCAATGAAGGGGTTGAAGATCAGGTTATCCTGGATTTAGTTTATGAAGCCAGGGATATCGACCAGCGATTATCATCGACAGAAAAAGTGGATGCCTGGTTTGATGCCAAAACAAAGGGGCTGAACGATTTTCAGAAATCAGCCCTGAAAATGAAATGGGGAACCATGCAGGTGGTATTAAGTTCCCGTTCCCGGATGGACAAGGTGATTAGCGATATCGTCTTTGATTTTAGCGTGAAACCCCGGCTTAGTTCTCACGTGGGAAATGCCATTCTGGTGGCAGGCAGCATTTATGAAGCCACCAAATACTTCGACCTTTTTCAGAAAACGGAATTCAAAAACCGTTGTGCGATTGTTACCTCTTATAATCCCTCAGTACAGGATATAACTACCGAAGATACCGGCGCCAATACAGAAACGGATAAGGAGTTTATTTACAAAATTTACAACGATCTGCTGCAGGATGTTGTGGCCACAGGTGGCAAAACCAAGACAGAGACTTATGAAGATTTGGCAAAAACTAAATTCGTTAAGGAACCGGCCAATATGCGGTTACTGATTGTGGTTGATAAACTGCTGACCGGTTTTGATGCTCCTCCATGCACCTTTCTGTATATCGATAAAAGTATGCAGGACCATGGTTTGTTTCAGGCGATATGCCGGGTAAACCGATTGGATACAGAGGACAAACAGTTTGGATATATTGTTGACTATAAGGATCTTTTCACAAAGGTGGAGGATGCTGTTGCAGTTTATACTTCCGAATTGGATTATGAAGAATTTAAGAAGGAAGATTGCGATATTCTTCTGCAGGATCGGTTGAAGAAGGGCAGGGAGAGGCTCGATAATGCGCTTGAGGAGATCGCTCTGCTGTGTGAACCTGTTCCATCACCTAAACTGGAAATTGATTATCAGCATTATTTCTGTGGCAATACTGAAATAGCGGAAGATCTTAAGAACACCGAGGTCCGACGCACAGCACTGTATAAATCAACGGTTGCTTTGGTGAGGGCGTTTGCTAATTTATCGGCTGAAATGGCTGAAGCTGGTTATTCAGCTTCAGAACAGGTTGAAATATCGAGGAAGGTGGATTTTTATTTAAAGTTGAGAGAAGAAATCAGGATGGCCAGTGGAGAAACGCTGGATATGAAAGCTTACGAAGCAGATATGCGTCATCTGATTGATAATTACATACAAGCCGATGAACCCAGAAAAATTTCCCCTTTTGGTGATATGACACTGATAGAATTGCTGGTCAAATCGGGAATTACGGAAACGATCAATAGTTTACCGAAATCAATCAGGGGCAACCAGCAGGCAGTTGCAGAAACCATCGAAAATAATGTGAGGCAGAAAATCATCCGCGAGCATTTGATCGATCCGGCATTTTTTGAGGAAATGAGTACCCTTTTGAATGAGGTGATCAGGGAACGTAAAGCAAATGCAATCAGTTATGAGGAATATCTGAAGAAAATTGCGGAGCTGGCTGGTCAGGTGATGGATGGCAAGAAAGATACCACCCCGGTAACTTTAAGAACTCCCGCATTAAGGGCACTTTATAATAATCTGGGTGCCGACGAAGAGCTTGCGCTTAAGGTGCATGAAAGTATAATTCTATATAAACCTAATGGTTGGCGGGGAATCGATACCCGCGAAAAGGTAGTGAAAAAGGCCATTTATGATATTCTTGGAAATGTTGAGGATACCGAGCGGATATTTGAAATTGTGAAAAAGCAAGCGGAGTATTGAGATGGATCAACTGAATTTAGGCGATATTACTGTTGAGGTGGAGTTGAAAGACATTAAAAATATCCACCTGAGTGTTTATCCACCTTCCGGCAGAGTGAGGATAGCGGCTCCCTTGCGCATGAATCTTGATACCATCAGGATTTATGCCATCTCAAAATTGGGCTGGATAAAAAAGCAGCAGCAAAAATTCAGGTCGCAGGTTAGGGAGGCGCCCCGGGAATATCTTAATAAAGAGGGTCACTATTATTTAGGGAAGAGGTATTTGCTGAAGATAGTGGAATGTGATGCACCGCCGGTAGTCAGAATTAAGCACCACACCATCGAGTTGCAGGTCCGGCCAGGTTCAGGTTTGTCGAAGAAACAGGAGGTCATGGAGGAATGGTACCGGGAGCAATTAAGGGATTTAGCTCAACCATTAATTGAAAAGTGGGAAAAAACGCTGAAGGTATCGCTGAATGAGTTAGGAATCCGGAAGATGAAAACCAAATGGGGAACCTGCAATCGTGAAGCCGGGCGAATCTGGTTAAACCTCGAGTTGGCCAAAAAACCGATTCACTGCATCGAATATATCATCGTCCACGAGCTGGTTCATCTTTTGGAACGCAACCATAACAGCATCTTCATTGCTTATATGGATAATTTCCTGCCCGACTGGAAACACCTGAAAAATGAGCTGAATCAATTGCCGGTGAGTCATCGGGATTGGGGGTACTAAAATGAATTAAAATGCCCGTAATTTTTTTCAGAATTTTGGTAACCAATTGAACGATAACGAATAAAAAGCAACTAAAAACAGAAATCGGACCGTTTTTATTTAAAATTGAATGGTTTCGGTTTAGGGTTAATAGAATTAACCAGTGGCTAAAGAATCACGAACATTATTTAAGCTTGTTCCAGACTTTGTTATCAGTTGGAGCTATTTTAATTGCAGTTTATGCCCTCTTAAGTGACAATAAGATAGATGTGGAAACAAGTCGAAGGTATGCTCAAAGTGTAAGGCAGGACAGCAGTCAACATCAAGAAGCGATGGGAATGTATTTGATTCAAAATCGATTAATGGAACAATACACCGAAAATGCTGATTCGATGTTAAGCCAATTAAAACTTCAAGGGAAAATAGCTCAGCAACAATATGAAAGTCAGGTTATTTTGAATCAATCTGGAATTATTTTGGATGTAATTACTATTCATGATACGCTAAAATCTGATATAATTCATGACGGTCACAAAGCAGTGTTACCCGAGATGTTTTTGTCATTAGATAATTATGGTAAGCGAAAGGCTCTTGATGTTAAAGTTGATATTAATTTTTACTCTCCTGTAGAGCGTTTTGTTCAGCATCAGTCTATACTTACAAAAATTATTGAACCTTCAGCCCACCAAGAACAGCGTTATTATCCTGTAATCTTGTTTAATGATGCAAAATTGTTTTACTCGGAGATCTGTATCCACTGGAGAGATGAACTAACCAACAAGTTAGACAGCGTTCGGCATAATCTTGAATGGACAAGGAGTATAGATTATAAATACTTTTACCATATAATGGCGCCTGAACAATTATCACGAGTTAAAAAAAACATGAATACTTGGGTTAAAATTCCCGATGCCTCCACATACCTTGATGCTGTACAGTGGCGTATTTATGAAAAGAAGTAATGGAAGAAACATTGCAGATGAGATGAAAATATTTAATACTTCCGTTTCTTTCACGATGGGATTTGAATCGTAACTTTACTCCAATCCACAATACCAAACAAAATGGAATCGAGCATGAACAATCAGGAATCACAGGAATGCTGCACGCCTTCGAGAAGAGGGACCCATGTAAACAGCGGTACGTCAGGGGCAGTATATGGTCTCGGACTTATCGGCGCCGCCATCTATTTTATCGGACAGGCAGGGACTTTCTGGGCTGGAGTGCTGGGTTTTCTGAAAGCAATTGTATGGCCGGTATTTCTGGTCCTTAAAGCTTTTCAGGCACTGGATTAATCGAATAAAAGACTGGCTCCTTTTATTCCAGGTATATCTTTTTATTAATAACCGATCCGCCCAGTTTCAGGCTCAAAAGGTAAATCCCTTTCGGACTTTGGGGCAAATCTATAGTGACAGTTGAAGTTGTCCGGATGGTTTCCGAAAAAATCTGCTTACCCGATAAATCGGTGATAATAACAGTTGCCTGCTGATTATCGGGGTTTCCGAACGATAGATGTATCCTGTCTCTTGCCGGATTTGGATAAATCACGACATCCCGTTCCATACTTTCCACAGAAATCCCTGATGAATTATTGATTTTTAAGGTGAAGGTGGTGGAAACTGATGCCTCCTCTGAATCGATTGCCAGTACTGTCACCGTGAATGTTCCGGCTTCGGAGGGAGTCCCTGAAAAGGTTCTGGTATCAGAATCAAAATTCAGTCCGTTTGGCAGACGGCTCGTGACATATACCGATAGTGTATTATTTCCGTCATCATCGATAAACGTGCTGTCAGGAATGACCTGATTAAATGCTTCACCTACTTTTCCTGTCTGATTTTTTAGCTTGGTTTTCACATAGGGAACAAAATTGCTGTTTCTGAGCCTGTCAATAAAACCAGCAGATATCCAGTATAATGTCTTGTTAGAGCTAAAAGTCATGTACTTGCCATCCGGAGTGATATCCCCGGCAGTTTCATCATACCGGGTGTTTATTTTGGCACCCAGATTTTTGGGATTTGTCCACATTCCATCAGCCTTTTTATAAGTTATATAGATATCATTCAACCCATAACCGCCGGCCCGGTTCGATTTGAAAATCAGGTAGCTCTCGTCGGGCGCCACATAAGGATCACCCCAGGTTTGACTGATATTGGCGTAATTAACCGGAAACGGCAGGAGCACCCTCGGCTTGTACGATCCGTTCTGATATTGGCAGCGGGCGATCTCACCATTGCTGGTTGAGAAATACACCGAAGTATCTGCAACAATGCAGGGATGATATTGATCCTGGGCCAGATTGGGCGGACTGCCCATGCTTTTGGGATTGCTCCAGGTGGAGCCGGTCTTCTCGCAATAAGACAAATCAGCGGTTCCAACCTGATTCTGAACTCCGGTAGCGTACAGATAGATCCGGTTCCCATCCAATGAAAAAATGGGCTCAGCGGTCACCCGTCCGGTCGTGAACGATGCCAGGGCAGGAGCCTGCCATCTGCCATTCTTATATTCGGTGATCATGGAATAGGGGTTACCCGCCTCGGGCCAGAAACCGACATAAAAAACAGCTGATTTCCCGTCGGGCGAGAAACTGATGCATGGGACATTCCGTCCGGTCAGGTTAACTAAACCGGGGGCAAAAACAACGGCTGAATCTCCCGGTATTTTTTGTCCGAGATACAGGCTATCGGCTGGAATAGTCTGCGCATTTCCGGTGTTTATTATCAGAAAAAACAAGATTGGAACGACCAGGGTTTTGGCTTTAATCGACAGATTTTTGAATTTCATTTCCAAGAGGTTTTACTAATAATTGCCTCAAAGGAAATGATCTGCAGATCCTCATCAAAGGAGAAAATGATAAGCGGAAGAATATTGTGATAAGCGGTTGCAGGCTGAGATTTTCTGGGATGCCTACTTCATATCCTTCAGTTTTCCGGCAAACCTGCGGCTGATTTCAAGGGGTTCGGATAGGTTTTTCAGATGAACCAGATGATGGTTGCCGGGGTGCTTTTCTATGCGTTCAACATGATCGGTATTAATGATGAACGACCGGTGAATCCTTATAAAGTGATTGGCGGGAAGTTCTTCCAGCCATTTTTTCATCGTTTTTAAAACCAGGCACTGCTTGCCTTCCAGGGTAACAAGCCTGGAGTAATTCCCGACCGGTGAAATGCGGACAATAGAGCTTATCTTAATAAATGTTGAGGTGGAATTTGTCAGCTGCACATGAATGCTGTCATTATATTCAAAGACTTTTGCGACCTCCTTTTGTCCGGTTTTATTATTCATTATCCTCTCAACGGATATTTTCAGCCGCTCGGGACTAACCGGTTTTAACAGGTAATCCGCTGCATTGACCTCAAAGGCATGCACGGCATATTCGTCATAGGCGGTAACAAAAATGACCGGGATGGAACTATCGATCAGCTCCAGCAAGTCGAAGCCTGTTTCTCCGCCAAGCTGAATATCGAGAAAAATCAAATCTGGCTTTAGCTCCCTGATCACCTCAACCGCTTGATTACAGGAGCCTGCTTCTCCAATAATGGTGATTCCCGGATGCGACTCGAGTAACTTTTTCAGGTTAACCCTTGCCAGCCTTTCATCATCAACAATAATTGCCCTTAATGCAGCCATTTTATATTCTGATGTTTCGGAGCTCAATCGAGGCAATCACCCAGCCATCTTCCTCTGTGAGCGAGAAGGAATAATTATCGCCATATAATAAGGCGAGCCTGTTTTTAATGTTTTCAATTCCATTGCCGGTGCCATCTGCATTCTTCTGATCGGGAGCCGTTGCCTTCACTAACTTGCCGGTATTGGAAACTTTAATTAAAAGCACCTTGTTGAACCATTTAGCTGATAGACGGATAATCAATTTTTGATCCCTGGTTTTCATGCCGAACTTCACGGCGTTTTCAACCAGAAGGTGGATCACAAAGGAAGGGATCATCACCTGGCTGATGGCGGGGTCGGCAGAAATTTCAAATTCAAACTCCTCCTCGAACCGTATTTTCTGGATTTCCAGATATTTTACTACCGCCTGGATCTCCTTTTCGATGGTTATTGTTTGCTCCTGTTTGTTCAATGTGTAGCGATAATAATCCGACATTTCCACGATCAGTTTCTTTGCTTTATCAGCATTTTCGTCGACTAAAGCATGGATGGAATTAAGCACATTAAATAAAAAATGCGGATTGATCTGGTACTGGAGCATTTTCAACTGCACCTCCTTGGTTAAAGTCTCCGCTTTGTGCACAGCTTCCCTTTGTATGTTGTATTGAATCCAGAGGCGGGTAAGGTAAAATGTGGCACTCAGAAATAACAGGGCGGCAGCGCATGCGGGGGTGTATTTTTCAATCACATCCAGGGTAACCGGGGCAATTTTTTTGTTCCAGAGCGTGGTTTCAAGCCAGGTGGTTAAAAGCTTGATCAGGGTGGGACCAAAAACCGCAAAAACGATCATCAATAATATTAGCAGGACGGTCTGTTTCCTTTCTATGGCCCACCGATAGCTGTATATAATCAGGAAAACCATCGGCAGGAAAGAGATGAATTCAAACAGATGACTAAACAGGATATTGTTTGTTTTTTCAAGAGACGGCGGCGTCCAGGCAAACCAATCCAGCATCCTCGTTAAGATCAGTAAAACCAGAACTCCGGTCAGGTTGAAAAAATAGGGGTATTTGTAGTAAATCCTTTTGAGCATCTTTTGGTCTCTGAATCAAAATTAATCATTCAGCCTCCCCGATCAAATATTTATATGATTAGCGGTTAATTAACCTGATAAAAGGTTAATTAACTATCTGGGCTATCAGGGCAATATCAGCAGCTGAACCTTTGATCGTCAGCTCGATGATTACGTCATTTTCATTCAGGTAATCAGCCGGGACTTGAAAAGTATATTTTTCCTTATTTCTTTCGATTTTAACTACTTGAGCTGTTGGAAATATTTTCGCTGAAACTATCTCATTTTTAATAGCCGGAAGAACTATATTTTTTTGTCCGTTCAGCAGGTGTAGAAAGATTTTATTTCCTTTTCGTGTGCTCGCAAATTCACCTTTTACCGGCAAAAATGGTCCGCCCTGAGTTCCATATATACTGCCACCATAGGTCTTTACCCAATCACCTATTTGTTTGAAAAGATTGATCTGTACCTGCTCAACACTTCCGTCGGGCGAAGGGGCCATATCCAATAAATAGTTGCCGTTTCGACCTGCTATTTTTACCAGTGTTTGAATACATTCTTTAGCTGATTTAAATTCCATTTTGGAATTATAGGAGTAGTTCGGATAGGCAACGCTTGAACAAAACTCCCAGGGACCTTTGTAATATAAGTTTTCCCATTCTTTACCTCCGTGATCCTCACGGCTGTGATAGTCGCCTACGTTTTTTTCAAAATCCCAGCCGTCATCCCACTGCCCACCCACAGGCTTGAACGGCATCTGCAGCCGCGACATGATAATATTGGCATCAAGGGATTTCAGATAATCAGATAATTGCTTGCGATATTTTGGATTATCGTACCACTCTGAATGCCAGAATCCATCGAACCAGAAATTCTTGGTATGATATTTTTGAATCAGTTCGGCGCATTGTTTTTTCACAAATTCAAAATAGGAATCCATTCCCCCTTTAACCAGGGGGATATCTTTTGCTCCAACCCCATACATATGAGGCCAGGCGTTTTCATGGAGATCAGCAATGGAATAGTAGGTGCAGAAAGTGATGCCATTTTTCTCACATGCCTCCGATAATTGTTTGCAGATATCGCGGCCATAGGGAGTATTCATGATATTAAAATCGGTTGCTTTTGTATCCCACAGACAGAAACCGTCGTGATGTTTAGGCACAAAAACGATATACTTCATGCCCGCATTTTTCGCAATGCGAACCCAGGCTTCTGCGTCGAACTTTGTAGGATTAAATTCCTTACACAGCTTAATGTATTTTTCAGCCGGTACCTCACCTCCCCAGCTCCAGCCAATTTCCTGATCAATGGCACCGAGTGGGGTCCAATGAATGAACATACCAAACCGCGCGTCGGTGAACCATTTTACCTCATTTTTAAGCGGGTAGTTCATTTCCCCGGATTGGGAAAAGGTCACTGAAAAGCTTGTGATCAGGACCCCAAAAATAGTCAGGATAGATTTATTCATGTAAGTAAAGATTTGATAGGGTTCACTTCATATTAATTATCGGTGGAAATATATACGCCGGATGGATTCTATCGCGCATTTTTTTTATCAGCGGTTTTTCTCCGAATTTCTTAAATATTTGGAACGTGCTGAAAAAATAGACTAATTTCTCAAATATAAATACCGCAGGAGCATAGCCGATTCCCCATATTAGAAGTGATATTATGGATTTTACGATCTTAATATCGGGAATGAAATTGATTGAAAAAAGTTTAATTATCCAATCATCATAGGGTAGAAAAAGCAATATAATTGCCCCAATCAGACTGATCACCGGCAACTCAAAAACTCTCGCCGGGCAAGAGTAAACACACCGTAAACATCCTTTGCAATGCCTGTTTCTGCGGGGATTATTCTTCATCACGGTGATGGCTTTGTTTGGGCATAATTCCACGCAAATATTACACCCGTTACACTGACTGGAACTCACGAGTGACCGGGCTATTATTTTCCGGCCGATTAACTGATAGGCGAAGGCCAGTATTTTAGTCAGAACAGGCGCATTTTGCAAAGGCTGAGTTTGCGATTCCAGCTGATACTGCTGAAACTTATGCGAGATCCTGGATTTGATTCTGTTCATTCAGCCTGTAATTAAAATGAAGCACCCGATCCGGTCATTGCGCCGTATTTTTCTCCCATAAGTATATGTTTATAGGATTGTGGGTTATTGTCTTCCGTAGCTGCCTGCAATGCAAATCCCGCTTTTTTCTGAAAAATCATTACAATATCGGATCCTCCAAACAAAAAACAACCTAACATATCTCCCTTTTTTACTCTCGTACCTACCTGAACATTCTTCTCAAAATTCACCGAGCATATCTGCGACATACCAAGGGGAAGGATGGCTACCAAACCAAATTCCTCCGTATCGATAATTACACACCCCCTGGTTTCAATCGCCTGCCAGCCAGGAACGGTGGCATCAAACATATATCTTTCAATGGTTTTATCCCAGGTAAGAATTCCCCCGACAGCCTCTTCATCGGCAATGTTCCGGACTTCCTTTATTACTCCGCTTACCGGAAAATGGTACCGGTGATAATCCTGAACATCAAGAAAGGTGTGAGTCATTATTCCATCAGCAAATGCATTTTTGTAATTGCTGTCTTCCCCGATTAATTTTACAATCGAGGTTAGTGTTCCGGATTTAATTGGCACCCCCTCCTTTAATACAATATGCGAAGTGGAATCTATCTGCCATACTCCCTGCGGCTTTGCATCTGCCGGTGATGTTACCACACGAGAATCATCAGGAGAATCAATCGGGCGCATATCCGGAGACTTAAGATATCTGGCAAAAAACTGATTGAATGATTTCCATTTCGAAGGATCCTCATACCAACCGCTACTTAACCCGAATTTATTGTCAGCCAGGGCCATTTGATAATACTCCTCTTTCCACGACTCGGGTTTATCCAGATATAAGCCCCAGGCTTTATTGAAACTGATCAGCCAATCGCTATAAGGTTTTACATATTGAAGGGAATTATTGTAAAATCCCTGGCCTTCCAACTCGGTAAGTGGCTGGTCATTGATAAAGTAGAAATAGTCTAAACTCTGATCTATTTTATCGTACAATGAAGAGTATTTCGGTGTTGGAATAATACTAAAGGGCATGGCTGTCTCGGCCCAGGTAACAAACTCATAATATTCGTCAAGCGTTTGCGCCGGATTGGTAATTTTATCCGGATTGATAATCTTTGCCTGGTCTATCGACTTGATCAGCATAGATTTAATATTTGGATTGCTATTAACAATGCTCACAAGGGCTGCTGTTTGTTCACCATACTTATCGGCCGGATCATCGCGACGACAGGATATCTGAACCCCTGTAATGAATATAAATCCCAGGGTAATTAAAAGCGTTGTCCTTTTTCTCATCTTATATCAGTTTGATTTTGACCTTACGAAGTTAAAGTAATGATTAGTTTTAGAATGTTATTCGACTAGTAAACCAGAGATACTGTCAAATGAAATCAAATCTTCAAAAAGTAATGGCACTCGGCATTTTGCTGGGCATAAACTGTTTACTGAGTTTTTCGGTAGCTCAGACCGCCGAAAATAAAATCAGGATTTACAACCATCCGATGAATCCGCGCGAGCATCCCGATGATAGCCGCCGATCGGTAAAACCTCCGGATGCCGCAACTTTTGGAAACAAGATCCAGTTTATGGCCTTGCGCAGCCTGGATGATAATTATGTAAAACAGCTCGACCAGTATACCATAAAATATGGCCTCGGTGATATCATATGGCCCTCGTGGCCCCTGGTTTTCCGGAAAGATGTTGCCGAAATAACACAGGAACTGAAAAGAAGGAATCTTTATCTTTTTGATATCTGGGGATACGTGCCGGGTTCAGGTCCGGGTGGTTACTGGCAGCAATTTGCGGTACCCAAAAAAACACTTGGCATCTTTGAGCGTGAACTGGGCGACCACTGGCTGGGGATGGATAATGGTGAACAGGATGGCCGTTATGTTGGAGGATTTGCCGGACAGATGGTTCCGGTGGGCGGGAGCCGTGAAAAGCAATATCTGAATTTTCAGAACCATTTTCAGGGATTGACCGACAGGCTCGGCAACAAAATGGCGACGCTGGTTTCATTGAATTTCGGACATTATTTTCTGAAAGAAGGGGTATACACGATGATCGGGGCCGAGACTGCCCAGGGACTTCCCAATGATCAGGTCTATTATTCGTTTATCCGGGGGGCCGGCAAACAATACGGTGTTCCCTGGTTTGGGAATGCGTCGGTATGGAACCGGTGGGGATATAAAAATTATGTCGGAAATACGGCGGATAACGGAGGCGAAAAGGAAGGAACCAGTCTGAGTTTATTAAAACGGCTGATGTACAGTCAGATCATGTATGATTGCGTGGCAGTGGGTTTTGAATCATCATTCCTCAATAAAAAGGAAGAGCTGAGTCCGATAGGAAAGATTCAGCAATCCGCGGTTCAATGGGTGAAAAAGAACGGCGATCCCGGAAGCCTTTATACTCCGGTGGCTGTGATGGCTGATTTCTTTTCGGGATGGTCATTCCCAAGGCACCTGTATTCAGGAAATATTTATCGGGTTTGGGGCAACCTTCCCTATGATCAGGGGGATTACCTGACCGATAATATTCTGGAACTGTTTTATCCGGGTTATCAGGATGCTTCCTATTTCCATGATGAAACCGGATTTGTTGTTCCCACTCCGTATGGCGATGTTGTGGATTGCATTTTAAGCGATTGCCCTCTCTGGCTGCTGAAACAATATCCGGTTCTGGTGATTGGCGGTCAGTTGAAAGGGGGGATGGAGATCAGGGACAAACTCGAAAATTATATGAAATCGGGAGGTCATCTGGTTATCACCGCCGGCAGCCTCGAAAGTTTGCCCGGTGGATTGTCGGGATTAATTGCTGGCAAAGGTGGCTTCAATGTGGAGGTCAATTCATTAGTAAAAGTTAATGGTACCGATTTGAAAGAATCTTCTGCTTTTCAGGTGAAGGAACTCGTTTTGCCGGCAGGTACAAGAACTCTGGCATCCTCCGGTAACAGGCCACTGGTGGTTGAACTGGGGGTGGGACAAGGAAAAATTACTGTTTTTGCATCGCCTTTCGGACTGGGCCAAAACCCTGTTGGCCTGCCTAAATCCACTGTTGACGTCGCACTAAAAACCCCGTTTCCTCTACTGAACCATGTAAGATTCATTCTCGATGATATATTCAGCACGGTCAAAATATTTGAAGCCGGGGCCGATCTGAGTGTAATAACCGACCGAAAGGGAGTAGGTGAATTTACCGTTTCCCTAACGAATAATTCCTGGCTTGAGAAACCTTTTCAGATCACCTCAAAAGCTGGCAAAATTCTGAGAATTACCGAACTGCCCCTGGATTGTTCAGAACAGAAAGCTATCGGATTTCAGCCAAAAAGTGTATCAACTGTGGCCGGAAGGAATACGGGTAAAACGATAGCTGGCGGTGATATCCGGATCTTCAATATCAAAATGGAAGAGAAAGATATCGAGGATATGCCTTATATCCGTCCAGAGCCCAATCCGGTGAACCAGGGGTTAACCCTCAGGAATATTTCATCGGTGAAAGAGGAGATCCTGCTACGTCCTACTTTTTCCCAACATTTCGACAGGGTACTCATCGACTGGAAATATCTGCAGCAAAAGGACGACTCGACTCTGGCCATTGAAGCAGGATGGATCAAGCGGCAGGGCTTAAAGATAGCGGTGGATTTTTCATCCGGATTGAACCTTTTTCCTGATCTGCGGCTGGTGAAAAACGATACGCTGGAGTATGACCGGAGTATGGAGATCATCAGATCGGTAATTGATAAAATGGCCCTGCTGAGTGTTAGCGATTTGGTTTTAACCACCCATCGCGGCATAGAAAATAATTTCACTGGCGAGCAATTCAGTGAATCCATGAATCAAACCCTCAGGGATCTTTGTCGGTATGCAGCTAAGCTGAACATCAATGTTAACCTTAAAATGACCACCGGCAGGAACTCCATGAATCTGGAAAAATCAGCAGCGCTGGCAAAATCTGTCGGTGAGCCCAACCTGTTTGTCGCCCCGTCGGCAGCAATTATTTTAAGCAATCCCGACCAGGTGAGTAAGGATCTCGCCATACTGAAAGGGTTGAAATACAGGATGCTGTTCGTTGCTGCACCTGAAAGGGATCTATACGGAAGCCTCTGGAACGTCAACAACCCTATAACAGGTTGGTCCGATTTAAAAACCCTTAAATTGCTGCTTTCAGCGAATCCGGAAAGCTCGCTCATTTTGGATGGCATTTACAACAGTCAGGATGAGGAATATCTGGATGTGACTGCTATCGATAATATTCAAAACAAATGATCTGGAAGAAGCGCAGGTTTCAGTTTTTCATCTTATTTCTCCTGGCCTTTATCTGGGGAAGTTCCTATATCCTGATGAAAACCGGTTTAAAAAGTTTCTCGCACAATCAGGCGGCGGCGGTAAGGATTGTGCTGGCTTCCAGCGTGCTGATGCCAATATCGATAAAAAACCTTAAGTTTCTGAAAAAGAAGGATGTGCCTGGATTGCTCATTGCAGGGTTTTGCGGAAGCTTCATTCCGGCTTTCCTTTTCACTCTGGCTCAAACCCGTATCGAAAGTTCCCTGGCTGGCATGCTCAATTCACTCACCCCGGTGTTTACTATGTTGGTCGGGATACTTTTTTTCAAGGCCAAAACCGGATGGATGCAAATCCTTGGTCTCCTGCTGGGACTGTCGGGAGCGGTTTGGCTGATCTCGCTCGGTGAAGGGGTATCACTGGGAAACATCAATCCATATGCCTTGTTTATCGTTTTGGCTACACTCATTTATGGCTTCAATGTGAATGTTGTCAAAACCAGGCTGACGCACCTGACGGGTGCTCAGATCACTTCACTTTCATTCATGTTCCTCTGGCTTCCGGCAGTGATTTTCTTACTAACCACTGATTTCCATCCGGTATTTGAACATTCCGGCTGGCCCTGGCATTTTGCGGCCCTGGCCACGCTGGGCATCGTGGGCACTGCCTTAAGCATGCTGATGCAGAATAGCCTGATACGATATACGACCGCTGTATTTGCCACCTCAGTTTCCTATATCATACCCATTTTTGCCATCAGCTGGGGGATGCTCGACGGTGAGCATATTTCCCTGCTGCAAATCGCCTGCATGGGAATCATACTGCTCGGCGTTTACCTGATTAACCGGGTTACCGTATAGTTGCCTACCTTTGCCTCCCTTAATTTATTAGCCATAGCCGATGAAAACCGTTGATGCAAAGGGGCTGAAATGCCCGATGCCACTGATCATGACCAAGAGGGCATTGCTGGAAATTGATCAGGACGAAACGCTGGAAATACTGATTGATAATGATATTTCAGTTAAAAATGTGAGCCGTTTTCTGGAGGAGCACCAGATGAAAGTGAGCACAGTGAAGCAGGGTGAATTGTACCGGCTTACCGTGAGCAAGACAGGAGCGATTACCGAGCAGACCCGGACCGAGGAGTATTGTGAAATTGCCCCGGTGGAAGCTTCAGATTATCTGGTCAGTTTTCAGAAAAACATTAAGGGAGATTCTGATGAACTGGGACCGCGACTGATGCAACTGTTTATAAATACCTTGCCTGATATTGATCAAAAGCCCGGAACGCTGGTTTTCCTGAACAGCAGCATTTTCTATACGCTGAAGGATTCTCCTGTTCTGGAGCCATTGAAAAAGCTGGAAGAATCAGGCGTTAAAATTCTGGTTTGCGGTACCTGTCTCGATTTTTTCGGGAAACAGGAGGAACTTGCGGTCGGGATCATATCGAATATGTATGAGATCATGAACCTGATGTCGAAAGCTTCAAAGGTTCTTTATCCCTGATTGATGATGGAAACGTTTGATCTGTTAAGCACGGTGGAATACGGCGGATGTTCGGCCAAGCTGCCCGCCGCTGAGCTGAGCCGGGTACTGACTGGTTTGCCAACCACCCCGGATGAGAATATTTTGGTGGGCATTGATACGCATGATGATGCAGGGGTTTACCGTATCAGTGATGAGCTGGCCCTTATTCAGACCACCGATTTCTTTTCCCCGGTATGTTCCGATCCTTTTGATTTTGGCCAGATAGCTGCCGCCAATGCGCTGAGCGATGTGTACGCCATGGGGGGTGAGGTGATGAGTGCCCTGAATATTGTTGCCTTTCCGGCCAATGTTCCACTGGAGATCCTCCGGGAAATTCTGCGTGGAGGCATTGAAAAGGTAAAGGAAGCGGGTGGAGTAATGCTGGGCGGACATACCATTGTTGATGAAGTGCCCAAATACGGTCTGGCTGTCACCGGAACCATTCATCCTGATCGGATCGCCACGAATGCCGGGGCAAAAGCAGGGGATTTGCTGATTCTGACGAAGCCAATCGGCGCAGGCATAATCATGGCGGGAAAACGAATCGGAGAGGTTGAACAAGAACCTTATCAGGCTGTTCTCACCAGCATGAAGCAGCTCAATAAAGGGGGTGCTGAGGTTATGCGAAAATACGGGGTGAACTGCGCGACAGATATCACCGGATTCGGACTGGCCGGACATGCCCTGAAAATGGGCAGTGCATCAGGAATGACGATAAAAATTTATGCCGATCAGGTGCCAACCTTTGAGGGCACAATGGAATTGCTGAATCTGGGTTGCATTCCGGGAGCCTGCTTTCGGAACCTGGAATTTGTGGAGACCGATGCCACTTTCAACGACGAACTGGACTATGAACGAAAAATGCTGGTGATGGATGCCCAGACATCCGGCGGCTTGCTGATCTGCTGCGATCGCCAACAAGTAACAGCAATGCTTCAAGACCTGACTGCCGCCGGATATTTGAGTTCCGTGGTGGTTGGAGAGGTGGAGCCTTTTTCGGGCAAACACCTCCATGTTACCAACCTATTGCTTTAAAAGGTAGGCAGTAACATCCGCATGTATAGTCACATCAAAGTGATAGGGATCAATCGCGGAACTTTGGGTACCTATCCACGTGACAGAAACCGTCCCGTCTCCGTCCAGAATGGTCGAAATATCTGCAAATGTTCCTTCATCGGGAATGGGTAAATCAACCAGAACTCCATTTTTAAGAGTTAATGAATTGAGGTTCCATACAACCATTTTGCCGTTCGGGTTTTCAATAGTCCGATTTCCAATCATTAACGAGGATTCGGTAATGGTTACATCTCCTGGAAGTCCACTGGGAGTATAGGAAATCCCACTGGCTGTGATGTTTTTAATTTTCGCTTTATACTTGATCACGGTTGGATCAGTGGAAGGGTTAAAAGTCGAAGTGCCACCAAATGCATAATCACCAGAAGAAGATTTAAGACCGGGTGTACTGCTTTTGACCTGCAGGTCGTTGGTGAAATCAACAGGTACCTTAACGGTGAGGGCGTCATTGATTTTCGAACAGCTGCTGAACAAAATCAGACCCAGGGCCAAAACCAGTAAAATCGAACGAGTTTTCATAATCTTTTAGATTGTATTGTTGTTTTATTGTAAATAGTACAATCATATATTACTGATTGTTTATTCATTAGTAAAAAAACTGCATATTTGCCCGATGATTTTAGCTGTGCGATACCGGAAATATCTGTCCACCTTATTGCTGGTGCTGTTTTCACTGTATTATGTGAACATCACCTTCTTTCCGCATTCGCATATAGTGGGCAACCTGGTGATCACCCATTCGCACTTTTACAGGGGAGGTGTTACCACTGCCAGCCATCCCGGTCATACACATTCCGATTCCGCGCTGATCACAATTCAGCAATTATCATTATTTCTCACTGTTGCCGCGGCAGTTGTATTTTTTCAGTTTGCGCTGAAGGTCTCCCGTAACCACTATTATGCGGTACTGGCCACCTTAAGAGGCAATCATTCGCAGGAGCCTATCATCCAGCTTCGGGCGCCCCCCGCCATCCTGTTCGCTTAATCCCATTTTTCTCAGTTTGCCAGATCGCGTTCCGCCAAAGTTGAACGGATCTCCTATTTAAAATTCAAATCGAACAGGATGAAAAACCTATTTATCATTCCGGCTTGCGTAGTTATATTAGTAGCCTGCAAGCCTGATCAAACCAAAAAAGACACTTCCGAAACTCCGGAAATTACCATATCCGGTGACACAGTTATTATTCCCGGCCGTTCAGCAGTAGGCCGTAAAATCAAGCAACTCACGCTTCAACCGGAAAGCGTTATGGTACCTTATTCCACTACTGGTACGGTAAGAGCGATTCCGGAATGTATCGCCGACGTAGCAGTTCCGTTTGAAGGCCGGATAGTGGAATCATTTGTCAAAGCCGGTCAGACCGTGAAAGCTGGTTCTCCGCTTTTTTCGATTCATTCGCCGGCATTTTTTGAAACCGTAAAATCTTATCTGCAGGCAAAACAAACGAAACAGGTTGCCGAGATGAATTTACACCGTCAGCAGGATCTCGTAGATCACGGCGTTGGGGTGCAAAAGGAGCTCGACGAGGCTCGTCTGAATTTCGAAATTTCGAAGGGGCAGGTCGAAAACCTGATCGCTACCCTGGCGATATATAATGTGAATGCCGAGAAAACGGAGGTTGGAAAGCCCATGGTGGTGACCTCACCGATCAAGGGCGAAGTGGTTAAGAATTCAATCCGGGTAGGACAATATCTGAATGCAAATTCTGACCCGATGGTGTGTATTGCCGATCTGAAAAAAGTGTGGGTGATTGCCCAGGTGAAAGAGAGCAAGATGGGCCTGATTCAAAACCAGGATGAAGCGAAAATTACCATCGATGCCTATCCCAAGCAGGCTTTTTCCGGCTTTGTAAGCTATATCGGGAAAATATTGGATGAGAAAACACGGTCGCTCGAGGTAATCATTGAATGCGACAACGCAGAACAGTATCTCAAGCCGGGGACATTTACCATGGTTACCTTTCTTAATTCGCATCAGGAGGGGCTTGTGCTGCCTGCCACGGCGCTGGTTCAGGAGGAGGATCATGCCTATGTATACAAACGGACCGGTAACGAAAAGTTCGTCAAAACAGCGGTCAATGTTACTTCGGCCGGTGATGGCAAGGTGATCATTCTCGATGGGATAGCTGCAGGCGATACAGTCATCAGCGAAGGTTGCATTTATCTACACTAAACCCTTACACTGATGGAAAAATTTATAGAAGTGCTTATCCGCAGGCGCCTGTTAATAGCTGCCTGCTTTGTGCTGATCGCGGCCTTTGGTGTATATTCCTGGACCCGCCTGCCGGTTGATGCCTATCCTGACATTGCCGACGTTACGGTTCAGGTGGTTACCCAGGTGCCGGGACTGGCATCGGAAGAGATTGAGCAGCAGATAACTATACCGATTGAACGGCAACTGAACGGGTTACCTGGTCTGCATACGATGCGCAGCAAAAATATGTTTGGCGTATCCACGATATTGCTGGTTTTTGATGATGGCATCGATGATTACTGGGCACGTCAGCGAACCAAGGAACGGATTGAGGGGATCGGGCTGCCGTTTGATGCAAAACCGGAACTCAACCCGCTCACCTCTCCAACGGGTGAAGTTTGCCGATACGTTTTGGAGAGTAAAAATCATACCCTCCGCGAGCTTACCGATCTTCAGAAATGGGTGATCATCCCCCGGCTCAAGCAGATCACCGGGGTAGCCGAGGTGAGTAATTTCGGCGGAATCACCACTCAGTTCCAGATTGAGATCGATCCGCGCAAGCTCGATAAATATCAGCTTTCATTGAGCGATGTTATCGGGCAGATCGAGAAAAACAGTGCAAATGCGGGAGGGAGTGTCATTACCCGCGGCGATCTTTCCTATGTGGTCAGGGGCATTGGCCTGATGAAGAATCTGGAGGATCTGGGCAAGGTAGTGGTGAAAACGCAAAATGGTTTTCCGGTATACCTGAACGACCTGGGAGAACTGAAATATGGGAACCTGGAGCGCAAGGGAATCCTAAGCTATACTGACCGCCAAACCAATTTTTCGGATGGCGTGGAGGGGAGCGTGCAGCTTTTGCGATACCAGAATCCGTCGGTGGTGCTTGATGGAGTGAGTGCCGCTATCGATGAGCTGAACAATGAAACGCTTCCGGAAGGGGTTCATATACACGTATTTATGGATAGGCGCAACCTGGTGGGCGCCACTTTGCATACCGTTTCCCACACGCTGCTGTTTGGCGTGTTTCTGGTGCTGGCGGTCCTGATCGTTTTTCTGGGCAACTGGCGCGGGGCGCTGCTGGTGGCCATTACCATTCCACTGGCTCTGCTGTTTGCGTTTATCCTGATGAACCTCACAGGGATCCCGGCCAACCTGCTGTCACTGGGTGCCATTGATTTCGGGATTATCGTGGAGGGATCGATCATCATGCTCGAAACGATCCTGAAAAAGCGCGAGGACCATCCTGGCGAATCGCTGATGATCGATGATATTACTAAGCGCAGCGTGGCGGTTGCCAAGCCGATTTTTTTCTCGATGCTGATCATCATTATGGCCTATCTGCCATTGTTTGCCTTTGAAAGGATCGAAAAGAAAATGTTTACCCCGATGGCTTTCACGATTGGCTATGCGCTGATCGGAGCCATGATGGTGGCGCTGCTGCTGATCCCTGGACTGGCATTCGAAATTTACCATAAACCCCGCAAGATTTATCATAACAAGTGGTTACATCATCTTTCGGAACAATATCTGAGCCGGATAAAAAAGATCATGCTCAAGCCCAAGCAGGTATTTATACCGCTGATTCTGATTCTCGTTACCACCGTCATTTTAAGCATCACTGTTGGGAAGGATTTTCTTCCGGCGCTGGATGAAGGATCGTTGTGGCTGCAGGTTCAGCTGCCGCCGGGAATAGCCCTGGAAAAATCAAAAGTAATGGCGGATACCCTGCGTAACCGGATCATGAAATATAAGGAAGTCACTTACGCGATGATTCAGGTTGGGCGCGACGATGAGGGCGTGGATCCGTTTTCGACCTCGCATATCGAATGCTCGGTGGGGTTAACGCCATACAAGGAGTGGCCGCGAGGCAAAAAGAAAAAGGACCTGATCGATGAAATCGCGAAGGACATGGCGGGTTTGCCGGGTTATCAGATAGGATTTTCGCAGCCCATCATCGATATGGTCATGGATCAGATAGCCGGCTCACACAGCGATCTGGCTATAAAACTCTATGGCGAGGATCTTGGGGAGGCCCGCAGGATAGCTGGTGAAATTGCCACGATTATCCGTCCGATACCGGGAGCTGCCGATGTGAATATCGAGCAGGAGCCACCGATGCCGCAGCTGCAGATACAAGCCGACCGAGATAAGATTGCCCAGTATGGATTGAATGTTTCGGATGTGGCAGAACTGATTGAGGTCGCCATCGGCGGAAAGGCCATCTCCCAGATATTTATCGGGAACAAGGTTTACGATGTTATCTGCCGGTATAACGATGTCCATCGGAATACCCCTGAAGCCATTGGAGCCCTGATGCTTACTTCAGGAACGGGCGCAAAAATACCGTTGTCGCAGATTGCCGAAATCAAGACCACACTGGGTCCCAGCATTATTAACAGGGAAAGTAACCACCGGTTTCTGACCGTTCGGG
This sequence comes from uncultured Bacteroidota bacterium, assembly GCA_903851365.1. Taxonomy (GTDB): domain Bacteria; phylum Bacteroidota; class Bacteroidia; order Bacteroidales; family UBA12481; genus UBA12481. The sequence goes on from CAINOB010000002.1 coordinate 146,817, forward strand.
TAAACCTCCGGGGCCGCGATATGACCTCTTTTCTCGATGAGGCGCGCCGGAAAATCCAGGATGGGGTGAAATACGACCATAGCCAGTTCAGGATTCACTGGGGCGGGCAATTCGACAGCCAGAAAAGGGCTTATGCCCGGTTGGCAGTTATTGTCCCTCTTGCACTGGCCCTGATGTTCCTGCTGCTATTTGGTACGTTTGGCATATTCAGACAGGCCGGGTTCCTGATCAGTCTCCTGCCCCTCTCGCTCTTTGGCGGAATGCTTGCTCTCAACATTACCGGGATGACTTTCAATGTGTCCTCAGCGGTTGGATTTATTGCCTTGTTTGGAGTGTTTATCCAGAATGGCGTGGTGATGATCACACGAATCAACCAGCTCAGGAAGAAGGGAATGGAACTCATGGAATCGGTTATACAGGGAACGATTCAGTGTTTCCGGCCAGTTCTGATTACGGCAACCGTGGCGATCATCGGACTGGTGCCGGCGTCGCTGTCGACCAATATCGGATCCGACGTTCAGCGGCCGCTGGCTACGGTGATCGTGTATGGCCTGGCCTTTGGAACGCTGATCACGTTGTATGCCTTGCCGGCGTTGTATTATATGCTTGAGAAAAAATATGATAAACCTGAAAACGATGAAAATTCAAATAGCTAAACCTATAAAAATCCTCTACGTTGTTTTGCTGTTAATGATTTGCGGCGGCCGCAGTTTTGCCCAGGACGGCAACCCGATGATTGTAAAACCGTTAGCCATACAGGACTATCTGAAAGAGGTGGCCCGGGGAAACCTGGGATATATCGCCGAAAAGTTCAATGTTGATATTGCCGAGGCGACCCTTAAGGCGGCGAGAGTATTTAATAATCCTGAAATTGCACTTGGGTATTCCGATAATCAGGACCACCGGACGCAATTAGGCAGGGGTTATGATGCCGGCCTGAGCTATTCGCTGAATCTTGGCAATGTAAGGTCGGCGCGCATCGGACTGGCTCAATCGGAGCGTGACTTATCCGGATTGGTTTTGCAGAACTACTTTCAAAACCTGAGGGCGGAGGCTGCGCTGGTGTATTACACCGGTTTAAAAGAGAAACTCCTCCTCGAAGTTCAGGAGGACAATTATAAGCGGATGCTTGAGCTGGCGCGGGCCGACAGCATACGGTTCCGCATGGGAACCATCATGGAAACGGATGCACGGCAAACGGCCATTGAGGCGAGGATACAAAAGAATGAGGTTATCAAGGCACGATCCGACTGGCAGGTGGCGCTGGTGCAGATGGCCAGGTTCAGGGGCCTGAATGGTTCCGATACGTCGTATCAGCCCAATGGGTCGCTGGAATACCCGATACGGGATTTCACTTCTGCGGTGCTCATCGATCAGGCCAGGCAAAACAGGTACGACCTGCAGGCCGCTATCCAGTCGCGCACGATTTCCGAGAAAATGATGCAGGTGGTGAAATCAAGCCGGGCGATGGAGCTGGGCATACAAACAGGGTTGGTCTACAATACCATTGCCACTAATGATATTGCTCCTTCTCCGGCACATTATGCCTATAATGCAGGCATCACGGTACCGCTGAAATTGTCATCGTTTAACAAGGGTGAACTGCAGGCATCAGAGCTGACTGTAAAACAAAAAGAGGTGGCCTGCCGGGATGCTGAGCAGGTGGTGATCTCGGAGGTTACCCAGGCATTTATTCTGTACCAGTCGCAGAAACGCCAGCTCGAGGAGTTTCATGCGGGATTGCTCACCGAGGCTGAAACCATTCTGAACAATAAGATTTACAGTTATAAGCGGGGCGAGACAAGCCTGCTGGATGTGCTCAATGCGCAACGAACCTATAACGATATCCGGAAGAGCTTTTATGAAACACACTATGAATATCTGGCAGCGCTGATTGAGCTCGAGAGGGCAGCGGGAATCTGGGATATCTGAAAAATATCCGATAATTTTCCTTTTTACCTCACCTGAATCGTCAGCATATTCTGATCGACGGGGTAATCAAAGCGAAGAATTCCGGCTGCATCGGCCGTAATTTTTCTTAAGGGTTTGTCATTTACGAAAAGCTGATACCCGGCATTGGGTTTAAGTTGGTGCAATTCATGCTGAACAGTTTTTGTCAGATTGCTACCGGTTTCGGTCCATTGCCGGGTATTAACATCCCATTTGACCATGTTGATGGTTAATGCTTTTGCACCTGAAAGAATCAGTGAAACAGCAGGTTCATCACCATTAAAATATTCGAGCTTTTCACCGCTGATATTAACCGCAAACGGATTGCTTCCGGCGATGAAGAGATTATTTGCCGCGATGGAATATTGTTCCTGCGAGAGATCGATGACATAATCCTGGTTGCGCAGCCAGTATTTTATTTTCGTTCGGTTGAGGTCCTTTGTGAGGTGGGGTTCAAGGTACAGGCGGTTGTACTGTGGCCGGATGCCATAAATATTCCGGTACAAACCCACAATTGCCATGATGTTATTCGATAAGATATCATCACCTGCTCCGGTCTGTTTAACCCGGGTATACCGCTGAAAACCAAGTCCGTCTTTCTCATACTGGCTGATCACATTCCGGATATATTTAACTGCAGTCTCAGGATTCTTTTCAGCGTAACAGCGGGTACCCAGCTCGGCCCAGGCCAGGAACATATCACCATTTTCATAATTCGGATACGGGTAATTCACATTCAGCAACCCCACATTTTCTTCGTATGGGAAAAAGCACGATGGCCAGATAAACAGCTTTTCCTTTTGCATCAGCCCCTCGATCCTGTTCAGGATACTGGCTTTGCGGACTGGGTCATCGCAAATGCCATAGCCGATGGCAAGGAAGTTTACCACGCTGATGAGGTTATTGCCATATACCGATCCGTCAGCCTCGCGCCAATGCACGTACCACTGATTTTTCGGGTCCCAGAAACCGCCATCGGAAATGTTTTTGTTAAAGGCCGTTTTGAGTTTTGTTGCCAGATTAAGGTATTTTCCGGAGGTTGTTTTGTCGCCAAGCAAGGCCTCCAGCTCCGACCAGCGGATCAGTGCCTTGTACATAAAAGCATTGATGGTTGAAACCTCATACGATGCCCACACCACATCGAGCCAGTCGGTGCCTTTGCCCTCCTTATGAGTTTTCTGAACCACTTCGAACAGACCATTTCCGTCGGAATCTCTTTTGATCATATAGTCCAGCACTTTTTCGCAGGTGGGTTTAAAACCGCGGAGCCAGGCGATATCACCGGTCAGGTCGAACTGCTCCGCCACATCGATGGCAAAGGCTGGCTGGGCATCGAGCATATATCCCCACTGGCATTCGTAAAAACCATCGGGTCTGAAGGTATGAGGCATGGCATCAGTATCATCGTGATGCCAGCGTGGAAGCACCCGGCCATCGGGCATAACGGCATGTTCTTTGGCATAATCCAGGGCCTGTGTAAATCCGTGGATAAAATCCGGAGAATTGATGGCATTTCCGAAGAGGGCCAGCCAGGGCTCCTGCAATACGGTCCATCCCGTGCGCCAGCCATTGGATCCATAGAGGTTTTTATCAACTACACCGTACCGACCGATGGTGTTCAGTATTTCATTGACTGATTCTTCATTGATCCCTTTCAGATCTCCCCGGTCATATTCCTGATCATAAGTGAGTGCCTTGATTGTGAATTGATTGCTTATAACGGATTTACTGACCACAAACGGAGCGAAAACACTTTTGCCGGTGGACAAAAAGCGCCTCAGTCCGAATCTGGTATTAACACTTTGATCAGTAGCAGACTGGGCCACTGAATAAATAGCATTCTTGCGATTGCTGAAAGTTGCGGTTTTAAACGTCTTTTGATCGTCTGAAAGAATTCTCAGGCAGCTGTTCCGGCTTCGGCTCCAAAATGTAAGTGTTCCGGCATTGACTCCATAGGTGTCGCCGGTTTCGTTCAAAAACCGGTTCCAGGCCACACCGCCGTTATCAAGCATGGCGCCATCCCAGGTGAGCATGGAATTGAACTGCCATTCCGGAAAATAATTTTCATCAATAATCCCATCGTTGACGTATTGGCGGGTTATTTGCCAGCTGATATCGTTCCCGTTGATTTTAAAAACCCATTGTTCCGTGACTGAAAGGGCTATGGAGCCAAATTTTAAGCCGTCAATATTTACTGAATTTTCCTTGGTGGTGACATTTGGCAGATTAATGCACTGCCTTGAAGTATAGAGTGAATCTCCTGATTTGAATCCTGAATAAACGGTGTTGCCTTTGCCTGTAACTTCGGTTCCTTTTACCACGATTTCATCCAGGACACATCCCTGGGAATAGTTTATCCTGATTTTCAGATCTCCGTTACTGCCGCTGAGTGTAATGGTTTTATTGACTTTGTCCTGGATAATCCCGCCTGTTTGTGAGTATATGACTGAATGCGAAAAAATTGCATTCAACACGAGAATGGAGGCGATGGCTAATAACCGGTATGTTTTCATTGGGAAAATAATTCTGATTTAAAGATAGGCTATCAGAACCTTTTCCAACAATCGGTTTAACAAGATTATGAACGCGTTTAATCAGTTTGTGATAATGACCTTGATGGCATGTTCTTTTGCGGCATTCCAAAAGGTATTGTAAGCCTGGATAATTTCTGTCAGTTTAAACCGGTGAGTGACAAGTTTTTTTGCATCCAGCCGACCCGATTCAACCAACCGGAGCAGCATATTTGTAGTTTCAGCATCTACCAGTCCGGTGGTGATGGTAATATTTGAATCCCAAAGTTTTTCGAGGTGAAGTTTGACCGGCTTGTCATGAACACCAATGTTGGCGATATGTCCGCCGGGAGCGATAATTGCCTGACAGATATCAAAGGTGGCTGGCAGGCCAACAGCCTCAATAGCCACATTAACGCCCAGGTCATTTGTAAGTAGCATCACCTGTTCCACAACTTTTCCGTTTGAGCTGTTCACTGTTTGGATGTCTCCAAACGAGCGTGCGGCCTCCAGCCGGCTATCGTCAAGATCAATCATAATGATTTCGGCAGGAGAATATAGCTGGGCGGTCAGCAGTGCGGCAAGTCCAACCGGACCCGCACCAACAATTGCTACTCTGTCGCCAGGTTTTACCTGACCGTTTAAGGTTCCGCATTCGAGACCCGTGGGGAGAACGCAGCTAAGCATGACTGCAGCTTCTTCATCAATATCGTCCGGCAGGTGGTACAAACCGGTATCGGCAAAGGGAATTCTGACGTATTCAGCCTGGGTGCCATCTATGCAGTTGCCCAACAGCCATCCCCCATTTTCACAATGGGAATACATCCCTTTCTTGCAATAATCACATTTGCCACATGAGGTAATGAGTGAAATGACTACTTTGTCACCAACCTGAAAACCAAATACTTCTGAACCTATTTCATCGATAACCCCCACTCCTTCATGACCGAGTATCCTTCCTTTTGATACTGTCGGAATTTCACCTTTCAAAATGAGCAAATCGGTACCGCAGATAGTGGTCGTTGTAATCCGGACAATCGCATCGGTATTAAGAGTAATAACTGGTTTTGATTTATCCTCCAGTCTTAGCCTGTTCGGGCCGTCGAAAACAAGTGCTTTCATAAGGCTAAAAGTACCTGCTTCAATCACCCTAAAAGTTACATGATAATGGTAATTAGTTGCATGATTCACACATTAATTACCCGCAAACATTGATATAGCGAACAAATTTCCCTTTGGGTACCTGTACTTTATCAGTTAAGGTGAAGCCTGCTTCCCTGATCATATCGTCCATGTTATCGAACGATACGAGAATCATCCGGCCGGAAATCCGGCGTGCGGTTTTAATAATCGCCTGCTGCTCTGCTGCAGTTGTCTGCTGATATAATCCGTATGGGATATCGACAATGGAAACATCAAAATGCTCCGGCATGACATGCATGTCATTGGCTGTTATCGAATCCGGATAGTTGAAAAAAGTAAGATTCCGCTGTGCATTGTTAGCAACAAACTGGTTGATTTCATACCCCTTTGCCTGGATGCCCATGGAAAGTGCTTCTATTACTACAGTTCCGATTCCGCAGCAGGGATCGATCATAGTCTGACCGGTATCAGGCCCCACACCGATATTTACCAAAGCGCGTGCAACCCTGAAATTTAATGAGTTGGAATAAGTGTGCGGCTTGTTGTCGTGATGATGCCAGCTGTAATCGTTCTTTTCATAATTGCCGAAATACCATTTGCCGTTTACGCTGGTTACGCCAAAGGTAACCTGTGGATTCCTGACATCAGCCTCCCCTTTGATAACTAACCCGAGCTCGCGCGTGCTTTGTAGGCGCTCTGGATAATCCTCGGTTTCGTCCTCCACTTTAATGTAGGTGACCCTGAAATTTTCCGCCGCAAGTTTGTCGGATAATATCTGCTCAGCAATTGAATCCAGTGAGTTTCCTTCGTAAATGATAGTCAGCCGTTCCTTGATAAACGGACTGCGCGATGGGGAGATCAGGAGCTCGGAAAAGAAATATTTATCGTCATTTAAATGATTGAAAAGATATTTCAATTCCAGTTTACACAAATCGGCCAGGTACTCGGAGTACTTAACGGTGTAGAAATTCATCCGGCGAAGTTGGCTATATCGGAATCGATATACAAACTTGTTTGATCAGGCTTTTTTCTCTTTAAGAATTTTAAATCCTAAACCCAGCGAGTAATAGTGACCACTGAACGGGGCAGCTTTCAAAGCAAGATTGAAACGGCCCAAGTTGAACTGCAGAGCCAGGCCATAAATAAAATGACTGTTCTTTTGGTTAACGTCGATCAGGTTTGCGATAGAATAGGTATCGAAACCCTCTCCAACCGTGGTATAGAAGCTTTTGGCAATTTTAATATCGACGCCGCCATCACTCAGCAGCTTAAAATTCGACTGGTTCCAGGAGGAGAACAGGGAAAGATCAAGAAAACCGAATTTTTTGGTCAGAACTGCTTCAAGTCCAAAGTTGTTTGATTTATAATTTAAACCGGTCAGGTTGTTGGTGACCACAATTTTATCGGTGCTGGGTGCATCAATCTGGCCAATCAGGTCGGCACCTATTGCAGCCCCGAGGCTTATCAAACTGTAATTGATTCCAAGGGATAAATAGAACTTCCGGTCGTGCAAAACCGGTACCCAGTTAAAAACATCGTGCCTGACACCAAATGCTGCCATGACATCTTTTGAGATGGAAAAGTTATTGGCAATGCCTTTTGTGGCCAGCTTGATGGCTCCGGGCAGCACCCCGACTGAGATTTCTGTTCCGTATCCCAGCCCCAGGCTGAAAACAGGCAACAGGGCAGGCGAAATTCCGATGGCGGTTCCAAGGCCGGGAAACAGGGGCAAGCCAAAACCGAGGTTCTCACCGGTAAACGGGTTTACGACCGGAACGCCGGTTCCTTCATCAATAAACCGAAAAACCAGTTTACCCGGTTTTTGGGTTCCAAACAATGTGGGCATTCCACCGGTAAGCTCAAAATTTTGGGTAAAACCAGGTGCGATATAATCTGTACTCAGCCCGGCACCTAACTTGATTGAAAAAGAGAGTTCCCATTTTTTAAGCACATTGCCGGTGGTATTGAGGTTATTCAGGAAAGTAAATCCCTGGTGACGGGTCAGGTCAACCAGATAGGAATTTGCATAGGCTGAAAAATTGGCCGGGATGGTATTTATTTGGTTAGCAACGTTGATTTGAGCGTTTGCAACTGCGGAAGAGAGCAGGATGGCCAGTAACAGGGAGGGTATATATTTATGGTTCATGACTGTTTTGTTGAACATTGATAAATTTTTACGAGAGGCATTAATCAGCAGGGGCCAGTTCAAGTATTCCCTTTTTACCGTCAGATATGCCTGATACTTTGATATACCCGAACCTGGATTCGAGCACGGTAAAAATGGTGTTGAAATTTGGAAAGACCAGCGTCAATTTTACCTCCCCGGTGGTTGTTTTAGCAACTTTATAGGAACCGATAATCATAGAATTAACGCCGAATAACTCCGTCTCCTTTGCAGAACGCAAATAACCGGGGTAGAAATAAAACCGGTCGGTTTTCAGGAATTCCATCCTATTATCTGTATAGTATTTCCATTCAGGATCCTTGGTCAGGTCTTTTCCTTTGTCATCCACGATGGATTTTACTTTCCAGGATAACCGCGAAAATTGATACCCAGTTTCCTCATCCCAGGTTCGCAAACAGAGATGCAGGTGTACAGGAGGAGTATTCAGCCCTTTGGTGACATTTACCTTTATATGATATAAAAACCCTTCATGATAATCTGAAACCGTTACGGAACTAGCATCCTTGGTCACCAATGGATCCGACCAGGTTGAGTTACCAGCCTCATCCCTGCCATCATAATAAATTGTTGGTATTAAATTGATGTGATCCGCCTTAGTAACAGGAAATGTAAATAGTACATGTCCCAAAGGACCATCATCTATTATTCTTTCCGAAGAGGGTGTAATATCCGCCATCCCGTACTCAAATGTTTCCCGGGAGGTATAGAACTTTTTGTAACTATTACCACTATCAACGGCCCAAAAATCAGTTTCGCAGGAGGAAATCCCAATCACGAATAAAATGACCAGGAAGATGGCTTTTGTGAAAAATATTTTGTTCATAGCTGCTCGAATTTTACAATAGTAAACCGGAGGCTGGATCTCCTGTTTCATCCTTTCGGTGAGCGGATTATGCTTCCTCAAGAATAAAAGTAGTCATGTGTTAGAAGGTTCACAAATCGGTCGGCTACTATTTGACTAAAACAGGATTTATTTTTTCGATGGGTAATTTGGTCTGCTAATATTTGCTGAGCAATTTAATTCAGTGAGCTTCCTTCGTAAATGATAGTCAGGCTTTCTTCTCTTTAAGAATTTTATATCCCAGGCCCAGTGAATAGTAGTTACCACTGAATGGTGCTGCTTTCAACGCAATATTGAAGCGGCCCATGTTAAACTGCAAGGCAAGGCCGTAAATAAAGTGACTGACCTTTTGGTTAACGTCGATCAGGTTTGCGATAGAATACGTATCGGAACCCTCCCCAACCGTGGTATAGAAGCTTTTAGCAATATTAATATCTACACCGCCATCACTCAGCAGACTGTAGCTTGAATGGTTCCAGGAAGAGAACAGGGAAAGATCAAGAAAACCGAATTTTTTGGTCAGGACCGCCTCAATACCCAGGTTGGATGATTTGTAGTTAAGGCCTGTCAGGTTGTTGGTGACCACAATTTTGTCGGTACTGGGTGCATCAATCTGTCCGATCAGGTCGGCCCCCACTGCGGCGCCGAGGCTTATCAGACTATAATTGAGTCCAAGGGATAAAAAGAACTTCCGGTCGTGCAAAACCGGTACCCAGTTAAAAACATCGTGCCTGATACCAAACGCAGCCATGACATCCTTTGAGATGGAAAAGTTATTGGCAATGCCTTTTGTGGCCAGCTTGATGGCTCCGGGCAGAACCCCGACTGAGACCTCTGTTCCGTATCCAAGTCCCAGGCTGAAAACGGGCAACAGGGCAGGTGAAATTCCGATGGTGGTTCCGATGCCGGGAAACATCGGCAGGCCAAAACCAAGATTGTCGCCTGTAAAGGGATTTACGACCGGAACGCCGGTTCCTTCATCAATAAACCTGAAAACCAGTTTGCCCGGGCTTTGGGTCCCAAACAGGGTGGGCATTCCACCGTTAAGCTCAAAATTTGATGAAAAATCAGGCGAGTTATAATCCGCACTCAGTCCGGCACCAATCTTGAGAGAAAAAGAGAGTTCCCATTGCTTGAGCACATTACCGGTTGTATTGAGGTTATTCAGGAAGGCAAATCCCTGGTGACCAGTGATGTCGGAAAGGTAGAAGTTTGCATAGGTTGAAAAATTCGCTGGAATGGTATTTATTTGGTTCCCGACATTGATTTGAGCGGTTGCTACTGTGGAAGAAAATAAAAGGGCCAGCAACAGGGAGGATAAATATTTGTTTTTCATGGTAGTCCTGATAAAGATTGATAAAGTTTTGACTGGAAGGATTAATCTATAGGGGCCAGTTCAAGTATTCCCTTTTTACCATCAGATACGCCCGAGAGCTTGATATAACCAAAACGGGATTCGAGAACCGTAAGAGTGGTATTGAAATTTGGGAAGACAAGGGTCAATTGTACTTCACCAGTGGTCTTTTTAGCAATTGAATAGGAACCGATAATTGTTGTATGATCCTTGGCTGTGCCGAATAACTCTATCTCTTTTGCAGAGCGTAATTGGCCAGGGGTGAAAATAAACCGGTCGGCTTTCTCGAAACGCATGGTATTATCGGTATAATAATTCCATTCAAGATCCTTGGTCAGGTCTTTTCCCTGGTCATCCACGATGGTACTTACTTTCCAGGTTCTCCCTGTCCGCTCCATTGACCAACTATCCCCCTCATCCCAGGTGCGCAAACACAGATGCAGATGAACAGGAGGGGTATTTAGCCCAATGGCAGTTACATTTACGTTGAAATTGTAATCAATGAACCCGGAACGCACTCCTGAAGCAGAAGCAGAAATCCCATCAATTTTCAGCAAAGGATCCGACCAGGTTGAGTTTCCATCCTTATCCCGGCCATCATAATAAATTTGTGTTAATGACTTGAGATGATCCTCCAGGGAAATTGGACCGGAAAATAGTAAATGATAATCGCCAGTACGTGAGAGTTCCCAACTCGTAAGATAACCATCCCACATCCCCGATTCGAATTCGTACCGGGTGGTATAGAATCTATTGAAACCATTAACCCCATTAACAGTGTAATAATCATCTTCGCAAGATGAAGATGCCATCATCAGGGCAAGGAGCAGGAAGCCAGTTATTCCAAAGTATAGTTTTTTCATAATGATTAATTTTTCAAGTATTAATATGGCGGCATTGTCTCCGGTTTTCATCCTTTCAGTGAGCGGGTTATGCTTCCTCAAGAATAAAAGTAGTCATGTGTTATTAGATTCACGAATCCGTCAATTACTTTTTGACGAACAGTATATATTTTCATGCGGGCAATCAACGCTAATCATATCTTTGATTAACAAAATATTCCATTGACATGAGACTTAAAATTTCCCTTCTTCTCATTCCGTTTTGCTTCGGCTTATTGCAGGTATCAAACGGCCAGACGGTACAACAAAATTCCAACGGATTAAAATTCAGTGTGTCCTTTGATCAGTCAGTCCATCCATCCAATATTACAGGACGTGTGTATGTAATGATTAGCCGGAAAGAGGGCCGCGATCCCAAAAGTCAGGTGGGAGTGAACGGCGTTCCTTTCTGGGGAATGAATGTTGAAGGATTGGCCCCGGGCCAGGGTGCCGCAATAGATGACAAGGTTTTCGGTTATCCCCTCGAAAGCATAAAAGAAATTCCTGCCGGCGACTATTTCGTGCAGGGATTCATCAATATATATACTGAGTTTAAGCGGTCGGACGGGCATACGCTGTGGATGCACAACGACATGTGGGAAGGCCAGGACTGGCGCCGTGGGGAAGGCAACCTGTTCAGCGCGGTAAAAAAGGTTCATATCGATCCGGCAAAGCCTGAAACCATTGAACTCGTTTGCACCAGCGCAAATCCGGCAGTTAAAATTCCGGAGGATTCGAAAATGGTTAAGCGGATCAAATTTAAGAGCAAGCTGCTCTCCGATTTCTGGGGTCAGCCAATCTATCTGGGCGCAACGGTTCTGCTGCCAAATGGTTATGATGAACACCCCGATAAATTCTATCCGGTAAATTACCAGCATGGTCATTTCGGACTCGGAGTGCCTTTCGGGTTTCGCGATCCTTCGGCGCCGGCAGCAGCTTCCGGCCGGCCCGATCAGGGCTTCACCGGTTTTTGGATGTCCGATACCTGTCCGCCCATGATCGCTATCAATATTCTTCATCCCTGTCCGTATTATGATGATTCATACGCGGTGAATTCACCCAATGTCGGCCCCTATGATGATGCAATCAATCAGGAACTTATTCCGATGCTGGAGCAGAAATTCAGGATCATCAGGCAGCCGTATGCCCGTATTTTATCGGGAGGATCAACCGGCGGGTGGATATCTCTTGCTCAACAGATTTATCATCCGGATTTTTATGGAGGCGTATTCTCTTCGTGTGCCGATCCTGTTGACTTTCACTATCATCAGATCGTGAATATTTATGATGATCCGAACGCCTATTACGTGGAATTTGACTGGAACCGGATTGAGCGGCCTGATACGAGGCGGACCGATGGGAACGTGAGATCCACCATGGCCAATGAAAATCTTTTTGAACTGGTTGCCGGAGACAAAAGCCGGTCGGGTGGCCAGTGGGATATCTGGGAAGCAGCCTTCAGTCCGATCGGACCCGACGGATATCCGATGCGCGTATGGGACAAGCGGACGGGCATTATTGATCATGCCGTGGCAGCGCAATGGAAGAAGTATGACCTGCATGTTTATCTGGAAGAAAACTGGCCGAAAATCGGCAAAGACCTGGTGGGGAAATTTTTCATTTATACCGGAGATATGGATTCTTATTATCTGAATAATGCGATGGAGCTGCTCGATGGTTTTTTAAAGAAGACCAAGGATCCTTATTTCGATGGGCTGGTTGAATTCGGCCGGAAGCAGCCGCACGGATATGGGCCGCGAGGACCTGAACTCGTGAAATTGATGGCTAAGCAGGTGGAGAAAAATGCGAAGAAATAGTCTATGAAACTCCGGATATTTTTTCTTTCCATTGCTCTGGCAGCTGGCATTTTTTCAGCTCATGCCCAGGAAAACTGGACCCATTTCAGAGGTAGCAACCTTAACGGAATTTCAGATGCCAAACAGGTGCCGGTAATATGGAATGATAGCACGAATATCTTATGGAAAACGGATATTGAAGGGAAAGGATGGTCGTCGCCCGTGGTATTTGGTAATCAGGTTTGGGTAACAGCGGCAACCGAAACAGGAGGGGAAATGTCGGGCGTTTGCCTGGATTTGAATTCCGGCAAAATTATATTCAACCTTAAGCTTTTTAATCCCGAATCCATTTATGGAAAGCACGATGTAAACACTTATGCCACACCTACGCCATGCATTGAGGAGGGACGGGTGTACCTTCATTTTGGAACTTATGGAACCGCCTGTTTAAATACCATGGATGGGTCGACACTCTGGAAACGTACCGACCTCAATTGCGATCATGCCCAGGGACCGGGGGCATCGCCTTTCCTTTATAAAAATCTGCTGATCCTCCATATGGAAGGGACCGATGTCCAATATATAGTGGCGCTCGATAAACTCACCGGTAAAACGGTGTGGAAAACGGAGAGGCCAAAAGCTGTTTACGACCGGCTGCTTCCTATTGGCAAAAAGGCATATATCACCCCGATCATCATTAATGTAAAAGGGAGGAATCTCCTTATTTCGAATGGATCTGCCGTATGCATTGCTTATGATCCGATGAATGGGGAGGAAGTTTGGCGAATTGTGGAAGGGGAGGATTCCTCCATCGCGATGCCGGTTACCGAAAATGGGATCATCTATTTTTATCCCGGATTTGTGACCAGCGCTGATGGTGAAAAGTATGCTGAACTGCTGGCTGTTAATCCGGATGGCACAGGCGATATTGCGGCAACAAATATTCTGTGGCGCTTTCGTTCGCCCGTTTTACAATTGTCGACTCCATTGATTAAGGACGGACTGATATACACGATCGACACCCGCAACACCCTGTTTTGTCTGGATGCCAAAACGGGTGCTGTGGTCTATTCGAGGAAACTTAAACAGAAATATAATTCGTCGCCTTTGTATGCCAACGGTAACATTTATTTCACTTCGGTAAGGGGCGAAACCATGGTCTTTAAAACCGGCAGACAGTTTGAAATGGTAGCGGAAAACAAGCTTCCCGGCGAGGTTTTTGCGACACCGGCGATCGTGGGGAACTCAATTGTGCTGAGGAATGAGAGGAGTTTGTACCGAATAATTTCGTCTGCAAATACTTCGGAAATATTGAAATAAGTTTATCCTATAATTTCTTTCTCCCAGAGCATTTCAAGAAATTTTCTGTATGGTATAATGTGGATTTCTCCTGCTTTTCGCTCTGCTGGTTCATTACAAACTACAATAGATTTACGGGGATACAATTCCTCATTAAAGGTTCTGATTCCAATTATATCTTTTGATTCAACCCGATTGGAACCTTTGACCTCGATGGCAATTTCACCGTCACCCAGAATAAAATCTACTTCAAGGCCGGTTTTAGTCCTCCAATACCCGATTTCGAAATCCAGATTATGATACGAACGAAAGGCAACTATCTCCAAAAGGATAAAATGCTCGAATGCTTTTCCAAATAATTCACCCCGCTCTTCATTAATAAATCTTTTAGTAATTGTGCCGGCAACGCCTGTATCAAAAAGATAGAATTTTGGCGTCCTCGTAATGACCTGACGCGTTTGACGTTTTTTAAAGGGATCTAGCATGATCCCCATCAGGGTATCGATCAGGATTTGGTAATATTCCCTCACTGTTTTGGAATCAACACCGCAGTCTCTTGAGATGTTTAGGTAATTTGTCATTTCTCCGTGTGAAAACCCCACCGAATCAAAAAACCGTGAAAATGATGGAATATTACGGACAAGCCCTTCCTGAAAAACCTCTTCCATAAGGTAATCCTGAACATAGGACCTAAGCGATCTTCTGGCATCAACTTGTTGATAATGTGATGGAATCATTCCTTTGTTTATAATATCCAAAAGGTTCCAATCTTTAAGTTCAGCAGTAACCAAAGGGAATAGTTCGTACCTCCATGCACGGCCACCCAGCAGATTGGCTTGACCGCGTCTGAGCTTTCTGGCACTTGAGCCACAAAGGACAAACCGGATTCCTTGATTCTCAATCAAGCGATGCACTTCATCCAGGATTTTTGGGATCTTCTGAACCTCATCCAGGATTATGGGGCGGGAAAGCAGATCCGGATCCAAAGCCATTAGCTCCTCCCCAAGTAGTCCGGGCCTATTTGAAAAACGAAAAAATAGATCAGTTTCAAGAAAATCATAAGTCTTGCTATTCGGGAATAGCGTTCTCAATAAGGTAGATTTTCCTGTCTTTCTCGGACCCCAAAGGAAGGCTGATTGTCCGGCAGGCAATTCAATTTTTAGAAATCGTTCAATTTTTTCCATAACAGGACAAATGTAATGAACTTTTTCGGAATGAACTCCGAAAATAGATGCTAAATTCGGAGTGAGGTCCAAAATAGTTTCAATCAAGATGTATTAAATGATTTAGTATCTTTGATCATCCCCCACGCTATTTCATTGTAATCTAACTTAACCGACTATGGGGTATATCAAAGTTTTTTCTGTTTGTCTGCTCCTCGCCGTCTGCACTGCACTGCCTGCCCAAAACCGTAAATATCAGATATCGGGAGTGGTGGTTGATTCAGTGTCGGGGCAGCCGATGCCAGGTGTGAGTATCCGGGTGGTGGGGGTGCCGGGTGGTGGAGTCACCAACCTGGCAGGTGAATTCACGATGCTGCTCCAGCGGCTGCCCTCCAACCTGTATTTCAGCTATGTGGGTTACAGCATTGGCAGCTATCTGGCAATAAAATCGGGCGAAAAGGGGATCAGGATTGTGCTGCTCCCGGAAACCCGTCAGATCGGAGAAGTTATGGTCAGCGGCCAAAAGATTACGAAGGTGATGAAGGGCGATACGCTCAATGTCATTGATTATGAAATCGACGGCGACCGGATTATTGCCTATGCCAGCCCATATAGAAACACGGGCGATCTGCGGATTTATCTTACCACCCTGAGAGGCGAAAATCTTGATGACATAAAGGTTAGCCAAGGTGGAAAATCGATTAAGCACCCTGAAAAAATGGATCCCGAAACTGAATTTCTCATTCGGGATTTCACCGGTCAGGTGAATTTTCTGGACAAAAATTGTGCACATGAAGTAAGGCATGAGTTCGACCGGCTTACGTTTGGCTTTGACACTCCCTATGCCGATTTTATTGGCCGCGTGATGCCGATTAAGTGCGAAATGGCCGGGCAGATGGTATTCCAGGTGAGCACGCCAGCAGAGAACTTAACCTGGTTTTTCGGTAGGGGAAACCTCTATGGAAAACCATTAAAAGTGGTCAAGGATAAGTATGGGTTTGGACAATATGTGCGTGACACCAAATGTGTGAGCGCACCCATTTTCAGAAAGGGCAATGAACTTTATATTTTCGACTTTTTCAGTGGTCATATTGAAATTTTCAATCTTGATTTAGTTACTGCCAATATGGTTCCCATTGATTTTCAATACAAAGAAGTTAACCGATTTTTAGTTTGGAATTATAAGGATGTCGACACCTTTAATTTTACCCAGACCATCCTGTTCGATGAGGTCAGGGGAAAGGCTTATGCATTTTTTAAAATGCGCGACAGCGGCCGGCAATCTCTCAGGGAAGTGAACCTTGAAACCGGAAAAATCATCAGAACCATTGAAATTCCTGATTTTTCAAACATTTCGAATATCAGGGTTTACGACAATGCGGTATACTTTCTTTACGACACCAGGGTTTATCCTTACTACCGGCTGCTTTACCGGATGGTTATTTAAACAAATCAGAAAATGGAAACAATAAATTATCAACGAGTGAAAAACTATTTTCTGCTATTTAACCTATGCCTTGCTCTCTCTGCTTCTTCCTTGTTTGGCCAGACCGGTTCAATTAAAGGTGTCGTAACCGATTCCCTCACCGGTCAGCCGGTGGCTGGTCTCTCTGTGTTCATCCCTTCTACCACCTTTGGAAGCTCCACCAATCAGAAGGGTGAATATCATCTGGATAAGCTGAATCCCGGTGATTACACCCTTGAATTCCGGCATCTTTCTTACCCGGTATATACCCGCCCGATTAACATTACTGAAGGGAAAGAGATTGTCCTGAATATGGTCATTGCCGAGCAATCGAGGAAATTGAAAGAATTCGTCATCCGCGGTAAGGTGCCGGACAGGCGATTGGGATTTGAACTGTTAAAGGAATATTTTCTTGGCGATCAGCACGGTTCCTCTTGCGAACTGAAGAATCCGGAGGACCTCGCCTATTACTATGATGGAGATGTTATTAAAGCAATTGCTAAAAAGCCATTGCAGATAGTTAACAAACACCTGGGATATCGAATTACCTATTTCCTCGATTATTTCAGGTATGCTGAGGATAAGAACCAGGATCCGGAAACTTCGGTGGGAGCGTATTTTGGCTATTCCGGAAGTGCTCTCTTCGAAGACTTATCGGCGGGAATGCCGTTGAGCACCCTTAACTCGAAAATTAACCGCGCCAGCGAATTCAAGGGCAATTTGCGTCATTTTCTCGCCAGCCTGTATGTGAATGAATTGCCGGCTAATCATTATGAATTGCGAAAGGCATATCGGGGACTTAAGGACCTCCAGAATTCGGAGAAGCAAAGCCTTGCGATTTCTAAAATCAGACTGGCCCAAATGGACAGCCTTTTCAGTTGGGAGCCGGTATCAGGGAAATCCGAATATCTCTTTTATGATCCAACAGAGGAGTTTCACTTTAATGAATCTCAGGTAAAAGACGGGCCGAAAACAGGTCAGATGATTCTATCGACCGATTACCTTCTGTTGGTATTCAGCGATTTTCGACGGACAAAAGACCTTCTGGATGATAGGATTTCTTCATTGAGGCTCCCGGCTGGTGGTATCACTTTCGATAAAGATGGGAATTACTGGGCGCCCAATGGCGGACTGAGCTGGATTAATCTTCTCAATACCATCCTGGTAAAGAGCATGCTTCCGGATGATTATATGCCGAAGATCCTGATGACTAAGTAGCTTGTATGAGGAGGTTTCCGCAGTTCAGAAACTGTACCCCACACTCAATCCGACCGGGAAAAACATAATATAGCCCTTATTGAAAATCTGTCCAAAATCCTCCTTGAAGAGAGGAATGTTGCAAAATAGCCTGATATGTAACGGGTTAAAAGCCGCAACTCTGAATCCGACTATCGGATAAGGATAAAAGTGCGGGTTGCTTCCTGTATACATGGTCCCACCAGCACCCAACTCAAAATAAAACTCGTCGGATCCGAGGTTTGCTGTTACCTGAAAATGAAGGGTAAGTAATTCTTCCGGAGGAGTTTTCGGTTCCCCACCTCCGCCAAAAAGAAAAATGCCTGAATTATAGGTAGCTGCCTGATTGTACCCAATCCCGATTTTTGCCGACCAGAATACTTTGGGTTGGACGTTAAAGAAGTGCTCATAATTAACTGACATAATTGAACCCTGTCCAACCAGGTTCAGGTCAATGACATTCATAAATATTATTCTGGGGCCACCCGGGACAGCCACTGGATTCGCAGGCTGTAATTTTAAGTTGGTGTTACCCTCCGTCCTTGCGATATTGGTGCCAGGCTTTATACCGGGTTTAATTGAATCTGGATTCACCGCTGGAGGTTTTGGCGGAGCAACCAGAGGAAGCACAGGAAATTTGAATTGCTGATAATCGATCAATCGATACGGCGTTTTACCAGCCATCTCTTTTAGTAAAACCGATTCCTCATTCACATCGATGACCGACTTACCGGATGGTAATAATGCCGCCAATGAATCGAGCTGTTTTATTTCAGCTTCGTTTAAATTAACATTACGATAGATGTCGCTTTTGGCCAGCCTGATTTTTAGGACCACCCTGAAGTCAGGCAATTGAGCCAGCACTGCATATCGGAAATCCTTTGGTCTTATATAAGGAGTGCATCGGCAAATCTGGTTTTCCGATGGATCAATAATATAACCGATTTTTTCGTTCAGCCTGATAAAGACAATCTCCTGATCCGATGACTGGGCAGGGCAAGGGCAAGTGGAAAAAAAAGCAGCCTGAAGGAGCAAGAGGCAGGTCCCTAAAATTGTTTTCATTTCCAGTCAGATAAGGTGAGTGGTGATTGGTTAGCAATCAAGGCCTTAGAAAGGTATGTACATTAATAATAGAATCCAAATAATTAGTATCTTTGGTCATCCCCCACGCTATTTCATTGTAATCTAACCTAACCGACTATGGGGTATATCAAAGTTTTTTCTGTTTGTCTGCTCCTCGCCGTCTGCACTGCACTGCCTGCCCAAAACCGTAAATATCAGATATCGGGGGTGGTGGTTGATTCACTGACCGGCAAGCCGATGAATGAGGTAAATATCACCGTAGTCGGAATTCCGGGCAATTGGATGACAAATCAGGCCGGTGAATTTATTGTGCAGGTGCAACGGCTGCCATCGGTCCTCTATTTCAGTTATGTGGGTTACACCATCGGAAGCTGCCTGGCAGAAAAATCGGGCGAAAAGGGGATCAGGATTGCTATGCTTCCTGAAACCCGCGCAATCAGCGAAGTAACAGTGACCGGTGAAAAGATATCCAGATTAACAAAGGGCGATACCATCAATATAATCGACTTTGAAATTGAAGACGACCGAATCATATTTTTTGCCAGCGTTTATAAAAATCCGAAGGATCTGCGGCTCTATCTGGCGAACCTGAGAGGCGACACAATCAGTCATTTACGGGTGACCGATGCCGGCAAGGAAATTAAGTTTCCGGAAATCATGATGCCAAAAACTGAGTACCTGATCAGGGATTTCACCGGAAAGATCCAATTTCTCGACAAGGATTGTGCTCATGAAATCAATCACTATTTCGATAGGCTGACTTATGGTTATGATACCCGCTATTCTGATTTTATTGGCCGGGTGCTCCCGATTAAATGCGAGATGGAGGGGAAACTGGTTTTTCAGGTCTCAACAACCACTGGTAATTTCACCTACTTTTTCGGACGGGGATCACAGGAAGGAAAACCCATAAAATTTGTACGGGACAAAAAAGGGCCGAGCCGCGATATTTCTGATGTCCTCCGGGCATATGCCCCGCATTTTGTTGATATTAAGAAGTGTGTGAATGCCCCTCTATTCCGAAAAGGCAAGGAACTGTACGTCTTCGATTTTTTCAGCGATCATTTTGAGGTATTCGATAAAAACCTCAATTCAGTCAGAAAGGTTCCCATAAGTTTCCAGAACACCACAGTAACAGATGGTCTGATCTTCCGCTTTTCCACTGTGGATATCGATGTCAGAAATTTCACCCAGAATATCCTGTATGATGAAAAAGCGGAAAAAGCATATGCCTTCTTCCGCTATCATTCAGATAATAAGCAATATCTGAAAGAGATAAATCTCGAAACCGGACAAATCGACCGGGTGATCGGGATCCCCGATTTTCCCAATATTTCGAATGTGAGGGTTTATGACAATGCAGTGTATTTTCTTTACGATACCAAGGTTTATCCTTTCTACAGGCTGCTTTACCGGATGGTTATTTAAAAAATCAGAAAATGGAAATATGAAAAACTTTTTTCTGCTATTTAACCTGTGTCTTGCTCTCTCTGCTTCTTCATTGTTTGGGCAGTCGGGTTCAATCACCGGCGTGGTTACCGATTCATTAACCGGAAAACCTGTAGCAGCAGTATCCGTTTTTATTCCCTCCACCACCTTTGCAACCATGACCAATCAAAGGGGTGGATATCATCTGGATAATCTCAATCCGGGCGATTATACTCTTGAGTTCAGGCATCTGTCCTACCATTTGGTTACGAAGCCGGTGACTGTGCTGGCCGGACAACAGATTGTCGTGAACCTTGTCATTGCTGAGCAATCCACCAAGCTGAAGGAATTTGTGATCGTTGGGAAAGTGCCCGACCGGCGGGTCGGATTTCAGTTGTTTAAGGAATATTTTTTAGGCGACAGGAACGGAACAGCGTGCACGGTAAAAAATCCAGAGGATATTTCCTATTTCTACGACGGCGATGTTATCAAGGCAATAGCAAAAAAACCACTTGAAATTACTAACCGCTATCTGGGTTACCGTGTGACCTACTTTCTTGATTATTTCAAATATGTAGAGGATAAGAAAAGGGACGAGAACTCTGAGGTGGGAGCTTATTTTGGCTACTCCGGGAGTGCTTTTTTCGAAGATTTATCCAATATAATGCCACTGAATTCTATCGGATTTAAGATGAACCGTGCGGGTGTTTTTAAGGGCAGCCTCCGGCATTTTCTCGCCTGCCTTTATGCAAATGAATTACCGGCTAACCATTACTCTGTCAGAAAGGCTTATCATGGCGCAAAAGATTTGCAGCATGTCGAGAAGCTGAGTAATTCGATGACCAAAATCCGGCTGGCCACCATGGACAGCCTGTTTAACTGGGATCCGGTATCGGGACAGACAGAATTTCTTTATTTTGATCCGAATGAGGAATTCAGGTTTAGTGAAAACCAGGTAAAAGCCGGACCTAAGGACGGTGAGAAAACCTTAACCACGGATTATTTTTTGCTGGTGTTCAGCGACTATCAAAAGACCAAGGACCTTAGGGATGACTGGATTTCCTCACTGCGCCTTTCGCCTGATGGCATGACGTTCGATAAAGATGGTAATTACTGGGTTCCCAATGGGGCATTCAGCTGGACGAACCTCCATAACACGATCCAGGTAAAGAGCATGCTTCCCTATGAATTCATGCCGAAGATTCTTATGACCAAGTAACTTGTCTAAGGAGGTTCCGGACCCCCAGACCGAAGTCTGGGGTTAACCATATCGCTATGTATCAGCCTTATGGATATCCCCAGGTTTTAGCCCGGGGTTTTTTTACGCCTGAAGATATCCCAGATCGATCTTCTTTTTTCAACCGCTTTCGGTGTTTCTGCCGGTTTTGACAACTGTTTTTCCGGTTTCTCAACCTTAACCTCTTTATTGAAGAATGAGCGAACCTTATCTAACAGATCTCCCTGCCTGAAATCATTGCAATCCAGCGCCCCGCTCAGTTCATCCGGCATAACGCGAAATGGTTTTATCAGGTCGCCGGCTGCAAAATTATTGAGCTCAACCTTTCGCAGGGTCATGGCTACCAGTGGCAATGCCAGCGTGCTTCCGGCACCGTTGGATCCCTGGTTAAAATGAATGGCGGGCAAGGCTGCTCCTACCCGGGTTACGATCACTAAACCGGGATTGAATGCTCCGAACCAGGCATCTGAAAAATTCTGGGAGGTCCCTGTTTTCCCCGCCCATGGCGATGTTACCCCGTACACGCTGCCCATCGTTGCCCCGGTACCTTCACGTACAGCTTTCTGAAGCATGGCACTCATGAGGAAGCTCGTGTTTTCACTGATTATCCTCTCGGTGGGCGGAGTAAATGTGTTCTGATAAATTATCTTTCCATCGGGTGCCGATATGGAAACTATACATTTTGGGTCGATTTTAAACCCCCCATTGGCAAGAGAAGCATAAGCAATGGCCAATTCATATACACTGGCTTCTGCAGTACCCAAAGCCAGCGATGGATTGTCATGAATATCAAAGGAAAATCCCATTTTTCCCCAAAGGTCGGAAACCGGACTAAAACCGACCTCCCGGTACAGGTTCACTGTAGGGATATTCATCGATTTTGCCAGGGCGCCTGCAAGGGAATAATATCCTCCGGTGGTGTTATCATAATTTTCCGGACTCCAGTCCTGAAATCCCGGAATTTCGATTGGGGCATTGCTTAAATAATGGCAGGGGCTGATCCCGGTTTCGAGGGCAGCCGTATAGAGGATCGGCTTAAAGGCGGAGGCCAGCTGTCTGCGGGCTGTGATCTGATCGTAAGGATTTGTCTGATAATTTATTCCTCCTACCCAGGCTTTAATCGCTCCGGTGGAAGGATCCATCGCCATAAGACCGGCATGCAGAACGACATCCGACAGGTTCAGGCTGTCGTTGATTTCCTTAAGGCTACTCAACCCGGCAGGATTATTATATTGGTTCCGAAGCCTTTTCTGCATTACGCCCAGATGGTCCTTGAACGCCTGCAGGGCATATTTCTGCAGCCGGAGGTTCATCGTGGTTTTTACAATCAGCCCGTCTTCTTCCAGATTCCACTCGCCGCCATCGGGCCGCTCGAGATCCTTTAAGATGCGGTTTACCTCGGCCTTAACCCTGACAATAAAATAGGCAGCCGGTCCCTCAGATTCCGGATTGGCATAGTCGAGGATCAATGGTAATTTGCTTAGCTCTTCCGCTTCGCCAGGCTTCAGGTATTTGTATTTTTCCATTTGTGCCAAAACCACATTCCTTCTGGCCAGGGCATTTTCCGGATTCCGGTGAGGATTATATAAAGTATTGCCCTTTAACATTCCGATGAGGACAGCAGATTCCTGGATACTTAGCTGCATGGCTGTTTTATTGAAGTACCGCCGCGCTGCGGCCTCTATGCCATATATATTTTCCCCGAAAGCAACCGTATTCAGGTAAAGTACCAGTATCTCATCTTTGGTATAAATCTTTTCCAGTTGACGGGCGATAAGTGCTTCCCTGATTTTGGTGACGGGCATCGTGAGCCATCCGTGCTTTTGCCTGCCATACATGTTTTTTGCCAGCTGCTGAGAGATAGTGCTTCCTCCTCCGGATTCCCGGTTACTGAGCAGTATGGATTTGAAAACAACGCGCAGTACGCTCCGCGAATCGATCCCATCGTGCTGAAAAAATCGTGCATCTTCGGTAGCCACCAAAGCATTGATTACATGGTCGGGAACCTGGCCGTATAAAATGTTTGTCCGGTTCTCGGCAAAGATTTTTCCAATCAGTTCTCCTCCATCGGCCAATATCAGGGCAGCCGATTTGTTTTTGTAATTCTGCAGATCGGCCTTATTGGGCAAAGAACCGAAAGCTCCATAGTTGATTAACAGGATCAGAGCGGTTAAAAGAAGAATTCCTGCCAGAATAACTCCGAAGAGAATGCGAAATAACCTTTTTTTCATGGGGCTAAGATAAGGGACATTAATGGCTATATGTGGGAATCTTGTAAGTTAATTACATAGTTATGTAATACTTAACCATGCCTGATTCGTCACCTTTGACCTGAATACTTTAAAAACTAAATACATATCATTATGGGTAATTTACTTTATGTTATAGCTGTAATACTGGTGATCGCATGGCTGATCGGGCTGGTTGGGTTTCATCTTGGAGGTATAATACATATTCTTCTCGTGATTGCATTAATCGCCATTTTATTGCGAGTGATCCGGGGCAGAAGGAGCTGGTAAAAGGCCTTTACAGGAACTCCCAAAAAAGCGCCGGTAATCAAATTGATTGCCGGCGCTTTTTTATAGGTTCCGATATTAATACTTTTGAATCTGTTCGGAATCGCGGATTATCATTTCAGGTTTTCCTTCCCACATACCGATCAGACCAACGAGCCAGATGTACTGATTTCTAAAGTACCATTCCGGCTGTGATGTCATCTCTTCCACAACCAGGCGCGGGATAACAACGCTCAGGTCCTGATATGGAAACTGGTCGCCGATATATAAAATGTAGTTATCATCGTCGCTTGAAAAATAAACCTCTTTTACCTTACCGTATACTCTTCGCACTTCCCTTACGTAATCAAGGACATCATAAGCTGAGATAGTTTCTATCTGGTCGCCGAAACCAATATCCCAATTATCCTGATCCGGGTAATAATACATGAACCGGTTGAACAGATAGGGTGTCCAAATCAGGTCGATCTGTAATGGCCGGCGGTAAACATTCTGCTCTCTTCTAAGATCGATGGATCTTGGCCGATAGCCGGAATTGAGACTGACGCTCCTGATTACGCGGTAATCATACCAAGTATTGTATTGATTATATGCTTGTTTGAAATCATCGGATCTTCTCAGATTTTCATTATTGTCATAATCAACTTTGTATCTTTTATGCGTGAATACTTCATCATTCTGGTGACGGATAACTGAACCGTCATCCTTGGTGAAGGAGCCCTTATTTTCAACATAAACCCGGGTAACCGGCTGGTTTTTTATCCTCACGGCTACTGGTTCAACTGGCCTTTGAACAGGGGTTGGCCTGATTTGACGGACCTGAGTTGCAGCCTGATTTGATTTCTGCTGCCTTCCGGCATCGTATCTTTCCTGCCTTTTGTTTGAAGTTGATTTCTGGTCCTGTTGCTGTTGCTGTTGAGCGGCATTGGTCCTTTGCTGTTGCTGTTGCTGCTGTTGCTGTGCCGCATTGGTTCTTTGTTGTTGCTGCTGTTGCTTTTGTTGGGCTGCATTGGACCTTTGTTGCTGCTGTTGCTGCTGTGCGTTAGCCCTTGTCTCTATTCTGACAGCTCGGGCGGTTTTGACAACCGATTCCTGCTTAACATTACTGTTTTCGGTTTTATTTTCTTTCCCAGTTTCCTTTTTGCGCTGGTTATTTTGGGGATAAGCCGATAATCCTGCGACCAGTATTATGGCCAGTACAATTATTCTCTTCATGGGTATATGGTATTATATTTTAGATATGATATCAATTATTACAGTTCTGTTGTAAAAGCGCTCCTCCGGGAGGGTATTCTCAAATGGGGCTGTGGAAATATCTGAACCGAACCCTGAAGTTTCGTAGTTAATTCCTTTTTTCCCGCCTTTGGATAATACTTTTTTAAGGATAACCTGAACGTATTTGGCACGGTCTTTCGACAGCTTCATGTTGTATGCTTCATCACCAATGATATCCGTATGGCCGTGAATAATTACCGTTGAATTATTTGGTACCAGAGGTGCCACGACATCAGTCAGAAATTTTTCATAAACATCGACAGTCGAATATTTATCGAAATCGAACAGAATACTAAAACGCAGTGCAACTTCTTTCGGAGCATCATTTAGCTTGAGATGAAGTTTTCTTTCTTTTTTTATTTCAGTGCCCTGACTGGTCTGCCCGACCATCATCACTATATAATTTCCTTCCTGGCGGTCACCGAGAATTTTATTACCGGAAATGCTTGCCTTACTTTTTGTATATGGACCGTAACGCTGAATCAATCCTGTTTCATCGATGATCTCCAGGGACCATGAATTCAGGCTTAACCTGGTTCCATTTGATGTTTTGAAAATTACCCGGCTGTCTATCGGATCTTTCTGAACGGCAGATATCTGAATAGGGGTAAGAAGATCGGGGGATCCTGAACTCACAATATCCACCCTCCGGTCACCATCATGAAGAAGGTCTAGGTCATTTTCATTTCCGGTCTTTTCCGACCTGATTATTGGTTGATTTCTGCCTTCGGTAGTTATGCGTGATCCTTTTATCCCAAAAACCAAAACCAGATATTCCTTAACCGATTCTGCAATGCCTTTGCCGATATCCTCACCCAATCCGGCAGAAGAACCTATCAGGTTAACATTGCTGCGCGAATTGTCTCTCATGCGCGCTCCCAGTATGTTCAGGATGTTATAATAAATAATCATCTGGCGATTCGATCTTCCTTCAAGGTCTTTTGGTTCTGGTCCCTGAAATTGGCTAACCTTGAAATTTGCTGCCTCCTCCTCGTTCAGTTCAACATAACGGTCGGGTATCATCAGTGAGCCTTCATCAAAAAAAACATAATTTCGGACAGGGAATACTTCGATGGATTTTCGTCTTGCAGGTATGGATGCCGGTGCCTCGATTTCGAATCCAATTTCGCGAGCTGTACCCGCCTGACCCAACGCTAACATGGGGATAATGTCCCTGTCTTTATATTGTCTGTTGTGCGCTTTGGCAAATTTCAGAGCCATGCCAAACCGAAGGGTCGAAATCGACCAGCTCTCAAGGGTGCGCGGCTCCTGGCCAAAATAGGGATGATAGGAAACAAACGGTGTTAAAATAGCCACAGTCTTACTGTAAGCAGAAGTCAACCGGAAATCATAGCCGGCTCCTATCTGTCCTGAAAATATTGAATTTCTTACTTCTGTAAATTTCCCTTTTAAATCGGGCTGCAATTCCAGTGTATAGGTATAAGATTGGCCGATCAGCGATCTGAAAGCTGCGCCGGCAAAAAAGTAAAAGTCGGAGGAAAATGGTGCGACACGTATCCCCGGTTCGAAGGTAACGTATCTGAGTTTAACATTCAGAGCCTCCTTATTATTGGCAGGAGTCATCACTTTATCGAAATTGCCGCCCCTTCCGTCGTAACCAAGGTTGATCATTAAGCCAAGTACCTTATTTGGGTGGTACTCAAAAAGTCCGGTTAAATTCAGACCGGCCCCGCCGCCATAATGAAAGGCTGCCGGAGCATTGAAGCCATAATTTGCCGATGTATTGATGTTCTGTAGGCTGCCGGAGTAGTAGTTAAGATTTGCCCCAAGAGCAAATCCGACCCAGAATTTGGATGGAGCTGAAATTGCATCCTGCGCTACTGCCGCGGTGGCAATGCTGATGAGGAGCATGGCACTTATCAGGAATCTCCGGAATATTGATTTGCTGCGTAACGTAATAGGCTTCATTTTGTCAATCGATTTTGGAAGGATATTTTAATTACAAAACTGAAGATTATTGAATGGCAATGCATTACATAATTATCCTTATAAGTTGCATAATTCACACCTTCAGGGGTCACGGGAAGCATTCCGAAAGGCCAATGTGTGAATTATGTAACATTTTCAAAAAATTGTATAATGAATTCGGTCTGGAAGTGTTGAGATTTGTTTCGTGAGAATATTCATAAAATACATGGTCAGCAACCGTTGCCAGATGCTGGTAAAGGAGGAGTTGAAGAAACTCGGCCTTCATTTTATTCTGGTGGAGATGGGGGTTGTTGATATAATGGAATCTATTGGACCGGAGCAACGTGAGCAACTGCGAAAAGCATTACTCAATTCCGGTTTGGAACTTATGGATGATAAGAAAGCCATGCTTATCGAGAAAATCAAAAATGCAATTATCGAAATGGTTCATTATACCGATGAATTGTACAAGATGAATTTCTCGGAATATCTGAGCCAGAAGTTAAATCACGACTATACCTATCTCGCTAACCTGTTCTCAGAAGTACAGGGGATGACGATTGAGAAATTTATAATATCTCATAAAATTGAACGTGTTAAGGAACTGATCATTTATGATGAGATGAACCTTACCGAGATCGCTTACAAGATGCATTACAGCAGCGTGGCTCATTTATCCAATCAGTTTAAAAAAGTTACCGGGCTTTCCCCTTCTCATTTTAAGCAATTAAAAATAAAAAGACGGAGCCCGATTGAGGATATTGGGAATTCAATCAGTCAGGAAAAAATTACATGAAAACGGAATCACATTATGCCAGAAGTCTGATTGAAGCCAGCCTTGACCCTTTGGTAACCATAAGTATTGAGGGTAAGATCACAGATATGAATAAAGCTGTGGCTGACATCACTGGCTGGTCACGTGAGGATCTCACAGGGACTGACTTCTTTGAATATTTTACGGAGCCCCAAAAAGCCCGTGAAGTCTATCAGCAGGTATTTGCTAACGGATCGGTTTCCGATTATCCACTAACAATCAGGCATAAAACAGGAAAACTGACAGACCTGCTTTTTAACGGATCTGTTTATAAGGATTCAAGGGGTAAAGTATTGGGTGTGGTTATTGTAGCCCGCGATATTACTGATCAAAAGAGGATTGCGACTGCTCTCAAAGAAGCAATTGTATTTGCCGAGCTGGCAACAAGCATTGCCGAAGATGCAAAACTCAAAGCCGAAAAAGCCACGGTTATTGCTGAAAATGCAGTAAAAGCAAAGCAACAGTTTTTGTCGAATATGAGCCATGAAATTCGAACCCCGATGAATGCAATTATCGGGTTTACCAAGGTGCTGTTGAAAACAGATCTGACAGGCAAACAAAAAGAATATCTCACCGCAATAAAATTGAGCGGCGATTCATTAATCGTGCTTATCAATGACATTCTCGATCTGGCTAAAGTTGACTCAGGAAAAATGGTTTTTGAGAAAACCCCGTTTAAATTGTATTCCTCTATTTCAGCCATGCTACATCTTTTCCAGACAAAAATTCAAGAAAAGAATCTCGAATTAATTAAGGAATATGATGTCAATATACCTGATGTAATAGCTGGTGACCCGGTACGCCTTCACCAGATTATCCTGAACCTGGTAAGTAACGCGGTAAAGTTTACCAATAATGGAAAGATCACGGTGGGTGTTACTATGATAAACGAAGATTCGGAAACAGCAACGATTAAATTTTCGGTGGCTGATACCGGTATAGGAATCCCATCCAATAAACTCGATAGGATATTTGAAAACTTTCAGCAGGCATCAAGCGGTACTTCAAGGCTATATGGTGGAACAGGACTGGGATTGGCAATTGTCAAGCAACTGGTTGAATCGCAGGGTGGCACGATTAGTGTCAAAAGCATCCTTGATGAAGGCTCCGTTTTTAGTTTCATCCTGAAATTTCAAAAAACAAATGCTGAGGTTGATCTGGAACCGGAACTCTTGGAAGTGGATAAGGATAGTTTGAATATCAACGTATTAGTTGTTGAAGATATTACCCTCAATCAATTACTGATGAGGACGCTGCTAGATGATTTCGGTTTTCAGCACGAGATTGCCTCCAATGGGAAAATTGCCATTGAAAAATTGCAGTCGAATAACTTTGATGTTGTCCTTATGGACCTGCAGATGCCGGTAATGAACGGGTTTGAAGCCACTGAACATATCAGGAACGTCTTAAAATCTTCTATCCCAATTATAGCTTTAACCGCCGATGTCACTACAGTGGATCTGGCAAAATGTAAAACGGTGGGGATGAATGATTACATAGCCAAACCGGTCGACGAAAAACTGTTGTACAGTAAAATCGTCGGGTTTGCAAAAAAGCCAATTCCTCAAAAATATGTTGAAATTATAAAAATGAAATGCACTGATCTCGACTATCTTACCCGTCGCACAAAGGCAAATCCCGTGATGATGATGGAAATGATTTCCGCCTATCTTGAACAGACACCGACATTGATTGAATCGATGAAACAGAGTTTTAAGGATAAAGACTGGAGTCTGTTATATTCCTCGGTTCACAAGATGATCCCTTCTTTTTCGATCATGGGGATGAGTGTAGACTTTGAAACCATGGCCAAAAGAGTTCAGGAATTTGCAAGCACACAGATTCACGCAGATGGAATCCCTGACCTGGTACTACAATTGGAAACTATCTGTAATCAAGCCTGCAGTGAATTATTAATTGATTTTAACCGGATAAAAAACGAAAATTAATGAACGAAGAAAATAAAATAAAAATATTCCTGGTTGATGATGATACAGTCTACCTGAAATCATTGGAGATTGATTTTCTTCACCACGGAAATTTTTCCATTGAAACTTTTGTCACTGGTGAACTTTGTGTGGCCAATTTATCACATAAACCGGATCTGGTGATTTTGGATTATCACCTCGATGGAATAAGTAAGAATGCCATTAACGGCATAGAAACCCTTGATGGAATAAAAGCCTACGATCCTGAGATAACTGTAATAATGCTTTCGAGCCAGGATAAAATTGACGTGGCTATAGATTGCATGCATCATAAAGCCACAGATTATGTGGTAAAAAGTGAAACGGCATTTGTCCGACTTCAAAAAATAATTTCCGATGTTTTTAATTTCAAAAAGATGGAAAAACAATTAAACTGGTATATGGAGAGAATGTAGTTTAATAGGTTATATATTCTTCAAGGGTTCCGGCTTCGGCCGGGATCCTTTTTTTATGTCCGTTTTATAGTGTGAATCATGTAAGTAATATCTGAAATTCTGTAATAATATACCTTGAGGATGTCGTCAACTTTGTAATCGATAAAACAGCCAATTTAAATACATTAAATAAAATACAATCATGAACAATTTAACCGAATTAGAAGGAAACTGGAATGAGATTAAAGGAAAACTCAAACAGAAATTTGCAATGCTGACCGATAACGACCTGCTGTTGCTGAAAGGTAAAAAAGAAGAATTGATTGGCAGGCTTCAGGTAAGGCTTGGCAAAACAAAAGAAGAAATAAACAAGCTTATTGCTGATTTATAAATTTTATTATCATGAAAACATTAAAATTATTTGTTCTTGTTGTGGGCTTGTTTATTGCCGGCTCAACACAAGCACAGGTGTCAATAAGTTTTAACCTTGGTGCACCACCGCAATGGGCACCGGTTGAAAATTACAATGCACATTATTATTATCTGCCTGATGTTGAATCTTATTACGATGTTGATGCCCGAATGTTTATTTATCTCAATGGCGGCAATTGGGTACATCGGTCAGCGCTTCCGTTACGTTACCGGAATTATGATTTATACCACGGATATAAAGTGGTGATGTCAGATTATCACGGTAATCAGCCTTATGCCAATTTCAGGGATTATAAAGTAAAATATGGAAAAGGTTATCACGGCCAGCCTCAGAAATCAATTGGTGACAGGCCAGGCAGGTCGAACAGGCAATCCATGGAACGGAACAACTCGGGAAGACGCGAAAATATTCAGCGGAATGATCAGCGGAATGATCAAAAGAAAAGTAAAAAAAATAAACGCTAAATAACTAAACAAATGAAAAAATTGATTTTATCGACCTTTGTGCTTTTTTTACTGCTTGGCACCAATGTATTTGCACAGAGAGAGCATTCTTATGAAGATCATGGCGGAACACTAAACCTGGGCATAGGACTTGGTGGTTATTCAGGATATT
Source organism: uncultured Bacteroidota bacterium (assembly GCA_903851365.1). Taxonomy (GTDB): domain Bacteria; phylum Bacteroidota; class Bacteroidia; order Bacteroidales; family UBA12481; genus UBA12481. The sequence continues at coordinate 178,332 of CAINOB010000002.1, forward strand.
ACGGTTATATCGGCCGTACTTTGCCTGTTTTCCATGTTAATTATGAATTTGAGGTTGCAAACAATCTTACAATTGCTCCATTTGCCACTCTTTATACATTCAGAGGCGACAATTACAGGGAAACAGTTATCCCAATTGGCCTGAAAGGCACTTACTATTTCGACCAGCTACTCCACGCAAGTTCCGACTGGGATTTCTATCTCGCCGGGTCTGCAGGATTTGCAATTGTAACTTCATCGTGGGATAATGGCTACCTTGGTGACAGAACTTACCTTCACCGACCGGGAGCCCTTTTTCTTGATCTCCATATCGGCGCAGAATATCACCTGACCAGTCAGCTTGGCATATTCCTTGACCTTTCCAATGGTGTTTCGACCGCAGGTCTGGCCATACATTAATAACGGATAATCTTTCGGGTGAAAGCCCTGCCTTGACTGTCAACTATCATTACTAAAAGCATATTATCCTTCCCGGTGATCCTTATCATGAGGTCACCGGGATTTTCATTTGAAAAATGCTGATTAAAAAGTTGTCTGCCATCAACCGAAAATACGCGGATCTGCTGAATTGAAGGGTCCATATTCGTAATATGGATATTTCCCTGCTGTACCGTTATCAGGCCCGGGAATTTCGTTGACAGAGCCTGACTGTTATCGGACAATAATAACCCGCTTTTAACCGTAAAACTATCGACATAAAATACTACCGGTACCGACAGGTGATAACCCGGGCCGTCGGCTGTACCCAATCGAAGTGTCGCCAGACCAGAGGCTGCAGTATTTACGATTGTTCCTTCGGCGGCAACCTGATTGTCGATCATGACTTTATAAGAGGAAGGCTCCGTAAAGCTGACAGTAATGGTTAGCCACTCCCTGCTTTTATAGCTCAGGGTACGGAGGAGGGTATTATCAGCATAGACATCAACCACGCCTTCCGAATAAAAATAGAGGCTGGTAACCGATTTATTACTCCAGATGGCCTGGATAAATCCTTTCCGGCTTTTCTCGATCATCGCCTTAAATTCGATACTCGTTGATCCTTTCAGAAATTCTGATACGGGGAAAATGATATCCGCAGTTCCCGAAATTTTTACCGACTGTACCCCGTCGAACGCCCTGGTGGCATTTATCGCCGCATCCTTGGCGGGATCTCTTGCAGGGTCGTTGATCCTCCAGAAAGGCGACTGCTGGCAAAGGGTGCTATTGGGTGTATAAACTTCAAAGTCATCGATAAATGGTATGGCAAATCCATTCATAATCTTGAATGTACTGAAGCAGCTCTGTAAGGATAAAGTGTCTTTCACTGACACTACATACCAACTGTACTTGCCGGTTTCGGCCAGTTCATAATCCAGATAATGATCGGTGATCCCACTTGCCAGTTCGGTGTAGGCGCCACTTTCGCGACTCAGGAAAACGTGATAATGATATCCTTCGTTGTTGAAGTCAGCCTGCCAGGCAAGTCTGACTTTTTTGTCGAGCATGGTGGTATCGCTGACCGGACTCAGATAACAGGGACTGCCCGGATGGTAAACCGCGGGCAGGCTGTATGAAATTCCGGAAACCTTGATCACCGGAACCACCTTGAGCAAAGTTTCTTTCGATATCGGATTGTTTAGTAAATTCAGAACAGTCAGCCGCTTGTGGTAATCATTCTCAATTATTGCCTGAAGATCCACTATCTGATTCGATGATAAATTGAGGTAAGTGAGCAGGGTGTATCTGGCAATAGGTGTAATATCCGTGATCAGATTATTCTGCAGTTCCATCCTGGTCAGCTGATTGGAGACCCCTGGCAGCAAACGGATTTTATTATGATGGACCGATAAAATCCCCAGGTTGGGATTATCGGTGAGCAGCTGTTGGATATCTGTAATGGCATTATTTGCCAGATAGAGCGATTGTACGGCCGGCGATCCGGTAAGCTGAAAGCCGGTCATCAGGTTATTCGACACATCCATCGTAAGGAGAATCGTTAATCCTGATAATTCAACGTTCCCGGAAATGCTGTTATTAGAGGCATTCAGGGTTTGCAGAGAGTTGTTTTTATTGATCCAGCTGAGTGAAGTGATGTGATTATTTGAGACATCAACCGTCCGGAAACCATAGGTGTTTTCGAGCATACTGAAATCGGAAATATCACAGTTCTTCAGCGTTAACCACTCCACGCGCTGCATGCTGTTCAGAAAGCCCGGGTCCTTTAGGTCATTATCGAGAATCTCGAGCCGGGTAATCAGGGTGAGCGATTTTAAGAAATCCGGATTGGTTAGCTGGTTATTGACCAGCCTCAGCTCATTGAGTTTTTTAAGATTGCTCAGTGCCGATGGATTATCCAGGGCATATTTTTCGATGGTCAGGGTTGACAGGTCCTCACAATGCCTGATCTGTTCCATATCCAGCCTTTTTGTTGTGTTAGTGGAATAGAGGTAAAGCTGTTTCAGGTTGAGGCAGTGATCAAGGCCGCTAAGGTCGGTGGTATTGGTTACCGAAAGTTTGGTAACCTTGCTGAGTTCCCCTTCGGTGGGAACATGTGTGCTGACAAGAGAGGAAGATATGCCGATGGCGGTATTCAGGGCGCGCCTCAAAGTAGCATCTGGAATGGTGATCGGGTTCCCGTCGAAATAGTAGCTCACCGGTCCGATCCAGCGCGATTCGCCTGAGGTAAACTGGGCGGAAACTTTCAAATAGTGATCACCGTAAACGCAATCATGAGTGAACGTTGTATCAGACGCATCAGTGAGATATTTATCATCCAGATATATTTTATAGCCGGTAAGCGACGATCGGTCCTGATCGGGACCGGTCCAGGAAATCTGGAGCTTGCCTCCGCTGACGGTTGATTTCTGCAACCTCCGGGGAGGCTTGCTGGCCAGATCCGGATAGATATTAAATATAGCGCTGGTGAGCGTCTGACCTACTACGCTGGATAGTGAATAATAACCGTTTGAGGAACCGTTCCAACCGAGATTAAAATGATAAAAACCATTGCCGTCATATCCATCGCAAACAAAGGCATGGCCCGGATAGGTGGCATAAATGGGCTGGTAGTTACTGACATTATTGAAAAATTCCTCCTCATTCTGCAGCGTCGAATTCAGGTAGCCGGTATGATACATTTCGTTGAACCGCTTGGCAGCATCCAGTGATTGTGCGCCCGAGCCGGTGCGGCTGTAGTTCATGTTAACCAGGATCCCGCAGTCGGATAAGAGTCGGGCGACTTCCGTATTTACTGAGGTGCAGGTGTTTTCAAAGACATCCCAGTTGTAATGGCCAGCGTTGCAGGTTAGGGTCCCGTAGGTGGCATGATCATAAGAATAGTATATCGACCAGTCGTTCCATTTATCCCAGTAACGTATGATCTGGGCCATTGCGACAGCCACACAGCCCACCAGGGTGCGATTGTTCTGCTCGGCAACTCCGGGATCAACCGGACAAAGATAGTTGTAGGGCCAGCCCTGGCCCCAGCTGGTTTTGATCAGCGGTTCGATGGCATATCGGCCGGTTTTGAGCGACGAACCGATTTTTCCCGGAGCATAGCCGGGTATTTCAGTATTATTGGCCAGTGAGTTGGCCAGCGTGATCAGGAATCCTGTGGTGTCGGCATCAAATGAAAAATTATCGTCCCAGTCATATCCTACAATATCATACTTCTGACCCAGATCACGCAAAATGACAAACCCTCTCGGAGCGGTAAAGTTGTAAATAGTGAGATTCCGGTAAGTAAAACTGGTATCAATAGGTAAGAATTTCAGCGATCCCGACTGGCCCGGGTAATTGCTTTTGAAAAAGCTGACCGGCAGCGAGTCTTTTGATGACAGGCCCTGAGCCAGCAGGTTTAGGGTTACCATCAGGATAACCGATAGCGCAAAAATTCTCCGTTTCATGAAATTGGTAAATCTGGGACCATAAAGTTAAACTAATTGTTAGTTTTAGGTGATCAACTGATTCATGTGTAATGCGTATTCTCCGAATTTTTAAAAGCCTTTATGTCCAGGTTATCACGGCAATTATTATCGGTATTGTCATAGGATCGCTGTATCCCGAATTTGCCACGAAGCTGAAACCCCTGGGTGATGGATTTATAAAATTGGTGAAAATGATGATTGCACCGGTCATTTTCTGTACGATCGTCAACGGCATTGCAGGAATGCAAAACACCAAAAAGGTGGGAAGGGTGGGGCTCAAGGCGATCATCTATTTTGAGGTGATAACTACCCTGGCGCTCATCATCGGATTGACGGTGATAAATATTTTAAAGCCCGGGAAAGGGATGAATATTGATCCGTCGACGCTCGATGCCCAATCAGTTGCCAACTATGTTACACAGGGCAAATCGACCAATGTTGTTGATTTTTTGTTGCATATCATACCTGATAATATTGTGAATGCTCTGGCTACGGGCGACATATTACAGGTACTCTTGTTTTCCATTTTATTCGGCCTGGCACTATCCAGAATAGGTGAAAAAGCGAAGCCTCTGATGACCGGGATTAAGTCATTGGAAGCCGGCTTGTTTGCAGTCATCAATATTATTATGAAGGTCGCTCCGATTGGGGCTTTCGGAGCGATGGCCTTTACGATCGGGAAATATGGCCTTGGATCGCTGGCTTCGCTCGGCCAGCTGATGATATCGTTTTACACTACATGTATATTATTCATCATTATAGTGTTAGGGGGAGTGCTCCGATATTTTGGATTTAATATTTTCCGTTTGCTTGGGTTTATCAAGGAAGAGATTCTCATTGTTCTTGGAACCTCCTCTTCGGAAGCAGCATTGCCCAGCCTGATGGCCAAACTGCAAAAGGGGGGATGTTCAGAATCAGTGGTAGGGCTGGTAGTTCCCACCGGCTATTCATTTAACCTCGATGGCACCTCAGTTTACCTGACCATGGCAGTAGTTTTCCTGGCTCAGGCCACCAACACCCCGTTGACCATTTCTCATCAAATCACCCTTTTGCTGGTATTGTTACTTGTTTCGAAAGGTGCGGCGGGAGTAACAGGCAGCGGATTTATTACCCTCGCTGCAGTTCTGCCGACAGTCGGAAATATCCCTGTTGCCGCTATAGCCATAATCCTGGGGATCGATAGGTTCATGAGCGAAGCCAGGGCAATCACTAACCTGATTGGCAACTCCGTAGCTACGGTAGTAATTGCCAAATGGGAAAAAGAGATTGATATGGACGTTGCAAAAAGGGTAATCGGCTAAAATAGCCAGATGGCCTTGTTAATATAGGTGGATAAAATTCCTTGTTCCAGTATAAACGCGGCAACATCGGCTCTTGAAATTTTTGTGTTTCCGGTCATCTTGGTGAATTCGGTACCGAACCTGAACTTGCCGGTTTTTTCGCCGTTCGAGAGAGTTCCCGGCCGAACAATCGTCCACTGAAGGCTGCTGGCTGCAATATGTTTTTCATTCTGAGTATGATCAGCCAAAGGTATACGCAGTAATATTCCAACGACAAGCAGCCTGATGAAAGGGCCCATGTAATAACGGCTGTCGCCGGCACCTACACTCGACATATACAGAAACCGCTTAACACCGGCGCTCTCCATGGCGGTAACAATATTGCTGATGCCGCTGGTGATCTCGGGGTTACGTTTGCTCAGCGAATTACCGCCCAGGGTTGAAATGCAAACATCGGCGCCTGTAATAGCCTGCCCGAGTTTTGCCGTATCATTCAGCTGTCCGGTGACGACAGTCAATCCTTTGCGGCCTTCCTCAAATGCTCCTTCACGCCTTACATACACTGTAACTTCATGTCCCAATCCCAATGCCTGTTCAACCAGCAGCCTGCCGGTTTGGCCACTAGCTCCAAAAACTACCAGTTTCATATTGATTTTGAATAATTATAAACAAATATAGGTCTAAATCAACTTATATTTGTTTTATCCAGATGAACATACTTCTAGTATATCCAGAGATGCCCGATACTTTCTATGCGATGAAGCATATGCTGCGCATGTCGGGTAAAAAAGCTGTGTATCCGCCCTTGGGATTGATGACGGTGGCCTCATTATTACCTGAGGATTGGTCCAGTAAGTTGGTTGATCTGAATGTGGCCCCTTTAAAGAAAAAAGATCTGGAATGGGCGGATTTTGTATTCTTATCTGCCATGAACGTGCAGGAAAATTCAGTGAGGGAAATAATTGAGTTATGTAAAAATTCAGGGGTCAGAATTGTTGCCGGCGGCACCCTTTTCACTCATGAGCATGAACGCTTTCCGGGCATCGATGTTTTTGTCCTGAATGAGGCTGAAATCACTCTGCCCCAGTTTTTGGAAGATCTGGCCAACGATGTGATCAAACCCATCTACCGTTCCCCTGAATTTGCAGAAATTACCCGGTCGCCTGTCCCTTCTTACGATCTGGTGAATATTGACGATTATCTTTATTCGATCTTACAGTACTCCAGAGGATGTCCTCATAAGTGCGATTTTTGCGATGTTACCACGTTGTATGGGCGAAAGCCGAGAATCAAAAAAACATCGCGTATTATTGAAGAACTGAATGCTATTATTGATCAGGGAACAGTCAGGCTGGTCCTTTTTGCAGACGATAACCTGATAGGAAACAAACGAATACTGAAGGAAGAATTGCTGCCTGCAATCATTGCCTGGAGACGCGAGAAATTGCCTCCTTTCTTTTTTGCTACCCAGCTGACCATTGATTTGGCTGACGATGATGAGCTCATTTCTATGATGCTCGACGCTGGATTCAGGCAGATATTTATCGGCGTAGAAACTCCCGATGAAGCAAGCCTCATGGGATCGGGAAAAAAGCAAAATCTCAGGCGCGACCAACTGGCAGATATACACAAGTTGCATAGATCAGGATTTTATGTTGCCGGTGGTTTTATTGTCGGATTTGATACGGATACGCCCTCGATATTTCAGCGACAGGCAGAATTCATTCAGCAGAGCGGCATACCATTGCCAATTGTCAACTTGCTGAAAGCCCCTCCCGGCACTGAATTATACAGACGCATGGAAAAGGAGGGCCGCCTGAAGGACCTATTTGCTTTCTCAGAAGCTGAAAGCAATATCAGACCGGTCATGCATGAAAACTTATTGCAGGAGGGTTTTGAGGAGCTCATGGAAAATATTTACCATCCTCGTAATTCCTGTCAGAGGCTCATCACATTTTTCAGCACTTACCAGTACCCCAGGCCCTTCATAAAAATTCCTGCAAAAGTTACTCTCAGGGATCTATTGTTGGTAGGCAGGGTATTAATTCTGCTGGGAATTAAGGATCCTTACCGGCGATACTTCTGGAAACTATTGTTCTGGCTGGTAGCCCATAATTACAAATACCTGGATATGGGTCTGTTTTACGGCATCATGATGTACCAGATGCATCAGACTTCCCTGCATTTAATGCGCGCAAATGCTAATTTTAGAATTTAAAAGATATAAAATGACAACCACTTGTATTACCCGTTATACTGTACATCCTTCAGATTTTAAAAAATATGATACCCAGCGGATTCGCGATGAGTTTCTGGTAGATCCGGTGATGGAGAATGATAGGATCCACCTGGTTTATTCCCATTTCGACCGGTTTATCGTTGGTGGAGCAGTTCCGGTAAGCGGGCCCCTGCCGCTGAAAGCAGTTAATCAGCTTAAATCGGAATATTTTCTGGAACGCCGTGAGCTGGGAATTATCAATGTCGGCGGACTGGGTCGTGTGATTACCGATAATGAAACTTTCGAACTTCAATATAAGGAAGCCCTGTATATTGGAAGAGGAACGAAGACTGTGGTTTTTGAGTCGGCCGATGCCTCGCGTCCTGCCCATTTTTATCTGAATTCAACTCCTGCCCATCATAATTATCCCTCAAAACTGGTGCGCCAGAATGATGCCAATGTGCTGCAGCTCGGGAGCAAAAAAACATCAAACGAAAGATGTGTTAACCAATTGATTATACAGGAGGTGGTACAAACGTGCCAGCTTCAGATGGGCCTGACTGAGCTGAAACCCGGAAGCGTATGGAACACTATGCCGGCTCATACCCACGAGCGGCGCATGGAAACCTATTTTTACTTTGAAGTTCCGGATTGGCAGGCCATTTGCCATTTTATGGGCGAACCCCAGGAAACCCGCCACCTATTCATGAAAAATGAACAGGCTGTAATTTCACCGTCCTGGAGTATCCACAGTGCAGCGGGAACCACGAATTACTGCTTTATCTGGGGAATGGCCGGCGAGAACCTCGATTATACCGATATGGATCCTGCGCCTGCAGATCAGCTCAGGTAAAGCCGTCATTAATATTTATAGGATTTAAGAAACAGAATCATGAGCGCGGAATTATTTGATTTAAGCGGCAAAGTTGCCCTCGTTACCGGCGGTACCCATGGTATCGGTCTGGCCATAGGTAAAACACTGGCAAAAGCCGGTGCCAGGGTATGCGTGAATGCACGTTCGGAGGAGAAACTTGCCTTCTGCCGCGAACAGTACAAATCCGCGGGACTGGATGTTTTTACCCTAATATTCGACGTTTGTAACGAAAAAGCAGTGGATCAGGGTATTTCCCTGATAGAGAAGGAAATGGGCCCGGTGGATATCCTCGTTAATAATGCCGGAATTATCAAAAGAATTCCCATACTGGAGATGGAAATATCAGAATTTAAAGAGGTTATTGATGTAGATCTCGTAGCTCCGCTGATTCTGGCTAAAAGGGTGGCTCCGGGGATGATAGCCCGGCGAAGCGGAAAAATCATCAACATTTGCTCCATGATGAGCGTCTACGGCCGGAATACCGTATCGGCCTATGCATCGGCAAAGGGCGGCCTGAAACTCCTGACCCAGAATATGTGCTGCGAATGGGCAAAATATAATATGCAGATCAACGGCATCGGACCGGGATACATAGCTACCGACATAACGGCTTCAATCCGTGAGGGGAACCATCCGTTCAACGACCTGGTAATGACCCGTACGCCGGCAGGCCGCTGGGGTGAACCGGAAGATGTGGGTAATGCAGCTCTCTTTCTGGCCTCCAGGGCAAGCGATTTTGTGAACGGCCATATTTTGTATGTGGATGGGGGCATACTCGCAAACTTTGGCTATGTGAAAGGGGAAAATAATGTATAAACTGTTATTGCTCCTTGCTCTCTGTGTAGGCTCTTTATTGACTTGTGAGGCTAAATCGTCCTTTATTCTGAAGAACGATTTACCCATCGACCGGACCAATGAACCCTTCGTTTTCAGCCGCGGGGAATTTGAGCATCGCTTTGGTGCAGGTAAAGCTGGGGAGGTTCCGTTATTGGTTACCCAGGGCAAACTGATCAATACCCAGACTGATGATCTCAACGGAGACGGAAAGTGGGATGAGTTGGCGTTTACCGTGGATATAAAAGCGGGTTCGAGCCTGAAATTGTATGGGGTCTGGATAAATGAGAAGAAGGTGCCAAAATTTGAGAAAAGAACGCAGGTTTATCTGGGGGAGGAAAATAAAAACGGCGGGTTTACGGAAGTCACTGAGGCTGATGCCCCCGTGGGATTGGCCGGATTTCCCACACATTATCAATCCGAAGGTATTGGCTGGGAAAATGATAAGATGGCCTTCCGCATTTACTTCGATTGCCGCAATACCAAGGACCTTTTCGGCAAACTGATCCCCGACCTGATTCTCAAAAAGGCAGGCTCACCCACTGAGCCAACCTACCACGAGCTGGCCCCCTGGGGAATGGATATTCTGCATTGCGGCAGTTCGCTCGGTGCCGGCAGCCTGGCCCTGGTGGAAGGGGATTCCCTGTACCGACTTGGATCCACGCCTGGGTATCATTACAAAAAGATCACCGAAGGACCGGTGCGCACGATTTTCGAGCTGACCTACAAAGGTTGGGAAGTGAATGGCAATAAATATGAAGCGACTGAGAGAATCACCCTATGGATTGGTAAATATTGGTTTCAATCCGAAGTCAGAATACATGATTTCATCGGCGAGAAACAGGTGGCCACCGGGATAACCACCACAAAGCTTGACCGCGATCCTTTGCAATTTCAGGCAAACTCGGATTATACAGCAATTCTCACTCATGGAAAGCAGTCGCTCAATAACGATATCCTGGCCATGGCCGTATTGGCTCCTACCAAGGAGGTTCGCAAAATTAGCCGCACCGCAAATACCGATTTTTATAAGCTGGGATATCAAACGGTACCCGCTAAAAGCTTCAGCCAGGTGATTTCTGAGACTTACTATCTGAGCCAGAAAATCAAGACTGAGTCACCCAGTGTTCACTATTTCTTTGCGATGTGGGGATTGGAAAATTCGAAGTGGAACGAGGTGGATTCAGTGAAGAAATATATCCGCGAGGAGGCCGAAAAACTGAGCCATCCGGTAACTATTGAACAGGGTAAACAAGAGAACGTTTTTAAGAAAAGTGTCATTAAAAAAAGGATGGAAACTGCAGCCATGTGGCAGCTGGCACATCCTAACCATGATTTGTGGGACTGGACCAACGGAGCATTTTTTGCCGGAATGATGGCAACCTATGAAACCACCGGATCGAAGAAGATCTATCAGGCGATGCTCGATATGGGTAAGGCTAACGGCTGGAAACCGGGTAAACTTTGGTACCATGCTGATGACTATGCTATTTGCCAGACGTATATCGATCTGTACAGGCTTGAAAAAGATCAGAAAATGATTCAGCCCACGATTGATTCTGTCAATAAAATGATGGATACTCCATATGCAATCAATGGTATCAGGAAAAATTTCTGGTGGTGGTGCGATGCCCTGTTTATGGCGCCTCCAACCCTGGTCAAGCTTGGAATGACGCTGGGCGATAAGCGCTATCTGGAGTTCAACGACAAACTGTTCCATGAAACGGTTGATCTTCTTTGGAACAAGGAGGAAAACCTGTTTGCCCGCGACCTGAGATTCGTTTGGGGATATCCGGAGAAAGACCTGAAAGAGAACAACGGGCAGAAGGTTTTCTGGAGCCGGGGAAATGGATGGGTCATGGGTGGTTTGGCGAGGATTCTGACTGAATTGCCTGCGAATTATCCTAACCGCGGATTCTATCTGGATATCTTTAAAAAAATGGCCAAACGGATTGCTTCGCTGCAGCAGGCCGATGGTTTATGGAGAGTGAGCTTGCTGGATCCGGATTCTTATCCCGGCGGGGAAGCCAGCGGCTCAGGATTTTATTGCTATGCACTCGCCTGGGGAATCAATCACGGAATACTGGAAAGGGAGATCTATCTGCCGGTAGTGGAGAAAGCATGGACCGGGTTAAATTCTTTGCTTACCCCAGAGGGATATGTTGGCTGGGTACAACCCGTAGGTGCCGATCCGCAGAAGAATTACTCATCGGCGAGCTGGGAAGTGTATGGCACAGGCGCCTTTCTTCTAGCTGGCAGCGAAGTGATAAAACTCAATGAAAACTTTACGCGCGGAAGTTTAGCCCTGATTCCTGCACCTCAGAATTATGAGCTTGCTGACACTAAGCCATTCCGTTTTAGCTCTATCTGCCTGGAGAAAAACAGCATCGATTCTATTCCGGTAAGCCCGATAATTAATTCGGCCCGGATATTTTTCCCTGGATTAAAGGTTGATATCGCCAGGAAAACCCTTGGTAAGGATCAGCTAACCCTGATTTTCGCTTTCGATAAATCTGTTGTTCATACCGAAGGTTACCGGTTGAAGTCAGAAAAAAAAAAGGTAATAATTTCAGCGTCAACTAAAAAAGGGCTGTTTTATGGCTTTCAGACTTTACTGCAGCTGATCAGGAAAGAGGGATCGGAATACTCTGTTCCTGAGATCAGTATCGATGATTATCCCGCATTTGCCATCCGCGGGTTCATGCATGATGTGGGAAGAAATTTCCAGACTATCGAGAGTCTAAAGCATCAGATGGATATCTGGGCATTCTATAAAATCAATGTTTTTCACTGGCACCTGACCGATAATCCTGCCTGGCGAATTGAGTGCAAGGCCTATCCGCAATTGAATGATCCGCAGTTTCAGCAGCAGGGACGGGATGCAGGGAAGTTCTATACCTATGATGAAATACGCGACCTGATAAAGTATGCCGGTGACAGGAACATCACTGTTATACCGGAAATCGATGTCCCGGGCCATAGCGCTTATTTCGGAAAAACGTTCGGCTTTAAAATGGAAACGCCGCCAGGTATGGATGTTTTAGAGAAATGCCTGAATGAGTTTTTCAGTGAAATCAAAGCCGAAGATTGTCCATATTTTCATCTGGGTTCCGATGAGGTTCATATCAATAATGTCAGCGAATTTATTGCCAGGATGGAGAATATTGTCCTAAAGCATAACCGTACCCCGATCGTGTGGAATCCCGGTCTGCCGGCCAGTACGGCAACTATTCAGCAGCTGTGGCAGGAGAGTACGATAGTTTCTTTAAAGGAGAATTCGCAAAAGCAGCCGGTCAGCCTGGTAATTGATGCCACCATGGGATATGTCAACAATTTCGATCCCCTGATTCTCTACCGCCGGATATTCCTTCGTCCGCCCTGCAATCGCAGCGAGGGCGATAAAACTGCACTGGGTGGGATACTCTGCTGCTGGCCGGATGTAAGGGTTGACGATAAGAATAATATCTTCAGGCATAACCCTGTATATCCTTCGTTACTGGCTTTCGCGGAACGATATTGGAATGGAGGAAAGATTGAGGATATCGCGGCTGCCGAAAATTCGCCGGAAATAAATACCCCTGCCTGGTTTGCGCTGCACGATTTTGAGCGTCGGACGGTTAAGCACCGGTCCGGGTTCCTGAAAGAGGAGGCGTTTCCATGGTATGCCAACTCAGATATTTGCTGGAACATATCGGAGTATGCCGATACCCTTAAATGGCATAAGTGTTTCGGCGGCAGTGTGGACCTGGAGACTTTTTTAAGTTCCGGGAAATTACCAAAGAAAGATACGGCAACAGTTTATGCAACGACCAATATTTTTTCTGATCGTGCCCAAATGGTTCCCTGCTGGATAGGCTTTGAGGCACCGCACCGATCAAACCGGCGATCTGCCGGAATTCCGGAGCAGGGAAAATGGGATGGTAACGGAGGGAATATCTGGATAAATGGAAAAGCAGTGACTCCGCCGGTATGGGAAGCCCCCGGCAAATACCGGTTCCTTTTTGCCACATGGAGCCGCCCGGAAGCGGAGATACCGTTCACCGATGAGGAATTTTACTGGTGCCGCAAACCCGTGGAGATATCCTTGAATAAGGGTTGGAATAAAGTCCTGATCAAGGTTCCGAAATCCTTTCCCGATCAAAACTGGACATTCACTTTTGTGCCGCTGGAGAAAGCTGGTGGCAAATACACCGAAGCTAAAAACCTGAGGTTTTCACTTTTAGTCATTTAAGCAATACAAATGCAGATTATCTTAAATACAATTGAACTTGTCTTAATTTCACCACCTCACAAACCCAAGCTTTCTGGTGATTTCTCCATTCCAAAGTGAATCAAATGTTCTCTGGCTCAGGTGCATGTTCTCATTCTTGACGGACCTTACCATCGTAAACAAACCATATCCATTACTGATGTTACCCTTTGGAGGTAAATCCATGTTACCTGCATTTATGTATGTATCGAGATAATTGTTAAAATATTCATCTCCGACAAGAAAAATCAGGTCGATAGAGATAAACTTCCGCGAAATGGTATCGTTTATGGGTTTAATGTTTTTTACCAGTAAATTAAAAAACATATCGGGGTATAAAAGATCGCCACCTGGAGGTATCATATCTTTTCTTACGGTAAAAAGTACTGAACGATCGACCCAGGTTACTTCGTATTCCTGATAATGAAATTCACAAAGGAGTTGACGGTATGCAATACCACTTGGATATTCCAATGCACCCGGAAAATTAATCTTATAGACATCCGGATAAAGAGCAATCTCATGATCAAATTTGGAGGGAGCTGAAATTTCTGACATTACCGGAATCCTTGAAAAGATGGGGCTTGACATTCCCGGCAGATAAATGACTAACCTGTAACTGGTAAAACCATAGGGTAAACTATTTACAGCTTCGTAGCAATATCCGGGAACTTCCGAAAAGATTCCCGGTATCTTTGTCCGGTCAGAATGTTTAAATTCCGTTTCCCAAACTTTATATTGATCGGACCATCCTTCCAAACGGATATCTGCACTATCATAAAATATCTGGTTAGGATCACGGGCCAGATTATAGCCATTGCCATCACCCGAAAATGATCGGGTTAAGGTCAGATAAAATATTTTATCGGCCGGATTAATCTGAAAATAAACCACGGGGATCGGATCGGCCGGATCCAGCAGATCAATGTCGTTGGAGCAGGATGAAAAATTAATTAAAAGAAAAACCGCGGCTATTGTTGCAGAAAACCTTGTAAATGGGTTCATTTCAACAGAGTTAGAAATCGAGTCTTCAATGGGGGATTACCAAAGGTAGTGAAATTTGCTCACTATCCATGAATTGAACCGGCAGCTATTACATATCCCACGAAAACTTAAATAACCGACTTCCTTATTTAAGTTAATTTGATATTTCTTAAATAAGAGCTATCTTTGTTTAAGATTAAAGCCAATGAAAATTTTCAATTCAGGACAATATATCAGTCAGGGCACCTATAAAAGCTTCCAGCCCTCCTTGATTAACAGGCAATGGGAAGTTCCCGACATGGAAGTTCTGAGTCTGCTCAGTCAGGCGGATCAGGAAATTGGACGATTGGATATGTTCTCTAACTATATTCCGAACGTGGATTTGTTTATCAGGATGCATGTTGCAAAGGAAGCAACCAGCAGTAGCCGGATTGAAGGAACACAAACAAATATTGACCAGGTAGTCTCGGATGCCTTGTCTATTCCTCCTAAAAATAAGGATGACTGGGACGAAGTTCAGAACTATATCAAAGCACTGAAGTGGTCAATTGATGAATTAAAAAACATCCCGCTTTCATCCCGATTGATTCGGGGAGCGCATGAGATATTGCTTCAGGGAGTGCGAGGTGATAAAAAGGACCCGGGATCCTTTCGGCGAAGTCAGAATTGGATCGGTGGGGCTACGCTTAAAGACGCATCCTTTATCCCTCCGGGTCATTCGAACATTCCAAACCTGATGAGTGATCTTGAAAAATTCATTCATAATCAGGAGATTGCCATGCCCGAATTACTTAAAATTGCCCTGATTCATTATCAATTTGAGACCATTCACCCCTTCCTGGATGGAAACGGCAGAATGGGACGGCTTCTGATTCCTCTTTATCTGGTGAACAAGGGGGTTATTAAAATGCCGGTGCTTTATCTGTCCGACTTTTTCGAGAAAAACAGGATCCTTTATTTTGATAATTTAATGGCGGCCCGGGTAAATAGCAACATAATCCGGTGGATAAAATTTTTTCTGGTTGGGATTATTGAAACTGCTCAGTCCGGAATAAACACTTTTGATAAAATCCTCAAAATCAAGAATAAAACCGATGTTAAAATCTCAACTCTCGGTACCCGGGCATCAAAAGCTGCCAAAGTTATGGATCAGCTTTATGAACACCCAGTGACCGATGCTGGGAAAGTTGCGGCATGGGCAGGAATTTCCATGCCATCAGCATATAAGTTGATTGGGGAACTGGAATCGCGGCAGATTCTTTGTGAGATAACCGGAGATCAAAGAAACCGTGTTTTTGTGTTTGAAGATTACCTCGCCTTATTCAGATAGATGTTCCTGATCTAATTTAGCCTATGAGATCGGCTTTTTTACTCCGGGGAACGCGGTGTAAATCCCGAACATCGAAGCCAGCTTGCTGCCATTCCAGTCCCATAAGGCACTGTAAAAAACCGTTACCGGCTGCTTCCTGAAAAAGGTAAGTTCAGCCCTCGGACCGGCAGCATACATTTTATAGTAGCGGATCAGCTCGCCGCCGAGTTTGAGAAATTTCACATTGTAGAAGCCCATACAATCCCAGCGCACACGATCGCCTCCGAACTCAAAGGCTCCGAAAAAAGAGAACCGGTTCTTGTTCACCAAAATCAACGGAGAAACCCGGAATATCTGCGCTTCGTTCGACTGGAATCCGGCGATCACACCCACCGAAACTCCAGGTACCGGGGTATACAACCCGCCCGCCAGCACTTCGCCCCAGCTCCGTGCGTTACCTGTCACCGGATTATTGGCCGTCGCGTTCACGTAGCAGTAGCTGGTAGCGCTGAACTTCGGTGAAATCTGGTGATTCGTAAACAGGGTTAAAACCGGCATAAAGGTTTTATCGTAGTAAATGTTATACTGATTCACTTTAAACATGGTCTGGGCGCCTGCAGGCGCCAGGAAAATCAATACAACCACAAAACTCAGCATTAGCTTCTTCATTCAAACCTGATTTTCAAAATTTAACTTCTGTCCCCCCCCATCTGAAGATGGAGGCTATTGATACAGCACCCGTCTCCCTGTCTTGCGTGTTTCGCGTCACGTGTCACGTTTGTTTTTCCGGAATGGTGATAATAAACTCCGTAAATTCCCCATCCTTCGAATTAACCTCGAGCTTGCCCTTGTGAATCTGTGTAACAATATCGTAACTCAGCGATAATCCCAGACCGGTTCCTGACCCGGCCGGCTTGGTGGTGAAGAAAGGATTGAAGATTTTTTCCTTCACATGATCCGGGATTCCGGTACCATTATCCCTGATCCTGATCTCGATTTTGTCGCCGATCTTCTTGGTGCTAACCAAAACCTCCGGTTTAAATTCGGGGATATTCTTCTTGATTTTTTCATCAAGAGCATAACACGAATTGTTCACAATGTTCAGCACTACGCGGCTTAAATCCTGCGGAATGATGCTTGCCTTATCTACCAGCGGATCCAGGTCGGTGCGGATTGCAGTGTTGAAATTCTTGTCCTTCGCACGCATGCCGTGGTAGGCCAGGTTAACATATTCCGATACCATGTTATTGATGGCTGTCATCTCAAATTCACCACTCTTTCCCCTCGAATGCTGGAGCATCCCTTTAACGATGCTTTCAGCCCGTTTCCCGTGGTCATGGATCTTGGTGACATTACCCTTGATCATGGTAACAACATCGAGAATATCGGCATAAGTATCCTCGTCAAGGACCTCTTTGGCACTCTCCAGCGACTCGAGCAGCTCATCGGCGAGATCGGCAGATAATGAGGAGAAATTGTTGACAAAATTGAGCGGATTCTGAATCTCATGCGCAATACCGGCAATCAGCGCTCCGAGAGAGGCAAGTTTTTCCGATTGCACCAGCTGATCCTGCGCCTCCTTCAGGTTTTGGAGGGTTTTCTGCAGATCCTGCATGATTCGCGTACGAATAAAGGCTGATATGATGTGCTCCTTGGCGTTCCTCACAAAGCTGAGATCCTTGGCTTCAAAGGCATCTTCCTTATTGACATTCTGCAGGAGCAGAAAAGCCTCCACGCGATTTTCCACCCTGATCACCATCACCAGCATCGATTTGGGCAGAGAGATGGATCCTAATCCGGGAAGGTATTGCCAGGTCTTAAAGTCGGTTCTTAAAAAGATGTCTTCAAAAATTTCCTGCGAATTCGTCAGGTAACGCTGTTCAGCCTCTTCCAGGGTAAATTTCACTTTATTCAGCGCTTCCAGGTCCCAGCCGAAACTTGCCGTGAACTTGAAAATGTTGTCATTCTTGTCGAACACCAGGGCCGTTGCTTTTTCTACCGACTTGATAACTTTCATCTTTTCCATCAGCGACTGCAGCAGGGTTTCGAACTTGATTTCCTGATTGATGGCTTTTACAGTATTGTTGATCTTTTCGAGTTCATCATTCTTGCCGGCAAGCTCGTCTGATTGTTTCATGATCTCCTCTTTCTGCTGCACAACCTCAGCCGTGCGGTCAGCAATGAGCTGCTCCAGAATACGCTTTTCCTTCAGGAGCTGCCGGTTCCTGAGCAGCAAAATCAGGTAAACAATTCCACCTGCCAGTGCCAGATAAAGAAAATAGGCCCAATAGGTATTATACCATGGAGCAAGAATGTTAAATCTGAATGAGGCTTCCTGTGCCACTACTCCGTAAATATTCCTGGCCCTGACATGGAAAATGAACTTTCCTTTAGGCAGGCTCGTATATTCCTTCTGTGTTTCAGGGGTCCAGTCGGACCAGGTATCTTCGAAACCATCGAGTTGGTATTGATATTGGTTTTCGCCTTTTGCCGAACAGAATGGGACCGAAAACTCAAAACGCAAAGAATTATCCTTGTAGCCAAACGTGGTAATTTCATCTGAGGGTGCAGTGCCGACGGCCCGGTTTCCTGCAAAAATGACAGAATCGGCGGGGGTGGTGATCTGCCTGATCAATGTCGGGTGCGGATCGGGTTTCATGGTTTTTACCGATGGATCGTATCGGATGAGCCCATCGGGTCCTCCAAACCAGGTAACATCATCAGCCTCCGGAAAAATATCCCAGATCACATAGCTTGATATCGGGAGAAAAGGTGTCTGGAAAGGTTCGTAAACAACTCCATTCTTGCGGAGAAGCGTCAGATGGCTTTCGTCACCGGCATTTACCCATAAATCGCCTTTCTTATCTTCCCTGATGATTGAATACCATGGCACCTCAGCCGAAGTATCTTTTAGGTTTGTAAGATTAATAGCCTTGAATGTGCGGCTGCCTTCATCAAACTTTAAAACGCCCTTGCGGGTGGATATGGCGATATTTTTTTCAATCAGGTTGATGGTACCCCCCACGGTTTGAGGGAAACCGGTCGTTTCATTGAAAAATTCCATAGCCCCTGTTTTGGGTGAAAATCGGAAGATACCTTTGGAAAGGGTAGAACCCCAAATATTTCCTGCTGCATCTTCCAACAGGTGCTTTGTTTCTTCCTGAGAAGCGGCAAGATTGGTCGATTTCCAGGTTCCTCCCTGATATTTCAGGCTGAAAAGTCCATTCATGTCACTGCCATAAACCAGGTTCTGATCTGAAGCGGAAACAGTGAGCGCCATGGAAAAACCTTCTTTTATACGTTTGGCGCCGTTACCTGACACCTGAAAGATACCTTCGGATGTGGCTGCGAGCAGATCGTTTCCGAACGGAACGATCGACCAGCATGCGGTAATGATCTGTGGCATTGACTGAAAGCTGAACGATTCGGGTTTATATAAAAACAGACCCTGATAAGTGCTTACATAGAGCCTGCCCTGATGGCGCAGTATCTGGATGACCGCACCGTTTAGTCCCGATTTTTCATCAAAAAAGCTAAGTGCCGAGGGCGCCTCAATCATCGCTATACCGTTGTTCAATGCTGCCCAAAGGATATTGCTTTCATCGGCATAAAGCGCCTGAACATATTCGTTTCTAAGCGAAGCTGCCCGGTCTATCACCTGCTTGACGCTACCATTTGGATAAATGATGATCACTCCTTTTCGTGAAGTTCCAATGGCATAGGTACCATCGATCAGGGAAACCCCTGAAGTGATCAGGTTTTCCATGAACAGCTTGTCCGATGGATTTGCGAATTTCCTTACGCCTGAAGCATCGGCAAGATACAGCCCCTGCGTTCCGGTAGCCAGTAAGACCTGATTACCGGGGTAGGGCAGCATAGCCCTGATTTCAATGGCTCCCGTCATAAGATCGCCCTTGGCTACCGGGTCGATCTGACCATTACGGAAAATCATCAGTCCCTTATCTTTTACCTGCAGATAAAGGGTTTGATTAACATAAAAACCATTGAGAATTTCATAGTCCGGCTTCCAATTTTCGAGTTTGCCGTTGTTCCATCTGAAAATGACTTTGCGGGTGATAAAATAAATTCCGTCCGGTGCGGAAAAAATCTGTAAAACATCCTGAAACGAAGGGAGAGCTGCGGTTGAGTCGAGGAGACTCTTGTAACTCAATTTTCCACGGGATCCTGTGGCGAGAATGCCTATTTCACCCAATGCGCCAACATATACTGTTCCGCCGGCATCCACACACAAAGCCGAAACCTTGGTGGTTTTTTCAGTAGGTATCAGCCGCCATGATTTGCCATCGAACTGCAGAACGCCTGCAAAGTTTCCGGCATACACCATGCCGACCTGATCGCGGACAATGGCAAAGTTCTGGGCATGGGCCCTGTAATCCGTTGCTGTATAATTCTTAAGGAACGGAAGTCCCTGCTCATTCCTGCCGGTAGGTTGTCCATTGAGGATTCCTGTGAAAAAAAGCAGCAAGAAAGGAATGGCCAATTTTTTCATATTCCTTCGATTAGGCATTTTTATTCAATAAATACAAGCGGAGATAACGATCGGTCATCACCGGATCACCGGTCATCATCTCGTAAAGGCTCTCATTCGGAATTTTGAATTCATTATCCTTTACTCCCGAAACAAGATTCAGCAGCAGGGTCTCATTTTCCATGGCAAAGATTTCCATGGATTTTAATAAGTGGATTTTTTCGAAAATCAGCAGATCCTTGTTTTTTTCACGCAATTCTATTTTTCTGAGCAACCCGGCAACACGGCTTCCCTGCTTTTCGAAGCGCGCAAGGGTTTCATCGAAATAATCACGGTGCTTAAGGTAAAGCGCCCATCCGGATAATTCCGACAGCATCGGTTCGGGATTTACCACATTGGCCGCCAGCAGTTCCCTGATTTTCTCGGGTTCGCTGTCCTGAACCCTGGCCAGCAGATCAATGGCACAAGCCTTGGTCCATCGGTTGATTTTCGAATAATCCTTATTTACGATCTCTTCAATACGATCAAATACGCCCATTTTCTCCTGTGGAAAATGCTGGCTGAAACGATTTAGCCGGTCCTGAATCGGCAGGTCATCGAATATCGGAAAAAAGAGCTCCTTGATCTCTGTGGATATAGTCATATCGCTGATTTCAAGGGCGTATATTTTTGCATTATTATCGGCACTTTCGATATTCTCACGGATATGGCCAATGGTTTTTGAATCATACAACAACGAAAGGAGAAGGAACATCTGCTCTTTTTTCTCTTCCAGCTCCTGGAGCAAGGCTTGCTGAAGGACTGTGGATTCAGGGGCTCCGCTGATATCGATCAGCGACGCCATACTCCAAACCATGGTTTCTACTGAATCTTCTATGGTTTCCTTGATAAATGAAATCTCCAGTGGCGATGCGTGGTATTCGAGGTTACTCAGCGAAAGCAATACCTGAAACCGGACCTCCTGGTCGGGATGATGGATCTTGTCGCGCAAAAATTTGATGACTCTCGCGCCGCCGATCGATCCGTAGATTTTAACGATTTTAAGCTGGGCCTGATGGTGGTTGCTGTTTTTATCGAAGAATTTATCAACCTCCGGCAGGATAGGTTCTCCGATCATCTTGATAGCAATGCCTGCAGCATGGGAATACTCAGGAACAATGAGGTTTTCAATAATGTGAGGCCAGAGCTCAACCCGTCTGATTTTCCCGGATGAAATGATGGCTGCTTTTTTAACTTCAGGATCGTGATCTTTCAATAAGTTAATGAGAAGCTTATAGGAACTGTACCTGTTGGAATTTCCAAGCATGCGTGCCACTTTTACCCGCTCCCAGCTCTCCTCCGACCGGGCAAGGTCGACCATGAAATCATAGGGATGCTCCTTATCCATTTTCTCTGCAAACCAGCTTTCCGCCGGGGTGCCCTGGATAGCCTGCCCGATCTTTGCAGGCTCAGTTTTTTCAAAAAAATCAACCAGTTTCTGATATTGCTCCGGGCTTGCCTGGGTAAAGGTCTGCCTGATTAATCCGGCCATGGGATCCACTTCCAGCTTCTCGGTATGTTTCAGTTCAACCAGTTTTGTCTTGAGCATGTTCCGATACTCCTCGTACATCTTGAAGGCAATCCAAATCCATAATCCCAGAGCCAGGATAAACAGCCAGTTGAAATGAACCAGCGTAAATGAAGGGATGGCAGAGAATAGGAGAATGACGCATCCCGTGATTACTGTACCCATGGCTTTAGGAATACCTTCAATCTGATTCTGGAATGGAAGCCGCTGCTCAGCGGGCACCGGTTGATACAAGAGCTGAAATGCCGGTTCATAAAACGAGCCGCGGACCGATCGCTCAAAGAATCTTGCCAGCGCAATAAAAGCGAAAAACATGCCGACCGTACCATATAAAGTGCCAAAGACTGCAGCAAGAAAAATACTGATAATCAGTATCGAAGGTAACAGTAGCAAACTTGGCCTGAGTCCGTATCTAGTTAAGAAACGGCCCGAAAATAATTTGAAAAATAGCTCCACGATCGCTACTGCACCCAGGAATAGTCCCAGGAAACTCGCAAAGGTTTTAGGATCGTTAACAAATTCATGCTTTGCCTGGGCGAGAAAAAGATAATCGACAAACAGGTACCCAAAAATCGGCAGCAGGGCCATCAGGGAAATCATCACGAAATAGGGCTTCTTCAAAAGATTCCAGTAGTTCCATTCGCTCTTTGAAACTGGGGTCGATTTAGCGGCGGGCGCTTTGCCGGCATTAAGCTCTGTCTTGAAAGTTCTGAAAATAATGACTGCCATCAGCACAGAGGCAAAAAGTGAAGCGGAAGCCATGAACAGCAGGTCAGAAACCCTGACAACTTTTAGAATCAGCGGGATAGAAAGATATCCGATAATAATGGAGATGACTTCGCCAACGCTGATCAACCCGAAAATTCTTTTTCCCTGCCGGATATTGAACAGCCGGCCGGCGGTACCCCAGAAATTTACCAGGGAGATATATACCATCACTCTCACCCAGGTATACATGATGAAAACGAGCCAGTCGTTTTCGAATTTCCACACTCCGATGCTGATGGCCAGAACGCTTACAAATACAAAAACGAACTTGGTGATAACCTGTCGCGATATGCTGGTTCTCTTATCGATTTTTGAGAAAAACCACCAGGCTAAATAAACAATGACGCCGGAAGCAATGAATGAAACAGGAATCATTTTCGGTGAGAAATGCCTTACGAAAATTGCATTGGATGCTGTAAAGTAGAACGTCAGCGATAAACCAATGAAAAACGAGAATCCCATCATCAGGAAAACCGGTTTGGCTTCCTCAGGACGGATATTCAATATTTTCGTAAGCCAGTTCTTCTGTTTCATAATCTCGTCAGGCGTTATTTCAAAAGAGGATGCGCAGGTACGGTGTACATCTCGGTGAGGTTATTAATTGCAGGTTTGGATAATAAAGTCTTGATCTCAGCAGGTAACACCCTCTCGAAATCAATCCATTCAATGGCTCCGGTGCTGCAGGCAGCTTTTTTGCTCCAGATATCGGAAACCAGTTGTGTGCACATCCATCCCCCAACACTCGTGATTTTTTCCAGCAATGTGAGGATGCTCGACGGGTAGCTTCCATCCTCAAGGGTGATATTTACGGGAGAGGAAACCCCGACAATCGGCCCCATATCGATAAGGTCGGTTATCTGGTGAATAACTAACGGTGCAGTTTTTAACCCGTTGGACATGGCATTCTGGAAAGGCTGCGTGCCGGCTCCGATCTTCTTGGGCAGGTCGGAAGGATGCAGGTTATAGGAGCCCATCACCGGGTACTGGAAAATAAAGGGATCAAGCCACTGACCAAAACAAAACATGATCAGCGCTTCCGGGTTCCAGGCTTTATACATTTTTCGGAAATAGTCCGTTTTCACAGCGCCGGTATAACAGGGAATTCCTCTTTCCATACAGGATTCTATGATCTTGCTTTTAAGCCCGGCACGCTCTTCGGGGGTATAGTAATTCCATACTCTCTTTCGCAATGTAATGCGGGCTTGAGGATCAACCGGATCATCGGTGGCGACTCCCACGATATTGAGCCGATCGGGATATCTCTGCTCGAACCGGTGAAGGGTTTTAAGAACAATATCACCGCAATTGCAACTAACGAAAAGAACCACGCGCAGTCCCTTTCCTGTATTTACCTTCTTAACAGCAGGTTCGTACAATTCTCCCCACAGAGCCTCCGGGTTCATGATCGTTTTAAAATCTGACATTATAAATTGATGGGTTATAAATCATAGGATAATTTGATCAGGAAATGCCTCCCTCGCTGCATGATTGCGGTTGGGCTGTTTATTCCGTCAGCCGCCTTGGTTCCCGGATCGTAGTATAACTTGTTGAAAATATTATTGCATACCAGCTGGAGCGATAGTCCGGGAACGAATTTGTTTCCGGAATAGGTGATGGCGCTGTTTAAAATGGCAACAGCAGGAAATTCATCAAAGTTCAAGGGTACCGAGGTACCAACACCCGTTGGCCGTTTTCCGCTGAAATTCAGTCGCAGGTCTACGTTCAGATGTTCGAAGAAATCTTTGTCGGCACCGATATTAAACTGGTGGCTCGAAATATCGCCAACCCGGTTATCCACCGCGCCGGTTTCGGAAAAGGTTTGCCTCGGATCGCAGAAAGTATAATTGAAATAGGCAGAAAAGGTTTCGGCTTTATATAATGCATTGGCCTGGATACCGGTGATCACGAATTTCCCTACGTTCTGGTTTTGGATAATGCCCGGCTGACTCTCCACTTTAGCGGTTCCCACAACGTTGTCGATAAAGCTTCGGTAAATGCTGATATCCGCCTGGAATGATTTATTCAAACGGTACCCGCCACTGAGTTCCAGGTTTTGGATGTTTTCTGTTTTAAGTGATGGATTGGGTATGCGGTTTCCTGCGGAGGAGTATTTTGTCCAGTTCGACACGTTCATGATCCCGCGTGAGTAAATCGCCTTTACGGTAAACTTGCCGGGGGAATATACCAGCGCAAACCGAGGGCTTACCTCACTGCCGAATCCACCGCTTGAGCGAACACGGTTATAGTCGTACCGTAAGCCGAAAGTCACTTTTAAATTGCGTAATGCCTGATAAGTTCCCTGCGAATAAACTCCGAGGTCCCAAACATTGAATTCGTTGCCTCCGTAAGGGGAGGGACTGATAACTGCCGAATCCTGCACATAGGGACTCAGACTGGTATAATAAGCTCCCTGCAGTGTGCTGTTCCTGATCTCGATACCTGAAACCAAATCAAACCTGGAAACAGGCCTGTAGAGAACTTTGAATTCCGAACGAATCTGTTTAGATAGCTCGAACATATGTAAAAGGCTCCATGTGGGCCCCCTGTCGGCAACCAGATCTGTGAGCTTTTTGTTGCCCCTCGCATAATTTGCAAGTGAGGTGAAAGCAGTTTCATCAGTGACCGCATGAATACGATAAGAGGTAAGGTTTGAGAAAAATACCTTTTCGCTTACCTGGTTTTCATACTTTGTAAAAAAGTACGTGAGCGCCGGTACCCAGTTGAATCCGTTATCGGAACCAGCGACATAAGTATCTGTATATTGAGTGGTTCCGCCGCGGAAATATTTCCAGGTCTGGAATCCCGCGGTAAAGTTTCCGATCTTGATCTTTGCATTCAGCAACCCGCTGTTGGTTTCATTTGAAAAACCGATTTTATGACCGCCAAGTGTCATGTCATAGGCCGATTTATCCAGATTTCGTGCAGCTTCGGCACCCGCGGCGGTCAGCGTGAGCTTACTTGAATCGGCCGACAACTGGTAGTATGGATTGGAAAATGGCAGTTTGTTGGCAGTAAGATACTGCTTGGCCCCGGAGGCGATATCCAGCAGTTTATTGTAGTCAACCCCATCATAATAGGCAGGATCGTAATCAAAATATTTCTGGCTCGAAAGATCCGCCTCATCTGAATGAAATAAACGCCCAGTGACTGTGAATGACAGGCTCCGGCGCTTGCCGGAAATGCTTACATCAGCGGTTTTGGTATTATAGGTCCCGTAATTGACATTAGCACTGACGCCAATGCTCCGCCCGGGTTTAATAGCATCCACCGAATTCTGCATGATAACGTTGATAACCCCTGCAAAAGCGTTAGGGCCATACATCGTGGATGCCGGTCCGTAAATGATTTCAACCCGCTCGATATTCGTCAGCGGATACTGCCGGTCGATATAGGCCCAGTTGGTCCAGAGGTCGTTTTCCTCAATACCGTCGAACAGCAGAAGGGTTTTCTCGGTATTGTTCTGCCTGAAACCGCGTTGATATATATTGGCATATTCCGGACCATAAAACAGGGTAAGGTCGAACCCGGGAACGTCCTTGAGCAGCTCAACCAGGTCATTGTATCCCCTTTTCCTGATATCGTCGCGCGAAATGACCACAATGGTAGCCGGAGCTTCATAAATGGATTCGGCCTTTTTTGAAACAGAAGTAACCACCTGGGCGCCGCCGGTGAGTTTCAGACTGTTTACAAGCCGGATGAACGATGGGGGGTCAAAAAGGTTTGCTTCATAGGTGGGGCTGATCTGCAGTAAGAAACCGGTAGCAACGCTTGCCTTGTCCATGGAGTCGACTGCGATATACGTCATGGCCAGCAACCGGTAAGCTTCGATTTTCTGCTTTTCATTGAAACCTCTGTTTATGCAGGGCGTAAGGGAATTGATCACCTCAGGGAACCTGCCGATTTCATAGTTTTTACGGGCTTCGTTAAGGGAAACATCGTTGCATTCCTGGGCTTTGGCTGAAATAGGCAGGAGAAGGATCCCGAAAAGGAAAATCAGGATCCGGCCAGCCACCCTCGGTATATAAATCTGCTTCATAATCAATTCGTTTGTTTGTTGCTACTTTCATAGCCCGGAAGGTCGCTTCGGGTATTCTTGTAAGGAATATCGCTGCCAACCATTTTCTTCCATTCTTCCAGGGTCATATTCCGTGTCAGCTTCTTTTTCAGAGCTTCGGCCATCATGGCATTTTCCGTAGAATTTACACGTATGGTTTTATCTGCACTGCAGGAGATCAGGTGCTTATTGTCGGGGGTAAACAAAATGTCGTATACCCAGGATTCATGATTTTCTATCGAGATGGGATTAGCCTCAACATTAGGGAACCCGGCCAATTTTAAGGTATGATCATAGCTTGCAGATGCGAGCTGGCTGCAGTCCTGACTGAAAGCCAGAGCGGTAATCCCTGAAACGTGGCGCCCAAGGATTTCCCTTGGTTTTGCATTGATATCTTTCCGGTTCCAGATCAGGATTGTACCATTCGACATGCCTGCTGCCAGGGAAGTTTCATCTTTGCTGAATGCCATCGAAAGCACTGCATTCCCTGAAGCCAGTAGTGCCGCAGGGTGATAGGGCTGCTTATCCATAGATATGGTTTTTATTGCACCGCCGCCCGTTCCATAAGCAAGAACGGAACCATCGGGGCTGAACGATGCGCAGCTGATTTTTCCCGAAAGGGAGTCGAGCACCGCTTTAGTGAACGGCATTTTATCGGTATTCCAAAGCACGAGTTTACCATCGGAACCGGCCGACGCAAAACTGTTTCCTGATGGGTTCATGGCCAGTTCATTGATAACACCGGCATGAGCCCGTAAAACCTGCGGCAGGCTGTTTAATGCATTGCTTTTCCAAATCAGGAGGTCGCCGGCGGTAGTGCCGGCAATAAGCAATTTTCCATCGGTCGATATTCCCAGCGATCGTAATACACCCTGAACCTGTTTGGGCATGGCTGCCTGTGTTGGAGGTGACTGCACATCGCTGACTTTCCATATTAAAAGTTTGTTTTCATCACCACAGGAATACATGGTTTTGCCATCAGGCGATAAAACCATCGAACGTACTCCGTCATCGTGTCCGCGCAAAATAGCCTGATCATTCGAAATCGATGAAAGAGCGGCATAGATCGATGGATCGTTTGCTACGCCTCCATTTTCCTTGTTCAGCTGATACGACTCTACGGCCATCAGGCCCGGGAGATCATCTTTAACGGTATTATGCAGCTGGCCGGCCTGAATGGCCATGGTACGTGATATTGCCAGGAGACGAAGCCGGCGGGTATTTTTTTCGGATTCCTCAGCTTTCATTCTCTCTTTATCAGCAATCACCGTTTGCGCCACTGCTTCTTTTCGTTGCGACTGGGCCTCATCCCTGGCAACCAGGGCTTCCTGTTTTGATTCATCGGCCTTCTTTTTCTGATGGACCGCCACAATAGTCTGCTCCTGCGCAATACCCTGCTGTTTTACCGCATATTGCCGCTGTTCCTCAGTAATGATCTTTTGTTGCTCGGATATCTGTTGCTGCTGTTCCGAGATTTTTTTCTGCAGGATAGCTTCCTTTCGTTGCTCCTCCATCTGCCTGCGTTCGAAAATTGCCATTTTTTCCTTCTCCAGGGCCTGCTTCCGGCTGGCTTCTGCCTTAAACCGCAGATTAAGGGATATCAGCAGGAAAAGGATGGAAATTATTGAGGCGGCTCCGAGTATTGTAGCAGATGTTCTGGCTCGTTTAAGGTTCTTTTTTTGCAGATTTTCCTTTTTTATAAGTTCCTGCTCATGTTGCTTTTTACTGTATTGCAGAAAAGTCATCGCCCTGTCGAAGGCTGGATCATAGCGCATGGCCCAGGTGGCATTTGGTTTCGACTGATCTTTCCATTGTAGGGCGAGCTGCAACTCAGGATTTATCCATAAACCGGTTTTCCCTTCCTGATAGAGTTCTGCTGATTTTGAAAGTCGCAGGTAAAGCTGGGCCGACCGGCTCTCCTCCTCCACCCAGTTGCGCAATCGGGTCCATACACGCATGATGCTTTCGTGCGAAATATCGATAATGGTATCCAGATCTAACCCCACGGATGCTGATGGCATGAGGAATGCGCAACCCGGCTTCCTGAAATTGTCGATCACACGGATAAGTTCCTCCTCGCGGGATTCGGCCAGCGTCATGATCTCTTTCAGCTTGGTAGGCCTGCGGGTACCCCGGTTTTCCTGGGTGATATCAGTCAGGGCCTTGAAAAGTTTCTCGGCAGTGTATTTGCTTTTATCGTCACGCAGATCAGCAAATATTTCCTCAAGATGCACCGACAGCGCTTCCTTCATGGTTCCGATAGCCGTATAGTGATCAAGCCCGATTGGCTGCTCACCTATGCGGTTCAATATCCAGTATTCCCAGGTTCTCATCATGGCGTGCTGCATGATAGGAAGCTGGTCGGGATCATCGCCGACATCCGCCAATAGTTGTTCCACCAGATCCTCTGCAATCTGTGCCCCTTTTGTTACCACCGGACCGGTAATTGCCAAACGCCGTTCCTCATTGTTCATTCGGGGAACCAGGTAATATCCTTTATTGATGGCTTCACTGAGGCCGCGAAATTCAGTGCATTCATCAAGGAAATCGGTTCTCATCGACAATACGGTATAAACCGGAATTTCTGTATGGCTGATAGCGGTAAGCACCAAGTCGACAAATGCAGCAGTTTCGGATTGAGTTCCTTCATCGATGCTGCTGTTTTTAAATCTGAACAGCTCTTCGAACTGATCAATAATAATCAGCCTTGAATCATCTGCCTTGTCACCAAGTGAACGCAGCACCTTTACTAATCCCTCTTTTCCGGAACGCAGGGTGGTGGCTATGGAAATTGCTTCCTGATCATCGCGCGCCAGTGACTTTGCAAGATTTCCTATAGGATCGTCAGACGGACGGAATATGCTCATTTTCCACGTCTTAGCAAAATTGTCCGGCTTGTTTTTTATGAGGGCTGGAATTACACCGGCCTTGATCAGGGAGGATTTACCGCAACCGGATGATCCGACTATCGCAAGAAATCTCGTTTGAGATAATTTCTGAATCAGCTCCCTGACTTGAATTTCCCTTCCGAAAAACAGATCATCTTCATGAATGTCGTAACTCCGGATACCTGGGAATGGGTTGTCGCTTGCATGGAGTGGTGCCATGGATGGTTTAGGCTAATGACTATCTTAAAAAAGATTTCAGCCAATTTAACAATCTTTCAGGTCATGTAAAGCATCCATATACTACAATTTGACGATCGTACGATCCTCTTCATTTTCACTTCATCTTATTGTTTTATCCTTGCATCGAAGGAATTCAATTTTACTGTTTAATATGAACCGGATTATGAAAAACAAAAAAGTAATGCAATGGGGAGCTTTGTTATGCGGAGTTGCCCTGGCGGGTCTTTTTGCCTGCTCAAAAACTGAAACTGCAACACCTGCTTCATCACTTAGCGCCAATTCACTAAAGGCGCTGTCCTTAACTGCCACTTCAGAAGTATTTGACGATGTTATGGAAATCGGTGACGAAACACTCAGTCTGTATGAGAATTTACTCCACGGTAAAGGCCCTTTAGGTAACGGTATGGGTAACGGTATGGGTAACGGTATGGGAAACGGGCATCATGGTATGGGGCCGGGCGACAGGCTTGATAGTATCTGGCACCATGGAGATTCCCTGCGCGTTGGCGACCTCGATCACCTGCGCGACAGTATCGGACGTGACTCATTGCACCATCGACTTGGTCAGTGCACTAAAATTTCCCGGGCATTTGCCGGCGATACCCTGATAACCACTATCAATTATGGTACCGACAGTTGCGTGGCACCAGACGGAAAAGTACGCAAGGGAAAAATCGTAATGACCAGCATCGGCGATTACTGGAAAGGTGAAGCCCTGATCACCTTCAAATGCGTCGACTATTATGTTGATGGAAACCAGGTTCTGGGTACATCAACCGTCAACTCAAAAATCAATGCTGCCGGAAACCGCGAAAGCCAGATAAAAGAAGAAGGTTCTATTGTTCTTGGTGATGGCACCGGAACTATCCTCCTGAACTCAGAGAAGACCAGGATTGTTACCCAAGGTACAAAAACCGTCGGACAGCACGATGACATTGTCACGGTGACCGGCACGGCCAGCGGCACTCTGGTAAGCGGAAATACCTTCACCAGCCAGACAACAACCCCTTTGGTTCGTATTATGGGCAAAGGATGTATGGGAGTTTTTACCTCAGGAGTAACCAAGATCAACGTGAGTGACGGAACAGAAATCACGGTTGATTATGGTGACGGAACCTGCGATAAACTGGCTACCGTAACCACAAACGGAGTAAGCGAAACCATTACACTTACCGGTTTCCTTCCGTTGCACGGTCATCGAAAAGGACATGGTGGTGGTAAATAATCTCACCCTCTCCGGTACTTGATAAATCGATAAGGCTGATCTCACCCATCAGCCTTATTGATTTTGTTTTTAAGGCGTTATATTTGTATCAAGATAAAAAAATGCATTTGAGAAGACTTTTACCAATCCTGGTTTTTATTCTTGCCGTCCCCATTTTTGGATATGGTCAGGAAAAAGTTGTTAAGTCTGATGATAAAAAAAAGACTGAACAGGCAAAAACGGTGCCGATGACCAGTAAAACAATGGAAGCCATCCGGCTTCAGAATAAGAAGGCAACGATGGAACAGATGCATATCATCAATAAAGCCATCCGCAAATCCATGACAATACACCAACGCAGGTAACCTAATTCACCTATTGTACTAAAGTCAAACTACTCATGCGAACCTTTATTACGTTTATATTATTGCTTACACTGCCTGATGCTCTTTTTTCGCAGGTGGTCAAGGACTCGGCCCGGGTATCGAGAGATCCCGGTTTTTTGCTGACTACACTTAGCTATACAAGCAACAAGAATAGTTCACGACTTGCCAACCCGATCAGGATGCCCGCACTGATGGCCAATGTTTCCTATTACAGCAATATTGGCCTTTATGGTACGGCCGATTATTACCAATACCTGGTTCCGGACACGAATACCTTTGAAGCAGAATTTAAATTAGGGTACGAAAAAACCATTCTCGATTGCATTGATCTTGATTTTTCCTATACAAACCGGCAATTCAGGGGTGATAAGGCTTATGAGGGTATTTCCTATAATCATGCACTGGAGCTGTCGGGTTCTTACCGGTTAAAAGGATTTTCGGCCACGGTGGATAACAGTTTTATGATCGGTGAAACGAACAACTATTTTCTGGATCTCAGCCTCTCGCATGATTTTACATTTGAGCGGTTTCTCCTGAAAAACGGCTACCTGGCTATTTCGCCAAGTATAACTGGCTCTTTTGGAACTAATTTCTGGCTTCCCGGTATTATCGATCGTACCTGGGGCCATCACGGGGGTATGGGTCATCCGCCACCATTCGTTCCCCCGGCAAGAAAATTTGATTATCAGAGTGTCAACCTGATTCTTCCTCTGCAATATACCATTAGCCACTTTACTTTAAGCCTGGCCGGGTTTTATGCAATACCTTCCAAAATCCTGAAACAGCATCTATGGACCAATCAATTCGGGGTCCTGGTTTCCTTAAGTTATTCGTTAATGCTATAACCATGAGGATTTTGATCGTAGAGGATGAAAAAAGTCTGGCAGAAGAAATTGCCCTGTTTTTAAGAAATGAGCAATACTCCTGTGATATTGCCTTTAATGGAAGGGATGCATCGGAGGAGCTGGCAGCAAACCTGTATGATTTTGTGTTGCTGGATATCGGGTTACCCGATTACAATGGACTTGACCTGATAAAAGAAGCCAAGAATTACAATTCCGAAGCCTACTTTATCGTTATTACCGCCAGAGGTGAACTGGATGACAAGCTGAAAGGATTTAATTCGGGCGCTGATGACTATTTGGCAAAGCCATTCTCGATCCTGGAACTGCATTCAAGGATACAGGCAATCACACGCCGGAAATTCGGCCAGTCGAGCTCTATAATTAAGTTCGGAAGTTTTGCTCTCGACATCTCCAAGCTTCAACTCCTTCATCAGGAAACGCCCGTCAACCTGACCAAAAAGGAGTACGACCTGTTAAGCTACCTGGTTCTTAATAAGGGCAGGGTTCTCGACCGCCTGCAGCTGGTTGAGCATATCTGGGGCAGCTTTTATGAGGATGATTTCGATTCGAACTATATCGATGTACATATTAAGAATATTCGTAAAAAACTGGGTGAATTTGATCAGTCAAACTATATAAAAACGGTTCGTGGCCTGGGATATAAATTTGAGGACGCATAATGCTCATCAAACCGATAAAGCTTAAAAATAAAATTTCCATCATCAATGCCCTTACCAAGGTGTTGATCATCGTTATATCCGTATTTCTTATTCCATGGATCGTAAATCGGGTCTCGATAAAAGACCTGGACAACCAGCTGATTGAAAACCTCGATAAAACTTATTCCCTGGTTGAACAGTATGGAATTGAGGAGTTTATCAAGCAGGGCGGCGATCAGCAGGCTTTCGGCAGTTACAATATTTTTAAAGAGGAATACATTTCTATTGAAAAGGTTACCGATACCACCCTATACGAAGAGATCGACTATTCCAGGAGGACTATCGAGGGGGAAACTTTTGACTACCGGGTGATAAGCGCAACCATCGAATCGCAGGGGAGTTATTACCTGATTGAAATCGGTAAAAGCATAAACAGTATCCTTGCCTTTCAGAGGCTCATCAGGAAGTTCACCTTCTACTTTTTACTCGTCCTGATGGCAGTAACTATTCTGTTTGAGCTGGCGATCACACAATATCTGTTAAGACCGTTCGGCAAAATAATCGAGCGGTTGAAAAGCTCCAACCATCCGAAAAACTTTAACTATACCCCTGTAAAAACTTCAACCGCGGATTTCAAGGACCTCGAAGAAAATATCCATGGACTGATGCGAAAAATTGAAAGCGCCTTTAATGAAGAAAGGGACTATATCAGCAATATTTCACATGAATTGCTGACGCCGATCAGCATTATAAAAACAAAGCTTGATAATTTTTTAAATACTACTGAGCTGACCGATGAGGAAACGGAAAAGATTATTGAATCGAAAGTTACACTTGGCCGGTTGACAAAAATGGTACGCACGCTGCTGCTATTATCGAGGATCGACAATGAAGAGTATCTCCTGGCCGACAGGGTTAACCTGAATGAATTGCTTGCCGGTCTGGGTACCGATTTTCAGGAACATTTTGAACAGAAGAATCAGGAGTTTGAGCTTAAGCTTCCGGATCAGCAGGTGGAGATTCAGGGTAACCGCGAATTACTTCATATCCTGTTTTTCAACCTGGCGAATAATGCCATAAAATATACTCCCGATGGAGGCAGGATAAGTGTTCATCTTAACCTTGAAAAGGATATTCCAGTGGTGGTGATTCAGGATAACGGTATTGGAATTGAGGAGAAAAATCTCCCCTTTATTTTCACAAGATTTAAGAAATTCCAGGAGAGCGGAAATAATTTTGGCTTAGGATTGGCCCTCGTAAAAAAGATTTGTGATTACCAGCATTTCAGCATTGAAGTTTATTCGAAACCCATGGAGGGTACGCGGTTTGTGATCAGGTGCAAATAGATTTCGGATTAACGGGGCAGCGAAAATTTAAATTCACTTCCTTTTCCCACTTCGCTTTTCACAAGGATCCT
This sequence comes from uncultured Bacteroidota bacterium, assembly GCA_903851365.1. Taxonomy (GTDB): domain Bacteria; phylum Bacteroidota; class Bacteroidia; order Bacteroidales; family UBA12481; genus UBA12481. The sequence goes on from CAINOB010000002.1 coordinate 212,501, forward strand.
GCCACCCATAAGATTTATCAGCTTTTTAACTATCGATAGGCCCAAACCGGAGCCGCCGTATTTGTATGAAGTATCGAATTCAGCCTGGGTAAAACGTTCAAAGACCAATTCCTGTTTTTCCTCCGGGATGCCAATGCCTGTATCAGAAACAATGAACCAGATTTCGTTTTTTGTCACCTGATGAACACCGAAGGTTATCACTCCGGTTGTTGTAAACTTAATCGAGTTATCTAAAAGGTTTGTAAAAATCTGTATCAACCGGTTGGAGTCGGTCAGGATCTCCAGATCCGGCGGTGTCTGGAGCAACCGGAATTCAATATTCTTTTTCCCCAGATCGGCTAATTTTTGCAAAAAGATCCGTTGAAGAATCTGAAGGGTATCCTGTAAGCAAAACTCTGTTTTATTGATCGCCATCTGCCCCGTTTCCAGTTTTGATATATCGAGGATATCATCAATAATCTGGATCAGCGTATTTGCATTCCGGTTTATTATTACTGAATATTCCTTCCTAAGCTCCGGCGTGAGGTCTTCATCTTCGGTTATCAATCCTGTAAATCCCAGAATTCCGTTCAGAGGTGTTCGGATTTCGTGGCTCATATTTGCCAGAAAAGCTGACTTCAGCCTGTCGCTTTGTTCTGCTTTTTCCTTGGCTTCAATCAGTTCCTTTTCAAGGTTTTTCTGTGCCGTAACATCGATTACCATGACATGCCGTGCAGACCTTTCATTAAAAACAGTAGTATGCGATATTATTTCCACCTGAATAATCTCGCCGGATTTTTTTTGGTGGCGCCAGCTACCTGCAGGGTTTAGTGTTTTATAAGTTCGGGCAACATCTTCAAGTAGGAGCGGAATATCTTCTGCAGGCCGAATGTCCTTAAGAGTCATTTTAAGGAACTCATCGTGAGAATATCCATAATGGTCTACTGCAGCATCATTAACCTCCAGAAAAGCAAGGGTTTCCAGGTCGTAGATCCACATAGGCTGAGGATTGTTGAGGAACAAAAGCCGGTAATTTCTTTCACTTTCGGCTAAGGCTATTTCGGCATGGGAATGTTCGCTCGCCAGCAGATCATTTTCCAGCCGCTTAAGGTTTGTGATGTTAAAAACAATAGAACGGCTGCAAAGATATTCTCCGTTTTTATCAATTACCGCTGTCGCATTGACCATAACCGATATATTGGACCTATTTTTAGTGATTATGTCGAACTCCAGATCATGAACATAACCAAGCTCCTTAAATTTGGGAAAATTACTTTCAAATACTTTTTTGCTATCCGGAGTCAGCAGGTCGGGAAAATGCATCCGACCGACTAATTCCTCCTCGGTATAACCCAGCCATTCCAATTCAGTGGAATTTATCCTGATAAAAATGCCGTCTTTATCCAGTGAATGATACCCGCATGGAGCATGCTGGTAAAAGTCTGTAATGTCCTGAACGCCCTTTTGAAATTTCAGTTTTGATTTGTTTTGTCTGGTCATGATTCCGCGGAGAAAATCATTTACAAATTAAGACTAATTTTAAAGTAATTCATATATCCACTAAAATGGCTAAAAAACAGGGTGTTCACTTAAGATCAGCAAAGGCAGGTAGATGGTGTGCCATTTTGGTCTTTTTTTTGGTGCTTCCGGGCTTTTCTACAGAACATTACACCGGTAAATATATTGATGGTGAAGGTGATGCGAGGTTTCTAAAGCTCATTGATGAGTCATTTGCGTTTTTCCACCCCAATGCTGCAGTACCGAATGTTTCTATGCTTTATGAGCCAAAATGGGATACTTTCCTCGAGAGCGGCGGCTGGAATGCCTGGTGGATACAAAATGGATATGGTTTTTCATATTCCGCGACTCCCTTTATTCAGGAGCCCTGGTTTTCTCTTTTGCAGCGTTCCTGGGATCTCCTTTGGAACAATCAGGGTGATGGCAGGCGGGCTGGCCGTATCGACGTTCCCGGCAAGCCGGCTAATACCAGTGCACTCTATGCCCTGGTGGCTCCCGATGGCAGTTTGGGTGATTGCGCAGGCCCGGAGGAGATAATATATAAGCAGGGAGATGGTGATGTTTCCGTGCATGACTGGTTTTATGAGGCTACGGCAGCTGGATTGGTGATGCAGGCGGAAATTCTGCTGGCTAACCGCGATCCGGAAGCCATCCGTCATTATCTGCCAAAAATGGAACGGGCATGCAATTTCATTGAAAAGGCACGCGACCCAAAAAACAACCTGTTCCTGGTGGGACCGGCCTGCAATTTGCTGGCGCCAAGCTATGGTGGTGTGAAAATGGCTGATGGCAAGTTTGGCAAAGGCTATCTGGCAGGTGTGTCGGTAACCTATCTGGCAGCGATCGACAGGATGCTTGAAATTTACAGGATGACAGGCAATACCGAAATGATTGCTTTGTTTGAAAAAAGGCAGGCCATCACCCGTAAATCTCTTTCGCTGCTTCAGGCTCCTGCCGGATATTTTGTAAAATCAGTAGAGCCCGGAGGTATAAAACATGGGGTGTTGGGTCAAAAAGAGTACGGATATTTAGAAGGAGTTGTCAATGCAGATGCTGTAGCATTGAGGGTGGTGGATGATCAGACGGCTGATAAAATCTATAAGCAGATAGCGGCATTTCCGGACATCCGGCCCTTCGATTTTTTACTCACGAATGCACCCGGGCTCGACGATACCTACTGGAGCTGGGGAAAAACTTCAGGCCCCGGAATGGATGGGATCAAGGAGTTTGGCTGCTGGGTAAACGGCGGAGCCTGGACAACAGTCGAGGGCAGGGCAATTCTGATGTATTACCGCATGGGGAAATTTGAGGATGTTTACCGTTCTGCCATCCGGGCCATGAAGTGGTCGAAGGATTTTCGCATGGACCAGCCATTTACTCAGGGAGGAGAAAATACAAAGAATAACTGGTACGATGAGGGCCAGTGGTTGCATGGCGACGGAGTAGCCGTGATGGCCGATAATTTTGCCATACCGGCGGCTACGATCAGGGGGCTTTTCGACTATGATTATCGGGCCGACCGGTTAATCCTGCGTCCGCGGATTCCCGGCTCAATAACTCAGTATTTGCAAAAGGAACCGGTACGTTTCGGGGACAAGAAGATCTGGCTGACTTGCCGCAATGGCGGACCTTTTGTGAAAGCAGTGAGGATTAATGGTGAAGAGCTTAAGAGAGGCGAGAAGCATGGTGATGAGGGGGTTAGCAGGAGTGAGGTGGTGCTGTATTATGATAAACTGCCGCAGGAAGCTAAAGTGGAAATTATTATGGAAGGAGGTTGGGAGAAGTTGGGATTTTCGTCAGCGTATCCTGAAATTCCGGCATTGACCACCGTGAAAGCTGATAAGAAATTCAGGGCTGAAAGTCTGCCTGACTCTATGCAGAAGCCATATTCAGTGCTTTACCAAGCGGAAAAGACACTGGCAAAAGATCCGGCGGCTGTGGTAAATCATGCATTCGTGGTGGAGGCTCTGGCTTCTTTCCGGGCCTATCAGGAAAGAAAAACTGTTGATCCCGGTCCGGGATATTTTAGGGTGATTGATCAAAAGAGAAGGGAGAACATGGTTAAGCTGTATGCCCGAACCGCAATGGCGCAGTACCGGGGATTCGAGAAGAGGAATGAAAAGCACAGTTAGCAGTAAAACTATACGTTCCTACCGCCCCTGTCCCTCATGGAACCGGTTAACCAATTGAGCAGATTCATCACCGCATCGAAAAACTTGTTAATGATGGGTGATTTTGAGTTTCTGAACAGCAGCCAGGTAAATCCGGCAAGGAGGAGCAGTACCGTAATGGCTCCAACGATAATCAGGAAATCAGACATAGGGTATGGTTTTTGGTAATGCAATTTAAAAAATTTAAATGGTGAGGCAATGCATGGGCTATGGGAGCCGGCTGTGAAGATCTTAGTTGTACCCACCCCGGCCCTCCCTGAAACCAGGGAGGGAGTCTGCTTTGTTGCTTTCTCACTACCCAATCAAGCCTGAGCACAATTCCCTTCCCGTTTCAGGGGTTATGGGGTGGGCACAACTCCAGATAATTGCTCTGGAAATTCCATTTAAGCCTGTAAAATGCATCTATAGCTGTATCATATAAAAAGTTTCACATGCATTATATTGAAATCAAAGAATTAGCTGCCAGATTTCGTAAGAATCCGACAGAGGCAGAAAAGAAATTATGGAAATACATCAGAAATATGAAATTATCCGGAAGGAAGTTTCTTCGACAGCATCCTATTATTTATCAGATTATTAAGAATGATTGCTTCTTCTTTATCCCGGATTTCTATTGCGACAAAGAAAAGTTAATTATCGAGTTGGATGGCGGAGTTCACGATGACAGAATAGAAAAGGATATTCATCGTGATAAGATCCTCCAAAATCTGGGTTTTCGTATTTTACATATCCGAAATGAAGAACTCTCAGAAATGGAGTTGGTCCTTTCTAAAATTAGACATCATTTTCTCTAAATCACAATCCTTTCCTGAAACGAGGGAGTGGATTTGTAATACTGATTGGTTACGTACAATGGAAGCAACGAAGCAGACTCCCTCCCTGGTTTCAGGGAGGGCCGGGGTGGGTACAACTAAGATCTTCACAGCACGGGTCCTCGAATCTCTAAATTGGTCCTTGATCTCCCCAAATCCAACCCCTTTTCGCACACGTGTGCGATAATCGTCAATAAAAATAGTTGATTGGTGTAAAAGTAATTTCGGTAAGTTATTGCTTAAGAATAGGTTAAAATTTTTCATCAATCCGGTAAAATTCCCACTATTTTTTGGCACAACCTGTGTATAACATGGGTTATGAATATTAAAAACTACTCATGGAGGTCCTCCCGCGGAACGTCCTGGAACGCATTTGGCATACTGCTGATTGGAATTATCCTGTCGGGACTGGCTGCCTATTATACTGAACAAAGCATCCGAAATACCCTTGCTGAGGAACTTAAAGATACCGGCATTGAAATAAGCTCAAGAATAGATATCAGGCTTCATGCTCATGCCCAACTTTTAAGAAGCGGTGCCTCTTTATTTGCGACAACCGATACGGTAACCCGCGAACAATGGAAAGGATTCATTACTAATCAGGAAATCGAAAAAAACCTGAAGGGTATTCAGGGGGTTGGATATGCGCCACTGATCCCCAAAAAACAATTGCAGGACCATCAAGGAACGATCAGAAAAGAAGGGTTTCCTGATTATAGGGTAACTCCTACCGGCGAGAGGGATGCTTACACCCCGGTAATTTTTCTGGAACCCTTCAGCGGGAAAAATCTCCGCGTTTTTGGTTACGACATGCTATCAGAACCAGTCCGCAGGAAAGCAATGGAGAATGCGCGCGATTCCGATATAGCCACTCTTTCCGGGAAGGTTAAATTAGTACAGGAAACAGATGAGAATCTGCAAGCAGGAATGGTGATGTATGTTCCTGTATACCGCAAGGATATGCCGGTTGATTCACCTGAACACCGCAGGGCAGCCATCAGAGGCTGGGTATACAGCCCCTATCGTATGAACGATTTGATGAGTAAGATTCTGGATAAACTTAAAAACCCGGGAAAAGGCGAACTCTTTTTAGAGATCCACGATACACAAAGCCTATCTGAGGCAACCTTACTATTTAATTCCCAGGAAATACCGGACAGAAATAGTAAATATAGCATCAAGCGTAAACAGGATTTTCAATTCAATACAAATTTCTGGACCTTGAATTTAACCCTGCTTAATTCTTATTGGACGACATTCCGTGCCGTAATATTTGTTTTTGGTGTCGGGATCGCCATAAGCTTACTGATCTTCCTACTAATTAATGCCATATACAAACAGCGTCGGGAAACTCTGTTGCTGAATGAAAGTGAAAAGCGGTACCGTTCACTATTCCAGGACAATCATTCGGTCATGCTGCTGATTGAGCCTGATACAGGGGCCATCAGAGATGCCAATGCAGCAGCCTGCCAATATTACGGTTGGCCGATTTCTGAAATGTGCAGCAAAAACATTTCTGAAATTATCATGCTCAACGAAGAGGAAATTGCCTCAGAGATGCAAAATGCTGCAACGGAACAACGCAAGCATTTCTTTTTCAAGCACAGGTTGTCGAATGGAGAGATACGTGATGTGGAAGTTTATTCCGGCCCGATTTCGTACGGAGAGAATACTTTACTCTATTCGCTGATACATGATGTTTCTGATAGAAAAAAAGCGGACAAGGATCTGAAAGCTATTAATTTAAGAATAACCCAATCGGAAAATGATCTCGCGAAAGCCCAGGCTGTTGCACATCTGGGTAACTGGAAGTGGAGTGTAATGGACGGTGAGGTTACCTGGTCGGATGAGATGTACCGTATTTTCGGCATCGATAAAAACAATTATACCGGCCGCCTTGGCGATGTGATCTCAGGGGTTATTCATCCTGACGATCTGTATCTTGTTCTTCCTTCCAATGCCGATAGTTTCGCGGGAAAAAAACCCATCGAGTATCGGATCATTCTACCCGATCATTCCATACGGTACATTTTAGCTGAATCCGGAGAAAGTGTTTTCGACAAGGAAGGCAACGTTACTTTCCTCACCGGTGTAGCTCAGGATATAACCGAAAGGAAAATGGCGGAGCAGGAACTGCTTGAAAATGAACAACAATTCAGATTTTTATCTTATCAGCTTGAAGCAATTCTTGACCATATTCCGGGCCTGGTATTTTATAAAGACAAGAAAAATAATTTCATCCGTGTAAATAAGAATTTTGCTGAAGGACATGGCAAAACCAAGGAAGAACTGGAGGGGAAGAATCTTGCCGACCTCTACCCCAAAGGGGATGCTGAACAATATTTTCAGGATGATTTAAAGGTAATTAATTCAGGCCATGCCGAATTGAATATTGAGGAAAGATGGGTTACGGAAGAGGGTGTCAAGTGGGTGAATTCGAGTAAAATACCATTTGTTGATGCGGATGGGGAGACCATTGGGGTTATCGGAGTATCCATGGACATTACCGAACGCCGGCAAGCAGAACAGGCGGTGCGTGAGAGCGAGGAACTCTACCGGTCGATTCTTATCGCTTCCCCGGATGTTATCACCATAACTGATCTTGACGATCGTATTCTGATGTTTTCACCTGGGGCCTTAAAAATGTTTGGATTGGAAAACGAAGATGACATAATGGGGCACTTAGGTTCCGATTTTATTGCTCCTGAAGACAAAGAACGTGCGGCTGCTGATCGACAACAAATGTTGGATGGAGATAGGAACGGATTATCTGAATACCTCGCGCAGAGTATGGATGGCCGTAAGTTTTATGTTGAGCTAAATGGGGAGTTTATCCTGGATGCCGGCGGGCAGCCTTACCGGATGGTATTTATCATCCGCGATATAAGTGACCGGAAGCATGCCGAAGCTGAACTCCGTGAAAAGGAATTTCAATATTATAATCTTGCCAACTCCGGAATGGCACTTATCTGGGTATCAGATACTGAGAAGTCATGCTATTATTTTAATGAACCCTGGCTGAAATTTACGGGGCGGACGATGGAGCAGGAATCGGGCAACGGATGGGCGGAAGGGGTTCATGCTGATGACCTCGATTTTTGCTTTAATACCTTTGTGACAGCCTTTGATAAGCGAGAGCCGTTTGAAATGGAATATCGCATGCGTAATGCAGCTGGCGAATATCAGTGGATTCTTGATCTGGGCACCCCAACTTACAAGAGCACCGGTGAATTCACCGGATATATCGGGCATTGCTTTGACATCAATCACAGGAAAATGATAGAAGCCGGTTTGTTAACCGCAAAGCAGGAGGCTGAAACAGCCAACCGGGCAAAGAGCTTGTTCCTGGCAAATATGTCGCACGAAATCCGGACCCCATTAAATGCTATCATCGGCTTCTCGCAATTGATGAGCCGCGATAACCAATTGTCAGAAACCCAGAAGGAGTACAATGTATCTATCATTCGTTCTGGTGATCATTTACTGGCGCTCATCAGCGATATCCTTGAATTATCAAAGGTGGAGGCCGGCCGGGCAGTTTTAAACCCCTCGAATGTCGATCTGAGAACTTTTTTCAAGGATATACAGCTTATATTTAATGAACGCGCAAAATCCAGAGGGCTGCATTTTATTCTCGAAACGGACTCCGATCTTCCTCATAATGTTATTATTGATGAGAGTAAGCTGCGGCAGATTTTAATCAATTTAATAGGGAATGCTGTAAAATTCACCAACGAAGGGGGAATTTCAGTCAGGGCCCGCGTAGTCAAAGAAAGCAAGATCAAAAGTCACCTTTTTGTCGAAATTCAGGACTCGGGACCAGGTATTCCCAAAGAAGAAATTTCCAACCTTTTCCAGCATTTTGTTCAAACCAGCCTCGGAATAAAACAGGGAAGCGGAACAGGATTAGGCTTAGCCCTCAGTCGTGAGCTGGCCATTTTAATGGGTGGCGATATTTCTGTATCAAGCAAAGTCGGGGAAGGATCGATATTTACGATACAGGTTGAAATAAAACTGGGGATCACCGAAGAAATTGCAAAAGGCAACTTAAACAAAGTGCTTTACATCGTTGAAAATCAGAAGAAATACCGTATCCTGATTGTTGATGATAAAGAGGAAAATCTGAGAGTAGCTGTTGACTTGCTCAGTATTGTGGGGTTTGAAACCAATGAGGCGACAAACGGGGAGGAAGCCATTTTAAAATTCAAGGAGTGGAAACCTGATCTCATTCTCATGGATATGCGCATGCCGGTTATGGATGGATATGAAGCTATCCGCCGGATCAGAACCACCAGAGAAGGAAAGAAAACCCCAATCGTGGCAATAACTGCCAGCACTTTTGAAGGCGATCGGGAACGAATTGAAATATTGAATTTGCAGGGATATATCAGAAAACCATTCAGGGAAAATGAATTGTTCCAATGCATCGGAAAAGTCCTTAACATTAAATATATCTATGAAGATGAAACTTCCTTGCCACTGGCCGGAGATCAGGTTGTTAAAGCACAGGCAAAAGCTAATACAGCTGCGCTGCCTGAAAGGATGATAATGGAGATGAAGAATGCCCTTGCTATCGCAGATATCAGCCAGATTAAAAAATTAATAAATAGTCTTGGAGAAGAACATCAGGATATTTCCAGACTCCTGTTATTCCATACCAAAAATTACGATTACGATTCCTTGCATCAGTTATTAAACATAGCGGAAAATAAATGATACATCAAATTGTGCTGACCCCGGTTATCCCGAATGTCATTATTGTCGATGATATACCTGCGAACCTTAAAATATTGGGCGATATTCTGGAAGCTGAGGGTTACATGGTTCGACCCGTACTAAATGGAAAGCTGGCACTCCAGATAGCTGAAAAAGAGAAGCCCGACCTGGTATTGCTTGATATTATGATGCCTGGTTTGGATGGATATGAAGTGTGCCAGGAATTCAAGAAACGCCCTTTCTTAAAAGACGTACCGATCATCTTTATCAGCGCTCTCACAGATACCAATGATATTGTTAAAGCTCTGAAATTAGGCGGAGTCGATTACATCAGCAAGCCATTCAGGGTTGAAGAGGTACTCGCACGGGTGAATACGCATCTGAAATTGCATCAGCAAAAGAAAGAACTTCAAGAGATGAATGCTGAAAAGGACCGTTTCTTTTCGATCATTGCGCATGATTTGAGGAGTCCCTTTAATTCATTCCTGGGATTAACCCGGATGTTGGTCGAGGATTTTGATGCTCTCGAAAAGGAGGAGATGATGGATATTGCCCTGATCCTGAGGAATTCGGCCACCAATGTGTATGGTTTGGTAGAAAACCTGCTGGAGTGGGCAAGTATACAGCGAGGCTTGACCGCCTTTAATCCCAGGGTGCTTTTACTTAAGTCTTTTCTAGAAAATGCACTGCAGACGGTTTCAGAGTTCGCCAATTCCAAACGGATTGGTATTACTTATAGCATGAATGATGACCTTCAAATTTATGCTGATACGAATATGCTTGGTTCTGTTTTCCGCAACCTGGTTTCCAATGCAGTGAAATTTACTCCGGTTGGGGGAGCGATTTCTATATCAGCCAGTGATACGGGTAATGGAAACGTCTTAATTTCCATAACTGATAATGGTATAGGAATGGACATCAGCATGGTTGATCACCTTCTTCAGTTCGACACGCAAACTGGCAGAGCAGGTACGGAAGGGGAACCGAGCTCGGGTCTGGGACTAATTATCTGTAAGGATTTTGTTGAAAAGCACGGTGGGAAACTTTGGGCCGAAAGCAAGGAGGGTATAGGTTCAGCCTTCCACATGCTGATACAAAATAAAACCGGCGCCCTGCCCTGAAGCAACACGCCGGTTAATCTGACGAAGGATTAATGCTTATTCGGGTTTTTCCGAACACTCACACCTGTTTTTCCATTCGGCTCTCATCTTTTCCTTTTGTTCAGGAGTTAGATGCATCCATCTTTCATGCCTACCGTAGTGGTGTGATTTGTGGTGACCATGGTGACCGCTGAATCCGCCAAAAAGGATTTTCGACAGGATCAGGATTCCCAGGGCCTGCCAGAAAGTAATCGTATGTACACCTATCACTGCCGGAAGTAAAGCATTCCATAGAAGCATCACCAGGCTTCCGAAAATAAAAACACCAGCTGCAATGGCTATAGGGATGAAAATGGCATATTTTATCCAGTATCCCCGTCTCCGTTCATGTCCGCAACACATCATAATTTCTAATTTTTAAATTGTTAAAATTCGTCGTAAAGATTTTGAAGCTTTTCACGCAGATGCGCCACTGCGTAACGCTTTCGTGATATGATCGTTTTAATGTTTTCACCGGTATTATCCGCAATTTGCTGCAGGGTCATATCCTCCAGTTCATTCCAGACAAAAACATCCCGTTGTTTTTCTGGCAGTTCCTGCAGTGCTGAAAAAAAGACCTCCTGGAAATAGGCGCGTTCCATTACAGTCAGAGGATCTGAACCGTCTATCAGCAAACCTTCGGGGAGCACCAGTTCGCCCTCATCATCTTCATAAGCCAGATCTTCCAGCGCTACCGTACCTTTCTTGCGTTTTTTGTCCACAATCTTATTGCGGCTCACGCGGTAAAGCCATGCGCTGAGCTGTCCAACCGGCTCAGTTTCGATGATGGTACTCAGCTGATACCAAACGTCCTGCAGAATATCTTCGGCGTCCTCATCGCTTTTCACCCTGTTCCGGATAAAGCTGAATAAACGCTTCCCGTAATTCTGCACGGCATAGGAGATACTTTGCTGCTGCTGTGCCATCGGTAAAGTCATTAAATCGTCCATAAAATAGTAGACGAATGAAATGGAAAATTACTTTAAAAGGTGGTGGGTTTTCCTAATTTTATAGCAAATATGAATAATCACCTATCATGAACAAAAACCTTTTCCTTGCAGCCCTTACGCTTGCGATCGTTTTTTCCGGATGTAAAAAAGATCCTTTCGTCACGGACAACAACGGGACTTTCACCGACACGCGCGATAGTCACGTATATCCCTGGGTAAAAATCGGCACCCAGATCTGGACGGCTGAAAATATGGCCTATATTCCTTATGTTAACCCTTCCACAGTAAGCTCAGTAGCTGAAGCCAAAAGCTATGTTTACGGTTACCAGGGTACCAGTGTTACCGAAGCTATGGCCACTTCCAATTATGATAACTATGGCGGTTTGTACAATTATGAGGCGGCTAAGATTGCCTGTCCCTCCGGATGGCACCTTCCTACTGATGCAGAATGGAAAACTATGGAAATGTTCCTTGGAATGTCGCAGGCAGAAGCAGATAATACTGGAAAACGAACAAACGGATCAGTGGACCTAAAATTAAAGGCCACAACCGCGTGGGGTGCAAACAGCAATACAAACTCAAGTGGATTTAGTGCAATACCTGGCGGTTTTTGCGGCGATAACCTATTTCAGGCACTCCTTACAGGAACATGTTTCTGGACAGCTACCAGTCAGGATGCGGACAAAGCTATTGACCGCTGGATGGATAATGTTTCTCCGGGTATCGATCGCAGCCCCTGGCCAAAAAGTCACGGATATTCAGTAAGGTGCGTCCGCAATTAAGAATTTTAATATTGATTGGGATAGATTTATCACGGTAGCCATTGGCATGTGTGTAATGGCCCCATCTTTTTGCTTTTAGCTGCCACCTTTCCGTCAACCAAAACCTGAAGTCCGACACCCCTTTGATATTTCTCACCGGTACGGTCCCAGAGTATGGTGATCCGTTTGCCTTTATATGAGATATCATCCAGACAGAACCAATCCCAGCTTTCAGGGACCAAAGGGTTTACTGTAAGCGTATTATCCAATGATGGTCTCAGTCCCACCAGCCCGGTGATGATAATATCATTATAGGTGGAATGGTTATAGTAAATGCCTCGTTCCTGAAATCCGTGGTTGTAATTCTGCACTTCCATGCGGGTGCGGGCCAGCCAATCTCCGTTGAAAGGATTAAGGTTCTCATCGATCCATAATTTGTCATTGATTATTGCATCCCCGCCGGGCGGAATCTGACGAAACCGGTGAGATTTGGTATAGATCTTCAAGGTTTCGAAAAAATCACTTTTTGTAACCACATTCTGCGGATAATCATTCAGTACATTGGCCAGTGCAGTAAGGGTTTGTGAGGTTGCAAAGGGCCAGCTTGGACCGTTCCACTGGCATTCATGACCTTCATAGCTTACCCTGAATCCCGGATTTCTCTGCTCTGCAGTGGTGGGGCCGAATGGTGCAAAAAATCCTTTAGAATCCATGAGTTGATTCCAGGCGGTTTCATATCCCGCATTTTTTGGCGGAAGCTCAACGTACCAGGGAATGTAACCCAACAATTCGCGGGCATCGCTCAGTGACTCAGTTGACCCGTCTGTTTTGCTGCCTTCACCGGCGGTAGGAATAACCTTGAAAAATTCTGCTTTCGGATCCCAAAGTTTATCGAGTGTAAGTCGTTGTATTTTATCTGATTCAGCGCTGAACTCGCTGGCGAGTTTTTTATTTCCGGTCATCGAAGCTATCCAGGCAATAGCGCGTGCATCGGCAAACATATAGGAATTAATGGTCGGTCTCTTGCCAGTTCCTCCGATAGCTACCTCCATACCGTCCTGACCGTCATATTGCCAGAATAGTCCGTCCGCACTTTTGCGGCGCTTTTCCCATTCATGAAAATTGTTGACCAGATCGGGTAGAATATCAGTAAGCAGGGCATTATCAGGATGAACCATCTGGAATTGAAGAAAACTCTCGGCAATCGGGAAACTGTAAACATAAGGGTCACCTCCCTGGCGCAGCCAGAATAATCCGTAATCCTTGATAAAATCCTGGTTGTGAAGCCAGCGGCCTTCCCTCATGTGATGTCCGGCGGCACAGGAAATCGTATTATACTTTTTTGCCCAGGAAACATTTGGCATAAATTCGGTGATAACGTAGCCTTCAGGTGTTTGCTTGATGTGCTTGCGGTAGGTCCACCAGCGGTAATAATATACTTCCTCGATTTCTTTATCAGGACATTCAAAAAATGGGATGTTGGCAACCATGAATGGCCAGGCTTCGACATTTCGGATCATTTTTGTACCCGGCACAATATCCACATGGAGCTCCTGCTTGTCCTGTTCGTTGAATTCATCGATATAATGTTTGAAGGCAGTTTTATCTAAAATTGTAACGCCCTTAACCTTAATTGTCTTTAAGTTGAGTGGAACAATTCTGAAGAAAATACCCTCGTATGCCGATTTTTCTCCTGCTTCATACAGGCAACAGATCTCCTTACCGCTGACTTGAACCAAATCTGAATAGGCAGCTGGGCCTGCATGAACTGTGCTCAGCAGGTCCCAGGTTTTACCCTGGTCGCGGCTGATTTTCAGCTCCAGGTTGCGCCGGTCGGAGGAATCAGCTGGATTCAGAAAGGCAAGTGCCGTTTGGTGCTTGTTAAAGACAATATCCAGCAAGGCAGCCTGGCAGATGGGCTCAATCAGGTTCGGGTCATTCATCAGGTCCGACCAGGTTGCACCTCCATCTGTTGAAATACTTACCTTTCTGCTCCTCTGATTCTTCTCGTAGTTGCGCATATTCAGTATCAGCTGTCCGCCGTGCAGCTCGGCCACAGTGCACTCATTTACCTGATCCTGCGGTGTGGTACCGCCTATTTTCCAAGTGTTTCCATGATCATCGGAGTAGATAATATGGCTGAAATATTTTTTTGTTCCGGCTTCAATATGATCGCAGGGAATGATCAGGCGGCCCCTGAAAGGTTTGCTTTTCATCTGGATTCCGTGGACGGGACCGGTAGCATACCAGGTCCAGGAGGGCAGCTTGACAGAGGATGTCAGCTCCCTGGCCTTGCTCCAGGAAAGTCCATCGTCCAGAGAATTCATGATAAAAACTCTCCGGGTGTCCTGGCTGGTCTGGTTGATAATCATTGATTCGTGATCCTTGCCCAGGTTCCATGTTGAAACCAGAAAAATGTTTCCGGTTTCATAATCTACCACCGGAGCCGGATTGCCGGCAACATTGTCACCATCGTCCCAGACGATTTGCAGGGGACCCCAGGTTTTACCCCCATTGAAGGAGCGCCTGAGCACAAGGTCGATATCCCCCGTATCGGAGCAACCCTTTTTACGAGCCTCCGCAAATGCAAGTAATGTCCCTTTCGCAGACTTTATTATCGCCGGAATCCGGAAACAGGCATAACCCGAATCACCGGCTTTGAAAAGGGCTTCAGGCTCAGAGGCAAATAAGCCTGTTTTGGGAGACAATAGAAGCAGAAAGGCGATGAAAATGCGAGAGTTCATTCCTTGATCAGTTTTAGTTTCGAGTTGTTTTTGACCACTATCTGATATCCCCTCGGATATTCGCAATTGTAGCTAATAGTATTGCCTTTGCGTTGCCAATCGAGCCTCACCAGGCCATCTCCCACCGGGACTGCACCCCTGCACGATTTCAAGGTGAGGTCGGAAAATTGGATCGTCACGAGCTTTTTCTGAGTATCGATATCAGCGATCCCAAGAACGTCGCGGTATAGCACATGCACCACATGAGAAGCAAAACCATGATCGCAGCTTGCATCGGCCGAGATATTTTCCCAGAGGGTCCCGGTTTTCTGAGCCATGTAATTAAAGAAATCGATGGATTCCCCAAGAAGTTGTGCTCTGAGGTTGTTTTGCGACAAGAGTTCCAGACGCAGATAATTACCTACAAACGAATTCGCAAAATGAACATCGGGATACGGATTGTGGCCTTTGCGTTTGGGACCGAATTGTTTGGCCAGCTTGTTCCATAATTCAGGGTAAGTCTCTGGAGTCGCCACCTTAAAATAGAATGCAAAGTATTGACAAACTTCAGAAGTGTTAGCCGTAACCTCAAGTTTTCCCTGTTTATTACGAACCGCGTTATCGATAAAAAAATTGCCGTTATAAGATTGTTTCCTGATGGTTTCGCGGATGGCGGCTGCCTGATTTTTCAAAGTTTCGATACCATACATTTCGCCTGCAGCTTCCAGGGTGGAAGCAAACAGCATGTTGGTGGGATAATTTACGTCCTGCACATAGTTATTGGCATCCGACCATTCGACAAAGATCCAGCTGTCGAGTTTCTCCAGCAGTCCATCGGGATTTTTAAAGGGCTCAAAATATTTCAGCAACGCCATGACTTTCGGCTTCAGGTCATCGACAAGTTTCCGGTCGTTGCTTCGGTACAGATATTCCCTGAGTTCCAACACGAACCACATTGCCCAATTGGGAATGAATACCCCGTCGTTATGATCCGATGGATAACACATTGGAAGCATGCCTTTGGGGAGATGAGGAAATGAATCCGGCAGCAGAAAGTTTTCGAGAAAGTTCTTCTCAACCAGGTTATTGCCCGATAAATCATTGGCCACTCGTGAGGTAAAATAGCTGTCACACAACCACCCGGCCCGCTCACGGTGAGGGCAGTCCATGAAAATATCGACGGCATTTTGCCTGAATGTTTCCACCCCCGACTGGTAGATCCGGTTCAGACGCTCGTCGCTGCTCACGAAAAATGCCCGTTTGATATCCGGATTGGCATATTCGCGTAGGGTGATTTTTTTCACTGTGCACTGACCGCCGATCATGATTATTTTCAAATAACGGGCCGTGTAGGGTTCAAAAGATTCCAATGTGTAAGTGCCCGGAGCCAGGTCGTAAGTTACTGCGTTGATGCATCCAAGACGTTTAAAATCGACATCTTTTCCGGTGAGGATCTCATCAAAAGTAAAATAGATCCTGCCCGGTTTTGTTACTTCGATTGTACTCCCGATAAAGCCCGTAAGGTTGGTCCCGAAATCAAAGATCCGGAATTGATCCGGCCCGAGTTCGAAGGTGGTTTTTTGGTTTATTGGAACCGCTTTACTCCTAATTTCCCCAATCTCCATTTCCTGCAGGTTGATTGCTGGATTTATAACGAGTTCACTTTCCTTGAATCCGCCCAGCTTGGGGCCGATATTCACCACCGATCGGTCTTTCCAGTATTTCTCTCTTTTAATTCCGGTTTTCATGGTACCGGATGCTATGGACTGCTCCGGCTGCCTTACCGAAAAATCAGGATACATCACCCTCCTTGGCACTAACTTCTTGATTCCTGCTCTCTCCAACTTGAGCCTTATATCTTGTTCCTTATCACCTTCCTTTTGCCCTTCTGCCCTCTTGCCCTCTTGCCCTTGGTTTGTCCTCCATGCATCCCACGAAGGATTCAGCTGATAAACCTCCGTAAAGGGCCTCTGAAAGGAATATCTTGGAACTTTCCGTACTCGTCCGGTCAACAAAAAAGCCTCGAAATCATTCGATTCTGATGTTGTTGCAGCAAGTACTTCATCGCCCGAGACAATCTCCGCCTGCAAGAATGAAGGCTGGTCGAGCAGGTAATAACTGTTTACATTGTATCCGGCTACTTCAATTGCCAGGGTATTTTTTCCAGGTGTCAGTTTGCTTGACAGATCCCACTCATCAACGCGGTAATATCCCTGACCGGCCCTCGCAGGACCGCATCCCACGAATTCTCCGTTCAGGAAAACCCGGTAGAGCGTTGAGCCGGCAATTTTTACTGAAGCAGTTCCTCCCGCTCCCCGGTAAAAGGCTGACCGGAATCCAACGGTCATATTTTTCTCCAACTCTTTTCCAACGGGCCAAACAGGTTCGGCTTTTTTAAAAAAAGCGTTTTTATTTTTTTTATAACTCAGGAAAACACAGTCATCAGGATTGACCGGAAAAGTTAGAACTGCGGATTGGGGAACATCTTTACGGCTCCATAATTCTTTAAAGGTGTATTCGATGCCTGAATCCAGGCCCAGCTCTTTGAGGCTGACCTGAATGTTATGGGTATTTTTACCATCGCGGTTAAAAATTCCTATCCATCCGTTATCCGGATTTCCGCTTTCTGGTGTTTTCCAGACATCCGTTTTATCGGCCCGGTAAACCAATTTCCCAACCACGCCATTCTGATCGCATTCCAGGATATCGGGATTGGTTAGCAAGCCGATGGAAAAGTCATCCATACTGTACATGACCCCTCCGGCAATTAAGGGCGAAGCAGCTAGTGCGCGTTGCAGCATAAAGGTGCGCTTCTGGCCGGGAGTGAACTTGCATTGCCAGCCGCCATTATCAACCACATAAAGCTGTCCGAAACAGATCATGTCCATATCGAGCCAGCTGTGGTTGGCGGCGCCATCATAACTCTGCATCTCTTCCCAGCGCTGAAAAGTGGCATCAATACTTTCGCGGTTATCCCAGATATCGCTGGTGATCCGCACCATATTAGCTTCCTTGTAAGCCTGGCTGTGCTCAACTTTGATGTAGTCGCCCGGAGAAAGACTTAGCACGATATCACGTCCGCAGAATTTTATTGCCTTAACAACTGCCTGAACTTCATCGGGATGAGGAACAATATCATCGAACTTGATAAAATCCACACCCCATCCTGCATACTTGCGCAGGAGGCTGTTGTAGTATTCCTGGGCTCCGGGCTTGCTCATATCTACCCCATAATTAAAATCATTCCAGGGGCACAGTTTTTTCTTGTCGGCAATGTCCTTAAGCCTGTATTTTGTTCCCTCGATTGGCAGGTTTTTCTCCACCGCTTTACGGTCGACGCCCCGTATCAGCCAGATACCAAATTTTAATCCTTTCTTATGGGCATAGTTGATTACCGATTTTACCCCGTTCGGAAAGAAAAAGGGTGATGATTCCGGCCGGCCATATTCATCAATAATGACAGTACCTCCATCATCCTGTCGTTTGGTGAGGAACCATCCGTTATCCACGGTTACATACTGGTATCCGAAGGGCTTGAGTTTTTGGCTTACCGCATCGATATTTTTTATCAGCTCATCTTCATGGGCAGCTGTGCTGTAACCGGTATAGCTGTTCCATCCCAGAGGCGGTGTTGAAGCTATCTTTTTATTTTGCGCCGGCAATTGCAGACAGAGCATACAGAGGAGGGTGGTGATGACTTGTTTCATAGTCGGGATAGATTAATTCATTGAGGATAGTTGGCTCGTATTCTGCCCCAGACTGAAGTCTGGGGTTAGTCAGGGATCTCATTATCAGGATATTTGATTAACTCCGGGTTTCAACCTGGGGGTTCTGTGAATAGCTCCGGATAATATCTTGCGATCAGGGTCTGTTCATCCTGCTTCAGCTCTTTCAAGGATATTGGTGTGTCCTGTGGCCTCAGACCTTTCTGGTTGATCCGGTTCATGAGGCTCCAGTCGGTCACCGGATGCTGAGGGCTTGGATCGGCAGGCTCACTTGCGGGCAGGTCGTAACGGGTAAAGTCGATCACCTTTTCGGGCGTATTCTTGTGCCAGTTTTTTAATAAAGCCAGCCTGAAAGTTTTATTCATAAACCAGCGGATCTCCTCATTGGCATAGGAATTTCCAATACCCAGGCCTTTTTCCTCAAACCGATAGTTCCACTGGTCGTTATTCCGGTAATGGTTGCGCCAGATTTCGCCATAGTCACCGAAAGTGATAAACTGAACATCGGGCCACCTCTTTTTGGTTTCACCCACCCATCTCTCCATCGCCTGTAAGATGAACTTATCGCCCCAGTCTTTTCTTTCGGGAACTTTTACGAGGGCTGCTTCCCAGATATTTGGGATCCAGCCGAAGCCGTTCCGCTCAAATCCACGGTCGAAATGAAGCGATTGGGTATGCATCACCGACAATTGGCCGATATCGAGACCCCATTCGCAGTAAGTTTCGATGGGTCCAACGCCCCGGCGGCTCGATCCGCCGTTAAATGGTGTAGTCCCGTTGATACCGCCACTCAGTTTGGCGCACAGGAAATCCACGCTCCATCCGTCGAGGTTCACACAATCGATAAAGTCCTTCTTGCCCTGTGCCGGCTTGCAAAAATGTTCGGTCGATGGGTAATAGGGATACGAAGGTGAGCCATCGGCACCTCCGCCGTCGACCGCATGCTGGCTCCAGATCACCCCGTGAGCAGCATGGATATTTTCTTTCTCGGCCAGATATCGTAAGGTATCCGCAGCAATGAAACCACCCATGATGGATTTCGGCCGGTATCCGCCTCCCACAAATCCTGAAATTATTTCGATTGCTTCGCTCATCTCCCGGTTCACACGTTCACGGGGGAGATACATGGCCGGGAAATATCCGGGGAAATAGGATATCTCATCACCGTATTTTTCATGGCATTCCACGGTGTATTTCCGGATATCACTGTAATGATCGCGCTTATCTTCCAATGCATTCAGGGTAAATCCCCAGGTCAGGCGGCCATCGGGATTGTTCTTTGAAAAAGCCTCCCGAAGATCACGCACCACCTGAAGGGTATGATACTGATATTCTTCGCGGGGATGAAGCTTAACATCGCGCGAAACCTCCCAGGGCGTGGTTCGGATCATAATGCATAAGGTAACAAAGCGATTGCCCATCAGAGGAGGTATGGCATTGGCACGAAAAAGACTTTCCGCACCGGTCAGCGGCAGCCCTGAGGCTGTTACCAAACCGGCACCGGTAATGAGGGATTCCCTGATAAAATTGCGACGTTCCATTGAAGTTTTCTGTAACTACAATAATAATCATAAGGATTCATTATGAGAGAACTGAATGGGTCTCATAAATTGTTTTATATCTTTGAGCTGATGAAAAAAGGCAACAATATGCAGCCGAACGAACTCCAACTGCTGCAATCCATTTACGAAGGCGCGGCTAGTATTATCATCTTCTCCATTGATAAAGACTATTGCTACACGTGGTTCAATAGATCACACAAGCAGACAATGAAAAATATCTGGAGCGCTGATATCTGTTTGGGTATGAATATGCTCAATGCCATATTGGATCCTGCGGGTAGTGCGAAGGCTAAAATCAATTTTGACAGGGCTTTAAGCGGAGAAACATTTGTGTTAATTGAAGAATACGGGGATTTAGAACTTGCCCGGGAATATTATGAAAATCATTATAGCCCTGTAAGAAATTCTTCAGACAATATTGTCGGGGTTTCCGTTTTTGTCATCGATGCCACTGAGAGAGTAAAGACCGGCATGAATCTGGTGAAAAGTCAGGAAGGCTTAAGGCGATTATCACAGGCTGTTGAACAGAGTCCGGCTATGACCTACGTAACCAACCTCGCCGGAAAAATCGAGAATGTCAACAACAAGGTAACACAATTAACCGGCTATTCGCGGGAGGAGCTTATCGGTGAAAATCCGAGGATATTCAGCTCGGGGAACAAATCGAAAGAGGAATACAAGATCCTTTGGGAAACAATCAGTTCAGGTAAGGAATGGCGGGGAGAGTTTTTGAACAGGAAGAAGAATGGGGAACCTTACTGGGTATCAGCATCGTTATCTCCGGTTCTGGATGAGAAGGGAGCGATTACCCATTACCTGGCAGTTGAAGAAGATGTAACCGAGCGAAAAAACTCGGAGAGGGAAATTCTGGAGCTCAATGCAAATCTGGAGCTCCGGATAGCCGAAAGAACCGCAGCGCTGGAAGAGGCATTGAACCGGCTGCAGAAAATTGGCAGCCGTCTCCCGGGAATGGTTTACCAGTATCAGCTGCGCCCCGACGGCACCTCCTGCTTTCCTTTTGCCAGCGATGGCATACGTAATATTTACCGGGTTTCACCGGAGGAAGTTGTTGATGATGCCACCATTGTATTCAGCAAAATACACCCCGAAGATTTCGAAGGTGTGGTTGAGTCCATTAAAAAATCAGCCGGTGAGCTGACAGTGTGGAGACACGATTACAGAGTTAAGTTTGACGATGGAAGTGTGCACTGGTTATCCGGTAACGCAGTCCCGCAAAAGGCACGTGACGGCTCGGTGCTTTGGCACGGGTTTATTGCAAATGTCACTGAATATAAGCAGGCTGAGGAAAAACTCCACTGGAACCAATCTCTGATGCGGCTGATGGCAACGTCATCTCCGTTGGGTTTTCTGGTTGTTGATAATCGCACCGACGAAATTCTTTACTTCAATGACCGGTTCTGCGAGATCTGGAACATCGGGCATTTAACGGAACGCATGAGGCTGGGTGAACTGAAAAACAACGATATTATCCCGGACTGCCTGGCCGTGCTGACGGATATACCTGCGTTTGCCGAATCGTGCAAACCGCTTCAGTTTGAAGAAAACCGCATTGTTGTTCAGGATGAGATTGGCTTTACGGAAGATAGGACAATACAGCGCTTTACTACCCAGATACGTGGTGAGAATGATGAATATTACGGACGGTTTTACATTTTCGAAGATATCACCCAACGCAAGCGGGCCGAAGAGCAGATTAGTGAAGCCAGGAACGAGGCTGAGAAGGCGAACCTTGCCAAGAGTGATTTCCTTTCACGTATGAGCCATGAACTCCGCACTCCGATGAATTCAATTCTGGGTTTCGCCCAGTTGCTGAACATGGGAGATCTCGGACCCGCCCAGAAAAAGGGGGTTAACCATATTCTGAAAAGTGGCAACCATTTGCTCAATTTAATTAATGAGGTGCTCGATATTGCGCGAATCGAAGCCGGCCATATGTCGCTGAGCATTGAGCCTGTTGACATTTTCCTTCTTGCCAGTGAATTGGTTGATTCCGTACACTATCAGGCGGAGAAAAATCAACTGTCTGTTAAAATTGAAGAATCTTCGGCAGGCCCGATTTCCGTTATGGCCGACCAGCAGCGATTAAAGCAGGTATTACTGAACTTACTCAGCAATGCCATTAAATATAATCGAACAGGCGGATCGGTTTTTGTTAAAATTGAACCGGTGGAAAATGACGAAAATGGCACCATGGTCGTTAGGATTTCTATCAGAGACACCGGTATTGGAGTTTCTCCGGAGGACATGGCCAAACTTTTTGACCCTTTTGAGCGAATCGGGGCTGAAAAATCGGAAACTGAAGGCACCGGCCTCGGGCTGGCTGTTGTGAGGAAGTTAATGGATGCTATGGGTGGAACCGTCGGTGTTGAAAGTAATCCGGGAGTAGGAAGCAATTTTTGGATTGACTTGCCATTCGTGGTAAATCAAGCGCAAACCAAGGAGAGAAAAGCAGCAATCGGGGAGGTCGCACATTCGCTGTCCAATGGGGTTATCAAAACAGGTATCATTCTGTATATCGAAGATAATTTTTCCAATATTGAACTGGTTGAAAACGTACTTTCCGATCAGCGTCCCGGTATTCGCGTGATATCCAATATGGATGGGCGTAAGGCGGTGGCACTTGCCATTCAGCATGCACCCGACCTGATTTTGCTCGATCTTGATTTGCCTGGTATTCATGGTACTGAAGTTTTGGCAAGCCTTCTGGAAGAGGAAAAAACAAAATCTATTCCCGTGGTTATCATCAGCGCCGATGCCATGCCAAGGCAGGTTGAAACCCTGATGCTGGCGGGTGCCAGGGATTACTTAACCAAGCCTTTCAACATCCTGATGTTTTTGCACATGGTGGATGAATGGGTTAAAGGGTAAGCGGATTTGTTTATCTTATTTCAGCCTTGTTCCGGTCAACCGGCATTCCATATTGATTAAACCAGTCAAACAAATCCCTGCCCACAGCCTTGCTAAGTAAGGCGACGGTGTTGTTCAGGTCGTATTTCGTAATTTTGCCTGGAACTGCATATTGCCGTTTAAGCTTGAAATAGTCGGCCACGATATTCGGATTTTCCTTCCTCAGCTGCTCCAGTACCCAGTAAGTTTTGCCCCAGTGGATGTTGTTTTTCTCGCCATCAGATAGCTCCTTGCCGGTTCCGGTGAGCTTACCCGTCAGATCATAGTTCTTCATTTCAGGGTCGTTTTTGGTAGCCCGCTCAATGGTCTTTTGAATCCTTTTCAGGCCTTCTTCCTGATGGCCCATGTCAATCATCACCAGATTGCCGACATAGGTTGCAACAGGCTCATTCCATACCTCCGGATAGGGAAGCACCCAGGAATGCACCGACTCGTGTGTGAGGAACTCGATCATTCCGTCTTCGCGTTCCGGAAATCCACCCCACCAGACTGCCAGGGCTACAATCGTGCCGCTCGAAAAGCCGCCACCACCGGTTGCCAGCAAAGTAACCTGCGAGGCCATTCCGGGAGAAAGGGGCACACCCATCCTTTTTTCCACAAAGGGCATGGAACGCTTGTAAACATCAACCATGGCCTCGGCAAACGGCTTCATGTATTCATTGTAGCTCAGCTTGAAAGTGCCGTGATCATCATTGTATTCCAGATCCTCAATGCCCAAACCTTTCAATTCTTTATCCGGATCGATCTTCTTTGCTGATGAAATAGCAATCAGCAAAGGTTTCCAAAGGTCCTTGTTGATAGAGTCTTTTGCATTCGGATTGCTGCCGGCCAGTGAACGCGATGATATCAGCAGGGTTCCTTTCCCTACTTTTTTAGTTGCCATGACTGCCTGATCGCCAGCATCGTGGATCAGTACTTTCCAGGTTTTTGCCTGATCAAATGTCAATGACGAGGTTATTCGCTGGCTCTCAATTTCAGCAGGAGCAGATTTAATCATGGCGCTAAGCTTTTCCGAAATCACTATCGGAGCTTTCGCCTCAGCAGTAAATTCAGCGCCAAAAGTCTTGAGCAGCTTGTTGGTCGACTTGCTCTTTATGGATCCGAAGGCCACAACGCCACCGCCGGATATTAAAAATTTATTGATTATTTCAATATCCTTTGCCGAGTATTCAATCCGGTCGTCGCACCCGGGCAGTATCAGCAGGTTGTAATTGGAGAAATCAAAATTATACAGATCGCACCAGTTGGTTTCGCCTTTCTGGCCCGGCAGATACTGACTGTAAAAACGATGATCGGCGTAAAAGGTGAATTCGTGTGCCAGATCTGTAACGGCATGCACCACTGGCTTTTTCTGGGCTATCGAAGCAATGCTCAGTGAGCAGAGAAAAATGATAATCAGCTTCTTCATTCGTACTAAATTTTATTGTTTTAATAATATGCGTTTGGTTTCTTCGATTCCGCTGGTTCCGATGGCTTTCGCGTTTTTATCACCATACCAGTAAACCGTGGAGGAATAATCAGCCGTTCCCGCGAACCAGCTGAGCAATTCAAAATCAAATTTAAACTTTCCCTGAAAAGGAATGCCATCCAGATTCCGGGTCCTGAAAAAAGTGTTATACCCATGCGAGCTGGTGGAATCGGCACGCGGGGCACCGCCGAAGGGAGTTTGAAAAAGCACTACCGGGGCCCACGAACTATTGTAATAATCCTCGGTTCCGGTACCAAAATGAGATGGAAAAGTGTCCTTGTCAACCCAGATTTTTTCATCCCCCTCCCCGTACCAGCTTTTGGAATGATTATACAGGGAAAGAACATCGCCCTTGTATATTCCTTTACCGGTGAGGGTGCAGAAATTCCACTCCTTGCAGGTGGGCTTGTTGATATCCTCGTTGCAGTTGCTTAGCCAGAGCCCGGCCTCCTGCTTCCAGGAAGCGTGGAAATAAAGCGACCGGCTGTCCCATTTTAGCAGACTGGTTTTTATTCTGATGGCGACCTCAGCAACCGATGAGGAAACATTTTTAATACTGATGAAAGCCTTTTTTTGATAGGGCATCAGCCATCGGCTGGTGATGTTTCCGTTTCCGTCGGAGGTAAGGTACCAGCTGCTCACCGCCGGAGCGCCCATACCCCCTCCTGAGAAATCACTGATGGGTACCCATACCGTTGGGCAGCCATCGAAAGTGGCCGCAAATATCAGCTCCCGCATAACCTGTGCAAACTCTTCTCGATTTCCAATTTTGATATTGAACACGATCTCATAAACCGCATTTTCGCCTTTGGGAAGGCTGATGAGGAGCGAATCGCCGGGGTTCAGCTTTTTCTGTCCATCACTGGTCACCATTTTTAAATCAGGTACCACGGGACTCAGCAATATCCTGTTTACTTCTTCAATCTTCTTTTGAGCACGTAAAGCAATTTCTTTTGAGAAAGATTCAATTCTGGCCGTACTTTCATATCGGCGGTAATTGATCTGATAATACCGGGGTTTCTTATCCACCTTTACCGGAATCTCAATGGTAACCCTACAACCGTGAGCATACGGGATAGGTAAAAACGAGGTGCTTCCGCCACTTCCGTCGCTGGAATAGCTGGTATGCGGAATCATGAGCCCCTTGCCTGCTCCTGCCACTCCAACCTGCATCATGTCGTAGGCAGGGATCACAAATTGCGGCTCCTTAGCCCCATCGAAATAAAACCGCAGTATGGGTTGCCTGTCGGCCGAGGTTATCCAGAACCGGGTGATCACGCCGGGACCGCTTTCGTCGAGCATTACTTTCTCAATCCGTCCGTTAATCGTGTCGATCCTAATGAAATTTCCCCCGTCATAGCCGTCGCCATTGGCGAACCAGTTGGGGGCATCCGGCGAAACCGAGCGCCTGTCGTGACTGCTTTCCTGGCGGCAGGTATAATATGGATCGGGGTACCGGGCCATCTCCTCCATCGATACCATTTCATCGAGCAGCGACTCGAAAGTGATCACTTTTCCGGAGACCGACTGGCTTACCGCCGGCGGAACAAAGCCGGGCAAAGAGATCATTATGGCGCAGAAAAGCGCAATCGCGACAGGTTTTTTGTCAGTCATCTTTATAATGCTTGATCGGTATCCAGACTTCCTCTTCGGAGGAGTCATCATCACGTTTATATTTTTCGCCCAGTATTTCGAAATGAGGCCTTTGATCGGCTACGTATCCCGATGCCGGCAGCCAGGTTCCGAATATGTATCCAAAGGTTTTTGGCGCATCGGCTGAGGAGCCTTTATGGATAAAAACAGCGTACAATCCACCGGGTAAGGTAAAAGGTTCCATCCCCTCCGGTATCCTGTTAAAATCAGGAACCTCTACAGTGGCCCATTTTACAAACAGATCGTCCGGATTAAAAGTCTCGAAGCTCATCGATGGTCCGTATACCTGGATCGCATAAAGCAAGTCACTGATTTGATTGGTAATCTCTTTTCGCCGGGGCATGAAGTTCCTCCACAACTGGAATGTTTTGTCCTGATTGAAAGTCATTTCCAGCTGCTGGCCCACCAGTTTTTTCTCGGGTAATATTTCTATTCTTGGCTCCAAGGTTGCTAAAATTTATTATTCGATTTCGATATCATGCTTGTCCAGCAATCCGGCTATTCCGGACATGGAAAATTTAGCTTTTTTAATCCGGTTGGTCTCGGGATTGATGGAATAATTCGTTGCGGTACGAAAATCTGCTTTTTCAATAATGCTCCTTTCGAAAATCGCATGGGTCAGGTCGCAGTTTTCAAACAGCGAACCGGATAAATCACATTCGGTAAAATCCACCTCCTGAAGATTCACATTTTTAAAGCTTGTTTTCTTGAATTTGGTCCGATAAAAGGAGGAGTGACTCAGGTTGCAATTATCAAAACTTACTGTTAAACCAAACTGGTTGCATTTCCAAAAGTTGAGTCCGAGCATTTTGCAGCCTTTGAAGCCAGTGCCCCGTAAAGCAGTATTGTTCAGCTTAGCCATGCTCAGGTTGCAATTGTCGAACCGGCAATCAATAAATGATATTTCAGTAATATCTGCATTGGAGAACTCGCAACTGATGAAAGTACAATTCTCATATTCACCAGTGGCGAGAGGCAATGCAGTAAAATCATTATGGTTGAAAACCAGGTTTCCGATATATTCCTTAATCATGGTATGCTGGCTGGTTGTTATTTGATTTTTCCGTTGGTTTTCATGATGGCCTCAATCTCTTTCTGATCGAACGGGGTTTTGTCCTGCCGCAGGATATCGTGGAACCAGAGTTCCGGTTCTTTGCCGTCAGGATGCGGATCACCCCAAGCAAAGATCGTGTTTGTCTTTCCGGATACAAAACCCCAGTTGATGGCGCCAACATTGTATTGTCTGAACAGAGGCATGATGTTCTGGAAGCGGCAATCGAATTTGCGGGCCATATATTCCGAACAGATAATGGGTCGGTTGTACATCTTTAGAAACTTGATCCAGTAGGTTTCATCCTTCACGCTGTCATAACAGTGAAAAGTGATAATATCAGAATTGTCCAATCGGAATCGGTTGATATCCAGATCATCAAGATTATTAATTCCGCTAGTCAACGGCTGGCTGGGACGGATTTCCCACGCCCAGTTGTATACCCGTTTCAGCAAACCGAGTGTTTCTGTACCGGGCTCATTGAACAAGTCCCAGCAGAGGATACGGTCATCATTTTTAAAGGCTCCCATCACATCTTTCACGTATTTTTCCAGATCGGCATACAGCTTTGCCGTATCCTTGCGCAGGCTCCTGGACGGGTCCTGCACCCATCCCGAGTTGTGTACGCCGGGCTTTGGATCAGGCTGTTTACCAAGATGTGACTCTTCCATCCAGCAGTCATCGAAAAAGACAAACATGGCGGTAATCTTATGTTTTGCAGATATCGCCAGGTACTGATCCATCCTTTTTTTGAACCCCTCGGGATCGTTTTTCCACACCAGGCTATTCAGGAATACGCGCATGGTAGAGAAACCCAGCTCCTCGGCCCAGCCCAGTTCCTTATCGATAGTGGTTGGATCGAAGCTCTCTTTTTGCCACATCTCGACCGAATTGATAGCGGTAGCAGGGATGTAATTACACCCACTTTGCCAGCCTTTTTTCTGATACCAGGCATTAGCCTTTTCTTTCGACCATACTTTTGATGGGTTTGTCTGGGCTGCCACACTGCC
This sequence comes from uncultured Bacteroidota bacterium, assembly GCA_903851365.1. Classification (GTDB taxonomy): domain Bacteria; phylum Bacteroidota; class Bacteroidia; order Bacteroidales; family UBA12481; genus UBA12481. Next base: position 240,667 of record CAINOB010000002.1, read on the forward strand.
CAGGCTGATCAGCAGGGCGGCGGCGATAGATAGGTAACGATGTGTTTTCATAATTTTCAATTTACGATAAGGCTGAAAGCCCAGAGATGATTGTTAGGGATTTTATTGAAGTTTATCGATTTTATCAGGATTTCATTTGCACCTTTCTTTAATCTGACGGGGATATTCTGAAATCCGAAATCATGCTCATGATACAGGGTGGTAACTTTCTCACCATTCACCCAAAGTGAGATCCAGTCGTCGAAGGCTATCCGGATGGAGGCATTTCCGGAGCGTTTGCTCTCCACAGTCCCCCTGGCGTAAACTGCCTGATCGGTCAGCGCAAAAGGCGTATAGGTGTGGGTGAAATAAAAACGGTGAAAGTTCACCCAGGTATGATCGGGCTGAAGTTCGTGAACTGCATAATTTTTTGTTCCGATTTTAAGGGTGTCGGGCCAAGAGCCAGACAGCCCGGCGGGCAGATCGGTCTTATCAAATTCCTCTTTTGTTTTGCAAGGAAATGTACCCGTGATCTGCCACTTTTTCGGGGTAAGCACTTCCGGAGCAGTGGTGCCGGTTTTCTTGTAATACCAGATAACGGTCTCGGTATGGTCAGGCCTTGTTCCGACTCGCATGGATATCGAGGAAGAGAAAGAAACGGGATCGGGCCCCAGCCACCGGTAAACAATTGCCTCCTGCTGGAGAGCGAAAATGGAGCCATCTTTCGGGTCCGATCCTTCAAATCGCTTATAGGTATGGTAGGGAACACCGAACCAGGGAGTTTGATGGGAATGAAATCCCCAGGTGAAACCATAATCATCCTCCATATTGAAGCCACGAATCGCATTTGGGTCAGTCTCCCCATCGATCAGCCAGGTGATGCCCCCGTGATGATACATGAGGTCATCGAATTTCAGTTGAATAATTCCCTGCATGATGCCGGCGATAAATCCTGATCCTGAAACATCGGCCATCACCATGGTCCCCCCGCGCGCAGGTGCGGGATTCATTATATTATGCGTCACATACAACCGGTATGGAGTGATCCGGGTGCCATCGGCATATTTGTGCCAGTTGACCATGGCCGACATGCCTTTCTTTTCCAGCTCATAAATGCGGATGCTGCAAGAATCCTGAAAGGGGATAGGCAGGTAGCAGGTGTATCCCGGCTCGCCGCCGCCACCGAAATCTTTCTTGACCATATCATTGGGCATGCTTACCAGTGCTGCCGAATTGAGCAGATAGGGCTCCTTGCCCAGCAGCGTACCAAAAAACACATCAGCTGGCATATCCACCTGGGTTACTCCATCGGCACGGATCACAATACGCTTGTGCTCTGCATAAAGGAACCAGATACTTCTCACGCAACCGGGCCCCTTGGCATCAAGCAGGTTATAATAACCACCCGGTTCCAGAACATTGTTAGTGTTCTGTCGAAACGACTTGAAATCCACTGGCAGCTGTATAAGCGGCATCACAGGATCGGAATAAACCTGTACCTCGGCTGGTTTTACTTTACAGCCTGAGAGGAGTATGACCAGGATGGCGGTGATAATTGTACCTCCGGGTCCACTTGATCTTGCGATTTCAACATTCAACATTGGCTTTGGTCTTTATTATTTGGTCAGTTAATCCACTGCATTCCATTGACCGTGCTGGAAACGGGTTTTTTGCCGGCAAACCGGACCTGGCATTTCAACGGGTTTTTGGTGTTAACATGAACCCGGTCGACTATGTTTTCCGATGGGGTGATAATCAGGCTACCTCCCACTTTTTCGCAGGAACAATTGTATGATTTAACGGATCCGTCCTGCCGTTCGATAACATACGCGGCATTGAGGGCAAATTCCTCCATAGCCTTGAATATTTCATACGGAATCTGGTCACCCGTCCAACCCCATTCAACACGGTCAAGGTAGGTGTCTCCAACAGTACATTTTCCATACCATTCTCCTATTGTTTCCAAATATTCCTCGCTGTAAACATAGGGGACTGCCTGTCCGTCAGGTTTTTTCGGGTCGGGCATCCGCTTGAACGCTGCCAGATGGGGATCAATCACGTATGCCTGGCGCAGCCGGCCGGATGGCCAGTCCATCAGTTGGGCGCATGACCCCAGTGCGTTCATCACCCCTTCAAGCAAATCCTCGTGTCCGGTGAGCAGGTATTCATAATATACGGCATAAAGGCGCCATCCCGACCAGCCATGTGGCGAAGTGGTCATCTGCCCGTCAACCTTGTTATCGCCCCAGGCTTCCCACCACCGGATAGTGCTGCCATTAGAGCGCGTATCCGGCGAGAGAAGCCGGGTAAGACAGGAGTGGGCATTAAGGAATCCAAGTGCTGCATCGGAATATCTCTGACGTTCAGCCGGATCACTCTGCATCAGGGCAAACATTGCAATTTGTGTGGCGGAGCAGGAAACTGAGCCATCCTCGAAAGTGCCGCCACCCTCGGTTTTTACATCAAGCTTCTTCTTGACAAGATCGTCAATGGAACGTTTAACAGATTGATAGTGCTTATCATACAGATCTTTCCATTTCGGGTCCTTTGCCCCGAGCGGTTTCTCAACCTCCATGAGTTCAACGATTGCCTTGGCCACATAGAGCACCGAAGTATAAGGATGCATGCCATATCCTCCATAGTATCCTTCAGCATGTTGGCGCGAAAGAAGGTAAGAAGCAAATTTCTCAGCCATCTCCAAGGTCTTCATGTCATCGGTAGCCAGATATTTATCTACCAGAACGCTTAGCATAAAGGAGCCGTTTTGTATCCGCTCCTTGTTCCCGCTCATGTAAAAGCCGTTCTCTTCCTTAAATAGCCTGGCCAGAATTTTCTCCAGAATCTTGTCGCCTTTTACATCGATGGCCGGGTCGGGAAAATGTTTGGATGCCAGCCAAAACCCCAGTAAACCATAATAGCTTTCACAGGAATATCCATCTGCATCACCGTTCAGGTCGGCTCTCGGAGTCAGCCGCAAAGCCTCCTGCCTGGCGCTCTGGATATACCACGACCATTTGGGCCGGACATAGAACCGGCCCATCGCAGTTTTGCCGTTTTCTGCCTTTACGCTGACATTGTAATATCCATATTCACCGGTTTCCGAAAAAGTAGATTGATATTTTCCATTTTGTGAAGCTCCCTTAACGATCACGGGATAAACTTTTCCTGCAGGGTTGGTCACAGTCATGGTGATGGGGCCAGGCGAGAAGATCGAAAACTCTGCCACCTGATCCGGTTCCAGGGTGTAATTGTAAAGATCAAGCATGGGTGCTTCGGCACTCTTTGCCAGTGTGGATTTAACCTGATCCAGCTTATCGATAGCCATGATTTCAATGGTCCAGGTGCGCTCTTCCCCGGAAATGAGAGGTTTATATGCCGGATGATGGTCCGGGACGGGTGGTTTCTGCAGAAGATCCAAACTCGCCGTGTACACGTAATGGTCATACATTTGATTGCGATATTCGATGGTATATGATCCCACCGGATCTTTACAGGAGATACCCAGTATTTTTCCCAATGGTGTCATAAAATATCCCCAGAAATGAGTAAGCTCACAACGCAGAAAGGTTGGAAAATAAAGCGTGTTCCATTGCGGATACTTATCCATAAAGGCATCAATACCTAAAATCAAAGGCAATCGCTCGGGGACAAAATCCTTGTTATTGTTGTTTTTTAAAGAGACCTGAAGCAGCAGTGAACTCTCTGAAATCTTATAGGCCAATTGATAGTAAATACCCTGGATTTCAACAAAATAAACCGGAATCCCAGGCGTATGCTGTTTCAGGGTAACCTGACTGCCAAATCCCGGACCGCTGAATTCATCAGTCCGGAACTTTACTTCCTGCCATCCATCGGAATAATGGACTTTCAGGTTTTTAATGGTTCCATTTTCATTCAGTCCGGCAACGATTCCTTCTGATTCCGAACCAATCACCGTTGTAGTTTGTGCCTGCAGGTTTCCACTGAGAATAGTTCCGGTCAGGAAGAGAATGAGGAGAGGGTGTAGGGGTTTCATGGGGATGGGGTGTCGGGTATCGGGTGTCAGGTATCGGGTATTGGGTGTCGGGTGTCGGGTATCCCCAGACTGAAGCCTGGGGTTAATCAGAGGGCTGTAGCGAATACTTCATTCTTATTACTAATTTCTGCCTTCTGCCCTCTGCCCTCTGCTTTTACCATGCTGATTTGAGCTCATAAACTATCAGCTTTTGAATTTTAATGGCTTTACTGTCACCAAGGATTTGCAGCCCTGACTGTTTTTTAGCGGCATTCAGGGGAGCCACGAAAACAGAAAGCCCATTCTGGAAATAGGATTCCACAGAGGTCCGGTCGATCAGGAATTCCACATCAAAAATCAACGAGCCCGGATTTGGCTGAGGAATTTGTATGCCATTAATTTCGTCGCCGTCCATAGTCGCAATCCTGTTTCCCTGATAATCCACTGACACTGCAGAACCACTCAATGACTCAAATCGGGCCACCACGTGCAGCAGTCCGGATTTTATCTGTCCAAGCTTTTCGTTTGCCTGATCAGCGGTGAGTCCCGACAGATCGTGCTCGGCAGCATGCAGTTTGCTGATGGCAGCGATGGGCTGACTGAACAACCTGACACCTTCTTTGGTGGTTCTCAGAGTAAATTCGGTTGGGAAACACATCATCTGGTTAAAAGGCATGCCTTTGGATGCAATGGTGCCCCAACCAATCTGAATCCTCTTGCCATCGGGCGTGTTGTTATAAGTCTGAGCAGCATATTGATTACCATAGGTGGTCCGGTATTTTCCGTATTTCGGGCTAAACTTTTTACCATCGAAATCACCAAGCATATAGGTTCCGGAAGCAGCAGTAGCCACCCAAAGCATTTTTTTCGGGTCATTGTCAACCGGCAGTTGAAACAACTCTGCACACTCGAAAAATCCTGGCAAATGACTCTCAAATTTCCAGTCTTTCAGATTCTTTGAAGTAAAAAAGCTTAATCCGGCTTCTTCGTACATGACCATCGACCATTCCTTGTTCGGCTCATACCAGGTTACTTTCGGGTCGCGGCTATCGCGACTGGCAAAGCGTTCGGGCTTAACTACCGGGTTGCCTGCAAACTTGTTAAAGGTGCGGCCGTTATCCAGGCTATAGGCCACACATTGGGTTTCCTTTTTCCCATCGGCAGTGTACATCGCTACCAACGCATCTTTCCCCCAGCCTGAAGTGTTATTCTTGTCAACTACGGCGCTTCCTGAAAACATGGTCCCGATCTTATCCGGATAAAGGGCATCATTCAATTCTTCCCAATGAACCAAATCCTTGCTTACGGCATGGCCCCAGGTCATGTTTTCCCATTCGCTCTCGTAGGGATTATGCTGGTAAAACAGGTGATATTCGCCATCTTTATATACCAGCCCGTTAGGGTCGTTATTCCATCCGCGGCGCGACGAAAAGTGGAACTGCGGCCGGTTGGTTTCCTTGTAAAGCGAGTCCTGCCCGGCAAAAATATCCGACTGATAAATCTTCTCAATCCCCTTCACCGATTTCGAAAAGACCAGCTTCAGGGTTTGTCCCTTAAATTGGGAAACATCTTTAAATACCCAGTAGTCGGGCTCATTATCGATCCGTACAACGGCATAGGTGAGGGTATCCTTTCCGGTAAGAAAATTGACTTTAAGCCGGTCCTGCTTTTTGGCGACCGGAAAATTCAGATACTTGCTGGTGATCTTATATTCCTTAACAGTTTCCTGTCCCTGCGCGAACGTGGCAAGGGCTGTTAATCCGATGATTAAACTTAAGAATTTCATAAAATGGAATTAGCGATTATAAAAAATCCGGACTGAAATCAGCCCGGATTAAATATAGGTTTTTTTAGAATCGCTTTTTCCAGCGCAAAGCCACATTTACCAGGCTGATAAGCACCGGGACTTCAACCAGAGGTCCGATGACCGCCGCAAATGCCTCCCCGGAATTAATGCCGAAAACCGATATGGCAACGGCGATGGCCAGCTCAAAGTTGTTGCTGGCTGCAGTAAATGAAATAGTTGCTGACTTTGCGTACCCGGCTCCAATTCGCTTTGCCATGAAAAATGAAATAACAAACATCAGCAGGAAATAGATAACCAGCGGAATGGCTATGCGGACAACATCCAATGGTAATCTGATAATATAATCTCCTTTTAATGAAAACATCACCAGAATGGTAAATAGAAGGGCAATGAGGGTAAGCGGACTGATTTTTGGTATAAATTTTTCTTCATACCATTTTTTGTTTTTTATCCTGATTAAGGAAAATCTGGTGATCATCCCTGCCAGGAAAGGTACTCCCAGATAAATAAATACGCTTCGTGCAATCTGAGCCATCGTGATATGCACTTCGGTGGTTGTCCTGCCGAACCAACCAGGAATGATGGTGATAAAAACATAGGCATAGACGGAGAAAAATAGCACCTGAAAAATGCTGTTAAAAGCCACCAAACCCGCGGCATATTCAGTGTCTCCTTTTGCCAGGTCGTTCCATACAATCACCATAGCAATGCATCTGGCCAGTCCGATCAGGATCAGTCCTGTCATATAGTGCGGCATATCAGGAAGCAGCAGGATGGCAAGGAAAAACATCAGGATCGGGCCGATCACCCAGTTCTGAATGAGCGACAACAATAGAATACGCCAATTACGGAAAACCTGTCCAAGCTCCTCGTATTTTACTTTGGCCAGAGGCGGGTACATCATGATTATCAGTCCGATGGCAATAGGTATATTCGTTGTTCCCGAGCTCAATGAATTCCAGAACCCGGCAACAGAGGGTGAAAAATATCCCCATAATACCCCGACGAGCATCGCCAGGAAAATCCAGAGAGTCAGGTACCTGTCAAGGAAGGATAACTTCTTCATAATGTGATAATGTGATAATTTGATAATTTGCCAACTGCCAACTGCCGACTGCCGACTATTTCGGGAACTTTGAAAAGCGTGCTTCAATCTCATCCCGCACTCTGCGGTAAACTGGCAGCACTTCGTTGTCTTCGCCAACGGCATCTGCCGGGTCATCAAACCCGATGTGGATCCTGTGTTTGACTTTGCCGGTAAAAACCGGGCAAACTTCACGCGCTCCGTCACACACGGTAATTACATAATCGAATTCATCATTGATAAATTGATCTACGAGTTTGGGGTGTTCGCCACTAATATCGATGCCCTTTTCGGCCATTACTTTTATGGCATGCTTATTCACTCTTTCGGCTGGCTTTGTTCCTGCTGAAAGAACTTCCCAATCAGGATTAAAGGACTTAAGAAATCCCTGGGCCATCTGGCTGCGACAGGAATTGCCGGTGCATAGTACGAGAACTTTCATAGTTTTCTTTCTCTGAATTTAAGTTGACACATACATGATCCTGACAGCCGGGCCGCATTATCCATAACAACAGGCATCCCGTCGCGCTCCCATTCGACCATGCCTCCACCGATGCCGGCAATATTCTTAAAACCGGCGCCGGTGAGCATTTCAATGATTTCGCGGGTTTGGATACCAGATGAATCAGCAACAATAATTTCCTGGTCAGCAGGCAGCTGATCCAGATATTTTCCGATCTCCTGCCAAGGGCAATATAAGACTTGGGGCACATCAAAGGCTTTATAGGTGCATAACAGTTCAGGACGGATATCCAGGATTACCGACCCTTGCCGGCAACGCTGATAAGCCTCGCGGGGGGTGTATTGTAATTGGCTGCCTACGGAAAAGCTCATGGCCGGAACTATTTACATCCGCACAAACAAGTTGGTTTCTCAGCAGTTACGGTGATGCTGTACAGGCCGATTCCACTGTTTTTATACGTGTTAACCTGGTCTTCAGTAAGAATCTCATGCAAGATAGCTTCCGGTATATCGATGCGTTTTTTCTTTTTAACATCGATATTCTTAAACCCGTTCTGACGGATAACATCAAGATATACTTCAACCGGCATAGCACCTGCCACGCATCCCGCATACAGTTCTGCCTGCTCGAGCAACTCCTGAGGTATCACTCCTTCGGTAACCACATCGCTGATGCAGAAATGGCCACCCGGCTTCAGAACCCTCATCATTTCACGGAAAGCAGCATATTTATCCGGAACCAGGTTGATCACGCAATTGCTGATGATCACATCGGCTTTATTTGCTGTTACCGGAAGGTTTTCAATCTCTCCTAACCTGAATTTTACATTGGTGTATTCCAGTTTTTCGGCATTGGCTTTGGCCCGCTCGATCATCTGCGGAGTCATATCAACACCGATCACTTCGCCATTGGCTCCGACTAATTGACTGGCAATAAAACAATCGTTGCCGGCACCCGATCCAAGGTCAATCACCGTATCGCCTTCTTTGATTCCAGCATATTCCGTGGGCAGCCCACAGCCTAGATTCAAATCAGCCTCAGGTATATAACCCGGGATGCCCTCATAATCATCTTTGAAGACAGAATAATCCATTCCATCATCATTGCCGCATCCACAACCACATCCGCAGCCACTCATATCTTCCGTTTCGGCAATTTTGCCGTATTTTTCTTTGACGACATCTTTCATATCGTCGGAACTACAACATGACATATATATTAAGTATTAAGTTTTCAAATAGTTACAATTATATAATAGATACCTACACCGATAAACAGTACAGCGACCACCCGGCGAAACCACAGTTCGAAAACCTTAATTTTATTATAAATCGATCCGATACTGCCAACCGCATAGGCGACCATCCACGCAAAAAGAATTACCGGTAACCCGGTGGCAATGGCAAATACCAGGGGAAGATAGAGTCCCTGAGCCGAAGCTATTGTCATGGGTATCAGCATAACGAAAAAGAGTACCCCACTGTACGGACAAAATCCGAGGGCAAAAACCACTCCCAGCAGAAATACTCCCCAATAGCCATTAGCCGCCTGATTCTCCATGCGCTCGTTGAGTTTGCCCAGACCGGGGAATTTCAGGTTGATAATACCCAACATAAATAGTGCGATAACGATCAGCAACGGGCCGAGAATCTTTTCTCCCCATTGCTGAAAAAATCCGGATAGTCCGATTTCGCCCAAACCAAAAAAGAACATCAGTCCGATTGTGGTATAGGTAAATGCACGCCCCAGGGTATAAACAATTCCCTTAAGCAAAACTGTTTTCTTATTGGTGATGCTTTTGCCGATATAAGCAACGGCACTGATATTGGTTGCCAGGGGGCATGGACTGATGGCAGTCATCAGCCCAAGCAAAAAAGCCGTGAATACCGGCCAATGCGAATTTTCCAATAATCCCTGCAACCAGCCCATCTGTTATTTTTTGAATTTTTCTACGCCAGACTTGATTTCTGCTTTCAGCTTTTCGGGTTCAGTCATAGCATACATGAATCCCTTGTCGGTAATGTTGATCTGGTCTTTTCCATTTACGATCAGTAAGGATTGACCCTGAACCTTCAGCTTTTTCACCAGGGCTTTATTCTCCTTGTCCTCAATATTTATCGCTTTAAAAGTAACATCACCCTTCTTGACAGCATCAGCAAAGAATTCATTTACTGCTTCTTCGGAAACTTTCTCAACGGTTTGGCAAGTGGTACACCGGTGGGTCATGTGAAAATAGTAAACTTCAATGGGTGTTGATTTCGCAACCTGCTGAACAGGTTCTCCGGCGAATGCTGATCCGATTAACATACCGGTGATCATTACAGCCGCCGAAATAAGGAAACTAATTTTTTTCATTTCGATAAATTTATTTGGTAAGCATGTGCCTGAGTTCATTTTTATCGGGTATGCGCCCCTTAACCACTACTTTTCCATCGACAACTAATGCCGGGGTAGTCATTACTCCAAAGGACATAATTTCCACGATGTCCTCCACTTTGGTCACCTCGGCATCGAGGTCCATTTCAGCCACAACCTCGCGTGTGATTTTCTCGAGGCTTTTGCATTTTGCGCAGCCTGTTCCAAGTACTAATATGTTCATATTGTTGGGTTAGTCATACAATCTTCTTTAATTATCGGGGTGGGCTGAAAGAGATTCCCAAAAAGCATACGTGCTTTCTGCCAGTTCTCCCGATTAATACAATACCTTATTTTGGGTGCCTCGATGGTTCCCTGGATCAAACCGGCGGCTTTGAGCTCCTTTAGGTGCTGGGAGAGAGTCGAGCGTGCGATTGGAAGATCCTCGGCAAGGTCACCGCTGAAGCAGCACGTCTGGTTCGATAGGAGCTCCATTATGTAAACCCTCACCGGATGTCCTAGTGCCTTTGCAAATCGGGCAAGCTGATCGAAGTCGCTTGTTAACAGATTATTCATGATTATTTCTTTATGGGTGCGCAGTTGCTTCCAGGTTTGGTGCAGCCCGGACCGCATGTGCCGGCCTCAGTTTTGCTAGCGGCCATCACCAATTGGGCCGATGTTGATTCAACATTGAAAATGCCGGTAACCACACCAGTTTTATTGATCGCATAAATGGCGGGTTCAGCGGTCGATACATCAATATTAAAATTCGTTAGGAGTGTGGTTTCTTCCTTATCTCCGGTATTTACTTCCACCGTAATTGCTTGGTCTTTCATCTCTTTCATAGCTTCTTTGCAAATTTGGGTGGCCGCTTCCCGGTTCTTCATCGATGATGTATAAGCAACAATAAAGACACTTTTCTGATTATTGAATGCATCGACAATCGCAGAGAATTTTGGCGAAGGAATCGATTTCAGCAGGTCCTCTGGAGTAGCGGCTGCAAGAGGGAACCCACTTTTGGCTGATCCCTTATTATCCAGTACTATAATGAGTGGCAAAGTCGCTTCGGACAGCCCGTAATTCAATGTTAATTCGCTGTTTCCCTTATCGCTGGTATTGAGTTCAATAACCTCAACCGCTCTCCTTTTTTTTGCTGATGCCATCCGGGCTATCGATACAGCCTTGTCCTTATTGGCATCGTTTTTATTAAAGGCCACCAGGAAAACAAATTTTCCATCTTTGTTAGCCGCCATGATACGCTGCCCGATATTTTTGCCTGGAGGAGCGAAGCTTGTTGCAAATACCTGGACCGCAACCAGCATAGATATCAATAATGTTAGAATAGATTTCATAGTAACTTGATAAATTGGTGTCACATTCAGAAAATCAGATTAAATAAAAACCCAACGATCATAATGCCAAAAGATACGATTCCCACAAAAGTAAAGATCAGGGGGAGTTTTAAGACCTTTCTTAGAATTATCATTTCCGGCAGCGATAAACCAATCACTGCCATCATAAAAGCCAGTGCAGTTCCCAGTGAAGCCCCTTTTTCAATGAGTACTGATACTATCGGGATAATTCTGGCGGCATTGGAGTATAAGGGTACCCCAATCAGAATCGAAAGAGGAACACTATACCATGCTGATTTACCCATAAGCGCCGCCATGAAATTCTCGGGAACATAACCATGTACACCCGCACCAACGGCGATACCAAGAGCAACATAAATCCACACTTTCCCAACAATTTCCTTCACTGCCGTAATTCCAAAAGGGATACGATCAGAAAAGCTTAGTTTTTCCTCCGTATCTGAAGCATCACCCATTTTGGTTTTATACACCCATTCTTCCACCCATTTTTCCAGATGTAATCTGCCGATAATCCATCCGGCAGTAATAGCTATCACCAATCCGGTAACAACATAGGTGACGGCAACTTTCCATCCAAACATTCCGAAAAGCAAAATCACCGCTATCTCATTGATCATAGGGGAAGCTATCAGGAATGAAAAAGTGATTCCTAAAGGAACCCCTGCCTCAACAAAACCCAGGAAAAGCGGTATGGCGGAACAGGAACAAAATGGAGTAACAATCCCCAGCAGCGAGGCCATAACATTACCTGCAAAAGTTGTTTTTCCGGCTAATGCCCTGCGTGTTCGTTCAGGAGAGAAAAATGTTCGTATGATGCCAACGAAAAAGACGATCAGGGTAAGCAACAGCAGGACTTTTGGGAATTCGAAGACAAAAAACCTGATGGCTTCAGTCAGACGTTTCCCTTGCTCCAGGCCGAATAAGTTATACGTAAGATAATTGGTGAGTGGCTCCAAATAGTCGTAAACCAGTGCCCATACTATCAGAAGGCCAGCTATTACCCAAATTGTTTTTTTCTGCCTTATCAAACGTTTCATATTTCGCAAAAATACGAAATATAAATAAGCTGACAACTTTTCTTCAAATTATCAGCTTTAATTTCCTGGCAGCGTAAACAGGAATTTACTGCCTGTACCCAGAGTGCTTTCAACACGAATCTCTCCACCGTTTCTGTGCACAAAATCTTTGCATAAATTAAAACCCAGTCCGGAGCCTCTTTCGTGATTAGTCCCTGCTAAAGAAACAAATGAAGATGTTTTAAGGAGGGTTTCAACAAATTCAGGCGCCATGCCAACACCATTATCCTTTACAGTAACCTCAACATTGCCTGCACTTTCCCTTGATGAAATCTCTAATGATCCGCCTTGATGCGTGAATTTTATAGAATTCGATAATAGATTCCTTATAACGACATCAATGGTATCTCTGTCGGCAAAGGCAAATATCTCTTTCTCTGTCGAATATGATATATTGATTCTTTTTTGGTTGGCAAGTGGGGAGAATAATTCAATATTTCCCTTAATTAATTCATTGATCGAAAAACTTGAAGCCTTCAGACTGAAATCATCCATCTGACTTTTTGCCCAGATCAGCAAATTGTCCAGCATGGTGTAGGTTACCCTCGAAGTATTTTTAAGGTTCTCGATCAGCGTAGTCCTGATATTATCCTCCATCATGGGATCATTGGTGAGCAAATCGAGTATTGGGAAGAAACTGCCAATGGGTCCTCGCAGGTCATGGGATATAATGGAGAATAATCGGTTCTTGGTTCGAACAACTTCCTGTAGCTCCTGCTCAATTTCTTTTTGCCTGGTAACATCAATATGGGTGCCGACAGTTCTTACCGGTTGATTCCAGTTATTCCGTTCCACTACGCGACCATGATCGAGGATCCATTTCCATTCGCCACTTTTTGCTTTCATCCGGTGGATACTCTCGTAATATTCCGTTTCGCCTTTCAGGTGTTTACCCAAAATTTCCCTGACAACCGGCTTGTCCTCCGGATGAAGGAGAGCATCCCAACTTGATTCATTTGGCGCTATCACATCGGGCTCATAACCAAGCATCCTGCACCAGGTCTCACTGAAAAAAACAAAACCGGTTTCATTGTTCCAATCCCAGATTCCCTCATTACCGCTCTCGATAGCCAAACTTAACCTTAACTCGCTGTTCTCCAGTTTTTGTTTTACCTGGTGCCTTTCGAAAGCATTTGATATGGTAAGCGAAACGATACTCAGTAAATCCAATTCATCTTCCCTCCAGATCTTATCAATCCTGTTTTCATCAAATCCAATAAATCCGCAAAAACTATTCTGAACATATATCGGATAAATAAGAATTGATTTAACCTGAAGAGGATTTAATATTTTGTAAAGATCCGTAGGTAAATCAGTCAGGTCTTCCGAAAATATACCACCTTCAGTAATCAGGAGTTTCTCCCACGCTGGAGTCCTGCTGATTCCGATTCCTTGTAAGAACTTCTTTCGGGGAGCAATGCCTTTATTGCACCATTCATAGGTATTGCTGATCTCGGTCCCATCATTGCTATTTTCGAAAATATATACCCTGCTCACATCGAGGTGAATCCCGATATGTTTGAGAATATCATCCATGATCAGGTCGAGCTGCGAATTGCTGTTTAAAAGTTGAGAAATATCAGCCAGGAGTTTCTGTTGCTCGAACAGGTACTTTATTTTTGATTCAGCTTCTTTCAGCGAGGTAATATTATTGGCTGAAGTGAGAAGGTGTTTTTGGTTTTGTATTGTGATCTGATCAACAGAAAAAAGGCAGGTGAGAACATCGCCGGTTTTGGTTCGCGCCAGGGCTTCAAAATTATAGAGGTGCCCCGTTTTTGCCAATAATGCATGTGCTTCATTACGCTGATTCCAGTCAGCAAATAAATTAAGGTCCTTTGATGATTTTCCGATAACCTCGCTTTCTTCGTAACCCAACAGTTCATAGAATTGTTGGTTGGCATTGATAAATACACCTTCGTCGAGAGTGCTTATTGCCATTGCAATCTGTCCACTGTTAAAGGCTTTGTAAAACTTCTCTTCCTTGAAGCGAATCGTTGCCTCTGCATTTTTTACTTCCGTTATATCTCGCACCAGACAGCAGTTGCACTCTCTGTCACCTGATTTGACATACTTCTCCTGCAGAGAAACAGGGATTAATAAACCGGTTTTATTTTTGAAATTACTTTCTGAAAAGATAGTACCTGAAATTTTCAGCATTTGCCAATGTTCGTTCCAATCAAGGAGCCCGTTGCCTGGTGAAGCGATATCCCTAATGGTTAGCCAGTTGAGTTCTTCACGGTTATAACCCAGCAATGAACATGCTGCATTATTAACATATTCAAATTGCCCGTCAGGAGAGATCCAATACGCAGCGTCGGCCATCTGGTCGATAAATACCTGATTAAAGATCAAAGTTTCCTTCTCACTCTGTGGGTCAGACATAAAAAGTAATTATTCAGCAAGATTATTAATGCCAATCCTTTCCAGCGGAAAGCTAGGGCATTTTATACTCTCACCCAAATAATTTTGACCAAATAATAAAGCTGCCATCTTTTCTTAAAAAATGGCAGCTCTAAAATAAAATATCGAAGCTTCTAATTAAAAACCACTTCCAGAATTGTGAATGAATCCGGCTTCATGGTTCTGCGTGGCCTTGGATTTTCCGTAGTCGCAGCCGGTGCCGGTAAATATTCTGCAGTTGGCAGGTAAAGGCGGTGGGTGCCTTTGTTTATTGTGATTGTGCGTGCGCCCTGCTGGGTTTTTATGGTGGAGGCAACCGTAAATTTGTCACCTTTTTCTTCCTGAACAACAGTAATCGTACCATCACCGTTCGAGCTGTAAGCCCTTTTCAGTTCCGGATCAAACATAACTCCGTCGCAGCCGTCGCCAATCGGGAGGGTAGTGATGACCTTACCGTTCACTGCATCGAATACCACCATCATTTTATTGCCGCAAACAGAGAATAAGCGGTGAGTTTCGTTATCAAGGGCCAACCCGCTGGGTTCTTCACCCGGGGCAATCGACCATTTTTGCTCCACTGCGAGGGTGGTGGCATTGATCTGAACAATCAGGCTTTTATCTTCAATATTTGCATAAACCTTTCCTTTGCCGTCAGAAACGGAATATTCAGGTTTCCCGTCGAAAGCTATCGTGCCGGCAACCTTATTTGTTTTACCATCAATGACGGTAGCATTTGCCGTTCTACCATTATAAACAAATACCCTGGATGAGAACTTGTCATAGATTATTGCATCCGGGTTTTTACCGGTAACCGCAACTCCGGCAATTGTTTTCAGGGTTTTCAGGTCGAAAACAAGAACAGTATCGCTCCTGCCACAGCTGATAAAGCCTTTATTGAGATCGGCAGCGATGGCAATACCATGAACTCCGGGAGTATTTTCGATTGTTCCTACCAACTGATTGGTTTTGGTATCAACAACCTGAACTACAGATCCGTGCGAGATAAATAATCTTCCAGTGGATTCATCAACCGTAAGATAATCCCAACCTCCCGTACCCGGAAGATGGATGTTTGATGCAACTTTAGCATTAATCGCACCGGTCTGGGCGTTAATTGAGGAAGCAAAGCCTATCAGGGCCAAGCAAGCGAAAAAGAGGATTTTTTTCATTTTATTTTCATTTTAAAGTTGCCAACTTTAAATGTTTGGCAACATTTGTATTACATCATTAAAGTTGGCAACTCTATTATTTTTCAAACTTATAACAATATTCGGGGAATTATTCTGCCAAATGGCAGATTATCTTATTATAAACGTTCCTTCAAGGCCATTCAGTCCCCGGACTTATTTTTAATGCTTTACTTTTTGCCTTTCTGCCCTCTTGCCCTTTGCCCTATTGATCTCAGCTCCTCTTTCTGTAGCTGTATACCGCCCACCCATTGAAAAACACCGCAAATGCACTCAAAGCAATGAACTGATGAACCATTTCGCTAAAACCGCTGCCCTTGAGATAAACCTGCCGTAACACCTGAATCATGTATTTCAGCGGGCTGAAATTGCTGACAAACTGAGCCCAGTCTGGCATGGAGGCAACCGGTGTATATAATCCGCTCAGGAAAACGAACGACATCACTACGAAAAACATCATAAACATGGCCTGCTGAATCGTATTGGCATAATTGGAAATCACCAGCCCGAATCCCGAAAAAGCCAGCACGAAAACCGAGGCAAAAAGGTAAATCGTGTAATAATGGCCCACTGGCACTAATCTGTAAAAAAGCCAGGCAACGAAAAAGCAGATGGTTAAAGCAATGAACCCTATGATCCAATGTGGGATCAGTTTAGAGAGGATAAAGTTGAATTTATTGACGGGTGTAACATTCATCTGTTCCATAGTGCCGTTCTCTTTTTCTCCTACAATATTTAATGCGGGAATAAAGCCGCAGATCATAGCCAGCATCATAATCATGATTGCCGGGATCATAAAAACGGTATAGCTCAGGTGTGGATTGTACTTATACTCCGGCACTATGTTGAACGCGGGAGTGACTGTTCGGCCGGCCGGTGCGATCCAATCTTCACGCACTTCCTGGCTGAAATCGTTTATGATGCCTGCCAGGTAGGCACTGCCCAACCCTCCCTTCATGCCATTCACCGTGTTGGCCGAAATCATCACACCCGCTTTTCTGGTGTTCACCAAATCTTCCTCAAAACGAGGCGGTATTTCCAATACGACGTCCGAATGATCGAGCTCCACACTTTTCAGGGCCTCCTGATAATTGTCGGCAGTTTCCATGAGCCTGAAATATCCGGAGGAGGCAACTTTTCTTATCAGTCGGCTGGAATATGGACTGTGACTATTATCCACCACGCTAAGGTTAATATTATTGATGGAGAAATTAACAGCCAGTGGAAAGATGGCTAAGGCGATAAACGGAAAAATAATTACAAATTTCGGCAGAAATTTGCTCCGCATAAATTGCTTGAATTCTTTTTCGAGCAGATATTTTAGCATGGCTATTCCAATCGTATTTTAAATTTCTTCAGACTAACAACAATCAACACCACAGCCATCGACCCCAAAATCAGCAACTCCTTGGTTATGGATGAATAAGTGAGGCCCTTGATCATGATTTTCCGAACGCCCATGATAAACCATTTGGCTGGAATAATTTCGGAGATCATGCGAAGCAGCCATGGCATGTTTTCCACCGGAAACAGCATCCCCGAAAGAAAAACTACGGGCATCATCAGCGCCATCCCAGAAATCAGCAGAGCCACCAACTGTTTCTCCACCATCGATGATATCAGGAGGCCAAGCGCAAGTGAAACAAAAATAAAGAGCAGGGCCAAAATGATCAGCCAGAATAAACTGCCGGCTATCGGCACCTTAAGCAGGTAAACAGAGAGAAGCAATATCGTGGTGAGATTGATAATCGACAAAAAGAAATAAGGCACCACCTTGGATAAGATAATATAGATCGGCTTCATAGGTGAAACCAACAGCAGCTCCATCGTACCCAGCTCTTTTTCCCTGGCTATCGAAACCGAAGTCATCATGGCGCAGATAAGCATGAGTATCATTCCCATCACACCCGGAACGAAATTATACGCTCCCTTCATCTCCGGATTATAAAGTAATTTCACTTCCGGGCTGATCTGATAAGGAATGCCCGAAACTGAGGTTTTTAATAAATCCTGCTGATAGGAGGCGATGATGGTTGTTGCATAATTTGTTACCGTGATGGCATGGTTGGGATCTGCTCCGTCAGCTAGCAGTTGAACCTGCGCTTCCCCGGTGTGCATGAGGTTTTCGTAGAACCGCTCGCTGAAAACTACTGCCAGTCCGGTTTTTCCTTCCCTGAATACGTGCTCGATTTCGTCGGGACTGCTCAAATACCGGGTAACTCCGAAATATCCGCTGGCTTCCAGCTTATTGATGATAGCCTGGGTGGCAATATCATTCGACGGGTCATAAACAGCAATGCCGGTATTCCTGACCTCCGTGGTGATAGCGTACCCAACGAGTATCAGCATCATGATGGGTAACAGGAGAAGTATTGCCGTGGTGAGCCGGTCGCGAAAGATATGGTAGAACTCCTTTCTGATGAATGCGATGAGTTGTTGCATTTTATTCTCCGTTTAGCTTGGATTTTCTGGCCAGCTGGTGAAATACCTGATCCATATTTTTTGCATCGAATTGCTGCTTCAGGTTTTTTGGCGTATCAAGCGCCTGAATCCTGCCATCAACCATGATGGAAACGCGGTTGCAATATTCTGCTTCATCCATATAATGTGTGGTAACAAAAACAGTTATTCCCCGATCGGCTGCATCATAAATCAGTTCCCAAAACTGGCGCCGCGTTGCGGGATCAACTCCGCTCGTTGGTTCATCGAGAAAAACAATCCGGGGATCGTGCACGATGGCGACCGAGAATGAAAGTTTCTGTTTCCATCCCAGCGGAAGTGCCTTGACCAATACATTTTTTTCATTTTCAAATCCCAGCCGCTGCAGGATTTCATCGGTTTTCCGCCCAATCTCCTTTTCAGGAATTCCATAGATTCCGGCATACAAGCGAATGTTTTCCCATACTTTCAGATCTTCGTACAGGGCGAACTTCTGGCTCAGGTAGCCAATGTTTGCCTTTATGGGTTCCGGTTGTTTTCTGATATCGAAACCTGCAACGAAACCCTTCCCCGACGTGGGTTTGCTTAATCCGCAAAGCATACGGATAGCAGTGGTTTTTCCGGCCCCGTTGGCGCCGAGGAAACCGAAAATTTCCCCCTGAGCCACTTCAAAGGAGATATGATCGACTGCGGTAAAACTCCCAAAACTTTTGGTCAGATTTTCAGCGGTAATTACATTCATTTTTCTGTCTGGTTTCCTGATAGGTCCATGAAACAATCTTCAACACTGGCCGCAATAGGACTGATTTCAATCCCAGTATGCCCGAGTCCGGTGAGATAGTTTTTCATTTCACCCGGTGTCAGGGTTGAATCTTCCAACGTAATATGGTGGGTTTCCCCAAAAGCAAAACAGGTTTTAACCTTTTTATGCCTGCGCAGATCGGCGAGTAATTTCGACATGGTATCGCTTTGAACAGACCAGAGGATTTTATCAAATTCCCGGGTCATGGCTGCCGGAGTATCAATCTTGAGGAACCTGCCATCCTGAATCAGGGCAATACGGTCGCATAAACTGGCTTCATCCATGTAAGGGGTGGAAACCAGAATGGTTATTTTTTGTTTCTTCAAACGAATCAGCATGTCCCATAAATCCTTACGCGATATCGGATCGACCCCGGTAGTTGGCTCATCTAAAAATAGTACAGAAGGCTTATGGATCAGGGCACAGCAAAGGGCGAGCTTCTGCTTCATGCCACCCGAAAGCGCACCGGCGCGCCTGGTTTTAAATGGTTCTATCTGTTGATATATATCCTTGATGAGATCGTAATTCTTTTCGATCGTCGTATTGAAAACAGTGGCAAAGACCTTTAGATTTTCTTCGACCGTGAGATCCTGGTACAGGGAAAAGCGCCCGGGCATATATCCAATGCGGTTGCGTATCTGCTTATAATCTTTAATTACGTCAAATCCATCTACCGTCGCCTTACCAGAGTCGGCAAGCAGCAGAGTCGTCAGGATACGGAAAAGCGTGGTTTTCCCTGCACCGTCGGGACCGATGATCCCGAAAATTTCACCCTCATTCGCGTCAAAGCTGATATCTTTCAGGGCTTCGACCTTACCAAAATTCCTGCTGATATTCTGAACTGTAACGACCTTCATCAGGGGGTAATTTTAAATCCGCCGTACATGCCGATTTTCAGATATCCGTCGTTGGTGAGGTGCACCTTAACGGCATATACCAGGTTGGCCCTTTCATCCTGGGTTTGTATGGTTTTCGGGGTGAACTCCGATTTGGCGGATATCCAGCTTATCGTTCCGGCATACTCCCGCTTTTTTTCGATCCCGAAATCGGCAAATACCTTCACCGTTTGCCCGATTTTTATCTGGTCGAGCTGGGCAGAGGTTACATAGGCCCTTAAGATCATCTGGTCGAGATCGGCAATTTTGTAAAGTGCCTTGCCGGGAACCGACACCTCGCCGGCCTCGGAATATTTAACCAGCACAGTACCTTTTACCGGATTGGTGATCAGACATTTTTTTAGCTGGTCGTTGAGCTGCTCAACCTGATAGCCCAGCGCTTCATTATCGCTGCCGATTCCCCGGTCGGTGATCGACAAAGTGGATTTTTGTGCATCCAGCTGTTTCTCCAGAAGTGCAATCAGGGCATTGATGTCATCGAGCTGCTTTTGGTTTGCTGCATTGGCTTTCAGAAGGTTAACAATCCTGTTTTTTTCTGTTTTCGCTGTCGCTATCTGTTGCTCGATAGCCGCGATCTGCTTACGTGTATCAGGTTTTCGGATTTCCATCGCTTTCATGCTTGCCTGCAATTGCAATTTGCGCAGCGAAAGCTGCAAACTATCGATATACCCAAGCTGTTGGCCAGCTTCGAGTACCTGGCCTTCCTGAATATTGAACTGCATGAGCTTGCCTGTAGCTTCGGAGGATACAATTATTTCGGTGGCTTCAAAGGTGCCATTTGCATCGAGTCTGTCCTTGGTTTTTCCACAGGAGAGCATTAACAGGGTGCTGGCTGCCACAATCAGGTAGCTTACCGTTTTCATTTTCATTCTATTAGTTGTTTGTTATGTTTCTAAGATTATATATCGATATCAGCAGCTGCATTTCATGAAGCGATTTCTCCTGCCTGGCCATGTCCTCAGCCTGAATATCGCGGATCAATTCCGACACCGACAAGGTTCCGTTTTCAACCTTTGTTTCGGATGATTTCCGGATGTTCTGACGCAAAGAGATGATGTCAGTATCCCTGCTAATCAATTCATGGATTTTACTGATTTCATTGTTTTGCTGAATGCCTGCCAGATTGCTGTTATACAGGAAAACTTCCTTTTGCAGGTCAACCGTTTGGCCACTCAGGCCAAGTTTGCTGATATTGTTTTTTTGTGAGTAATAATTGCTGATGTTCCAGGTGATCCTTGCACCCCCGATGGCAAAAGGCGAAAACTTGTTGCTCAGGATATTCAGGCCGGGCTTTCCATAACCTGCCTGCAGGAACATTCCGAATTTAGGCCGGTTGGCAGCGTAAAGCGCCTCACGCTGATAACCGAGAAGGTTTTTCTGGTTTTCGAAAAGCTGCAGCTCTGGTCGGTGATTGACTGATAATTCGGGTTGCATGGCCGATTCTGGCTTGATAAAGGTTACTCCTTCCCCGATGGGTTCACCGATCATGGCTGACAACATCTGTGTGTACGACTTTTGCAGCGACAGGAGTTCGGTGTTGCGCTGGGCTGTACGAAGCTGCTCCACTTTTAAGGCATCGAGATCGGCCTGGTTGGCGACACCGTTGTTTATCCATGCTGTTACCCGGTCGATATTGGTTTGCCAGCCAGCCTGCAGCAGGTCGTTTTGTTTAAGTTGTTCCTTGATTACCAGGATTCCAAAAAACAACTGGTTGATCCTTTCGTTAAGGGTATAAAGCGATACCTCGAGATTCTGCTTTTCAACCTCGGCCGATTGCTGAATAATCTTTTTCTGCGACCGGATTGCGCCACCGTCCCAGATCAACTGATTTATCTCGCTGATAGCCTGATACTGGTCCTTCGACATGGAAAAGGCTGGAATTCCTGGTATGTTGATCGGAATTTCGGTGGTTTCAGACTGATAACTGACTTTTGCCGATACGGTAACCTGTGGCAGGTAGCCCTTGTTGGCATTCGATAAATTGTATTCAGCCGATTGCCCTATCAACCCATACTGCTTGATCAGGGGATAGTTGGCCCTTGCCTTTTCGCGGCAAGCATCCAGGGTCAGCTGGCTGTAAGCCGCAGTGGTGTGCAGGAGAAAAATCGAGGCCAGTACAATAAGTAATTGTCTCATATATTGTTTTTTAAGCTTTGTAAAATTATAATTACGTTTTCCTGCTTCCTGTGATCAAAAAGTGTTTCAATCTCCTGCTGGTCAAGATCAGCAATGATTTTTAAAATCGGACTGGCGAGAAAAAGCAGCACATTGAGCGATACTATAGTTATCAGCAGGTCATACACGGTGATAGAACGGATGTTCCCTTTTGCAATTTCGGATTCCAGCTCGGCTTTAAAAGGCAAAATGACATTCTTGGGAACATCGAGCATATTATCCCGAAGTTTTTTCAAACGGTCAGGATTCGTAAGCAGTTCGTTGAATATCAGGAAAGGCAATCCGGGATTGGCGCGGAGCATGTCAAAATGATCTTCGATCTTGAGCCTGAGCTTTTCTTCGAAAGTGGCACCGGGCCTGTCAGCCTGAAAAAGACCGTTGGCAATCATTCTGGCCTTTTTTTCAAACACCGAATTAAAGAGGTTTTCCTTAGTGCGGAAATAATAATGAACAAGCGCCTGGTTGCACCCCGCCACCCGGGCAATTTCCGTTGTGGAGGTCAGGGCAAATCCCTTTTCGAGAAACAGCTTCTCCGCTGCTTCAAGAATAGTATGCTCTGTATTGGAATCTGGATTAATCATTCTATTTAATCGAGTAATTTAATAGAGCTATTAAATGCAAATTAACGGACTATTTTTTAATGTTCCAAATTTTTCTCCGTAACTTTTAGCAGAATTATATCACCACCATGAAAAACGCATACCTATTCCTGACAGCCTTCTTCTTTTTTTCTGTTGCCTCAAGTGGTCAGAATTCTTTAAAAGAGATGAAATCGACCACTGAAATCAAGCAAAAGCTCGATTTCGTAATTTTTGAGGCCTTCGATGATTCATTGCGAAGCCTTGTTACCGCATTCAAGGATGAGTATCGGTATGATGCTTCCGGCAGGCAAACGCAGACTGTCTCGTGGGACTGTGTTAAAGAAGTGTGCGAGCCTAATTATATGGATGAATTCACGTATGACTCCAATGGTAACAAATCTCTTTATAGCTATTACCATCGCGATTCTGCCAGCGGGAACTGGATTCTTTACTACAAAGAGGAAATGTTTTATGATGCCGCAAATAATTTACTCCGGGCTATCGAGTCCTATATGGATGATTCTACTAAAGTGTGGAGATATACCGGGAAGTTTGATCGCACTTATGATGCCGATAAAAATTTGCTGACAAGCACTGATTTTAAATGGGATGTGGATAATAATATCTGGGTCAATAATAATAAAAATCAATATGAGTATGACCATGGAAAAATGGTACGCGACACTCATACTATCTGGAACGATTCAACGGGAATCTGGGTGAATTCCAACAAGGTAGATTACTCATACGATTCGGCAGGGCATGAAACCCTTGAGGTTGAATATCAATGGAATGTTATGACCAGTCAGTGGGGCAATTCCAACAAATATGAGTATACCTACAATTCAAACGGAAAAGTCACAAAGGAGATTGCATATATCTGGAATTCGGACCAGGGAATCTGGATATCTTCCTGGCAGGATGAATATATCTGGGACGAGTTTGGCAATCTGGCAATGGATTATGAATACTTTGAAATTGATTCAACCGGGCAATGGTTGACCCAGTTTAAAATGGTCTATTCATACGACAACACGGTAAATCATGCAGATCTGATATTGCCGGAAGACTTTTTCCCGATCGACTTCTTTAATCATAAATTATTGATTTTGTCAGGGTTAAGCCTGGTTGATTCTACCAAACAATGGTTGGAGGAGGAGCGTATTACTTTTCAGTATTCTGAAATTAACATTGGCGGAATACCTGAGATAAGTTTAGCTGATATCAGGGTATTTCCAAATCCGGCTACTGACAATATCATGATTGAATCAGATATGCCTATGGTGTCGGCAAAGTTCGAGCTTAGTGATATTCAGGGCAGAAGAATCCTGTCGGAAGATCTCACCGGTACCCGGAAAACCATATCTGTGGGAAACCTGCCGAGCGGTGTTTATTTTTACCAGATCAGCAAACAAGGGAAAGTCAATCGGGGGAAAATAATGATCAGGTAGGAGTTTATTTCACCACAAGTTTTTCCACTGCTTCGCCAATCTTAACGAAGTATATTCCGGATGATAATCCCTCGAGTGAAATCCGGACAGGACCGTCTGGATTTTCAACCCTGGTCCGTCTCATCATGACGCCTTTTGTATCGTAAATATCTATCAGGGAATCGAAATTGAATTTCCCGGCAACATTAACCTCCCCGATAGCCGGATTTGGATAGACAGTAAAACCTGCAGGATTATCAGCAATGATATCTGTTGAGTTGATTTCATCTTTAGAATGGCCGCTCCAGGTATCGGCGCCATCCGTGAGCCAATCAAGGGTAAATCGCGTAAAATACATCTGATAAGTTTCGTATTCCCCGACTTCATAATACATTCCTATGCTTCCGTCGTTCATGACACTCAATGCCGAATAAGCTGACGGACCGGCATAGATGGATTTCCTGACCGGCCAGGTCTGCCCTTCATCGTAACTCATCAAAACGCTAACATTTTTTCTTGTTGAGGCATATGGAATCGAATGAAGAAGCCTGTTTTTCTTGTATCCGCTGTAAATCGAGGTGTACCGGATCATGTCGCCGTTACAGGCCGGATCAAGTATGTTTACCTGCGGAAAGGGGATACCCCAGGTCATTCCGCGATCCTTGGAAATATTGAACATCCGGTTACCGGAATTTCTGATGCTCATCAATACTTTTCGGTTATCAAGATCCACCAGTTTGGCTTCACTGCCGTTAACGCCAGCCCTGTTTGGAGCAACTTTCCAGGTTTTGGCATTATCGTCGGAATAAATAATAAAGTTCGATACGTTTCGCGAAACATCCTCCCTGACTGACATTACTGCTATCAGGCGTCCGCTTCGCAATTGGGTGGCTGCGCCGGAAGTCACAAAAGCTCCCTGCCAGTTTTGGGTAACCGGGTTAGTGGATCCCGGACCGTAAATCTGAGGGGTGATATTCACCGGGGCACTCCAGGTGATACCATTATCTGAACTTATGGTCTGATAAATTAAGATCGGAGCTGTAGCAGTAGAATAGTAAAATCCTTTATCTGCAGCCATGAGGCAGACGATTTCCCCGTTTTTTTGATTCAAAACCAGTGCCGGGTCCCCGAAACCAAGATCTGAATCTAGACCGGCAATGGTAAGCGTATTGCTCCAGGTCTGTCCCCGATCGGCGCTGCGTCTGACAACCACATCAATATGGTTGGGCAGGTCGTGTACTGTATTCCATCGTTTATCAGTGGCAGTGATCAGCGATCCGTCTTTAGCCGTTACCATCGCTGGAATCCGGTAATGTTCAGCCCCACCGTCACCCCCGGAAAACAGGAGCTTACTGGTCAGAAGTATTGTTCGCGATCCTTCAATAGTTGGAACTGTAATCAGGTTTCTGTCACCCATGGAATAGGTTAAAACTGCAGCCCGTACCTTGTGCCCTTCCCTTGCATCTGGGCTGATGTCGGCAGTGACCCAGAAATAATTATCACCTAATGCGGGCTTCAGATTTCCAGTGAGAACATTTTTTTTTGCGGAAGGAACCGTGGAAGAATAAAGTGTGGCAGTTTTAAGGTCCAGCCTTTCTTTCGAATGATTATAATAGATTTTCAGCGACGAAATATCCGAGATTGCATCGGTACCATTCAGGTCAACAGTCATGTTTGTAATAGCATCAGTAATGGGATCGGCTTCCATCCGGAAAGCCATCAGGCGTTCGTTGGTTTCGCCCATGCCAACCGGCAGAATTGTATTCATTACCTTGATTCCATAACCAAAAATCTGGGCAAAATGCCCGTTACCTGAAATATCCGGAACGGCATCATTAACGATATTTTCAAAATCATAGGCAGCAAGAAGTCCAATCGGATCAGGTTTCGAGGCAGTTTGGTCAGCAATGACATCCTCTCTCGTTAAAGCTTTACCCCATATCCGCAGCTCATCCATCCTGCCGGGCCAGAAATTCGTCAATCCCGGCTCCGCAGCATCAGTCAAAACACAACCTACAATCAGATCAGCATTGTTTTGAATAGCCAACCGGCCAATGGAAGTATTAAAAACGGAATTCATCAGGTACCCGTTCACATAGATTTTCGAATTTTTTTCACCTGCATTATAAACCCAGGCCACGTGCAGCCAGGTTTGCGATGGGATGGTGTAAAAATAAGGGGCCCCGAGGTTCGTGTTTTCGGAATTTATGACTGATAGTCCAATGTTTGGGCCATTGGTTGACCGATAAGTTGACAGCTCATAAAAACCGTTTGGAACGAGATTATTGCCCTTTGAAAATATGCTGTACTGTCCATCAAAATTCTCAGCCAGAATGCGGCAGCAGATGGTGTAGCTTTCGCCGGCGACAATATTGAAATCAGCATGATTAGTGATCAGGAGATGCTGATCAATTCCATTAAATAGAAGATACTTGCCCTGCGGCGCAGTTTGCGCAGTAGCAACAAGCCCATTTAATATTAAGGCAATACCCCAGAACAGGAAGAGTATGGTCTTTTTCACTTAATAAATTATTCACCTCCGCATCTAATGTAGTGATATTTATATTTATGTTAAACAACAGTAAATTTTTTTTAATTGTTTTGCCCCTTACCTGATAAATTCTGACTCCACAAAGTTCTCCTGGCTGCTTACTCCCTGTATCACAACCTTCCAGCCGGATTTTAATTCTGGTTTTGGCAGGACCAGCGGAACCGGTGAAGAACCCGAAACTTTCAGTTCCGGATTCCAGAATCGAGTAGGGTTATAAATGCGATCGGGCTTGTGTTCTGTTTCGGTAGTCGAACCCTGGGCTTTCTTGGTTGTTATAAGGATCAAACCGCTGGCATCAGCTGAATATTTAAGGATATCGGAAATCTTGTCGGTTACCTTGATAGTAGCAATATCGTATGGACTGATCGAATTCAATGCCTCAACATTGTATCCCTTTTCCGACCCGTCGATAATAATCAGTGCACCTTTTGGAAATTCCATGGAGTTTCTGCCCTTAGTGAAAAACACCTGGTTTTCATTTAAGGTATATGGCTTTATCGATCGGATGACATTAAGAACCGGGATCCCTATTTCCAGCTGCTGGCGTATCCTGTCGTCCTGGGTTGGTTTTCCCGGAATGTAACCCATCTCTTGAAACTCGCTCTTGTTTGTCTTGATAAAAAGCGGTAAATCCTGATTTGCCGAAACAAAATATTCACTGAAAAACCGATCGCGGTGGAAAGTTGCAGCCAACTTTTCAAATGGTTTGGGCTGAAAGTACTTTATCAGTCGGGTCCGGAAATCCTGGCCTGCGGGTTTCCGTTTGTTTATCGTATCCACCCTCGAAAGCATCAGATTATCGATAACGTTTTCATTAAAATTGGCAGCATCGGAAAAGTATCCTGCAGGAAGTGCCGAGGCTACCGGCCCCAGCAAAAACCACGATCTTATGTCGGGTCCGCGGTTCCAGTCAGGGCTCATCACGACATCAGCAACGGAAATGCTCAGGTTGGCATCAACAGGCTTACCATTTTCGTCAGTAACAATAAAATTCAGGATGTTGGGATCCTTGGCCTTGCTCTTGCCCGTACCGTCGCTGCTTACGATCCGTGATACCGGTGGATTGATGAAAACCGATCGTTGCGATAAAATCCTGCCTGCCGGATTCTGCAGACTGACGCACACGATACCTCCTTTTGCGTTACCTGTTGAAACGCTGAAAGTCGGATTATTTTTTTGAAGGTCGGGCTTTTCCGTAACTGATATACCTGAATTGGTTGTGCCTGAAGCCACGTCCACGCTCAGATTCTCCATCGAAGCATTACTGTTGACCTGAAAAATCAAAGTTCCTTTCTGGCGCTCTTTAAGCGTAAGCTGATAACCGGTTGCCTGAACTTTGGGCAGGGGAATCTCCTTAAGCATGCCAGCCGGCCTGGTTATTTTTACTCTGAGAGTATCTTTTAAAGAAGGTTTAACTGTGAAGGAGCCAATACCTGCAAAGCTGGTTTTGATGCTATCGATAACTTTATGATTCTGATCAACGATAACCCCCCCAAAATCAAAAGGAATACCCTGAAAATCCTGCGCCCGGAATGCGATTTTTGTTTCAAATCCATTAATCAGTGACCCGCCTTCAGGATAGAAATTAAGAAAAACAGGCATTCCACCACCAGGAATCTGCATAGCTGCCGAACCTTTTAGCTTTCCGGATTCCGCTTGAACCGCGAGGATCAATACTCCCTCTTCCCCGGTGGCAGGAATCCTGATCATCAGGGATGCATCACCATTTTCATCAGTTTTGCCGAGTCCATTCTGATAGGGCGATCCGTTTTTTGAAGCCAGATAAATGAGCTGATCATTGCTGTAAGGCTTGCCATCGACCAGGGTAATATGAACTTTTATCTGGGCATAATCACCCTGTACATACCATTTTGCATCCGGTTTCATTTTTATAAGAAGGTCCTGAAACCCGGTCTTCCTGATAAATACTTTTTGAGTAAAAACATCCTTTGGCGATCCTTTTTCCATTCCGCTGGTGTAAGCAACCAAACGATATTCCCCATCATGCAGCGAATCGGGCAAAATCAGCTGTCCTGCATATTGCTTGTTATTCAGAGGGTATTCCTTTTCCGCAACAACCTTACCGTCCTGGTTCAGCATCAAAATAAAAATCTTGCTGATGCTGTTTGGTTCAGATGTGTTAACCGATTGCACATAAGCCTTGAAATTAATTTGTTCCAATGGGGAGTATACAGAACGGTCGATATGAAGGTATACCAGCTCCTCAGGTGCCTGTGCGTGCAAAGCCTTGAAAGCTCCAAAAAGAAGACACGCCAACAGTAATTTTTTCATGAGTAATGCTTTAATAGTCTTTTATACAAATGTACTGATTCCGCTTGGTAGGAAGGTTATTTGCAGTTGTTATCGGCAGCCCTTTATATTGGTATTTTTTTTAAACTTTACCTGTCAAAACGAAATCAAGCGGCTTTGAACCCAACTAATTTTTTTCTGAAATCTTTGATCTGCCCGATGATATTATTTATCATCGGCCTGACCAATGTTTATTGCCAGGATTCGCTCAGATTCAAATCGCCGCCAGAGATCAATAAAGCCAGGCTGGTTACTACCATTGTGGCCGAAGGGGTAGCATCGGCAGGAATTGCTTCTTACCTGCAGTTTATCTGGTATAAGGGCCACCAGCGGGTGCCGTTTCATTTCGATAACGATAATAAGGCTTATCTGCAGTGCGATAAATTCGGGCATGTATGGGGAGCATACATGGAGAGCTATATCGGTTATAAGCTGCTGAGGGGAGCCGGGGTAAAAAAAAATCCGGCATTACTTTACGGCGGCACACTCGGCCTGATCCTGCAGGCGCCCATCGAAATATTTGATGGGATTTACGATGGCTGGGGCTTTTCCTGGGGTGATATGGTAGCCAACGCAACCGGATCCTGCCTGCTTCTTGGTCAGGAACTACTGTTCGATAAGCAGGTATTAACCTACAAATTGAGTTACCACGCCTCACCATATCAACTTAGCTCATCCGGACATCAGATCACTGCACCAATAAAAAGATTATTCGATTACAATTGTCAGACTTACTGGCTTTCCATTCCGCTAAAAAAAATCGTGCCGGTCAGTAAAATTCCAGCCTGGCTCGGTTTGTCACTGGGATATAGCGGCACTGGTATGTTAGGCAAATACGAAAACATTACTTCCTATAATGGAATTCCTGTTCCTTATGCCGATAGATACCGAAAGTACCTGCTTTCCCTGGATATCGACTGGACAAAAATTAAAACGAACTCGAAATTTCTCAGGGCACTGCTGGATTGTATGTTCTTTATTAAACTTCCTTTCCCGGCTTTGGAATTTAATTCATTGGGACGAGTGAAAGGGCACCTGCTCTATTATTAGCTGACTGCAGATGGTTTTGGACGGTTATCAGAATAAAGCTAATTTTGTGAACCTCATCAAATACCATTAATCAATGAACTTAAATACACAGAAACTTCACAGGCAAGGCGTTAGCATCTGGCTCGATAATATTACCCGAAATATGCTCGATAATGGTGTTCTTCAACACTATATCGATGAATTGTCGATTACCGGACTTACCTCAAATCCTTCGATTTTTGAGGCAGCGATTGCCAAAACAAGTTATTATGATGAGGCTATAAAAAAGATCAGCGGACAGAACCTCAGCGACGAGGACCTCTTTTTCAGCCTGGCAATTGAAGATATCCAGCGTGCAGCAGATTTTTTTCTGCCCGTTTATCAGAAGACCAATGGACTCGATGGTTTTGTATCTATTGAGGTATCACCACTTTTAGCTTACGATACTGAAAACACGATCAAGGCAGCTCTCGATATTCATAAAAAAGTTAACCGTCCGAATGCCTTTATCAAGATTCCCGGAACCCCTGAAGGACTTCCGGCCATTGAGAAAGCCATCGCGGCTGGTATACCCGTGAATGTTACGCTATTGTTTTCGGCTGAGCAATATGAAGCCGCTGCCATGGCTTACCTGAGGGGAGCTGAGGAGCGGGTGGAAAAAGGCCTGAACCCTGATGTACGGTCAGTGGCTTCTGTATTTGTAAGCCGCTGGGATAAAGCCGTGTCGGACAAGGTGCCTGCTGACCTGCAAAATCAAATGGGGATTGCGGTCATGCAAAAAACCTATCATTCCTACCTGAAATTTCTGCAGTCAGAAAGGGTGCAGAAACTCACAAATTTCGGAGTATTTCCTCAACGCATACTTTGGGCCAGTACCGGAACCAAAGATCCTGCAGCATCAGATGTTCTCTATATTTCAAACCTGATAGCCCCTTATTCCGTCAATACCATGCCGGAAAATACGCTCCTCGCCTATGCTGATCATGGACAAACCGGAGAGCCACTTTCCGTGGACAAATCTGCAGCAGAAAAATTGATCAGCCGTATCGAAGGATTCTCAGTAAATTACCTTGCCCTGGCCGATCAGCTGCAGCGTGAAGGTGCCGAATCATTCAATAAATCCTGGAATAACCTGATCGGGAGCATCGCAACCAAAAAAAGCAGTATTAAATAAAACCTGATGAGCACCGATTTAACTAATTCCGCCGCCTGGAAATCTCTTGAAAAGCATTTCCGGGAAATCGAAAAGGTCACTATTAAGGACCTGTTCAAACTGGATGAAACACGCGGCACCAGTTTTGTGACCCAGGAAGCCGGCATTTATTTCGATTATTCCAAGCACCGTGTTTCGGCAGAAACGTTAAGCCTGCTGTTCAGCCTGGCAGAGGAACGCGGACTGGAAGCGAAAAGGGAAGATATGTTCTCTGGCCGAAAAATCAATACTACCGAAAACCGGTCAGTGCTGCACACCGCACTCAGGGCGCCAAAAGGGTCAACCATCCTTGCTGATGGGCATAATGTAGTTCCTGATGTACATGCCGTACTGGATAAAATGGCTGTTTTTGCTGAAAAGGTACGCAGGGGTGAATGGCTGGGATTTACAGGTAAACCAGTTAAGAATATTGTCAACATAGGTATCGGTGGATCCGATCTGGGTCCTGTGATGGCATATGAGGCACTGAAATATTATGCCATGCGAACCCTTACTTTCCGCTTTGTTTCCAATGTCGATGGGAACGATTTTTCGGAAGCAGTACAAGGTCTCGATCCGGAGGATACACTGTTCATCATATCTTCAAAAACATTTACTACTCTTGAAACCATGGCCAATGCGCAAGCCGCAAGAGCATGGTCCCTGAAAAAATTGGGCAGCATTTCTGCCGTTGCCAGGCACTTTGTTGCCGTCTCCACCAATGAAAAAGAGGTGGTAAAATTTGGTATCGATGCCGAAAATATTTTCGGATTCTGGGATTGGGTAGGTGGCCGGTATTCCATGACTTCCGCGATTGGGTTATCGACCATGATTGCCATCGGACCTGAAAACTATCAACAGTTGCTCGACGGTTTTCATCAGATCGATGTACATTTCCGTACCGCTCCCCTGACCAGGAATATTCCTGTTATTATGGGATTGCTCGGGATTTGGTACAATAATTTTTTCGGTGCCCAGACTCAGGGTGTTTTGCCTTATGATAATTATATGAAGCGCTTTCCGGCTTATCTGCAGCAGCTGACCATGGAGAGTAACGGTAAGCAGGTAACCCTGGGCGGGAAAAGAACGGATTATCAAACAGGAACCATCTATTGGGGCGAACCAGGAACCAATGGCCAACACTCCTTTTACCAGTTGATACATCAGGGAACGAAGCTTATCCCCTGCGATTTTATCGGATTTAAAGAAACGCTTAATGAACTTCCTTCCCAGCAGGACTACTTGATTGCCAATATGATAGCGCAAGGTGAAGCTTTAGCTTTCGGAAAAACCGCCGATGAAGTCAGGGCAGGAAATGTACCTGAGGAGCTGGTTCCACATAAAGTATTCGAAGGCAACCGTCCATCTTCAACATTCTTCCTCGATAAGCTGACCCCCGAAAACCTGGGTAAGCTAGTGGCTATGTATGAGCACTGCGTATTTGTGCAGGGTGCTATCTGGGATATCAACCCATTCGACCAGATGGGTGTCGAACTTGGGAAAGTATTGGCCCAGAACATAATTCCCGAACTTCAAGACAATGAAAAACCACTTAATCACGATAGCTCAACAAATGCGCTGATCGGGTTTTACCGGAAGTAGGCAGGAAGTGAAACCTGATACCCGATACCCGATACCCTTTTTCGCTATCTTTGTTTAAACAGCATCGCAATGAAAAAACTATGCACTCTTCTAATAGCTTTCTTGCTCCTGGTAGGGTTCTCAGTATCGGGACAAGCCCAGAATGCTTCCGATACTACTTCCCTGAAATATAAAGTTGTCAAACAAAACGGTGTCTCATTTACCGGCAAAATTCTTTCGCGGGATGCAAGGGAAATCCTGATGGAATCAGAAGAAATTGGATTGGTTTATATTCCCAAGCATGAGGTGAAAGAGATCATTCCAATCACCAGTAATGGGAAGAATAGCAACGGACAATTATTCTCAACGCGCTACTTTCTGACCACAAATGGATTTCCGATCGCCAAAGGAGATAATTATGTCCAATGGAACCTGTTTGGCCCGGATTTTCAATTCGGAATTGCCGACAATTTCGGCGTGGGGATCATGACTTCTTGGGTTGGGATGCCGGTTATCGGGACGGCTAAATACAGCTTTAATATTGCAAAAAACCTACATGGCGGGGTGGGATTCCTGGGCGGTACGGGTTCGTGGGCCTATCCAAAGTACGGACTGGCACTTCCGTTTGGATTCCTTACGTTTGGTAACCGGATAAATAACATCAACTTTTCTGCAGGATACGGTGCCGTTTTTGCTGAAAGGACAGAAACAATCTATACCCTCATCAACACTCCGACTGAGTATAGTACCAACAGCTATACCTCAGTAAATCGGACTTATAATGATGGCGAAGGCAGGTTTTTAATGTCGCTGGCAGGGATGTTCCGGCTGAATAAGAAATTCAGTTTTGTTTTTGATTCATTTATTATGCTTCCCGGCAAGGAAACCGCTGTACAGGTACTCAAAGAAAACTATCATGACATGGGCAAGGCGTTAACCTACTCATTGGAAACCCAGATTCAACAAAGAAATCCACTTATTGTCCTGGCGCCGGGACTGCGTTTCCAGGCCACAGAAAACAGCTCGTTCCAGTTTGGCTTCACAGGGGTCCATTACCAGGGAAAGTTTATTCAGGTACCGATACCACTGATTCAATGGTTTAGAAAGATTTAACAAAACTCTTTGTTTCACCGGCGCTGACTGAAATTTTCGGCCACTTCAGAAATGCCAGGTTTCCAAGAGGTTTGGATGCATCAGTCGAGGATTCAGCAAAAACCGAAATTTCAGCGTCGTATTTTGTCGGGTTGGTAATCTCAAGTTTTACTGCGCCGGATGATCGGCTGATAATCTTAACCTCAACCTGATCCAGGACGTATAATACTTCTTTATCTGTTTGCAGATAAATGCCTGGCAGCTCCATGGCCATAAGGATCCCATTCAGTTCATTCCAGCCTGTTTTCCACCCTGCTCCGCGGGAGCCACGGCTGTCGGCATCGCAATAAGTCAGGCGTTCGGATATGGTGCCATCAGGTTGAACACCTTCGGCCCAGGCATGTGCGATATCCCTTATCAGTTCAGCGTATCGCGTATCACCGGTGGCACGGAAAATTTTAAATAACGGATCCCCTGATGAGGTGCAAATCCCCGGTGCCCCATGCTTATTTTGAGTGCTGGCCCACACAGCCCCTGTAAGTTTGGCACCCAGCTTTGCAAGTTCGGTTTGTGGAGGCAACTCATAATCATAAGAAACTACCCATGTAGCAAACAAATTCGCCACATTTCTTGATTTATCAAGCCATTTTTGGTCACCTGTGAGCTCATAGAGCACCATGAGTGAGGTCATCAGCGCAGAAGCTGATTCGGAGTCGGCATTCTGAAGAATGTCGGCACAGGCGCCTGTGGTCATTCCGTTAGCGACAAAATCACGGCTGTAATAATAATTCGCCGCCTCCATCGCAACTTTCATGAATCCGGGTTCCTTAAAATAGTCTGAAGCAAGGGCCATGCCACCAACCGCACTGGCTCCGCTGGTGGTATTATACACCGCCACTTCGCCGGTATTGATGTTTACAAAGTTTCCCCACTGCCCGTATTTGTTCCAAGTATCTGAAAATGCCTGCGCCAGCCTATGGATATTTGTTTCCCATGCCGGTTTGATTGAGCTAGATTTACCCTCCTCTCTGAGCAGCTCAAATTGCTTGATCATCCAGTAAAGTACGTCGCCGTTTTTGCGGGTCAGGGTTATCCAGGGAAATTCATCATAGCCTTCACGACCAAAACATTTCCCATCGAAGTTAAGGGCTCCATAAAAATATCCCGCAGTGCCCTGTGCTCGCGGAATAGCAAAATCGAAGGTGTTCGCTGCATGATCGAGATGCAGGCTATCCCCTAAAACCAGCATCGGATAAGTGTCCATCAATCCTCCAACCCAACCGAAAGAAATCCAGTCGGCATTCTCGGGGCGGTAGAAACGGAACGGACCTTTGTCAAAATATCGGTTGTCGATATTCCTTGCCATTACTTTTGCAGCTTCACTGAATGGCATCAGATTGCGCGGCTGGTTGGGGCCGGAAACCTCCTTTCGCACAGACATGAATTTTTCAAGAAGGCCAGGGATATCGGTTGTTTTAAATGAATATATTTTTATTCTCATTGTGATCTCATCTCCGGCTTTCCAATCTATCCCCCTGTCCGGGCTCGGACTGAAACCCACGAATTCTGGCTTGAGTTCCCGCACCCCCGGAGCGCTTAACATGATCGTGGCTTTTGTGCGGTCGGCACTCTCACTCACAATAAGTCCGTTGTCGACGATGCCATTTGCCGTGCGGATTCCCTGATCGGCCAGCAAAATAAATGCCCTCCCGAACTTTTTGCTGTAAATACAAATGGCTGGAGTAGTGGCATTGCAGGCTGTGACCATGATTTTCGATGGCTTTCCTGCATCGGTTGATAATTGCGGCAGTCCTGTGGTTGTGAGCGGCAGCTCTTTTTTGTACAGATCGTCACGGTCGAGTCCTGCGGCATAATTACGATTAACAATCCGGTTCCGGTTTCCATTATAGACGGATGCTGGTATCATCACGTAGTTTTCCGTGCTCCATCCATCGAAATCAAATGCAACCGCAATGCCTGCCGAGCCACTGATGCCCTGGCGCAACCTGAATTTTGCTACCAATTCCATTGCATCCCGGTTGCCGGGAATCGGTTTATATTTCACCTCAGATATCCATTCAGCGTCGGATAATGTGAGCTTACCACCCGAAAATTCTTTTGTATTTACTATCACCGATCCATCGTAATTGCATTCCAGCAAGCGCATGGATCCTCCAATCGGCTTAAGCAGTTTTTCAAACCCTGCAGAATCGGGGATTGCGGTTGCTGATAAGGCTGGCAACAGCAAAATCGAAAATAACTTCCAAAATCGTAAATACATGATATTTAAAGGTTTAAGATTCTAAATTGGAATCTATAACTTTATTTACCTCCTCCAACTTTCTTAATATCAACTACCTCCAGCACCTGCTTTTCATAACCCTTGAGTGTAACATTGATCATCGCCAATCCAACCACTTTCAGGGTGGATATGGAGTTCGGTAAAATCAAGCGCAGCACCGGAACCAGCCAGGATACATATTTATAGTAAGAGTTTACATTTTTCAATCCGTTGGTAGGCGTCATAAAGGCTGGCCGGAAATTGTAAACCTGCCTGAAAGGAAGCTTGGTCAGGTCGTTCTCGGTTTTACCTTTTACCCGCGCCCACATGATTTTTCCCTTTTCGCTGCTGTCGGTAGAGGCTCCGGATACATAACAAAAGCTCATATCAGGATTCAGTTGTGCCAGCGTGGAGGCAAATGCCATCGTGAGGGTATAAGTGATGCGGGTATATTCAGGTTCTTTCATCCCCACTGATGAAACGCCTGCACAGAAATAGCAGGCATCGTATCCGCTCAGACGGTCGGTGACCGGAGATAGATCAGTGAAATCCTGATGTAGAATTTCAGTAAGTTTCGGATGAGTCACACCGCAGGGTTTTCGGTTAATTACCAATACCTGCTCTATATCCGGATGATAAAGACATTCGTGCAGGACGCCTTCTCCAACCATCCCGGTTGATCCGGTGACAATGACTTTCAGTTTTTTCATTTTTTATAGGTATAGTTCCTGAGGTCAAATATAAGAAAGCATATCCCTGATTATGAAGCAGTTTTTTCATATTTTCATATAAATGCTTAAATTGCAGGGGATGTCAGGATGGAATTACGTGAAAATATTTTCCCCAGCCGCTCTTTTGGCGTGGCCGCTGCTTTTTTTTAGTTGCATGGAGCAAACCGTGAATCCGGCGTCCGGCAAGTTTATCGATAAGCGCGATAAACATGAATACCAGTGGGTAACTATTGGAACGCAAACCTGGATGGCCGAAAACCTTGCCTGGCTGCCGGCAGTCAGCCCCCCTGCAATGGGATCTGATACCGAACCTTTCTATTATGTTTTTGGTTACGACGGGACAGACGTTAATGCCGCCAGGCGAACCAATGGTTTTTCCAGCTACGGTGTATTCTATAACTGGGTGGCAGCAATGAACCTCGCAGATAGCAGTTCCGGCCAATCTGAAATCCGTGGGGTTTGTCCAGAGGGTTGGCATATGCCCACCGATGAAGAATGGGATGTTCTGGTAGACTTTCTGGGAGGAGATGCCATTGCCGGGAAAAAAAATGAAATCCACAAAAAGCTGGAAAACATACGACGGTACTTCAGGTAAAGGGGATAACTCCAGCGGATTTAATGGACTGCCGGCAGGATCAAGAAATAACATCGGAGTGTTTTACGAAATTGGATACAATGCACTTTTCTGGTCATCCACCCAAAGTGGTGATTACAGTGCATGGTACAGGCACCTGGGCTATAATCATACTGGGGTTAACCGATATTTCCTGAATAAAAGTTTTGGATTTTCTGTCCGCTGTGTTCAGGATATTTGACAGTCAGTACTTGGCAGTCAACAGTAAGCATTTGGCAATTAGCACATTGAGCTAGCCTTTTCGGCTGATGTCGCGGAGCTTGTCGAAGTCAAGAATCTCAACCTTCCGGTCATCAATTTCAATCAGTCCTTCTTCGCGGAATTCTTTTAGGATACGGCTTACTGATTCCTTAGTCATTCCAGTAAATTCACCAAGTTCCTGACGGGTGAGTATGAAATCAAAAGGATTGGTTTCAAAGATGATCTTATGAAGGTTTAGTAGGGCTTCAGAGATGCGGCCAGCCATATTTTTCTGGTTCAGGCTGCGGATACGGTTATAAAGAAGGATATCCCTTTCCCCCATATTTTTATAAAAGCGCTTGGCAAAATCGGGATTCGTATCGATCAGTTTATGCAATTGCTGAATTTCGAGATAACAGGTGCGGCATTCTGAAATGGCAATGACAGAAAAATGATAGCGGTTGTCAACAAATAAACCTGGGCCAGTCAGAATAAAAACCGGCTTCTCAATCGATATAATAATGTCCTGCTCACCTGGTGTTTCCAAAACCACCTTAACCAGACCTTCATTCAGGCTGACCAGATGAGAAATCGGAGCTCCCTGTTTGGCAATAACTTCACCGGTGCGATACGCAGTGTCGTATTTTGCTTCATGCAGAATCTCCATTTCACTAAGGCTCAGAGCCTGAAATGCATCGCATTTCTGTAAACAATGCTGGCAGGAGTCCGGTGTTGTGGGTTCAATCATCATCTTTTGGTTTTAGAATTCTATGCGAATATAAAAAATTATGATTTATGTCAAGTATTAAATGATATAAATCAAAGAGCTAAAGATATAAATCAGTTTAGAAATGAAATAGTTCAAACCTTGTATGTATACATATCAATATGTGAGAACCTGCTGTTTGGCTAATAACAGGTACTTTCGACTCAAACTATCAACAAATGTTCACGTATATGAAAAAATTAAGTTATTTATTGAGTATCAGCGCGTTAGCTATCTTCGCACTGGTCGTTCTGTTCCCCGCTTGCGAGGGACCAGTTGGACCAGCCGGTACTAACGGAACCAATGGTACAAATGGTACCAACGGTTTGAATGGAAAAGATGCCAATGCTTTCTGTACAAAATGTCACAATGCAGCTACGTTCGCAGCTGTTGAGTCACAGTTTGCCACATCAAAGCATGGTTCAGGCACAACATGGTCAGGTGACGGTAACCGTCAGAGCTGTGCACGTTGCCACTCCTA
Organism: uncultured Bacteroidota bacterium; assembly: GCA_903851365.1. GTDB lineage: Bacteria > Bacteroidota > Bacteroidia > Bacteroidales > UBA12481 > UBA12481. Next base: position 279,536 of record CAINOB010000002.1, read on the forward strand.
TCAGGGATTCAAGGAAACTCAGCTTACCGGTCGCGATACCGTTGAGTTCATTCCTAAGATTCCGGTTCCACTGCAGTGTGATGCATGCCACGATTTCCACGGCACACTTGATTCCACTGATTTCCCGAACTATGCTCTCGGTCATACCGAAGCAGTAAAGGTTCTTATGGATCCAAAAGCTGCACCGATTGATTTCGGCAATTCATCCAATGCTTGCGCTTATTGCCACCAGGCTCGTCCGGGTGCTCCAATTCCAATTCCAATCACTGGTGACACCACCTATGCAATTACCAACTCACGTTTTGGCCCGCACCACGGACCACAGGGTAACCTGCTCAATGGAACACAGGGATGGGAAGTTGCCGGAGCTATGGCTTACACAAGCACCAACCACAAAGGTGTTGCAACCTGTTCAATGTGTCACATGGCTGAAGGCGAAGGTACTTTAGTTGGCGGTCACACCTGGAGAATTGCAAGTACCGATGGTACCAAAGTTAACATCACCGGTTGCAAAAAATGCCACAGCGACATCACCAGCACTGACTACAAAGGTCGTCAGACTGAAATCGCAGCTGACCTCAAAAAATTGGGTGACAGATTGACTGCTCTGAAACTTTTAGATCCTGCAACTTTACTGGCTATTCCTTATAACCAGGTTGCAAGCGGAACAAAACCAGCTGGTAAAGGAAGTAGATGGACCGTTAAAGAAACCGGTGCATTCTTCAACTATCAGATGGTAGAAGCAGACCGCAGCGAAGGTGTACATAACTACAAGTACATCAAAGCTCTGCTTTCGAACTCTTACGATGCTATCAAGTAATAGTATAATAGTTTAGAACAAAAGGCTCTAACTCGTTTAGAGCCTTTTTGTTTTTTCGTAATTTGCTAAAAATTAATTGGAGGGAATAAGAAAATGAAAAAATTGGCTACCCTGCTGTCAGGGATCCTGATGATCGGTATGGTATCATGCGAATACCAGACAATTGTGCCGTATGATGTTGTAATCCCGGATACACCGGTGGATTTTACCACTCAGATTGAACCTATTTTCATACAGTTAAACTGTAAAATGTGCCACACGGGTTCTTTTAAACCAAATTTTGAACAGGGAAAGGTTTATGCATCACTCATCAACATGAATCTGGTTGATACTGCTCATCCCGAAGAAAGCATCCTGATGGAGAAAATCAACGCAGGACATAATACAGCAAAGGATATGACAGCAGCCCAGAAAGCCTTGATTCTGAAGTGGATCACCGAAGGCGCTAAAGGTGTTATCCCTCCAACCAGCTTTAAAAATGAAGTGGAACCAATTTTTACTACCGCAACATGCACAGGTTGCCATAATGGTTCACAGTCACCCGACCTGAGAGTCAATAAGGCATATGCTTCATTAATTGCAAAAAATCTTGTTGTTGCTAAAGATCCGGCTGGCAGTAAGCTGATCCAGTATATCAACGCCGGCCACAATACTGCTACCAAAATTACTTCGGATCAGAAAGCCCTGATCACAAAGTGGATCACTGAAGGTGCATTAAATAATTAAACCATACCTAACCATGAAAACTTTAAATAACAGCTTGAAACTGATAGCAGTACTTCTGCTCTTTGCATTTGGTGCACAATCATATGCCCAGGACTCCGTTGCCGGCCCAGATCGTCGTCCGGTTAAGGAAGTATTCAATTCTTCCCTCCTGATCGACCAGAGAACCAACATCGGACCTTATAAAGGTGGCCTCGAACTGATCATTCATCACCGCTTCGGAACCATGAATAATGGATTTACCGATCTGGCAGGTATCTATGCTTCTTCCAATATCCGCCTGGGATTTAATTACGGTATTACCGAGAGATTGTCTGTTGGTGTAGGAACTGAACGGTATAACAAAATGTCGGACATCTACGGAAAATACCTGATTCTTCAGCAGAGAAGAACTGGTATGCCGGTAAGCCTGAGTTTTTTAACTCAGATTGGAATCGATGGCCGGGATACTTCAGCTTTTGCTAAAAGCTACAAGTTTGAAGATCGCTTCTCCTTTTTCAATGAACTGATCGTATCGAGAAAATTCAATAGTAAATTCAGCCTGCAGGCAGCCGGATCCTTTATTCATTTCAACGCCGTTCCAAGTGATAGCACCAAATGGAACGATTATCTGGGAGTTTCAGTGGGAGGCCGTTACAAAATACATAATGAAATGTCCATCATCGCTACCTATGATCAGGGATTTGCTATGACGGCAACCATTCCTTCCGACGCCGGAACTGCAAGAAAAGACAAACTGGTTGCGCCGAAGCCAAGTTTCGGACTTGGACTTGAGATCGGTTCACCAACCCACTGCTTTATGGTATTTGTTTCGAACTCAAATAATATCGTTCCGCAGAACAACTTTGTTTATAATACAACCGACCTGTTCGATAGCTCCGTGAGTTTCTTTAGTCGGCTCAGGGTTGGGTTTAACCTTACTGTGAGATTTTAATTGAAGGAGAATAGTTGAGATTCTAAATTGGAATCTTCAACCTTCCACTTTAATAAGTATAAAGGTCTTTAATCAAAGATGAAACTCAAAACAATAGTATTCCTGCTGGCATTATTCGCCGGGATGACACTTCAGGCTCAGGATTCGATCCCGCCCGTGAAGTCCAATCCTGCTAATAATCATTGCTTCAGCTGCCATGGTAAACGTTGGTATACCTATGCCAATAAGGATTCAAGCCAGGTGATCAAGCACAAAATGTTCAAGGATCTGATCATCGATACGGTTGCCTATTACCATAATAACCATAAATCCCTGGCTTGCACCGATTGCCATGCCAGCGATTATAATAACCTGCCGCATAAGTCGGACCTTAAACTGGAGCCACTTTTAGTTTGTACCGATTGTCACACCGATACCGATGATGTCCCTCCAATCAATTTCACTGGTATCACTGAGGAGTACAAGAAAAGCGTGCATGCAACCAGGAAAAATACTGGCGTATCCTGCTGGTCCTGCCATAATCCTCATTCGTATAACATTACTACACGTAGCAAGGAAAACCTGAATCAGGTGGTAGCCTACGATAATTCGATCTGCCTCGAATGCCATTCTGGTATGGGCAAGTTCGATATTCTTTATGGTGACCCGAAATCGAATCTGATCGCCAAGCACAAATGGCTTCCCGATCCGATCAAGCATTTCAGGAACGTAAGATGTATAGAATGCCATGCCGAGATCCGTGCTGATGTATTGGTTGCACACAATATCAGGCCAAAGGAGGAAGCTATCCACAATTGCGCCCAGTGCCACTCGACCGATTCAAGGTTGAAATATTCCTTGTATAAATATCAGCTTGCTCAGGAGCGGTCGGAAAAAGGAGTGCTTACCTCCATTATATCAAGTCGCGACTTTGCCATTGGCACCAATCCAAGCCCGCTGCTCAACCTGATCAGCCTGCTCGTTTTTGCCTGTGCCATCGGAGGTGTAGCCATCCATACCATAATTCGAATAATGAAGAAGTAATATGAGCGGAAAAGTCTATCTATACCCAATCTGGATCCGGCTGTGGCATTGGCTGAATGCCTTGCTCTGCTTAGTCCTTATTTTCTCGGGAATCAGCATGCATTATGCAAGCCCCGATGCCACCCGCATCCGTTTTGATCTGGCGGTCACCATGCATAATATCTCCGGAATATTACTGACGGCGAATTATATTATCTTTTTCCTCGGTAACCTGTTTACCGGCAACGGAAGGAATTACCTGATTCAATTCAGGGGATTTCGCCAGCGGATGTGGAAACAGATTTACTATTATGCTTTTGGAGTCTTTAAGAAAGAGGAAGCTCCTTTCCCAATCGGAAGCGCACGGAAATTCAATCCTTTGCAGCAGGTTACTTATGCTGTTGTGATGTATTTTATGGTTCCGATGATATTTATCACCGGATGGGCCTTGCTTTTCCCACAGGTAATTGTCAGCGAATGGCTCGGAATCAATGGATTTGCAGCTACCGATTTTCTCCATATCCTTGGCGGATTCGGTGTATCCATATTCCTGGTGATTCATCTTTATTTTGCCACGATGGGTAAAAAACCGACCGATCATTATAAAGCTATGATTAGCGGTTATCATGATGATGAATCGGAACATGAATCTGAAAATGATTCTGAAAAGAACCATATATAGGTTTTAATTTCTTAGGTTTAAAAAAAACCCGGCCCGGTGTTCCGGCCGGGTTTTTTTAATACTTGAAAAAATGAAAAAAGTATCTTTCTGGATTGCATTGGCCTTTAATTTATCCGCTCTGGCACAGCAGCCTGCAGGTTCGGTATATCATACCCCTGCGGAGATCAACGGGCAGTTAACCTCTCTGGCTAAATCGCAGCCCGGGCTGGTTACTTTGCACAACCTTGGGAAAAGTTTCAAGGGGACCGATTATCAGATCATCGAAATCAGTAAAAAGTCAGCCACGGATAAAAAGAAAAATCCGGCTGTTCTCGTAGTTGCCGACCTCGAAGGAACCGCACCCCTGGCCAGCGAAGGAGCTCTCGTTCTGATCAATGAGCTGCTAAAGAAACCTGAACGTTTCGAAAATCTTACCTGGTATGTCCTGGCCTGTGGAAATCCGGATGGCGCTGATCGGTTTTTTCAGAAACCACTTCTCGTCGATGGCCGCAACATGCGACCATGGAACGACGACATGGACGAGCAAACCGATGAGGATGGTCCGGAAGATCTTAATGGTGATGGCTTTATCACTCAGATGCGGGTAAAAGATCCGGATGGCAATTATATAATTGATGATAAGGATCCCCGGCTCATGAAAAGGGCCGATCCCTTGAAAGGTGAAAAAGGAATTTATAAGCTATATCCTGAAGGCATTGATAATGATGGCGATGGACTGTATAATGAAGATGGTCCCGGCGGAACAAATATCGGTATCACCTTTCCATTTTTATATGGTTACAACCAGCCTGGCACCGGTGCCTGGAGTGGTTCGGAACCGGAAATCCTCGGCCTGATGAAATTCATGACCGCGCATCCTGAAATTGCCCTCACCATGACCTATGGTTCCTCGAACTGGTGCCTGGTACCACCAAAAGGCGGGCGAAAAAGTGCCATGAGCCTGACAGCCATCAAACTGCCACCGCGTTATGCCCAGATGCTCAACGCTGATCCTGATAAAACCTATTCACTTGAGGAGGTCAAGGAAATGCTCAAAGCCACAGTGCCCCCCGGCACAACGGTGGATGACGCCATGGTTGCCGGTATGCTGGATATGGGCCCGGTGATCAATCCGCTGGAAGCAGATTCCAAAATTTATGCGGCATTTTCCGACAAGTACAAGAAATATCTGAAGGAAAAAGGTTGGACCTCAAAAAGGGTAGATCCCCAGAGAGAAAAAGACGGAACATTTGAATTGTGGTCGTATTTTCAGCTGGGACTGCCTTCGTTCAGCATGGATTTGTGGGCAATGCCAAAGCCTAAGGACTCCACAAAAAACGTATTCATGGCCTATAACGACAGCATTCTCGGTGGCAAAGGCTTCGTTGCATGGAAAGAATTTAACCATCCCAAACTCGGAAAGGTGGAAATTGGCGGAAATGTTCCTTATGCTGATTTGCTGCCGCCAGGGAAGATCGATACCTTGCTGAATGTGCAGGTTCCCTGGATTTTTGAACTGGTAAAACAGATTCCTGAACTGGCACTTGGAGAAGTTAAAGTGGAGGCTCAGGGTGCCGGAATTTATCGTGTGGATGCATGGATATCCAATAATAAACAACTTCCGTTCCCACTGGCCATTGGCGCCCGGACTAAAGTCCCCCCGCCTGCCATCGTGACTGTCACCGGCAAAGGAATCACTTTTATTTCGGGTAGGGAACGCACTCCATTCGAGGGTATCAATGGAAATGAACAACGAAAACTAACCTGGATACTGAAGGCGGATAATCCCACGGATGTCCTGGTTAAAGTGGATCCGGTGAATGCATACGGAAGTGAAAAATCAATCAGACTGGAAGGGAAATAATTATGAAAAGGACACTGTTTTTTACCGGCCTGCTGATAATTCTGACCTCGATATCCACATTATCGGCACAGGAAAATAAAATTGAAGTTCCGCTTCGGTTTGATCGCTACTACAATTATGCCCAGGTAAATGAGGCATTAGTGGCACTGAACAAGGCATTTCCAAAACTTACCAGGCTTGAAATGATCGGCCACAGCGATGAGGGCCGCGAAATCTGGTCCATCACCGTTAACAATCCTGCCAGCGGTCCCGAAGAAGATAAACCCGGGGTATATGTCGACGGGAATATCCATGGTAACGAAGTGCAGGCTACTGAAGTATGCCTTTATTTTCTCAATTATGTTTTAACCAATTATGGCAAGCTCGACAGGGTGACAAAAACGGTCGACAGATCAGTAATCTATTGTGTTCCGACTGTTAATGTTGATGGTCGTTACCATTGGTTTGCCGATGCCAATAATGCCAGCTCTGGCCGCGGGCTCTGGATTCCCAAAGATGATGACCGCGATGGTTTGATCGATGAGGATCCTGCTGAAGATCTCGATGGTGATGGTTACTTAACGCAGATGCGAATCCGTGATACCCTCGGGGATTATAAAACGGATCCGAAAGATCCTCGCTTGATGGTACGCGTTGAAAAAGGTGAAAAAGGAGAATTCCGACTTTTAGGTCCCGAAGGAATCGACAATGATAATGATGGGAAAATTAATGAGGACGGACCGGGATATGTCGATCCGAACAGGAATTTCCCTTATAACTGGCAGCCCAATTACGTGGAGAGCGGTGGCGGGAGTTACCCGCTCGAAGGTAAGGGCTTACAGGCTGTTGCTAATTTTCTTTATGCTAGGAAAAATATTCTGGTGGCCTGGGCCTTTCATAATTCAGGCGGGATGATCCTTCGCGGACCAACCAGTAAACTAGCCCAGGAATATGACCGTCGTGATATCGAGGTTTTCGATTATCTTGGAAAGAACGGTGAAAAAATGGTTCCGGGATACAATTATCTTATCTCCTGGAAAGATCTGTATACCACCTGGGGTGATTTTGGTGATTTTACCGATGATATCGTAGGCGCCTTTACTCTCGTGGGTGAACTTTTTCAGTCGAACACGGAGTCGTATCGCTCCGATACCACAAAACCTGCGCCAATGGATGAGCAATCTACCGAGCGGATGAAGTTCAATGATTACCTGACCAATGGTGCCATGTACTCCACCTGGAAACCCTATAAGCACCCTCTTTATGGAAATATTGAGATCGGCGGCTGGAGTAAGTTCAATGCACGTTTGCCACAGCCTTTTATGCTGATGGACCTGGTTCACAGGAATGCCATGGCAGTTTTCATGAGCGCTTTCAACCTGCCGCAGATCAGTATGAATATTTTCAGCAAAGAGAAAATCGGAGATAATCTTTACCGCATAAAAGTCAGGCTATCGAATTCCAAGGCTGTTTCATCAGAAACTTATCAGTCGGTGAGGATAAAAATTAATCCCATGGATTACCTGAAACTCGAAGGGAAGGATATTCAGGTTGTGGCTGGCGGCCCGATAACAGATCAATTCCGGAATGAGGCTTCCTATAAGCAATATAAACCTGAGATCCAGTTCTTCATGATCCCCTCCTTCGGGCAGGTTGAATATCAGTTCCTGGTATCCGGAAAAGGAAAGCTGAAACTTCAATATCACTCTGAGAAAGCGACAGATAGGGTTAAAGAAATTGATCTCTGATGCGGATGGAAATTGTTAGATTATTAACTTTGAAGAATAGGTAAATAAATATATAGATATGATTGGTTTAAAGAGATTAAAGCACAAGGCAAGACTTCCGATCCTTCTGTTTTTTCTATTCATCGCCAGCCATTGGTCGGTCTTCGCTCAGTCGAATGAAGATTGCCTGATGTGCCACGATGATCCTGGTTTATCTGTAGAAAAGAATGGCAAGAAAATCTCGCTTTACGTCACAGCTAAATCATTGGGAGGTTCGGTGCATAAGAGCCTGAAATGTACCGCCTGCCATGAAGATGCCGCCGTTGCTGAATTCCCGCATCCCGAGGGACTGAAACCTGTTACCTGCAGTAAATGCCATACGGAACCCGACAAACAGTTTGAGGCTGGGGTTCACGGGCAGGCAAAACGGCTGAAATCTCTTTATGCCCCTGATTGCAAGGAGTGTCACGGTGATCATGAAATCTTATCGAGGACCGATCCGAAGTCACGAACCTATAAGATGAATGTGCCCGTTCTATGCGGTAAATGCCATCGCGAAGGTGCTCCGGTAGCTAGAATCTATAATATATCAGAACATAATATCCTGGAGAATTACAGCTCGGATGTTCACGGTATCGGCCTGTTTAAAAAGGGTCTCATTGTTTCTGCTACCTGTAATGATTGCCATGGGAACCACTTGATTTTGCCACATACCAGTCCGAACTCCACGATCTCGGTCAACAATATTGCTAAAACCTGCATGACCTGTCACACGAAGATCGAGGAGGTCCATACCAAGATTATTAAAGGTGCGCTGTGGGAAGAAAAGCCGGGTGCTATCCCCCCGTGTACTTCTTGCCACATACCACACCGTGTTAGTACTCAGAATATTGTTGCCAATATTTCGGATCGCGAGTGCATCAAGTGCCATGAAAATACCACTGCGCATATGCAAGTTGGTGATTCAACGGTTTCTCTGCGGGTCGACAAGAACGATCTGGCAAATTCGGTTCATAAAAATATTGCCTGTGTAAAATGTCATTCGGATGTGTCGTCGAACCGGCCAAGACCTTGTGAGACCGCCGGGAAGATTGACTGTTCAGCCTGCCATGCAGAGGTATCTGCCCTGTATGCCGGCAGCGGCCATGGACAGGCATACGATAAGAAGGATAAAAATGCACCGTATTGTACAACCTGTCATGGGTCGCACAAGGTAAAATCGAGATATGATGATACCTCCCCGTCTTACCGGGCCAACATACCTAAATTGTGCGGATCATGCCACATGACTAATGGAAAAGCCAATGAAGGGACGGATCTCCATCAGAAAAATACATTGGCCGACTATTCATCAAGTATCCACGGCAAGGGATTGATAGAAAAAGGATTGACAGTGAGTGCTGTTTGCACCGATTGCCATTCGACGCATAATATCCTGAAGGAAACCAACGAGCTTTCGACCATTTATACCAAGAATGTTCCTGCCACCTGTGCTACCTGCCATAAAGGTATTTATGACGAGTACATCAAGAGCGACCATGCAATAACCAAGGTTGGGAAAGATAAAAGATATCCTACCTGTGTCGATTGCCATAATTCACATGTTATCAGTTCCACCGGCGGAGATAAGTTCATGGATCAGGTAACTGTACAATGCGGCACCTGCCACGAGGAAACGGCTAAAACCTATATGCAGACTTATCATGGCAAGGCTCATACGCTTGGTTATTCAAAAGCCGCCAAGTGTTCAGATTGCCATGGATCGCATAGCATACTCGCTGTCAACAATCCAAAATCATCAGTGGGAAGCCTGAACATCATCGCCACCTGCCAGAAATGCCATCCCGACGCCAACAAGCGGTTCACCGGATACCTGACCCATGCAACTCACCATAACAAAGAAAAATACGGCGTTCTGTTCTATACCTTTTGGGCAATGACCAGTTTGCTGATTGGTGTATTCCTGTTTTTTGGCGTTCACCTGATCCTTTGGTTCCCGCGTTCACTGAAATCACTGAGGGAAAAGAAAAAGAAGGAAAAAGAAAAATTGCAGGATACATTGGCTGATAAATATTATGTCAAGAGGTTCAGCCGCAGTCAGCGAATGACACACCTGTTTGTAATCATCAGCTTCCTGATGCTTGCACTGACCGGAATGATCCTGAAGTTCTCGAATATGGCTTGGGCAGCTTTCCTGGCCGATCTGCTGGGTGGACCGCAGGTAGCTGGAAAAATTCACAGGGTAGGGGCTTTCATTACTTTCTGTTATTTTGGGTTCCACCTTTTCTCGCTGATCAGTACCAAAATCAAAAAGCGTATTCCTATTGGGAGATTTGTATTTGGTAAAAATTCGCTGATGTTCAACATGCAGGATATAAGGGATTTTGGAGCAACCATGAAGTGGTTTGTCGGACGCGGTCCAAAACCTGCTTACGGAAGATGGACCTACTGGGAGAAATTCGATTATATGGCTGTTTTCTGGGGTGTTGCGGTTATCGGATTCTCCGGATTAGTGCTCTGGTTCCCCGAAACTTTCACGAAGATACTGCCGGGATGGCTGATCAATGTTGCCCAGATTATCCACAGTGACGAGGCTCTCCTTGCTGTTGGATTCATCTTTACCTACCATTTCTTCAATACGCACCTGCGTCCTGATGCTTTCCCAATGGACACTGTCATCTTTACCGGACTGGTTCCATTTGAAGATTTCAAGCACGATCGTCCTCGTGAATACGAAGAACTTAAGGCCAGCGGCCGCCTGAAGAAGGTTATGGTTAAGAAAGAAACCAAGAGCTGGTACTACAATATCATCCGCGGATTTGGATTTGTCTTCCTGAGTTTTGGATTGATATTGGTCTGCTTCATCATTTATTCGATGCTCTTCGGATACAAATAGCTGACAGCTACAAAAAAAGCCCTCCGTGAAAACGAGGGCTTTTTTATTTGTATCAAGCTAAATTACTGACCTTTAGCTGGATTTGGATGAGCAATTTTTGCAGCATATGTCTTGAAATCAAACCCTTTGAAATTCGGGCTTTCGGCATTATGACATTTTTTGCAAAGTTTATCGTCCGGCATGACCAGGCCAGCAGCCATAGCTTTAGCCTTATCTTTCATGATGGTCGGAGTCTTGTATGCACTACCTGCACCATGGCAAGATTCGCACGATACGCCTTCAGCTACTGTGATGGTTTGTGTATCGCTCAATTTCAAACCGAATGCGGTTGAGTGACATTTCAAGCATTTTGGATTTTTTGCTTCATCACCTTTCAGTGAAGCCATGGCTTTAGCATGCGGACTGGCAGCCCACTTATTGTACTGTTCGCCAGTTGGTTGCTTGTTGTGGCACATTTTGCATTTTGCTGCCCCAATGTACTCTTTTGTCTGTGCCTGAGCAGGAACTGCTGCTACTAGCAGGCCACAAACGAGTACCATCGAAAAAAATCTGGTCATCATAGATACCTCCTGATTAAGTTAATAGTTTGTTGTAAATGACAAATTACCGCCAATATATAAAAATATACTTATACAGATAACTGCTCCTGAATATTTACCTTTACGGCTGCCAGTTTTCTTGAAGCTTTCAGCTTTATAAAGCTGAAAGCTCTGATATTAGACACCGTGAATCTGAAGCAATTTCTGTACCATAAGGTTATTGCAGGCCGCAAACCCTGGAGCATCGTTTCCGACGTTCTTTTTTTCGGACTGCTGGTGATGCTTTTAATCCCTACAACGCGCAGTACAATTTTATCGGGAGTGGCAGTTGCAAGAACCTGGATAACAAACCCCGAGATTCCGGAAAGTAAAAGAGTAGCTTTGGGACCGCTGAGCCTTGATAGTAAATTCATCAACAGTCAGGGCATGGAAATCACCCTTGGATCGCTTAAGAGTGAAGTGATTTTCCTCAATCAATGGGCTACCTGGTGCCCTCCGTGCAGAGCCGAAATGCCTGCAATTGAAAGGCTTTACAAGGAATATGGAAGCAAAGTGAAATTTATAATCCTCACCTCGGAAGATCCATCGGCTGTAAAAAAATTCATTGAAAAGGAAGGTTATACTTTCCCGATTTACTATGGCTCCGTTAATGGTCCCGAACTGGTTTCCCACTCGATTCCCTCAACAGTGATTATCGACCGGTCAGGAAAAATTGCCGTTCAGCGCAAAGGCGCATTTAACTGGAGCTCACGCAAAATTAAAAGGCTCTTGAGAGAGCTTTCAGTTGATTAAAAGAAACAAATCGAAGAAATGAAAGGAGACAGGTCTATAAAGCTGACAGCTTTACAATATTACGAAGCACGCATCCTCCAGTTTCAGTCGGTGAAACAGAACCTGGAAACCCAATCCAACAGGGTTGGCGCCGCCCGATTACTGGTCTTTCTGCTCATGGCTGTTATGGTTTATATCTCGATAAAAATAAAAATCAGCGCCCTGCTTGTAATTCCACTACTCCTGCTGGCCGGGTTTCTCTATTTGGTGAAGCTGGCTGTAACCCTTAAACGCAAAATCAATTTTCATCAGATCCTGATCACGATAAATCAAGAGGAAATCATGGCTCTCGAAGGCGATTATTCAGCCTTCGATCCGGGTACCGGATTTATCGATTATCATCATGAATACAGCTACGACCTCGATATTTTTGGTGAGCACAGCATCTACCGGCAGGTTAACCGCGCAGCCACTCCATTGGGAAAAGAAAAGCTGGCTCACCGGCTGTTGTATCCCGGTGCAGATGCTACTCAGATCAGGAAGCGGCAGGAAGGTGTTAAAGAACTGGTATCCAAGGTTGAATGGCGACAGGACTTCCAAGCCACCGCCCGTGAATCCGACTGGGAGCGGAACCCCAACCGTCAGATCCGTTCCTGGCTCGAGGCCCCTGACCATTTCAGCACGACCCGCTTCTACTCAACAGCCATTTGGATAAACTCAATTATATCTCTGTCTATTTTGCTCCTAACCATCCTCCCTCCTATCCTTCTAACCGTCTTTCGTCTTCCGTCTGTCATTTATCTCTATTTTCTCGTTCCGATTGGCCTGATAATCAGCCGAACCCGGACGATTAACAGAGAGCAGCAAAAACTCGAACGACTGCTCGACCTGTTCCGTAAATATGCGGGGTTGCTGCAACTGATCGAGAAGGAAGATTTCGAATCCCGGCAGTTAAATGAGCTGAAGGAGAGCCTGAAAAAGGGAGATATCCCCGCAAGCCGCATCATGAATAAACTGACAGGTATTCTCTGGGGTCTCGAAATCAGGGGAAACATGATTGTGAGTTTTCTACTCAATTCTTTCTTTTTATGGGATATTCTCCTGATGATCCGGCTCGAGCGCTGGCGGCACGATAATGGAAGTTCATTTTCTGTGTGGATCGATACGATTGCCGAGATGGAAACACTCAATTCACTGGCAAATCTGTCATATAACCGCCAGGATTTTACCTGGCCCGAAATTCTGGATGGGAAGTTCAGTATGGAAATCATCGATGGAGGCCATCCCCTGATTAATCCCTCTAAACGGATCGATAATTCCCTGACTTTCCACCAAAATGGTAATATATATTTGATAACGGGAGCGAATATGGCCGGAAAATCAACCTTGCTCAGGATGGTCGGCGTTAACATGGTTCTCGCTATGGCCGGGGGCCCCGTATGTGCAAAAAGGTTTTCAATGGTTCCTATTGCTCTGCATACCAGCGTTCGTACGAATGATTCATTGGGCGATGATGAGTCGTACTTTTATTCTGAACTCAAAAAGTTAAGCCTGATAATAAACCGGTTAGGAAAGGGAGAAAAACTCTTTGTCATTGTAGATGAGATGCTTAAAGGAACTAACTCTCGTGATAAACACACCGGATCGGCAGCCCTGATCTGCCGGTTTACCGATTTGGGTGCCTCCGGACTGGTAGCTACTCACGACGTTGAGTTGGGTGAACTGGAAAAAGAATACCCCGGCCGCTTGGTAAATCGCTGTTTTGAGGTCATCACTGCAGGCGATCATCTGAAATTTGATTATCTTTTATACCCGGGAATAAGTAAAAACCTTAATGCTACCTTCCTGATGAAACAAATGGGCATAATTAAAGAATAGAATATAAATAGCCCCAGACTTTAGTCTGCGGATTGTCAAGGATAAGTAAACATATATTATGGAACACATAGCAAATCGCGAAATTACCGGAAAACCATCCTGCGAGCGTTCGGCGTTTTTTAAGTCGAGATACCTCAATGCCCCGCTGATGGTGGATATCGAATATATCAGTCACCTGACAGATTCGCATCGAAAAACCGGTAACCTGGATGTCCTCCTGCGGAGGGCAACTGACCATGCCTGGGCCCTGAGTCATCTCACCCCGGTCATCAATCAGAAGGATATGCTTGCTGGAAATAAAACACGATTTATCCGGGGGGCAATTCCGTATGCCAACTATGCCGCAGAGCCGTTTCTCAAAGAGATGAGGAAAGAGGAGCAGGATGACCAGTCGAAACATACTGCCCAGGGCATTGGCGGAGGTATCGGAAAAGCCATGGAAGAAGCGGCAGCCAGCGGACTGCGACTGATATCGGGAAAATTCCTGATCAGCAGCGAGGATTACGAGTCTTTCAGGGAAATCTGTGAATACTGGGAAGATAAAAGCTTTATGGAGCAGGGAAACCGGTTATGGCGAAAGAATTTCAAGGAGGCTGAATTCATTGATAATGGCTGGAAAATAGGACTTTACACGGCTCCACACGAACCATGCCCTGAGGGGCGGCTGATTCTTGATTATGAAACAGCAGTTGGACGTGGGTACCATGCAATAATTAAGGAAATAGAAGCCAAGATAAATTCAGATAGCCCTGATTCAGAGGGTCATGTATCAAGGTTGGAATTCTGGAAATCATCAGTGATTGCACTCCGGGGCGCGATCGCCTTTGCTCAGAATTATGCTGCCGAAGCGAGCCGAATGGCAGCTATCGAGAGTGATCCGATACGCAGAGCCGAGCTTGAACAGATGGCTGAAATATGCAGCCGGGTACCCATGGAGGCACCGCGAAATTTCCAGGAGTCTGTTCAATCCTTTTGGTTCACCTATTTGCTTGGGCATATCGAAGGCTCACACCTCGGATATTCACCGGGCCGTCTTGACCAGGTACTGATCCCGTATTTCAAAAACGATCCCGCCATCTCTATCGGCAAGGCAGTACCGCTGTTGGAGGAATTGTTCGTTAAAATGACCCAGATCGAATATATCGCCAGCCTGAGCTGGCAAGGGCTTGGACACGGTAACCTTTATCAGAACCTGATATTGGGAGGAGTGGATGAAAATGGCAACCCCGCCGATAACGACCTGTCAATGGCCATTCTGCAGGCTCAGATCAATATGCAGATGACTCAGCCAACGCTGTCGGTTTGGTGGAACGACAACCTGAGTACTTCGTTTCAGATGAAAGCCGCCGAGTGCGTAAAAACCGGTGTCGGCTATCCGGCCTTTTTTAATCAGAAAACGTACATCACCCATGAACTGAATACCAGCGGCTTGCCTATTGAAACCATACGCCGCAACAGTGCCATCGGCGGCTGCACCGAACCAACGCTCCAGGGAATGTCTTATGGAATAGTGCAGGCGGGTTTCGTTAACCATGGTAAAATGATAGATCTGGTTATCAATAAAGGAGTCGATCCGGACACGGGTATCAGAATGCACCCGGCGAGAGAACTGAAAACCTATCAGGAGGTTAGGCAGTATTACCTTGATATAATGCACGCCGCTATTCGTAACTGGCAACAATACTGGAACATGGTGATGATTGCGCACCGGCAGACTGTGCCTCTGGTTTTTTGCTCGGTTTTTGTCAACGACTGTATCGCTTCAGGAAAATGCATGGACGACGGGGGCGCAGTGCTGAATAGCTCGATAACCACCTTATCATCCGGTCTGGTGAATGTCTCGAATTCGCTGGCGGTGATTAAAAAGCTTTGTTTTGAGGATAAAACCTGTTCTTTAAGTGAGCTCTTTTATGCGGTTCAGGAAAACTGGAATGGCTTTGAGCTGCTCCGGAAAAAGGCGCTCGAGGTTCCTCACTGGGGAAATGATGATGATTATGCCGATGATATTTTTCTTGATTTATTTAAAGAATACTGCGATTGGGTTCGGGGACAGGATAATTACCTGGGCAAGCCGTACGATCCTTCCATGCTGGCCATCTCCACACCCGTTCCTTTTGGCAAGGTTTGCGGCGCTTTTCCCGATGGCCGCCTGAGCGGGGAGCCGTTGGCCGATGGTGTCACTTCGCCGTTTCCGGGCACCGACCTGTGCGGACCGACTGCCGTTATCCGCTCTTCCTCTAAAGTTGATCATACACAAATCAGGGGGGGGTTGCTGAATCTGAAGTTCCATCCCTCTGCACTCAAAGGTGAAACCGGCTCGGCTAACCTCTTGGCGCTCATCAAAACGTATTTCGAAAAACCAGGATTCCATGTCCAGTTTAATGTGGTTGATTCCCGCATGTTGAAAGATGCCCAGGAGCATCCGGAGAACTACCGCGATCTGGTGGTGAGGGTAGCAGGTTTTTCAGCCTACTGGGTGGAGATGAGTAAAGCCCTCCAGGACCAGGTGATCTGGCGAACCGAACATAGTATCTGACCGGGTGAAAGGAAAAATTTTTGCAATTCAGCATTACGCCGTGCACGACGGGCCGGGCATTCGGACCTTGGTATTCCTGAAAGGATGCCCGCTTCGCTGCGACTGGTGCTGTAATCCAGAATCCCACACCTCCGGGCAGCAATTGAGATATATTGCCTTCAAATGCCGTTTGTGTAACAGATGTTTTGCTGCATGCCCGTCACAGGCAATTACCGTGAAGGATGGTACTCTTGTACACGATTTCGGTATTTGCAGTGAGTGTTCCGCTAAACCCTGCACCGGCGCCTGTCCCTACGACGCCCGCAGTATTACGGGCCGCGAGATAAGCGCGGATGAACTGATCGATACTATCACCCGTGATATCCCCTTTTACAGAAACTCCGGTGGCGGGGTAACATTCTCAGGCGGTGAGCCATTCCATCAACCCGAATTTCTTATCGAAATGCTGAAACGGTGCCAGGCAGCAGGCATTCATACTGCCGTAGAAACATGCGGCTGGGCCTCACAAACAGATCTTCGCCAGGCCATTCCACTTACCAGCCTCTTTCTGTTCGACCTGAAAATCATCAACCCTGATAATCATTTGCGCCATACAGGAAAACCGGTGGAGCCTATTTTGGAAAACCTGTCGCTACTGGCTTCGGAACATCCGGAGGTGATCGTTCGTTTCCCTCTTGTTCCGGGCATAACCGATACCTGGGAAAACCTGAATGACATTCTTGGCATTATGAAAAAAAATGGCCTGTCGCGGATTAACCTGGAGCCTTACCATTCGCTCGGCGCTGATAAATATCAGGAGCACGGACTGGATTATTTGTTGCATAATTTGGGCCATTATGAATCAGGCAACCTTGATTCTTTTAGAGATTTCTTTATCTCACGGGGCGTTTCCTGTGATATCGTTTAAAGGGTTCTTTGTATCTTTAGGCAAACTTACCACCATGAACCGAATATTATCTGTTTTCAGCATTGCCCTGATTATTCTGATGTCCTCCTGCCAGCAAGGCGAGAAAAAAATCACTATTGGATATGTCCAGATTTCTCCCGATCCGGTACTGGATGCTGCCAGGGATGGGGTGTTTAAAGCGCTCAGGGATAGTGGCTTTATCGATGGACAGAAAATAAAGATCCTTGAAAAAAATGCACAAAGCGATTTGTCCATGATCACTATGATCCTGCAATCTTTCCAGTCCCAGAATGTTGATATGGTCATTACTAACGGTACGCCGTGCATGAATGCCGCCGCTCAGACTATCAAGGGAATTCCGGTGGTTTTTACCGTCGCTTTCAGCCCGGAACAGATTGGCTTGAAAAATCCTCCGGCCACCCTCACCGGGATTTTTGATGAGCTGAGGGTTAAGGAAATTGTCGACCTGATGCTCGAATGCAAACCCGGCATTAAGCGGATCGGCTTTCCTTATAATAATGCTGAGCCCAACGCCGAATATTCTGCAAAAATGCTGGATAAGGAATTTGCTGCCAGGGGTATTGAAGTCATTCATGCCACGGTCAACAGTACCAATGATATCCTGCAAAGCACACAATATCTGATTGGTAAACAGATTGATGCCCTCGTGGCAGCTGCTGATAATACCGTTTACCTGGGACTGAATGCCTTGACAAAAATTGCTGCTGAACATAAAATCCCGGTTTTCGTGACCGATCCGATGCAGGTTGACAAAGGAGCGGCAGTTGGAATCGGGGCCGACTACAGCGATTGGGGATACCAGAGCGGACTTAAGGCTGTCGAGATTCTCCGGGGGAAAAAGCCATCGGAAACGCCAATCGCCGCAATGAAAAAGTACCAGATTGCCATCAATCAAAAGGCGGCAGCTGCCCAGGGACTGGTTATTCCGCAGTCAGTAGTTGCCCGGGCCGATAAGATTGTTCAGTAGGGCTTTTTTTGGATAACCGTTTACCGATCAAAATTGCCTCTGCTCCTAAGCGTTTCTGCTTCTCCGCTTCTCACCTCCTATGCTTCTCAGCGAATTCCGGGGAGATGTAATTCTCATAGCTCAGGCATACCTCGGTTGAAAAACCGATCGCGGTTTCAATAATCATAGCCCAGCTGCTTTCTGAAAGGGTTTCCAACTGATCTCTTTTGATATTTCCCTTATAAATGGAAGCCGTCATCCCGGCATTGAAGTTGTCGCCTGCCCCGATAGTACTTATTGGTGTAATCCGGGGTACCGGATATTGCTTTGAAAAGGTGGGAGTTTTTACAAAAACCCCATTCGCATTGGCTGTATAGACCAGACAGCTGCAATATTTACGGACTGCCTCGTAAGCTTCTTCAACATTGGCAGCTCCGAAAATGGTATGAAAATCCTCATCAGAACCCCTTACCAGATCAGCCAATTCCATGTTTTCAAGAATATATGGCCTGAGTTTTTCGAGTTCTTCCAGATGGGATTTCCTGAAGTTCGGGTCATAGATAATCAGGGCTTTATTTTTCTTTGCCCATTCCATGAATTCAATGAATTTCTCACGGATTTCTGAGGTAATGGAAAAAAATGATCCGCACAAAACGATATCATCAGGCTTGATTTCAGGTAGACGGATGTTGAGCCTTTCTTTCGGAAAATCACGATAAAAAGTATAGTGGGCATCATTCTTTTCATCCAAAAAAGCCATGGCCAATACAGTTTTCCCATTCCGGAACCTATGCACCAGAGAAGTATCAACACCATTGCTGCGCAGAAAATCATCGACCAGTGTACCAACGTCATCCAGAGCGTACTCGCTGATAAACCTGGCTGGGAATTTCATTCGGCCAAGTGATACCAATCCGTTAAGCATCGATCCGCCCGGCTTGGCCGCCTGTGGCTGACCATTTTTGAAAATGATGTCCAGCACCGTTTCCCCGATTCCGAAAATTTCACGCATAGTTATTACTGATTTCCAACTGCCTACTCTCCCTTCACCTTGAGCAGCAAAACATTCTTCCCATTCTTGTACTCATAATCAACGCTTTTGCATCTGCCTTTAATGAGCTTGATGCCGATATCATCGTCTAAAACCCCCTCGTCAAATGGATTTTCTGGCGCTCCGGCACTCTCACACAGAATTTCTACCGTCCCGTCTTTTTCGGAATAGGAAAGACTCAGGTTGATATCCGTATAGCTTTTCTGCAAGCCCAGAACTTCTTCACCGATGAGTGCCACAAAACCGGCCACTCGTTTGGTGAGTCCGTGCTTTTCACAGAAACTTTCCATTTCGGCCTGCATGGCATATAAGTCGAAGTTTTCATTGGTGATATGGTAACGCAGGCTGCGGATCCGGTTAATGAATGCTTTGGTCTTTTCTTTCTGAGGATTTTCGAAAATCTGTTTTGGGGTGCCCTCTTCGTAAATCAAACCCTCATCCATATAAAATACCCGGCTCGAAATGTTTCTTGCAAATTCCATCTCGTGGGTGACAATAATCATAGTCATACCTTCGCGTGCCAGGCGCCGGATAACCGCCAGAACCTCACTTACCATGGTGGGGTCGAGTGCCGAGGTGGGCTCGTCAAACAGAAGGATTTCAGGCTCCATAGCCATGCATCTTGCTATTGCCACACGCTGCTTTTGACCACCTGAAAGTTCATCGGGAAAACTGTGGGCTTTTTCTGCCAACCCAACGAGCTTTAGCAGGGCCTTGGCTTTCGTATTTGCCTCTTCTTTGCTCTTTCCCTGTAATTTCAATGGTCCCAACGTAAGGTTTTCCAATACGGTAAGGTGTGAAAACAGGTTGAACGATTGAAAAACCATTCCCATCTTCTGACGAAGTTTTGGAACGTTGGTCGTTTTATCCAGTAGCGGAACACCATCAATAAAGATCTGGCCGCCGGTCGGAGTTTCGAGCAGGTTCAGGCAACGGAGAAAGGTACTTTTCCCGGTGCCTGATGGGCCGATTACCGAAATGATTTCTCCTTTTTCTATATCAACACTAACATCTTTCAGAACTACCAGTTCGCCAAAATGTTTCGAAAGGTTTCTTACAGTTATCATGAGTGTGCCTCCAATTCTCTAGTAATGCGTTTTCTTTTCGGATCTACTGAAACCTCTACATAGCCAAGGGCCCAGGTCAAGAGCCAGGAGATGATCAGGTAAAGGACCGCGGCCATGATCAGCGGGAAAAAGGCGTCAAATGTGCGGCTTCTGATAATATCGCTGGCTTTAGTTAAATCCTGTACGGCAATGTATCCTACAATGGAGGTCATCTTAACCAGGGAAATAAATTCGCCCTTATAAACAGGCAGCAAATGCCGTAATGCCTGCGGGGCAATGATATGAATGAAAGTCTGGACTTTAGTGAAGCCACCCGCAATTCCGGCTTCATTCTGACCTTTATCTATACTTTCGATGGAAGTTCGGAACATCTCCGAAACATACGCCCCGAAATTCAATCCGAAAGCAAACACGGCGACCACCGCGGGATTGATATTTACCGATGCGAAAACAATGTAATAGATGATCATCAGGAGCACGAGTACCGGAGTTCCCCGAAGCAATGATATATATATGATCGCAATGGTCGAAAGAATTTTATTACTCGACATTTTCATCCAGCAGATCAGGCCACCGAGCATCGTGCCGAAAATCGCTGCGAAAAAGGAGATCATTATCGTAAGAATCAAACCATCGATGATCAGCAAATATCTTTTCTCCAGGATGATGTTATTGTAGAAGCTGTCGGAAACCTTGGCTAAAAAAGACTTCTTTACCGCTTTCACTTCCTGACCTGCATATGCTGTCAGATTTGTTTTAGCCGCTACCACGGCGGTGCGGAACAGGGCATAAGAATCTGAAAAATCGATTTGTTTGCTTCGCTCCGCAGATATGGCAATCCCGTCGGAAACCATTTCAACCTTTCCGGCTGCCAATGCGGCAACCAGTGAAGGGAATTCCATCGTCGTCATTTCGAGCTGGTAGCCTCTGCGACTGGCAAAGGTTTTTATCATCTCGATGTCGAAGCCGACATATTCCCCGTTCATGAAGGAAACATACGGAAGATCATCGACCGATACCCCGACTTTCAGTATTTTCCCTGATGTCGGGTTCTTAAATGTCGGCATCACTGCCTTTTCAGCATCTTCAACGAACCAGCGATTGTAAATCTTATCATAGGTGCCATCGCCCTTAATCTCTTTCAAATAATCGTTGAAATTTTGCCGAATTTCAGGATTCTTCTTGCTGAATCCAACCCCGAGTGGCATGTCCAGTACTTTGTCGCTGAGCAATCCCATCTCAGGATTGTGCTTCATCAGCAATCGTGCAGTGATCAGATCGAGCATCGCGGCATCGATTTTTCCTGACTTCACCGACAGGATCAGGTCGGCCGTGCTCTCATACCGTAATATCTGTGCTTTCGGGTATTTTTTGGCAACAAATGCATCATGAACCGTGCCGGTGAAAACACCAATTTTTTTGTCTGCAATGTCGTCCAATACCGATAGCTTGCCTGATTCAGGTGTTGCCATATCTGCTTTCCTGACAATCAGGCTGGCTCCGGATTCACTGTAGGGATCACCGAAATCAATCTGCTTTTCCCTTTCCTCCGTAATGAACATGGAGGCAGTGATGATATCAATCTTGTTTGTGGATATCGAGGCAATCAAGCTGCCGAACGGGAGAGCTACGGGCTCATATTTTTTTCCGCAAAAGGCTGCAAAGCGTTTCGACAATTCAATGTCAAAGCCGTGCAGTTCTCCGTTCAGGATGAATCCATAGGGCCTGCCCAGATCATTGACCACCCCGGCTTTGAGTGTCCCGTTGGCAGTGGAGCCCCCGATAACCGGCATGGAATCTATTGCTTTGTTCATCCACCGTTCGATCATGTTGTCATAGACTCCGTTGGATTTTATCTGTTTCAGAAAAACATTAAACTGTTCCCTCAGCGCGTCATTGTCGCTGTTGAATCCGGCACCGATCGGAACGTAAAAAATGTTCTTGGCCAGAACTCCGAAATCAGGATTCGATTTGAGCAGGTCAGGAACAGCGGATTGATCGTGAAACAGTCCGTCAACCTTACCGGTTTGCAAGGCAACCATCAGGTCAGCAACGTTTTGATATTGTAGAACTTTTGCCTGCGGATAGGTCCGCGTGGCGTAACCGTCATAAACCGATCCGAGAAGTACCCCTATTTTTTTATCCTTAATATCGTCGACCGTCCGCAGCTTGCCTTTGCCTGCAGGCTCCTGTTTTCCTGAATCATCTTTAACCAATACAGCCAGGCCACTGGGATAATAGCTTTCGGAGAACAAAACCTTCTTAGCCCGCTCTTCAGTGATAGACAGGCCTGCACCTACCATATCCACTTTCCCTGAAATCAGTGCCGGAATCATCGCCCCGAACTCCATATTTACCAACTCAATCTGCTTGCCCAGTTTTTGTGCGATATAAGTGGCAAATTCAATGTCGAACCCAACTACATTACGGTCACCATCCACAAACGACATTGGTTCGGTAACAGCGGCTGTACCAAACTTTAACGTTCCATTCGTTCCGGTAAGTTCAATTTTAGGCATGGGCGCCGGAGATCCCTTCAATGGAAACCAGCGCTTCATCATATCATCATACTTGCCATTCGATTTTAAGTCGGCCAGAGTTTTATCAATGGCAGCCTTTAACTCAGCATCCTTCATCTGAACAGCGAAACCATACTTATCGTCCATCAGCAGTTCCGGAAGAATTAATACACCGTCGTTTTTCCCGGCTATATTCTGGAGAACCGGCTTGTCATAAACCGCTGCATCTGCTTTCCCTCCTTTAACTGCCAATGCGCAGTCAAGAACGCTGTTGAAGTACTTGAATTTAGCATCAGGAAATCTTTTAAGAACAAATTGATCTGCAACGGTCCCTGTTGGAACGGCAAATGTTTTACCTCCCTTGAGCACAGTGAGGTCCTTGACTTTAGTCTCCTTATTGCCACATCCCGAGAGAGAGATTACGACAATAAGAACCATCAGATGTAACAGCTGTTTCATGTTCTTGTATTTGCGGGAAAAAATAAAAATACAAAAGAAAACTTAACCTATACGAAGGTTTAAAATAAATTACACGAACGACAGTTTCCTTGATTTTATTAACTTTGGGAATCATCACCCAATCGAAAAAACAACCTGAATCGAACTGAGATGAAACGAAAAACCTTACTGTTTTTTTTGCTTGTTTTATTGATTTTCGATCCGATGCCATCTTGTAAAAAGGATGTTCCTGTGCTTAAAATTGGTTTGGCAAGCGCTTTTGGAACTTTGCATGATGGTGGATTTAATCAGCAGGTGCTCACCGGGCTGGAAACTGCTGCCCTGGATATCCCAATTTCATGGGTGGCCAGGGAATGTGCTACAGCCGCCGAAATGGACAGTAATATCTGGTATTTCGCAAAAAATAATTATGATATTGTGATTTCACTCGGATACAATGCATCTGAAGCCACTTTGCAAGCCGCAAATTCTTATCCATCAACTAAATTCATTCTTCTTGATTATGCTTTTCCAACCGTTCCGTCGAACCTCGTCTGTATTAATTACAAAGTCGATGAGGCTTCATTTCCTTGTGGATACCTGGCTGCTTACTGGGCGAATTTGAAAGACCCTGCCAGTCCCATAGTGGGCTATGTGGCGGGCCCCCAGATTCCGGAAATCGATCAGTTTACCGTGAGTTTTGAAAAGGGGATGGAATATTATAATTCCCGATATCATAAAACAGTCACTGCTGCCGGGTCGCATGCCGGGAATTTTAACGATACGCTGCAAGGCGCCAATCTGGCCGACAGCCTGATCAGGCGGGGAGCCGATGTGATCTTTGCCTGCGGCGGAAGAATGGGAAATGGAGCACTTTATAAAGCCAAGGAATCGAAAGTCAATGCTATAGGCGTGGATACCGATCAATATTATTCAATCCCTGATGTTGGCTCAAACTTGCTGACATCCTGCATGAAACGCTTGGATGTGTCGGTCGGGATGGAATTAAACAGTATTTCCAACGGACAGTTTCATGGCGGGCAAATCCTTCACTCGGATCTTCAGAATAATGGAGTCGATTTGGCCCCTTACCACGATTTTGATACCCAGATTTCGAATACGATAAAGCAGGAGATCCAGGCTATTAAAAGCGGGATAAAAAACGGCACCATCTCTACCGGCTGGAAATAGATTGAATAATCAGAACCTCTCGCCGATATACTTCAGGGCTTCACTGATTTCGAGATTGCCGCTGCTCGGACCTATCCTGATATAAAACATTTCGTCGAAACCGCTTTGACGGAGGAATACTGGTTTCGGACTGCGTTTGCATTTTACCCTGCACACGGTTTTTCCATCGATCTTATCCAGTGTGGTCTTTATGTAGGGGCTCACATCCTGCCCGATAGAGGTCTTAATCAGATTCCACACGTGGAGCAGAAATTTGTCATCATTCGCAAAACCATCAGTTTCCACACCGATAATCGATCCATCGTCGGCAACTCCCAGCAGGAGGTCACCACCCTCTGAATTCAGGAATGCAGTGATCGATTTCAACGCGGCATGCTCAATGGCCGGATTTTTTTTGGCTTGCCGGATATCCCATCGGAAGGTGCTTTTAAATTCCAGTTTGTCATGCTCACCTTGATTGATCAGCTCGGCAATAACCGACATTTTTTTATCCGGGCTTTCATAAAAGCTAAGGAATTCCATGGTTTTCAAAGCTTGTTCATGGACCTCGCTGAAACTCCTCCCTGATGGTCCGGATTGAGCAGGCATAGCTGCCAGTGCATATTCCGATGGCGAAATCTGCGACAATACCAGAAGCATCGGAAGCAGGATACCACTTTTATGTCCAACGGAAAGAAGGTTTACCGCTGCCCTTTTTTCATTCCGGAGGCCTTCATATTTTTCCCGGATGAACGCTGTGGCCTCAACGGCATTGTTCGTTGGCAGAAAATCCCTGAGACCTTTCGTAATCACTGATGCACCCAGAAACATCAGATTTAGCATACCGGAATTTCCATCGGGATCATCCAGCACCTTCTGAGCGTTAAAAACCGGGCCGCTCCTGCCAGGATTTAATCTTGCTTTCAAAAGAGGATCTCCTGAAACCAGATCGTCAAAATGTTCATTCACCGGATCAACCCCTTTCTCCAGAAAATCCTTGCAAAAGGAAAGCAAGCTGAAGCTGCTGATGGTTTGAATGTCGATTTGCTTCGCCAGTGTAAGCTTGATCATCAGATGCTTGAGCAGTCGGGAATCATTGTGGGCTATCTCAGCGCCACCTGGCGTGGTAAGTGGTGAATGGTCGTAATAAATGACAAAGTCACTGTCGCGCATTACCAGGTCGAGGTTTTGCGGATCGATGTTTCCGGATTTATTTAATATCATTCTATGAACTACGTAACGATTAATATCTCATCCAACCCTGCGATTTTAAAAGTCTTTTTCAGGAAGGGATCGCAATTAACGATAGTAAGATTGCCTCTGGGTACTTGTTTGGCTACCGTTATGCAGATCCGAATGAATGAGGAGGCAATATAATTCACCTCGGTCATATCGAACAGGATTTTATCGTTGACCATTACCGCCGGATCATCTGTGCCTCTCAGGGTGTTCAGCTTGGCGTACAGCTCATCGCACAGGTTAAAGCTGGCGATCGTATCGAGGCGCCCTGCGAAAAAGCAGGTCAGTGCTTTTTCGGACTTGTTATAATTGAACTTAAGCATTTTGATCTTTTTAATGGTTTTTGTGATATTCTTTGGTCAAAACGGTTTCATTGCAGTTTTCGTCGAAATAAATTTTCTGGTCGGCATCGGCAAACTTGTGATTTATCCTGCGGCGGCATACCCGCTGCACATTAATCAGGTGTTTGGCAGTGATATTCTCAGTGGTGATATTTTTTCCGCCGGTTCCGCAACCCAAAGTAAGCGACGGAGGCAGGAGGTTGTAGGTGCCGCCAACCGCTCCCTGCGATGTCGGTGTGTTTACTACGATGCGGCCGGCATTAATCAGGAGGGAGAATTTCATAATGGTTTTTTCATCATTGGCATAAATTCCGGCACTGTGACCGATCCCGCCGAGATAATTCAGGTCGATGCATAAGTTGATTGCGGCATTATGATCTTTTGCTGAATAAAACGCCAGTATCGGTGCTAGTATTTCATGTGAGAGTGGATAATCTTTTCCTACGCCCTTAAGTTTCGCCAAAAGTATTCTGGTGCCTTCGGGCACGGTTATCCCTGCTTTCTGTGCAATAACTTCTACAGATTGCCCGACAATAAACGGGCTCATCGACATTTCCGCCGTTATTGCAACCTTCTCAACCTTGGCAATTTCCTCGGGAGATAGAAAATAACAATGCTGCCGCTCAAATTCTTCGCGGACCTTTTGCTCTGTTTTTTCTTCTACAACAATAGCTTGCTCACTGGCACAAATCGTTCCGTTATCGAAAGTTTTTGATGTTATAATATTGCTTACCGCAAATGGAATATCGGCACTATCATCAATAAATACCGGAACGTTGCCGGGTCCAACCCCAATTGCTGGGTTACCGGAGCTGTAAGCAGCTTTAACCAGGCCTGTTCCTCCTGTTGCCAGTATCAAAGCGATCTTCGGATGCGCCATCACCAACTGTGTAAAATCCCTCGAGCCACTGGGAATTATCTGGATGCAATCTTCCGGGGCACCTGCGGCCAATGCTGCCTCATAACATATGCGGACAGCCTCACCAGTGCATTTTGCCGCTCCCCGATGTGAACTTATGATGATTGGATTCCTGGTTTTCAGGCAGAGCAGAATCTTGAACATGGCCGTTGACGTTGGATTGGTTACCGGTGTCACAGCGAAAATCGGACCGAGGGGCTGGGCAATCTCAGTGATACCGGTTACAGGATCAGTCGAAATAACGCCAACAGTTTTTACGTCTTTGATGCTTTCGTAAACTAGCTGGGTGGCGATAACATTTTTCCACATTTTATGTTCCCAGATGCCCATGCCAGTCTCGTCGACAGCAAATTTTGCCAATGAGATTCTGGCGTTCAATCCTGCCTTATAAACCGCTTCAACAATTCGGTCTGTCTGCTCCTGATCGAATTGCTGAAATTCCGCAGCCGCAAAGATCGCCTTATCAATAATGCGGTCCGCTTTCTCCGTTTGGGATTCTGCCATAAGCAAGTTGTTTTGGAAGATGTATCTTTAAAGATTATAAATTTAATTAATAAATATTATCCGGATTCACACCTATTCAGAGCAATTTCTTCTGCTGGCAGTGGATCCTGTCTCAGGCCGGATGTTCCCGGTTCCGGATCAGGTTCTTCAGCTGACTCTGGCCGGAGCTCTGTTAATTGATGCATCTTTTGATGGACTGATAAACGATGACTGGGAACAGCTGTCGGTGATGAAACTGCCGGAGTCAGGTAATACTGCAGTCGATGGAGCTTTACGCTGCCTGCTGGCTCTCGAGCGGTCGATACCACTGAATAAGGCGATTACGCTGGTGGCTGCTAACGGCAAGACTCTGAGCAAGGTAGTCTGGAATTCCCTGCAGGAAAAAGGATTGCTGATTTACCGGAAAGCCAGTATCGTAGCCGGTTCGCAAAATCAGGAACTCTTTACGCCCGATTTAACCAGGGTGATCGAAATTCATAAAAAAATCCGCGATGCAGTTCTGAATGATGAAATACCCGATTTCCAGGTTCCGGCGCTGGTAAGCCTGATGGTTGCCGGGGGGCTGACAAAATATATATTGAAACCTGAGGAAAGCTTAAAATACAGGGAACGGATTGAGTGGCTGGCAAAGATGGAGTCGCTGGGTCGCGAGATCATCCGGTCGGTTAAGGTGCTGAAATCAGCTGATATTGAAAAGGATGCTGCCACCTTAATCGGATTAAAGCATGATCAGCCACGTACATTTGCAGGTGGCATGGATGCAGTTTTATCCTCACTGGGTTTTCTGTACAGCAAAGCCGGGATTAACCGTAGCCGTAAACTGCTCGCTAATTTTAATCAGGTAGGTGGTTTTGAGTGCCCCGGATGCGCCTGGCCAAATCCTGAAAAGGGCCGTTCGCATTTCGAATTTTGTGAAAATGGGGCCAAAAGCGTCAGTTCGGAGGCCACAACGCAATCGATAACACCTGAATTCTTTAAAAAATGGTCGGTTAAAGATCTCTTGATGACACCTGGCTTCTGGCTCGAACAACAAGGCCGTCTTACCGAACCCATGTTTCTCGATGAAAATGCAACACATTACCGGCCCATCAGCTGGGATCAGGCATTTCAGGTAGTAGCCGGTGAATTGAAAGCATTGGACGAAACTGATGAAGCGGTTTTTTTCTCCTCTGGTAAAACCTGCAATGAGGCAGCTTTCCTTTATCAGCTGTTTGCCCGCGCCTGCGGAACCAATAATCTGCCCAATAGCGCCAACCTTTGCCATGAGCCCTCCGGAAAAGCGCTTGCCGAAAGCCTTGGCTTTGGAAAGAGCAGTGTTACCCTCAACGATTTTCCTAAATCGGACGCAATATTTGTTTTCGGACATAACCCGGGTTCTAACCATCCGCGAATGCTCAGCTCCCTTCAAAGCGCGGTTAGAAAAGGTGCAAAAATCGTGGCGGTTAATCCATTGCCCGAAGCCAGCCTGATGGGTTTCGCTAATCCTCAGGAGCCCGGAGCTTATTTCGGTAAACAAACCGCTCTCGCACATCTGTATATCCAGCCGGTAATCAATGGAGATATGGCACTCGTCCGGGGAATGGTAAAAGCCACGCTGGAAGAGGAGATTCGTGTCGGAAACATTCTGGACCAACCCTTCATTAACGAAAATACCAGCGGATTCGAGACGTACAGGCAGCTGGTGCTTGATACTCCCTGGCAGACACTGGTGAGGGCGAGCGGAGTGCCGAAAGACCAGATTCTGGAGGCGGCGGCTGTATATTTTAATGCAAAGAGCGTGATCGCAAGCTGGTGTCTCGGAATAGTGCACCACCGGAATTCTGTGGAAACCATCAGGGAGATAATCAATCTACTGCTGCTGCGTGGAAATATCGGAAAGCCGGGCTCCGGCGTATGTCCGGTGCGCGGCCATAGCAATATCCAGGGGATCAGAACCGCAGGCGCCGGAGAAAATATGCCGGCAGCATTTCTCGATTCCATGGAAAATCATTTCGCCGTACCCATGCCGCGCGTCCCTGGCCTGAGCACGATTCCGGCAATAAGGGCAATGGCTGATGGAAAAGTTAAAGTGCTCATTTCGCTGGGCGGTAACCTGGCATCATCGGTTCCTGATACTGCCTATGTTGAGGAGGCACTCCGGAAATGCCGGCTGACAGTGATGATTTCCACAAAACTAAACCGCAGCCATCTGGTAACCGGAAAAAAAGCCCTGATTCTGCCCTGCTTGTCGAGGACCGAGGAGGATATTATTAAAGGAGAAATTCAGGAAGTCACCATTGAAGATGCGATGGGCAAAATCGGATTTTCCAGAGGCTGCCTTTCCACCATCTCAGTTGGCCTGAAAAGCGAAATATCTATTATCACGGGAATGGCAAGTGCTACCCTGGGAGATAATCAGGGCATTCCCTGGCAGCGGTTTTCCGTGGATTATCCTTATATCAGGTCCACAATTGCCAAAACAGTACCGGCCTTTAAAAACCTGCCGCTGCAGGCTCCCTCAAAATCTGTTATTACGCTAGACAATCCCCTGCGCAGCCGCATCTTCAAAACAAGCGACGGCAAGGCGCATTTCAGCAACCACCCTCTTGAAATGGCCTACCCTGATGTCAATGAGCTGATGCTAATGACTATACGAAGCCATGATCAGTTCAATACCTCGGTCTTTGGTCTTGATGATCGCTATCGTGGAATCAGCAATGAACGACGGGTGCTGTTCATGAATAAGGAAGATATGGCCATGAGAAATATCCTCCCGGAACAACTGGTAGATATATCAACCAACTATGATAATAAGCAAAGAAAAGTGGAAGGCTATTATGCAATTCCTTATCCTGTAAAGCAGGGGTGTGCCGCGGCCTATTTTCCGGAGACCAACGCTTTGCTGTCCATAAATAATACCTGTGAAGGCTGTGAAACACCAGCGTACAAATCGGTACGAATATTGGTTAAATAATAGAAACAATGGCAATAAAACTACTCATCAGCCTCATTCCTGTTTTTCTTCTGCTCATCATGATGCTGTACCTCGACAGCTTGAAACTCGTGAATAAAAAGCTGCTGCTTACCTGCCTGGGATGGGGTATCGTCAGCTCGGGCCTGAGCTATTTTCTGAATACCTTTCTGATCAATAACCTTCACGTTAATTTCGATACCTACTCCGGATTTATCGCCCCTGTGGTGGAGGAAACCCTGAAATTCTCGCTGCTCTGGGTACTGATAAAAACCAGCAGGATAGGGTTCATGATTGATGCGGCTGTTTATGGTTTCTCGATAGGTGCAGCCTTTTCGCTGGTCGAAAACCTGTTTTATCTGTTTCATTATGCTGCCGACGAATCTAATCCCATGGTTTGGATCACACGGGGTTTTGGTACCGCGGTGATGCACGGCGGGGCAACGGCTATTTTTGGAATTCTTTCTATGGGAGCTCTCAACCGGCATTCAAATCTTGGTTTATCCAGCCTGATCGGGGCACTCTCCGCTATGTTTATTCATGGGCTTTTTAACCAGTTCCTGCTGTCGCCGCTGATATCCACGGTGATCATGGTACTGATCATCCCAATCACCATAATTTCGATTTTCAGCCTGAATGAAAAATCTATCCGCGATTGGCTGGAACTGGAGTTCGATTCTGAAGTAAACATCCTTAAAATGATCAGGAAAGGCAGGTTTTCGGAAACCCGGACCGGTGAATTCCTGGTGTCGCTAAAGGCGCATTTCCCATCGGAGATGGTGTTCGATATGTACTGCTATATAAGCCTCTACCTGGAGTTGTCGATCAAGGCAAAAAGCCTGATCATGCTCAAGGAAAATGACCTGGAGATACCGCATGATCCCGAATTGTCAGGTAAGTTGAAGGAGCTGGAGGCACTGCGTAAAAATATCGGACGAGGGGGATGTTTGGCAATAGCGCCGGTTCTCCGGATGAACCGTAAGGATATCTGGAAACTGTCACTTCTTGAATAGCAATTTTATTTAACTTCCACCAACTTTTTGATAAATAGGGGTAATTATGGTAGCAAAGGAAGACAATGAACTAGTGTCTGAAGTGATCAGGGGAAATGTCAGTGCCTTTGAGATTTTAGTGGATCGTTACCAGAAAATTATCTTTAAAATGGTGCTCAGAATGGTTGGAAATAATGAAACAGCAAAGGACCTCACGCAGGATATCTTCGTGAAAGCCTTTGAGAAAATGGGCACCTTCAACTTTAATTTCCGTTTTTTCAGCTGGATATACCGGATAGGAATAAACGAAACCCTCACATGGATCAGAAGGAACCCGGCAACCGACCAGCTGCAGGAAGTGGAAAACATCCCGTTGGAACAATATGCCGATCCGGAACGCAAAAGAGTAATCCTTGAACACGGTTTGCAGGAACTGTCCACGGATTACAGAGTTCTTCTCTTACTGAAATATTATGACGGTTTGACCTACGAAGAGATTTCCGACATCAATGGTTTATCAGTAGAAAGAGTGAGATCGAGGCTATTTATTGCCAGGGAACAACTTAGAAAAATATTGCTTAAAAAAGGGTTTTTGGAAGATGAATGACGACCATATCATAGAACAAATTTACCGGAATCTGGATGGTGAACTTAATGAAGCCGAAAGTGCCGAATTAAGGCAGTACCTGAACGAACACCCCGAAGCAGCCCTGATCGAAAAACAATGGAAAACCGTGCAGGATCAATTTTTTGCATCAAAAAATCACCCGACCGAACCTGACCTAAAAGCAGAAATTATGAAACAGATCAATCAGGAAAAATATGGTTCGCAATCTGGACCCAGCGACCTGAGGATAGTACGGAATTTCTGGCAGCGACCTGCCTTCCGGCTTGCTGTTGCCTTTGCCGCAGGTATTTGTCTGGGTTTATTTATTTTTAGTTTGTTTAAGGCCGACTATAAATCTACACTGTTCGATTATAAGGAAATGAAGGGTACCATGACCAGCGCTCCCGCACCAGCAGACTGGACCACCAGTGATGTACTGAATTTTCAAGGTTGGCAGGTAAAAGCCATGATCAGGCCCAGGTATACCGAAAGTGTGGTAGAAATTTATCTTGACCTTTCGTCAGGTGACAATATTGAAACTACCATTGATTATAACCCCGATGATTTTGAACTGATGGCTGTGGTTCCTCAGATAACCGATGCAAATACAACTTTTTCAACAGCCACTAACCAGGTTAGGATAATAAGTACCGGCGACAATAAAATCGGCGTTAAACTGACCAATAAAAATAAGATCAGGCATGAAATTGCCTTGAAAATCAATCAGAGAGGAAATCAATTGTATCAGAATACAATTACTATCAACAAGCAGTAAAAATATAAAACCGGAATACCATGAAAAAGCAAACAAAAATACTATTTGGCGCCATCGTGGTTGTGGTTCTTGTGATCGTTGTAATCTCCCTGAATTTCCCTCCTATTTTCAAGGGGAAATCCTCGGGCACTATCGGCAAGGCCGAAAAATACCGGAAGAGCCTGACCACTGAAAAGGACATCAAGCTTCGCAGTGAACTTACCGCTGATACGGTAAAACTGAAGGGAATGATCCAGGGGCTTATGTACTTCGCGGTATTCACGCAGGACCTCAGCAGCAAGATAGATTCCTGTGTGATCCTTTACGGGGCCAAAGGCCTTACCGGCACCGATGCAGGCCAAAGGAATCTTATAGCCCTCAACGACTATGCCATTTTCATCCGGAATAACAATCAGACACTGGCCAATACCATCAAGCTGCTCAATGGTTTTTACACTGGCAAAGAGGCTGACCAATCTGCGGATGTAGAGAAAAACCTGCGTGATTTTCATAATTATGTGAAAACTCTTTGCGACAGGGATTCGATCCTTGAGGTGTCGCTGAAAAGCATGGATAAATTTATGCTTACGACAAAAACCTTGAAGGACAGAAAGTCGGAACTCGTTCGACTGAAGTCTATCCGCGACCAACTCCTGATCAAGGGTCTCCAGTTTGGCGCCTTGATTGACGACAAGGCATTCGCTGCCTGGGTGATGAATTTTGCGATCCACGGCCAGCAGGAATTGCAGAATTTTCTGGCTCAGGAAAAGGTAAGGGACGATAATTATTTGGGTCCTACCGGTGGCAATGGAGGCAATGGTGGTGCTGGAGGCAATGGTGGCATTTGGGGAGCTGGAGGCAGAGGTGGCAATGGTGGAGCAGGTGGTGATGGAGCTATGGAAAAAATTGGGATCACTGAGATTGAAGCTATGTCGAAAGACAAGCTGAGTGTCCTTAACCAGGAAACACTGCGGGTGATCATTACGTCGCATGACCCGGGTTTTGTAGGGATTACCGAGATCGAAGCTATTGAGCAGGCGAGGGCAGATGTAGGTATTGTTTACCAGATTGTTTACGACCGGGCTAATCTGCAGTTTTTACTTCTCGATAAGCCTGACCTGAAATTAACGGTGGCTAACGACAAGAATGCGGCATTTGCACCGCTGAGTGGATATCTTATTGTGGGCTTTGTCTCGAACCAGGGACTCAACATTTATTGCTCGAGTATAGATATGAAAGGGCAGTTCCTGTCATTATCAAACGAAATGATCTTCAGCAATGAACAGTTGAATAAGCTGATTCCGGCGCAGGTTAATCTCGGAACCGTTGCTGCTTTTTGTTCAAATTTTGTCAATATTGTTGAGATAATCTAGAGTAATAATTCTATTCTTCCGATTTATGAAAAAACAAACTAAAATCCTGATCGGAGCAGTAGTTGTGGTTGTGGTTATCATTATCGTCCTCGCCATAAATTTCCCTCCTGTTTTCATAGGGAAGAGCTCCGGAACCTTTGCTAAGGCAGATAAATATCATAAAAGCCAGATGACCGAAAAGGACGTCCAGCTCAGAAGCGAACTTACCGCTGATACGGCCAAATTAAAAGGGATGATTCAGGGACTGATGTACTTCGCAGTTTTCACTCAGAATCTAAGTACACAGATAGATTCATGCGTGCATGTTTACCAATACAACGGATTGACAAATCAGGAAGCCGGATACAAGAATATGATGGCTTTGAACGATTTTTCGATTTTTATCCGGAATAATAATAAAACCCTTGGCAATACGATCGGCCTGCTGAGCGGATTCTATTTTAAAGACAAAGCCGATCAGTCGGCTGATGTGGAGAAGGACCTGCGTGAATTCCATAATTATGTTAAAACCCTGAGCGAAAAAGATTCAATATTCGAGATGGCGCTCATGAGTTTGGATAAATTCATAGTCAGCAATAAAGTGATTAAGGAGCATAAAACAGAATTCACTAAGCTGAAATCTATTCGCGATCAGCTCCTGATTAAAACTATTCAGTTTGGGGCGCTCGTCCTTGACAGGCCCCTTACCGCAACCATGTGTGCCTATGTACTCCAGTCGCAGCAGCAAATTCAGGCTGTTTGGGCAAAGGAAAACCTGGCAGACCAGTTCATGGCGCAGGATAAGCTCACGGGGCACGAGTTGGCTCAGGAAAAGCTCTCCGGCCAGTTCAGGGCCCAGGATAAGCTCACTGCTGCCGCACAGGAAACCGGCTTTGGCATGATTCCGGACAACTTGCGTGCTGGTTTTTTCGCCAAAAATGACTTGTCTGCTTCAAACTGGACCATACTTTACGATAAGGCTAATCTGCAGTTTATTACTCTCAGCCGTGCCGACCTGGCAGCTATGTATAGTAATGCTCAGGTAGATGCAATAAATGCAACTAATTTGGTAAACGCCAATGCTTTGAATCTCGACTTCACCGGAGTTTTTGTCATGGCTCAGGATGGGCTGAAAGTTTGTGCTTCCCCGGTAAATCTGCAGGTAGCCTATCAGCTGGTGCCGATTGAAGCTGTTTTTTCTTCCGAACAATTGAAAGAAATTGTTGCAGCACAGCAGAATATAGGGATCGTTGCGGGGCTCTGTGCAACGGCGCTCCAGCAATTTCTTTAAGAAACTAACAACTCAGCTTTTATGAAAAAGCAAACTAAAATCGTTATCGGGGCTATGGTTATCGTCGTATTGGTCATTGTCGCCCTGGCAATAAATTTTCCACCAGTCTTCAAGGGCAAGAGCTCCGGAACTTTTGGGAAAGCTGACAGGTACCACAAAAGCCAGATGACCGACAAGGATATACAGCTCAGAAGCAAGATAACGGCGGATACTGTTGGGCTGAAGAAAATGCTCCAGGGGCTGGTCTATTTTACGGTTTTTACCAAAGATCTCTGCATTAAAATCGATAACTGTGTAACCGTATTCCAGGAGCAGGGCCTCACCAGCAAGGATAAAGGATTTTCACAGCTGATGCTTCTGAAAGACTATTCCACCTTTATTAAAAATAACAACAAGACTCTGGGGAATACCATCAGCCTGTTAAAAGGGTTTTATTTTAAGGAAAATGCTGATGAATCTGCTGATATCGAGAAAGATCTGCGTGATTTCGGTAATTATGTGAAAACTCTGGGGGAACGTGATGCTGTTCTCGAATCGGCGCTCAAGGGAATGGATAATTTTCTGGTCAATAGCGACATCATGAAGGAGCGCAAGGAGGAGCTGAAAAAGCTGAAATCCATCCGCGATCAGTTGCTGATGCAAGGGATACAGCTGGCTTTGATGGTCCAGGATAACGCCCTGGGTTTCGACCTTTGCAGTTATGCCATTTCATCGCAGGCGGATTTAATCAAATTATATGGTGCACAGGACAAACTTCAGGCTGGGGCTCAGGAAAAACTGCAAAGTGTTTTGGCCCAGGATAAATTACAGGCGATGGCACAAGAAAAGCTTCAGGCAATAAGCAGTCATGAACTGAATAGTTTGGTTACAGGTCAATCACCGGATCTGTCGGCATTGGTTTATAACACGGCAAACCTTTCTTTCGAAGCTGGCAGCATGGCCGACCTGAAACTTTACACTGCCAAACAGGATCTCAATGCTTCAAACCCATCTCTCCAGTTTAATGCAACAGAAAAAATCCAGATAATTTATACAGGTATAGCCGATATCAACATTAGTCCGGTGGGCATAATCGGAATAATTGTTCTGGCACGCGATGGGCTGCAGGTAGTACTGTCGAATTACGATCTAAAAGGCGGCTTTAGCGGGATCGGAATGGGAGAGATGAACAGTGTTCAGCTGCAAAGCCTACTTCTGGGTCAGGGTAGTCTGGGCGTTTATAATGCCAGTTTTTCAAAAATCCTTGAACTTCGATGATGCCTTTTACCAACTTTTTCTGATTTGAGAGTAATTACCATGATAAAGGCCGATAGGTCATAAAAGTCATTTTTCATTGGCGAATGATTATAGGCAGTTGGTCAAATAGTATTGTAACTCTTGTCTGATTATCATGTGATTATATCGAAAAATCATTTCTTTGTTTAAAATCGAATATCGTGAAAAAGCAAACTAAAATCGTAATTGGAGCATTGGTTGTCGTTGTTCTGGGAATCGTAATGCTTTCTGTTTTTTTTCCGGATGTGATGAAAGGTAAAAGTTCCGGAACTTTTGCCAAGGCCGACAAGTATCAAAAAAGTCAGATGACCGAAAAGGACATTAAGCTGAGAAGTGCGCTCACTGCTGATACCGCTAAACTTAAAAGCACCCTTCAGGGGTTGATTTATTTCTCAGCATTTACGGAGGACCTTTGCCTGAGGATCGATACCTGCCTCAACGCATTTCAGGAAAAAGGCATGAAGAGCGATAACCCGGGATTTGCCGGGTTGATGGCTATGAAGGATTATGCCGTATTTATCAGAAATAATAATAAAGCCCTTACCAGTACAATAGGGATGCTGAGCAGTTTCTATTTTGCCGATGCAAAGGACCAGTCGCAGGATGTGGAAAAAAACCTGCGCGACTTCTCGAATTATGTCAAGCTGTTTGCCGAAAAGGATAAGGTACTGGAAACTGCCGTCAAAGGAATGGATAACTTCATTGTAGGAAACAAAATTCTGAAAGACAGTAAAGATGAATTGAAAAAACTGAAATCAATCCGCGATCAGCTGCTGATCAAGGGTATTCAGGTTGCCGCACTTAATCAGGATAAGGGGTTGTGTGCCGTTCTTTTGAACGCGTCGATGGATAATCTGGGATTAGTATATATTTCGGCTCAGGCTGGGAACGGGATGAATGCAGTTTTGACAAATGCCACCGCGTCCCTAAACTTTGGATCTCTATTAAATGCTGGGGTATCGCTCAACGCAGGTTTATTTAACGCCAATCAAAATCTCCAGGGAAGCCAGGGGGTTATCTACGACAAGGCAACTCTTCAGTTTACTTTATGCAATTCAGGCCAAATTCAGGGGATCGGCCAATTTTTAAACTCTGTACAGCTAGTCGGGGCCGTAGGTGGCGGCCTTCAAGGGTTCAATGTCGTCCAATCAAACGTCAGCCTTCAATATTTCTTCAATTCTACATCCGCAATTAGTGCGGTGCAGATGTCGGCTATTACAGGCGATTTAAGCAGAATGGTCATTAATTCACAAATGGTCCAATCCATGACCGGACTTTGTGGTAACGGAGGAATGGGTGCATTTGTTTTACAAAGTGCAGGTGACCAAATAAGAGATCATGAATAATAAAATACAGAAGGTGATGCAGGCAGTCCTGCTGATGATTGCTGCATCTTTACCTCTTGCCGCTCAGCAGAAAGTGACCCTTCAGGAATACCAGACTTCAAATTTGAAGCTGGTATTTCCTGATAAAAACACCTCTTATCTCGTGCCGCATACGGTGCGCTCCTTTGAAAATGCATTGGCATTTCACAAGCAGTTCTGGGGCTATACTCCTTCCGGACCAACAAACATATTATTTAATGACTTCTCCGATGTAGGCAACGGGGGAACCATGGTCATTCCTTGGAATTTCCTGAATATCGGAATTTCCCCGTTCGATTATACCTTTTCCGTGGTGCCCTCGAACGAACGGATGCAATGGCTCATGAGTCATGAACTTACCCATCAGACGATGTGCGACATGTCGTCCAGAACAGACCGTGGGATTTCAAAATTTTTCGGCAGCAAGGTGCTTCCCGATAACCGTGATCCGCTTTCACTTTTCTTCAGTTACATCACCACTCCGCGCTGGTACTCCCCTCGCTGGTACCATGAGGGCATAGCCGTATTTATGGAGACCTGGATGTCGGGTGGCATCGGTCGTGTGATGGGTGGCTATGATGAGATGGTTTTCCGCACCATGGTCCGTGACAGCAGCTTCTTTTATAATGTGATCGGCCTCGAGACCGAAGGAACCACCATCGATTTTCAGGTTGGTGTAAACTCCTATTTGTATGGTACCCGTTTCGTCAGTTACCTCGCCCATCAGTATGGAATCGAAAAACTCAAGGAATTTTACTCCCGCACCGATAGCAGCCGGCGATTTTATGCCAGCCAGTTCAAGCAGGTTTACCATACCCCTGTTCAACAGGAATGGGATAAGTGGATCCGCTTTGAAAAGAACTTTCAACAGGCAAATATGGCCACTATCGGCAAACAACCAGTTACCCCTTACCGGAAACTGGTTGAAAAGCCTCTGGGCTCAGTATCCCGTCCCTGCCTCGATCGTGCCGAAGGAAAAGTATATGTTGCGGTGAACTACCCGGGTAAGTTGGCACATATCGAAAGCATCGACCTGAAAACCGGATCGAGGCGAACAGTGGCGCAGGTTCCCAGTCCGGGACTCTATTACGTAACCAACCTTGCCTACGACGATTCATCCAAAACACTTTTTGCCTCAACCCATAATAGTGATTGGCGCGGACTTCAATCCATAGATGCACGCACCGGACAGGTGAAAAGCCTGATTAAGTTTGACCGTGCCGGAAGCTTGGTATTCAATCATAAGGACCATGCAATTTATGCAGTACAGGTCATGAGCGGCCGTACCACCATCATCCGAATACTGCCTCCTTATAAAACCTGGCAGGAACTCTACACGCTTCCTTTTGGTAAGGATTTTTCCGATCTTGATATTTCACCTGATGGACTTACCGTATCAGGTACCCTCTCTGATGTGCAGGGAAAACAGCAATTGGTTGTGATGCAGATTGCCGACCTCCTGGCCGGGAAAACCGAGTTCAGCAAGATCTATGAATTTGAAGATAATCCTGCAGCCAACTTCGTTTTTTCACCCGATGGCAAATATCTCTATGGTACCTCTTATTATACTGGCGTTTCAAACGTTTTTAGAATTGCCCTCGACACCAGGGAACCTGAAATCCTGACGAATGCATCCACCGGATTTTTCAGGCCACTTCCCGTATCAAAAGATTCGATGATGATCCTCGATTATACACCCGAAGGCATGATGGCAGGAATGATGAAAATCAAACCTCAGGCAGATGTTAACGCCATTGAATATCTCGGCCAGAAAATCTATAAAAAATATCCGCAGGTGGAATCCTGGATACTGCAGCCTCCCTCAAAAATAAACCTTGATTCGCTGAAAGTTTCGGAAAAGACATACCGACCGCTGAAAGAGATGAAGCTGGCTGGGGCCTATCCGATTATCCAGGGATATAAAAACTATGTAGCAGGCGGCTATCGCTTTAATTTCATGGATCCATTGGGCTTGAGTGCAGTAAAACTCAAATTGTCCGTCTCGCCATACGATTCATTGCCCAATAAACAGAAAGTGCATTTTGCTGTAGATTATTCCTACTGGAACTGGACCTTCAGCGCAACGTACAATTATGCAGATTTCTACGACCTTTTCGGTCCGACAAAGTTCAGCCGCGCAGGCTACTCCTTTACTACAAAATATTACAAGCTTCTCAACCGGTTTTCGCCAAATAAAACAGAATTGAACGTTCGCCTGAGCGCTTATGGCGGCCTCGATAAGTTGCCTTCCTATCAGAATGTAAATGCGGATTTCAAGAATCTATTTCTTGGTTTGGTGAATTTTCATAAAAGCTACCTGCGCAAATCACTTGGGGGAGTAGAGCCGGAGCAGGGCTACGACTGGAATGTCTATGCATATGCCACCTTGGCGACCAGCCCGGTGGAAACCTCTTTTTATCCCCAGCTGATCAATAATTTCGATTTGGGATTTCTGCTACCATTACGCAATTCATCGCTGTGGTTCCGCACTTCGCTGGGCCAGAGCTTCGGTTCACCGGATAAGTCCAATTCTAAATTTTATTTCGGAGGATTCGGAAATAATTTTGTCGATTACCGCTCGGTCCAGCAATACCGCGAAATGTCGAGCTTTCCGGGTGCTGAAATCGATGAATATGAAGCGATGAACTATGGGAAACTGGTTGCCGAATTAAACCTAAAACCCATCCGCTTCCGCAAACTGGGATTCCTGGGATTTTATTCCACCTATGCGAGGCTTTCACTCTTCGGAATGGGTCTGGTAACAGACGTAAACAACGGATTGCCGCAAATGAAAGACCTGGCGCAAAGAAACTACTTTGCAGCAGGAGCGCAGATCGATATGGAACTGGTACTTTTTTCACTTCTTAAATCAACCTTGTCGTTTGGCTATTCAAGGGCTTATGGCCCGACTAAAAACAGCGATCAGTTCATGGTTTCTTTGAAGCTCTGATTTTTGTATATTTATGGCAAATCTTACAATTGCCATGCGAGCTAAGTACTTCTGTTTTGTAATCGTTTTATTTGCGATTCTCATCGGTATAAGCAGTTGTCAAAAATGTGAAACAGATCCCGCCGATATAGTTGCAGCAACACTCGAGACTAATAAGAAAATTGCGGTTGCAGTGGTACATGCTTCGGCTATTGGCCTCAGCGAAAGCCTGAAAAATATTCCGGATTCTGCAGAAGGGGTTCTTTTCATCCGTACTTACATCGATTCCATCCGGTTTTACGACGATAAATCGGGATACTTCTACGTGTACAATTATCAGTGTATCAACATTGCACATGCCACCCAAAAGGACCTTCAGGGGCAAAATCTCTATAATCATCAGGATTCAAAGGGTAAGTATGTTGTTCGTGAGCTGTCGGCAACGGCAAGAGCGGGTGGCGGGTTTGTTGAATTTTACTGGGTAAAACCTGGCGAAACAGGTGAGAAACTGAAAATCGGTTATGTTGAGCCTATACCTGGAACCAATTATTGGATCGGATCCGGCGTGTACATCCCGGAATAAATTTAAAACCACTGCAGGATGAAACGATTCTTCATCATTTTGGGATTTGCTGTTATTGTCGGCATTCTCATCCTACTGAAAATTTTTGTCATTTCGCCCAAGCCAAAAAATGTTGCTGTGGCAAAAGCTAATCCTCCGGTTCCTGTCGAGTGTTTTATCGCCAGGGATACGTCGGTAAACTATCAGGTGGAAACAGTTGGTAGCGTTCATGCCCGGGAGCATGTTGATATTGTCAGCGAGATCTCCAGAAAAGTGGTTTCTATCCTGATGAAGGAGGGCGCCAGTGTAAGAGCCGGACAATTACTTTTTAAACTTGATGGTGCCGATATCGAGGCTAAAATTAATAAACTGGCCATCGAGCTCGAATATGCCCAGGCCAATGAAACCCGCGATAAAGTGCTGCTTGCAAGAGGGGGCATGAGTCAGGAGAGCTTTGATGAAGTGACCAATAAACGTCGGACCCTTCAGGCTGAAATCGATGTGCTGAAAGTGGATCTGGCCAAAACCGGTATCAAGGCTCCGTTTGCCGGTAAAATAGGACTCCGGAGCGTAAGTGAAGGTGCCCTGGTAACTCCTGGTATGGTGCTGGCAAACCTGCAGGATGTGAGCCGGATGAAAATCGATTTTTCTATTCCGGAACGCTACTCGCTTAATCTGCATATCGGATCGCAAATCAATTACCGGACGGATTATCTTCCTGACGTACGCTCAGCAGTCGTGGAGGCAATTGAACCTGCCGTCGACCAGAAAACAAGAACAATTCTGATCAGGGCCGATGCCGATAATAAGGATGGCAGCCTGGTTCCGGGTACCTCGGCAAAGGTTTCGCTTAACCTGCTCGAGGCAACATCCAGCATCTTTGTTCCAACCTCAGCACTGATTCCTTCCATCAAAGGCTACACTGTATTCATCAGAAAAAATGGATCGGCAAGTGTTACTACAGTGAAAACAGGAGTGAGGAATCGCGATTTTATTCAGATACTCGAAGGCCTGACTCCGGGCGATAGCCTGGTCACTACCAACCTGTTGAAGATAAAGAACGGAACCCCGCTTACCATCGTTAAAATCAACTGAGATGAGCCTGTCATCACTGAGCATTAACAAACCGGTACTGGCTATAGTATTTACCCTGCTCCTGCTCATCTTCGGTATAGTCAGCTTCTTTACCCTGGGAATCAGGGAATATCCTG
This sequence comes from uncultured Bacteroidota bacterium, assembly GCA_903851365.1. Lineage (GTDB taxonomy): Bacteria > Bacteroidota > Bacteroidia > Bacteroidales > UBA12481 > UBA12481. The sequence goes on from CAINOB010000002.1 coordinate 322,275, forward strand.
AGATGGACCCTCCGGTGGTAACCGTCAATACTACCTATTCCGGGGCCAACCCCGAAATTATCCAGGCCCAGATCACGGAGCCACTGGCAGATGCTATTAACGGCATCGAAGGCATACGCGTCCTGACATCTGTCTCAACCGACCAGTCGAGCCTGATAACCGTTGAATTCAATCTCGGAAAAGAGATGGAATCCGCCGCCAACGATGTGCGCGACCGGGTATCCAAAGCGATCCGGCTACTTCCCAAGGATGTGGATCCGCCAATCGTCGAAAAGCTGAGCGCTAACGCTAACAACATCATTTTCATGAGTGTGAGCAGCAGCGTTCACAATATAATGGAAGTAAATGACCTGGTTGAGAATACCATCAAGAACAGGCTGCAAACCATCCCCGGAGTGGGCGATATTAAGATTATCGGGGAAAAGAAATATTCGATGCGGCTCTGGCTCGACCCTTTTAAAATGGCCGCCAACCAGATCACCGCCTCAGATATCGAGCGTGCCATAAGCCGCGAAAATATTGAGCTGCCTTCCGGACGAATCGAAGGCTCACTCACCGAACTTACTATACGCACGATTGGATTGCTTCAGACACCCGAACAATTCAACAATATCATCATCAAACAGGAGAATGGCAATATCATCCGCTTTTCCGATATCGGAAATGCTGAGCTCTACCCGGAAAACGACCGGTCATCGGTGCTGGTTAACGGACTGCCCCAAGTGGCCATCGGCATCGTTCCACAGACCGGCGCAAACAACATTGCCATTGCCAATGAATTCTACAAGCGGATCGAGATCATTAAAAAAGAGATCCCTTCCACTTATGTTGTCACCATAGGTTACGACTTCACCAAATTCGAGCGCGGTGCTGTGAAAGAGGTTGAGCAGACCATGATTTTGTCGCTTCTTCTGGTTGTGCTGATCATCTTTATTTTTCTGCGCGACTGGCGTTCTACGATCATCCCCGTGGTGGCTATTCCTGTTTCCATCATCGGTTCGTTTATCATTATGGCGCTGATGGGGCTCACCATCAATGTGCTGACCCTCCTGGCTATCGTGCTCGCCATCGGCCTTGTGTGCGATGATGCCATCGTGGTGCTTGAAAATATATATACCAAGATCGATACCGGAATCCATCCTGTTCCAGCGGCCCATAAGGGGATGAAAGAGATATTTTTTGCGGTGGTTTCCACAACGATCACGCTGGCGGCAGTTTTTCTCCCGGTAATGTTTCTTCAGGGATTGATCGGCCGCCTGTTCAAGGAATTCGCCATCGTGGTGGCCGGCTCTGTGCTCATTTCTGCTTTTGTGGCCCTTACCCTTTCTCCGATGATGTGCTCCCGGATATTGAAGGTACAGCGTCACCTCAATACGAACTGGCTCATCAGCAAGACCGAGCCTTTCTTCCTGGGGTTGAACCGTGGATACCGCTATTCGCTGAAATGGTTTATGGGCCACCGTTGGCTGGTACTGCCAGTTTTTGTTTTGCTCATATTCCTCATCGGGGTATTCTATAAATCCCTGCATTCCGAACTGGCACCTTCAGAGGACCGATCGAATATCAGGATACCGCTCCTGGCCCCTGAAGGATCAACCTATGAATTCATGACCTCCTATGCCGATCAGGTCGACCGGTATGTTGCGGACTCAATACCTGAAGCCACCATCGCTTTCACCTGGATTTCCCCGAGCCTCGGAACCATTGATAACCCAAATAAGGCGCAGGAAATCATTTACCTCTCCGACCGCAAGGACCGGGCAATAACCCAGCATGAAATTTTCAAGAAGGCCACCCGCGACCTGCCCTCGATCACCGGGATTCGATCGATGCCATTTGAACCGCCAACCATCGGAGACCGGTTTGCCGGACAACCGGTACAATTTGTTCTTCTGGCTTCCAGCATGAAAGAATTGACCGAAGTTCTCCCTAAATTTCTTGATGAAGCCCGCAAAATCAAGATCCTGCAGTTTGTCGATGCCAACTTCAAGGTAAATAAACCTGAACTGCGGATAAAGATCGACCGGGAAAAAGCTTCTCAGCTGGGGGTATCTACACAGGAAATCGCCCGCACACTGCAGCTCTCCATGAGCAACCAGCGATACGGTTATTTTATCAGGGATGGGCAGCAATATGAGATTATCGGACAGGTAATGCGCTATGACCGCGATAAACCTGATGCACTGAGAAACCTTTATGTACGTAACAATGCAGGCGAGCTGATCTCACTCGATAACCTGATCATCATGGAGGAATCCATAAATTCCGCTTCGATATTTTCCTTTAACCGGTACATCTCAGCCACCATTTCAGCCGGGCTGGTAGAGGGTGCCACTATCGGCGATGGCATCAAGGCTCTCGACGAAGCTGCCAAAAAGGTTCTTCCAGCCACGATGAGTACCGCACTGGCAGGCCAGTCACGCGATTATCAGGAAAGTTCATCCAGCCTGATATACATTTTCCTGCTTGCCATTGTGCTGATTTATCTTGTTCTGGCGGCCCAGTTCGAAAGTTTTGTCGATCCGCTGATCATCTTATTTACAGTGCCTCTGGCAATTGCCGGGACCCTGTTTTCGCTCTGGTATTTTAATCAGACCCTCAATATTTTCTGCGAAATCGGAATCATTATGCTGATCGGGCTGGTGACTAAAAACGGAATATTAATTGTCGAATTTGCTAACCAGCGAAAGGTTGCCGGCGTTGAAAAGACAGAGGCAGTACAACGTGCAGCAATCTCGCGTTTCCGCCCGATTTTAATGACCTCGTCGGCAATGATCCTGGGCATCATGCCTATCGCACTCAGTCTCGGCGCTTCATCCGAAAGCCGTCAGTCGCTCGGGATTGCCGTAGTTGGAGGACTGATTTTTGCCACCTTCCTGACTCTCTACGTGATACCGGCCATCTATTCCTATCTTTCAAGGAATCCTCGCCCGGAAATCATTGACTACACCGAACTTACCGTTGAAGTGGACCCAAATAAAGAGGAGGAATTCTAACGGATGAGAAAATTTACTGCAACGGGCATTTTGCTGTTCCTCCTATCCGGATGGGCCGGCGCTCAGGAATTAATGACTTTGGAACAAGCCGTTTCCATTGGACTGACTAACAATTACGGCATCATCATTTCGCAGAACTCCTTTAAGGAAGCAAAAAACAATGCCACGGCAGGAAATGCGGGTATGCTGCCGGCAATCGGAGTCAACGCCGGATTGGTTAAAGGATTGTATGATGCAAAAGTGAAAGTAATCACTGGCAACGAACTCGATAACCCGGCCGCAAAATCCGATTTAATCACGGCAGGTGCAGGCCTGACCTGGAGAGTTTTCGACGGATTAAAGATGTTTATCACGCTGGATAAACTCAAAAAAGTGGAGGAGATCAGTGACTTAAGCGCCAAGATCACCATCGAGAATACCATCGCGAGAATTATCGGTGCCTACTATGAAATTGTTAAGCAGGGCAGGGTGCTGGATGCTTTAAAAGAGCAGGTGGAGATATCGAAATTGAGGCTCGATCTGGCAAAAGTCAGGTTTGATACCGGTAAAGGATCCGAAATGGAGTACCTCAAAGGCCGGATTGAGCTTAATGCCGATGTTGCCAGCCTATCCAATCAGAAGGCCCTGTATGAAAATGCAAAAACCACACTCAATGACCTGCTCTCAAGGGAGATATCATTATCATTCAATGTGGTGGATACCATTCCTGTTACAAAAGCGCTGAACTATGATTCACTGCTGAATTCAGTGAAATTATCCAATAAGAACCTGCTGCTGTCGATCCGAAACAGGGAAGCCGGCGCCCTCGATGTGAAATCGGCAAGGGCAAACCAATGGCCCACGCTCGATTATTTTGCCGGTTATAATTACTACCATTCCGAAACAGAAGCGAATTTTATTCAGTACAACCGCAATTTCGGTCCTTCATTCGGACTCACTTTTAACATGAAGCTGTTTGATGGATTGAACCTGAAGAGGCAGTACAATAATTCAGTTATCACCCTGCAATCTTTTGATCTTGGAGTAAAACAGATGGAAAGCAGGCTTGAATCGACATTGGCAAAAATGTTCAATGAATACCGCAATCAAATGGAACTGGTCGATTTTGAGGGACAGAATTTGCTCCTCGCAATTAAGAATATGGATCTTGCCAAGGAGAGTTATGCGGTCGGGTCCATCTCTTCGTTACAGCTCCGGGAGGTTCAGGACGATCTGCTAAAGGCACGCAACCGTCTGGTTACAGCTCAATTCAGGGTTAAACTGACAGAAACGGACCTGTTATTACTGAGCGGACAACTTTTACACTAAAGTTCTAAAACAGGCGATTTTCTTTTGTTCGATTTAGACTATATTTACGAGACACACTATTCCCTTGTATGGATAATCAATTTAACGTTAAAATCATGGTGGTCGACGATGAAGTCGACCTGGAACCTTTAATCCGGCAGAAATTCCGTAAACAGATCCGCACGGGTGAATACGACTTTGTTTTTGCGCATAACGGGTTGGAGGCACTTAGCAAACTGATTGAATTTCCTGATATCGGTATCATTCTTTCGGATATCAATATGCCTGAAATGGACGGTCTTACGTTGCTCACAAAGCTTAAGGAGCTGAAAAATCCTTCGTTGAAAACGGTTATCGTATCGGCATACGGAGATATGGAGAATATCCGTGTCGCAATGAACCGGGGCGCCTTCGACTTTCTTACCAAGCCGATAAACTTCGACGACCTGGAAATCACCATAAACAAAACTTTGGAGGAGATCATTATCCAGCGTCAGGCTTTACATGAGCACGACCAGCTGATTTCCATCCGTCACGACCTGAATGTTGCCCGCGAGATTCAGCAGGGCATCCTTCCTAAAACGTTTCCTCCGTTTCCTAATCGCAAGGATTTTGAGATTTATGCAAACATGGCAGCCGCCAAAGAAGTGGGTGGTGACTTTTACGATTTTTTCATGATCGATAACGACCGGTTGGGTTTTGTTATTGGCGACGTATCGGGAAAAGGTATTCCCGCTGCTATTTTCATGGCAGTAAGCCGGACGCTGATCCGCGCAACCGGACAAAAAGGGATGCCTGCCGGTGAATGCATGCACTATGCGAATAACCTGTTATGCAATGAGAGCGTTTCGAGCATGTTTGTGACCGTTTTTTATGGCATCATGAACATGAAAACAGGTGAACTTGAATATGGAAATGCAGGCCATAATCCACCTTATATCCTAAAAAAGGACGGGACGATCGAAATAGTTCCGTCAACCGGCGATATTATACTTGGGGTTTTTGAGGATCAGGCGTATAAATCAAAGACCATTTCAATGAATCCCGGCGATGGTATCCTGCTTTTCACTGATGGTGTAACCGAGGCATTTAACCGTGCCGACGAGGAATATGGTGAGGAGCGACTGGAAAAGCTATTATTGACGATGAAGGATTTTAGTACCGATAAAATTGTAAATACCATTATTGAGGATGTGAATACCTTTGCTCTTGGTGTTGCCCAATCTGACGATATTACCATGCTTTCATTAAAGTATTTTGGCTAATGGAACGAAGGATTACCATTGTTAACCAACTGGCACAATTAGATGAGCTCGCAGCAGCCATCGAAGCCATATCTGAAGAGTGGGATATACCCATGAGCCTCGGAATGAACCTCAACCTCGTGCTGGAGGAGTTGGTAACCAATATTATTTTTTATGGTTACGTTGATACCAATGAACATAAAATCATAATCGATCTTTCGAGAGATAATAGTATTTTTCGCATGCAGATTGAGGATGATGCCAAGGAATTTAATCCATTACTGATGGCCGAGCCAAATATTGAGAATTCAATCGAGGACCGGAAAATCGGTGGTCTTGGGATCTTTTTCGTTCGCAAAATAATGGATACGATGACCTATGAAAGGGTTGATAATAAGAATATTCTGACGATGACAAAAACAATTGAATAACTAACTTAATTAAGATAGAAATGGAAGTAACTGACACTAAAAAAGGCAATTTCCTTGTAATTAATTTATCCGGACGACTCGACACCTCCAATTACGGAGAACTTGAAAAGAAATTGATTGGATTTATTGATGCTGGCGAAAAAGAAATCGCAGTGGATTGTTCCGGTCTGATTTATATCAGTAGTTCAGGGTTGCGCGTATTACTTATGGCACTGAAAAAAATCACCTCTGCAGGAGGGAAATTTCATCTTTGCTGCCTGCAGGATAATATCAGGGAAATCTTCGAAATCGCAGGATTTACCTCCATATTCAGGGTCTTTGATACCCTGGATGAGGCAATAAAATGATTGGGTGCCGATTTATCGGGTAATCCACCGGATCGCATAAAAGCACAGCGCACCAACAATGGCGGAAGCCGGGATTGTAAGTACCCAGGCAAAGGCCATGTTACCTGCAACTTTCCAGCGTACTGCAGAAATCCGTTTTGAGGACCCTACCCCCATAATCGCGGATGAAATAACATGTGTTGTGCTGATCGGTGCACCAAACATAGAGGCACTCATGATGACCAGCGAAGCGGAAGTTTCAGCTGCAAATCCGTGGATCGGCTCCATTTTAAAAATCTTATGACCCATTGTTTTTACAATCTTCCATCCCCCGGTGGCTGTGCCCAGCGTCATGGCCATGGCACAGGTTATTTTAACCCATACCGGGACCTCGAATGATGGGATGGCATGGAAAAGGAAGAGTGCCAGTGTAATGAGACCCATGGTTTTTTGGGCATCGTTGTTACCATGACTCAGGGCCATAAACCCGGCTGAAAAAATCTGCAACCGGCGGAATAGCTTGTTCATTCGCTTGGGCTTATACTGATGTGTTATCCAGGCAAGCAGAACCATCAGTAAATACCCTACGATAAAGCCTGATATCGGCGAGATGAAAATCGGCAACAAAATTTTTGTGACAATAGTGTGGTAATTGAGCGCACCCCAGCCGCTGTAGGCAATGACAGATCCCATCAGGCCTCCCATCAATGCATGCGATGAGGAGGTGGGGATCCCTAAAATCCAGGCAAAAAGGTTCCAGCAGATCGCACCTAAAAGGGCAGCCAGCAGTAATCCCTGGCTTCCTGCAATCAAATCAGTATTCACCATACCCTTTCCAATGGTCGTGGCAATCTCCGTTCCCAAGAAGGCGCCAACCAGGTTAAGAACTGCTGCCATCATAACTGCAACCTTGGGAGAGAGCACTTTGGTCGATACCACTGTGGCAATGGCATTGGCGCTGTCGAGTGCACCATTGGTGTAATCAAACAGCACTGCAATGACAATGATCAGAATTAAAATAATGGATATATCAGGCATTTTTCAGTGATACTCCTTCGGTTATGTTAGCTAAAACTGCAGCTTTTGCTAGGGCTTCCTCCAAGCGATCGTATATATGCGACCATTTGATCAGTTCAAGGAAATCGCCTGAACCTTCGGGGTGGTTCTCATAAATTTCTCCCAATGAAACCAGTAGAAGCGAATCGGCATCCGTTTTCATTTCCCTGACTTTCTGTGCTTGCTCTGCTACTGCCTTACGGATTTTTAGCGCCTCAACCATAATGGCTATTTCCTGATGCATCCCCTTTAAATGCTTTACCAGATCCTTTGCTCCTGGCTTTATCAGATTAAAATTATAAAGCCCGATCCTGGTTGAAATTGCGCGGATCGCGTTGAGAGCATCTTCCTGTGCCAGGTTAATTGCATGAATATCCTCCCGGTCGATCGGTGTGATAAATGTTAAGGCCAGGGCTTTGGAGATCTCTCTGGAAACCTCGTTTCCATCAGTTTCATTTTTAATGATTTTCTTGCACTTAGATGAAATGCTGGTATAATCATTAAACAAATCGTCGAGCGTAGATGCGCTCTCCACCAGCAGATTGTTCTGCTGTTGGAATAAGTCGAAAAACTTGACGACTCTTGGAAATAGACTGATCATGGTATTTTATCGGTTGTTTGGTAAAAGGGCAATAATTCTCAGCGGTGCACCGCTGCCGCCTTTAATTTTCATGGGTAAGGCAAAAACCCAGATTCCCCGGGGCGGAAGCTCGTCGAGATGAGCGACATTTTCATAAGCCGTAAGGTTGTGGGAAAATAACATGCGGTGTGTCAGGAATTCCTTGGATTGCCCAAAATCGATGCTTGGGGTATCCAAACCAACTCCCTTGATTTTTCGTTCCGTGGCCAGCCACTTGGCTGCATCGGGATGCAATCCGGGAAAATGAAGATTTTCTACCCCCTCTTTTCCGGTCAGCACGGTTCCGGTATAAGTTAGTTTATCGGGATAGAATTTTCCAAAACCGGTATTGATCAAAACTATCGCACCATCGGGTATCCGGCCATTTGTTTTTTCCCAGGCTTCAAAATCAGAGGTCATCACCTGATAATCCCTGTCGGCAGCAGCTTTTGGGGTAACATCCACTACCACGCCCTCACCGGTAAGCTGCTCAACTGGAACTTTCTCAATGCTGTTTCCGCCTTCAGCAAAATGCATCGGTGAATCAAAATGGGTACCACCATGCTCCTCCGCGCTGTATTTAAAAGAGGAGTAATAATATCCCTTGTCATTGATTCCATCAAATACTGTTTCATGCTTAAATGGGATATTGGTTGGCCAATAAACTGACTGCTCATCAAAGGACCAGGTAAGATCAATGAATTTTCCATTTTTCAGGGTTGATAAAGGGTCCTGCACGGAATCATGGCTCCAGCTGCAACCGATCAACATAATCAGCGCAACTGCAAAAATCAGCAGCTTGTTCATTTTTCAGGGGTTTAGTGAAATTCAATCATTAAAGGTAATTAACTAAAAACATATTAATATTGCTTCCCTAACGGATATTTTATGAAAGCTAAAGGTTTAATAGTTTTTCTGGGATTAATAATGACCGGGCTCGGAGTGTTTGGACAGCAGGCAGAAGTCAGTGTGGTGAGTTCGGATGATATCATTCTGAGAAGTCTGCCAAGGCTGACCATGCCAATAGGATATGCTACCCGGCCATTGCCTTACAAAAAGGATAATACACGGCAGATCTATTTTTCTGGGATCTACAATCAATATGTATGGAACTGCAACCAGGCAGGATCAATCTGGACTATGTTCACTTATGAGATAAATTACTTGCGCGAGCTGAATTCATCGGTTACTGATAACCAATACAGTCCGATGGCAGTGTATAATCTTTTGAACTTTGCAAATTCCGGCCAGGGAGTATCCTATTTCGATAGCTGGAACCTGGTAAAGGCGAATGGCATACCGGCAAATCCTGATTTTACTGCTTACGATCAGAATTCATCAAAATGGATGACCGGGTACGATAAATACTACCGGGGAATGAAAAACAGGGTCGACCAGGTTTTTGCCATTGATGTCGGGAGCCCCGATGGATTGCTTACGCTCAAGCACTGGCTCAACGACCACCTCGATGGTTCACAGATCGGGGGTCTGGCTAATTTTCAGATCGGATCGGATGGAATGGTCATCCCGCAGATCCCTCTCGACAAGGGATTGGAGGAGGAGGGTCAGTTTATCCTGACAAAATATGGTCCTTATGTTGGTCATTGCATGACTTTTGCAGGATGGAACGATTCCGTACGCTACGATGTGAACGGTGATGGCCGGTACACTAATAATATCGATATAAACGGCGATGGTATTGTCGATATGAAGGATTGGGAAATTGGAGCTATGCTCGTGGTGAACTCCTGGGGTGTTGGTTTCGGCAATGGCGGGAAATTGTGGGTGATGTACCGGCTGCTGGCTCAGCTGCCTGAAGAAGGTGGTATCTGGAACAAAGCAGCTATGGTGGTCAGACCGAAAAAAACGTATAACCCACTTCTGACAGTTAAAACAAAAATTCGCTATAGCGAGCGAAATCGAATCAAGATTCAGGTTGGGGTTTCGTCCGATGTAAATGCCACCGTACCCGAAAAAGTGATTGATTATCCATGCTTTAATTATCAGGGGGATAATGGCCCGATGCAGGGTTTTACGGGTACCGACTCTGACCTTATTGAAATTGGGCTCGACATCACTCCGCTGATGAATTATATTCCGGATAACGGACGCGCCAGGATATTCCTCGAAGTAGTTCAAAAATCCCCCAGTGCGAATTCAGCAGCAGGTGGTATTGAAAGTTTTTCTGTGATGGATTATACGCATGGAACCACTGAAACTACCGGTCCGGCAGGAACGGTTCCAATTGTCAGAAATTCCGTAACAAGAGTTTCAGTTCCGATTACAACGAATATAATCCGGCCCGAGATCGTAACCAGCGGACTTGACGATGGTCAGGTTGGACAGGAATATCGGTTTCAAATGGAGGCCGACGGTACCGTTGGTCCTTACCGATATGCCAACCCGGCAACCTGGTTTGTTGAAAAACCAGAGACTTCCACCATCAGCTTTAGCGGTGGCACTAATGTATTTACTACCATAGGAACTACGGAGCGGGTGATGGATCTGCCTTTCTCGTTCCCTTTTTACGGGAAAACCTATTCTCAGATTACGGTTTTGAAAGATGGGGGAATCGTGATGGGCCAGAGTCTGGTCAAATATCCATACGTAATCGATAATCGTATGAGGCTTTACCAGAATATCGGGGCTTTCCCTTTCCTGAGCTATATCTATTATCCTTTTCCCACCGATCAGGTAACCTTTGCTGCAACCAGCACAGAGGCAATCATCCGCTGGCATGGAGCTGCCGATTCCAATGGATGGCAACCGTTGGAATTTGCGGTTAAAATCCTTGCCGATGGCACCGTTGCCTTCTATTATGGGGATATGGCGGTTAGCCCGGACCTGGCCTGGGTATCAGGTTTATCGAACGGGAACAATACGGATTATTACCTGTTGAATCATAACCTTACCGGTCTCAAGGCCAACACTGCCTTTAATCTGGGATTGCTCAACTGGCCAAACTGGCTGAGCCTGGGCAGCAATGGAGACCTTCATGGTACTCCTCTGCATTCAGGGAGCTACACTCTGCCATTTAAAGTCTACGACTGGAACAGCCTGACAAATTACAAGGAGCTCACCCTTAATGTTACCGGAGGAAGCGGAGTTACGGATAATGTCCTTCAGAACACAATCAGCGTGTTTCCGAATCCAACTAATGATGTCATCAGGCTTCAGGGAAATGCCGGAAAGGCTGGATCAATGGCTCTGAACCTTTATGATATCAATGGAACACTCGTTTTTAGCCGACAATACAATGTCTCTTCAGGTCCGGTTATGATCTCGGTGGATGAAACCAAATCATTACCGGCAGGAATTTATCTGTATAAACTCCACGGTATCATCGAAGAAAGCGGAAAGATTATTCGACAATAACCTTCTGATAAACGACATTCATTCCATCAACCAGGCGGATAAAATAGAATCCCGCCTTCTGATCAGTTATATGAATTTGTTCAGATAACTGGTATCCGCTGATGTCATACATCTTGTCAAAAACCAACCGTCCGGTAATATCCAGGATGGAAATCTTTATGCGACTGGTGCTGACAGAATTATATTCCAGCATAAAATCACCGTGGCTGGGGTTTGGATATACCCTGAGGTTTTTCTGAATCAGATTGTTGTCGATACCATCGCCACCATAGCTTATTGCTAACAGATAGAATACCAGGGTCGACCGGTCATCTGCGGTTACCTTGATGGTAGCAATACCCGGGTACGCAATTGGTAGAGTGACCTCAGTCGTTGCATTCGGATCAGTCGCGGTAACCGTGATAACAGGTGGTTCTGTTGATCCGTGAGGAAGCGCTATTGTGTAATTAAGGGTGTTTTTATCAAAGCCGGAAACTGAAGTCCCGTTAACCTTGATATCAGACAAACTGGCGTCTGTATTTTTTGCCACTGTAAAACTTATACTATAAGTCTTTGCGGTGGTGCCGTCCTGAGCAGTTACTACCACTGTTGTGATCCCTGGCAGGGAGGCAGCCGGGGTGATTATTTTTGTGGCATGCGTATCAGTAGTTGTAGCGGTGACAGTGGGTACCGCAACAGTTCCATAAGCCAGGACAACATTGTAAGTCAATACTGAGGAACTGAATCCGGATACGGTAGCTCCGGTTACTTTCAGATCAGAAAGTGTGGCAGCATTATTTTTGGCAACCGTAAAGTTGATGGTATAAGTCTTGGTGGTGGTTCCGTCCTGAGCGGTCACTACGATATTCGTTGTTCCAGGCAGAGATGCTGCCGGAGTGATCACCTTGGTGGCGCTGACGTGATTGGTAGTAGCAGTAACTGTTGGCACAGTGCTGGTTCCATAGGGTAACACCATGTTATAGGCCAAAACAGAGGGACTGAAACCTGATACTGTAGTACCGCTGACTTTCAGATCCGAAAGTGTAGCATCATTGGAGGAGGACTGGACAGTGAAGTTAACGGTATAGGTCTGCGTAGAGGTTCCGTTTTCGGCAGTAACTACCACGGTCGTTGCTCCCGGAAGTGAAGCAGCCGGTGTAATTACCTTGGTGGCATTCGGATCCGTTGTGGTGGCGGTCACCGTCGGCACTGTATTGGTACCAGCCGGAAG
>CAINOB010000003.1 GCA_903851365.1 uncultured Bacteroidota bacterium
CATACGACTACATCACCAAGGATGAGAATATTAAGGAAAGATTACTTAATACCATTCATAATATTCAAACCACCCAGAAACTCCGAAATCAGGTTAATCAGCTAAAAACTCAGATTTCTGAAAAATATGACTTTTCAAAAGCAATAATAGGGGAAAGCAAATCACTAAAAAAAGTTTATTCCCTGATTGAAAAGGCAATTCAGGTGCAGAATATGACGGTCTCCATCCGTGGCGAAACAGGAACGGGAAAAGAACTGGTTGCACGCACCGTTCATTATAATTCAATCCGGAAGGATAAACCTTTTGTGGCAGTAAACATGGGTGCCATACCGCGCGAGTTGCTGGAAAGCGAACTCTTTGGTCACGAAAAAGGTGCATTTACCGGTGCTTACAGCCGCAATATCGGTAAGTTCGAAGAAGCCAATGGGGGTACCATCTTTTTTGATGAGATTGCCGAAATGGAACTCGATCTCCAGGTGAAAATCCTTCGGGCTATTCAGGAACGTGAGATAGTTCGCGTTGGAGGAACCAGTGTGGTTAAAGTGGATGTCAGGATCATTACCGCCACCAACAAAGACTTGCAGGAAGAAGTCAAGAAAGGCCGCTTCCGCGAAGATTTATACTATCGTCTGCTGGGATTACCGATCAACTTGCCGCCACTTTCGGAGCGTGAAAATGACATCATTATTCTCGCCTCTCATTTTCTGAAGGATTTTTGCAAGGAAAACAACCTGCCTAAAAAGGAATTTTCGGCCAAGGCAAGGAACAAGCTGCTTTCCTATCGCTATCCGGGTAACGTAAGGGAACTCAAGGCAATTGTGGAACTGTCAGTAGTCATGTCGAACCAACAGATTATCGATGAGGACGATGTGATGTTCAGTCCCACAAATACCGGACTCGACCTTTTCGCCCAGGAAATGAGCCTGAGGGAATATGAGAGTAAAATAATAAGGCACTACCTTGAAAAGAATAATAACAACGTAGTCCTTGTAGCTAAGAAACTGGATATCGGTAAATCGAAGATTTACAATATGATAAAGGGTGGCGAACTTTAAACCGCCTCAACGGATTTAACTTCTGGTACCTGCTTTTTCAACGTATTTTCAACTCCGGCTTTCAGGGTCATAGTCCGCATTGGACATGATCCGCAAGCTCCTGTCAGGTTAACCCTGACTACCATATCATCAGTAATTTCCGCAAGTGACAGATCGCCACCGTCAGCCTGAAGGTAAGGCCTGAGTTGTTCAAGCACATTCGTGATCTTTTCTCTGATTTCTTCAGTAACCATAATGTTGTTTTTTATCGTGATAATTGTACAATTTCTGTAGGAGCTGCTGAGGCATTGCGTATCCCAACCTGACGAACCGTTTCACGGGCCAGATCCATGAATGCCCGGCCACTGACTGAGTTTTCATCGTCAGCCACAGGCCGCCCGTTATCCCCGCCTTCGCGGATTCCCTGAACCAGAGGAATCTGTCCTAATAGCGGCACTTCCATCGAGGCAGCAAGGTTTTTGCATCCATCCTTGCCGAAAATATAATATTTATTGTTTGGCAGTTCTTCTGGAGTGAACCAGGCCATATTCTCCACCAACCCGAGCACCGGAACATTTATTGATTTACCGGTAAACATGCTTATCCCCTTGATGGCATCGGCAAGGGCTACAGCCTGCGGCGTCGATACAATGACTACACCAGTAACTGCAAGACTTTGAACCAGTGTAAGATGAACGTCGCCCGTTCCGGGAGGCAAGTCGATCAGCAGGTAATCCAGATCGCCCCAGAAACCATCATGTATCAACTGCTTTAATGCACTCGTAGCCATCGGACCGCGCCATACCAAAGCCTCTTTTTCATCAACGAAGAAACCAATGGAAAGCACCTTTACGTTATATTTCTCTGCCGGAATGATCCTGTCTTTTCCATCTATTTGTTTCACCACTGGTTTTGCTGATTCCAGATCAAACATTTTGGGAATCGATGGACCGTATACATCGGCATCAATCAAACCCACTGAATAGCCAAGCTTTGCCAGTGCAACAGCCATATTCACGGCAACAGTCGATTTTCCAACGCCCCCTTTTCCACTCGCTATAGCAACAATATTTTTAACATTGGGCAGCGGACGTTCCTTATGAACAATCTGCTGAGCATCAATATTTATGCTTATTTCAAGGTCATTCCCAAGATGAGCCAAGAGTGCCTGTTCACAGGATTTTTTAATCGATTGGGCAAAGGGATTCTTTGATTTCGGAAATACCAGTGTTAAACTTAATTTACGGCCTGCAATCTTCAGATCCCTGACCATATCCAGACTAACAATATCCTTTTCATTATCGGGATTTATAACTTCTTTCAGGCTGTCCAGAACCGCAGAAGCTGTAAGTAATTCCATCTATTTTTATTTAGTTTAAATAAAGGGTAAAATTAAGCAACTTTTAATATCTACCCTTCGGCTTCGGGCATTTCTTTAACCGGATCCCAGAATTTTTGGTCAAATTCCTGTATCTGATCATTTTCAACAATGATCCCCTCGCTCTCGAGTAATTGCCTCATAGTATCGGAATAACCAAAATGATGCTTCCCGGTAAGCAAACCCAACCGGTTTACAACCCGGTGTGCGGGAATAAAACCCCTGCCATCAAAAGATTTGTTCAAAGCCCAGCCCACCATTCTTGCTGATTGTGGTGATCCCAGATAACGCGCTATGGCTCCATAAGTTGATACCCTGCCATACGGGATAACCCGCACAACCTGAAATACTTCATCGAAAAATCCCGAATCGGTCATGGTTCTTCAATTTCTTCGCGTGGCTCGGTCCACCGATGTCCATGAACCGGCACAAAAGATAAATACGTTATTGGCATTCCTGCCCGTAAAAATCCCGACTCATAATGGGTTCGGATAGAAAGGATATCATCAGCCAGGTCGGAAGAATACAGATCGGCAGTACATTTCTCGGGCAATAGGGCATTCCATTTCAACAATGAAACGGTATATTCATGCAGGATCATGCTGTCAGTTTTCAGGTGAATTTTACCACCCGGTTTCAGCATATCGAGATACATATTTATAAACCTGCTGGATGTCAAACGTTTGCGTGGCTTTCGAGCCTGTGGATCGGGGAAGGTAATCCAGATTTCGCTGATTTCATCCTTGCCGAACATTCTGAAAAGAAACTCAATGCGGCAACGTAGAAAGGCTACATGGTCAAGGTTCGACAGCAGCGCCTCCCGAGCGCCTTTCCACATCCGAGCCCCTTTAATATCAACCCCGATAAAATTAAATTCCGGAAATCTTTTTGCCAGCTCAACAGTGTACTCTCCCCGGCCACAACCCAACTCAAGAATCACAGGTTTATCGTTATGGAAAAATTCACTGTTCCATCGACCTTTCATCTCATAATCACTGGTGAGGATGGCATGGCCATCGGGCTCAAATACATGAGGGAACTCCCGCATCTCATCAAATCGTTCGATTTTATTTATCCTGGCCAAAACTATCCGGCTTTTTCGATCCTCAATCCCAGATCAATAATATACTTCAGTTCCTTATCACGCATTCCCCTGATTGATCTCAAAAATATAAGTCCCGGGATTCGGAAATTTAACCCTATACCGCAGAGGGACTTCCAGGCTAAAGCGTCCACCCGAACCCCTGCCTTCCCAACGGCCCTGGACATCCGAGAGCCGACATTCGATCGTGTCCCTCAAAATGGCACCCGTGGGAGAATTTGTTCGAATAAATAGCCACAGGTTCGAATACTCATATCTGCCGTCGTTTCTTACCTGCAGATAAATATTATAAGAACTGATAGTATCCCTGACCGGAACTTCAAACCGGTAGAATTGCTCGGCGGGCCACACTCCATTTTCGACAGGAACATTTTTCAGATAAAAATCCTTCTGGCCACAGGCAGTAAATAAGAACGCCATGGCTGCAAACATCAAGGATCCAGCAAGCCGGTTCATGTTTTTTTGATAACCGTGATTTTCGGACGATTTTCCTGAGGCAGATTAACCTGCGGCTTGACGGGCGGACCCTGAGGGCGACGCTGCTGACCCCTTTTCTTATCATCAAACCGCGTCAGGCTTTCGGAGCCGGCATCATTCATATAGCCAACCTCTTTTACCTCTTTCGATAGATCAATGTCCGACAGTTTTTCAACTATAATTCCCTGCTTGTTGAGACGGATAATCTCCATTACCCTCTCAACGGGAACCGGAATCAGGTGCGAAGCAGAAGATGAATCAAAAGAGTACCACATCATTCTCTTAAAAATATCGGTCTTCTGATGGTAAGCCATCCCTTCCCTGGTTTCCAGAACTATCTCGGCAGACGGAAAGTCTTTCTGTGCATCAATATAGGCATCAACCTCATAATTGAGGCAGCATTTCAGTTTACCACACTGACCGGCAAGTTTTTGGGGATTGAATGATAATTCCTGGTTTCTGGCGACGGTAGTCGTAACCGTGACAAAGCTAGTTAGCCAGGTCGAGCAGCACAGTTCACGGCCGCACGATCCGATCCCACCAATGCGTCCTGCCTCCTGGCGGGCGCCAATCTGGCGCATCTCCACCCGGATTTTGAACTCATCAGCCATAAATTTGATCAGCTCACGAAAATCCACCCGGTCATCAGCAATGTAATAGAAGATGGCTTTTGTTTTATCACCCTGATATTCAACGTCTCCAACCTTCATGTCCAACTTCAGCATCTGAGTGATCTTTCTCGACCGAAGCATGGTATGATGTTCCAGTGCAATCGCTTCTTTCCATTTTTCAATGTCGGCTTGTTTAGCTTTGCGATAAACCTTTCGGAACTCATACTCAGCCGGATTAATCCGGTACTTGCGCAACTGGTTCATCACGAGCGGTCCGGTCAATGAAACCATCCCAATATCGTGTCCCGGGGATGCCTCAACAGCAATCATTTCGCCTGGTGTCAGGTTGAGCGCATTAACATTTCTATAGTAACCTTTTCGTGTATTTTTGAACCTTACTTCCACCAGATCTTCTTCGCTGATTCCATGCGGGATGTCTCTCAGCCAGTCGAATACACTCAATTTGGTGCATCCTTCCTGGTTTTGGCAGGGTTTTCCTTCCGATTCAGTATCTAAATGGGGGCAACCCCTGAATAGTATCGCGTCTTGTAATGTATCCATGGCGGTAAAGATAATTATTCCCGCTGAATTGTGATGCAGCGGTGTGCATCAGCCTTTTGCAGTGGTAGATGGAATCCTGAGCAAACGATACATCTGCAGGCTCATATCGGTAAGGAGAATTTTCGGATTGGCATTCATAGCAATCTGGGCAATGGCCAGATCAAATTCCGACATCAGGTCCTCAATGTTTCCTGAATGGATAAATGAATTAAACCTTGATGAGAATAAGGTTTCCTCATCGTCCATCACGGCTAGCTCAGCCATCCCCCGGTTAAGCAAATAATTGTTTCGTACCATACCCAAAGCATACTGAAGGAACCATTTCTGGCGTTCACGGCCGATCTCTGAAACCTCTGAAACCCATTGAGTTATTTCAGATATCTGTAAAGCATAGCAAATTCTCATCCAACGAAAAAACCGGTCGCGGTTGAGCAGGTTCTGATCGCTTTGATCAATCATTTGTTGCGCAAGGAGATAATCGCCCTGCGACCGCTGAACCACACCACGCAAGATCTTCTCCTGATCAGGATACTCTTCAAGCAGCTTTTTATACATTGCTTCGGATGTGATTTTAGGGACCTTGATCAATTGGGTACGAGAAAGTATGGTCGGCAAAATTTCATCGGTTCCGCAGGTAACAAAAAGAAATACGGTGTGATCGGCAGGCTCTTCAATGATCTTCAACAGCTTGTTCGCTGCAGTGGAATTCATCTTTTCAGGCATCCAGAATATAATCACCTTATAATCTGACTGATACGACTTAAAGTTAAGCTTGCGTAGAATATCCTGTGCTTCCTTTTTAAAAATCCCAGCCTGCTTGTTTTCAATATTCATGGCATGATACCAACCCTCGAGTGACGGATAAGGACCGGTTGCCAGATATTGCCTCCACTCCTCGATAAAATCATCGCTCGAAGGTTCGTCCTTGATTTTGGCTGTCCGGGCAACTGGAAAAACAAAGTGGATATCGGGGTGCACAAATTGGGCCGCCTGGTGACAGGCCGGACAAACCCCGCATGAATCATCATCAAGCGGCGAAGTGCATTGTAAATATTGTGCAAGAGCAAGGGCAAGGGCATAATTTCCACTTCCCGCGCTACCCGAAAGCATGAGGGCATGACTAACACGATTGGTTTTCACTGCTTGTAACAAGCGGGCTCGGATAGCATCCTGACCGGGTATTTCATTGAAGCGCATTGGCCCAAAAATAACCAACATTTTTTAACTTTGTCAGGCTTTTTATAGCATCTCTAATACAAGATACAATATGTTAACAATGAATTCCTTCAACTTCGCTGGTAAAAAGGCGATTATTCGGGTCGATTTTAACGTCCCGCTCAACAGCAGTTTCGAAATTACCGATGATTCACGTATCCGTGCGGCCATCCCGACAATCAAGAAAATTCTTAAGGATGGCGGTTCTGTGATCCTGATGTCACACCTGGGCCGTCCAAAAGAGGGACCAACCGAAAAATATAGTCTGAAACACCTGATTCCCGATTTGAAAACCAAATTGGGAGTCGATATTAAATTTGCACCTGATTGTATTGGCGAGGAAGCCCATACCATGGCTGCTGCCCTGAAACCTGGTGAAGTATTGCTTCTCGAAAATCTCAGGTTCTATAAAGATGAAGAAAAGGGTAACCCAGAGTTTGCAAAAAAACTGGCCGAACTGGCCGATGTATACGTGAATGATGCATTCGGAACCGCTCACCGTGCTCATGCATCAACAACCATTATTGCTGAATTCTTTCCAGGAAAATCCATGTTCGGATATATCATGGAAAATGAGGTAAGCAGCATCGATAAAGTAATGCTCGATCCGAAGAAACCTTTTACTGCTATACTGGGCGGTGCAAAAGTTTCAACCAAGATCACCATCATCGAGAATCTTCTGGGCAAAGTCGACAACCTGATTATCGGCGGTGGAATGACGTATACCTTTATCAAGGCTATGGGCGGCCATGTTGGCAACTCACTGGTGGAGGAAGAATTTGTTGAAATGGCCAAAACTGTATTGGCCAAAGCACGCGAAAAAGGCGTAAACCTTTACCTGCCGGTAGATGGAATCAATGCTGATAAATTTGATAACGATGCCCAGACCTCTGTTTCACCAATTGATCAGGTACCAGAAGGCTGGATGGGCCTTGATATTGCCGGGGAATCGATTAAAAAATTCTCAGAGGTGATTGAAAATTCAAAAACGATCCTTTGGAATGGTCCGATGGGAGTTTTTGAAATGCCAAATTTTCAGAAAGGAACCGTTGAAATTGCCAAAGCAATCGCTCGCGCAACCGCAAAAGGAGCTTTCTCCCTGGTTGGCGGAGGAGATTCGGTTGCTGCACTTAACCAGTTTGGCATGACCGATAAGGTATCCTACGTCTCCACCGGCGGCGGCGCTCTCCTAGAGTACATTGAAGGACAGGTACTTCCGGGAATTAAGGCGATCAGGGGGTACTAGCTATTTAAAGTTGCCAACTTTAAAGTTTAGAGTTGCCAACTTTAACAGGTTGGATCCTGAGTAGGATAACTTTAAAGTTGGCAACTCTAAATTAGTTATGAAGCTGACCATCCCAACAAACGAAGCATCTTTCACGAAATTGGCTCTCGCGACTTTCCAAAGTCAGGCAAGGGAAAATCTCGTGTACAAAGAGTATCTGAATCACCTGGATATCGATGCGTCAGCGATTTCATCCATCGAAGGCATTCCATTTATGCCGATCGAATTTTTCAAACATAATCATGTGGTTACCGGACGAGGAAAAGAAACCAGGATTTTTGAATCCAGCGGAACCACCGGATCTCAGACAAGCAAGCATTATCTGCTCGACGATGAAATCTACCGTGAGAGCCTGGAACATGGATTCCGCCATTTTTTTGGAGATCCTGCTGAATGGTGCTTCATCGCACTCCTGCCTTCTTATCTCGAGCGCCCGAATTCATCTCTGGTCTTTATGATGGATTACCTGATCAGCCGTAGTCAAAATCCATTAAGCGGCTTCTATCTGAATAACCCTGATGACCTTGCTTCCAAACTTGAATTTCTTGAGCAATCGGGACAAAAAACGATGCTCATCGGTGTCACATTTGCACTGCTCGATTTGGCGGAACAGTTTCCTATGTCACTTATAAATACCACTATTGTGGAAACCGGTGGCATGAAGGGCCGTCGCGAAGAGCTTACGCGAAATGAATTGCATACCATCCTGAAATCAGCTTTTCGGGTTAACTCAATCGGTTCCGAATATGGAATGACTGAACTCCTGTCGCAGGCCTGGTCAACCGGTGACGGCATTTATTTTACGCCACCGTGGATGCACTTACTGATTCGCGATCCATACGACCCCTTTCGTCGCATGCCTGATCAGAAATCCGGCGGTATCGATGTAATTGACCTGGCAAATCAATACTCCTGCTCGTTCATTCAGACACAGGATTTAGGGCGCAAGCATGCGGATGGGAGCTTCGAAGTTTTGGGACGATTTGATAATACAGAGCTAAGAGGTTGTAATCTGTTGATTTAAGGCAATTATTTTTTAGCTTTGTTGGTAAGAAAACCTTGATGCCTCTTCAAAAATACAGCGATTACCGTTTAACGGGGATTTTCTTCCGAACCATTTTTTCAGGCTTGGCGAGGAAAGTATCCTTCACTTTTGCTGTAGCCCTCTTCTCCGTTGTAGGGTCCTGGTTTGCTGTAACCTATGCCATTATTCTTGTTTCAGCCCTGATCCACGTTGATAAGGAGATTCTTAATACCGGTATCCTCATCGGAGCGATTTCAACCTCTTGTACAACGATATTACACTTTTTGCATTATGGAATTTTAAATCGCCTTGGAATCAGGGGCTTCTTTAAGATCCCCGTCATACTGAACCAAACTCTGGTTAGTGGGCTCAGCCTTAAACCCCTGGAAAGAATCAGCAATGAGAAATTCTCGAAGTTTGCCCATGCTTATTTCCGTTTTCCACGTGACAACTTTTTTGTCTCCCTTGTGTATTCTTCTTTCGTTGGATCCATCCTGGTTATATATTCAGCGATAAGCCACGCCAGTGTTCATGACACTCTAATGATCGCGCTCGGAAGTTTACTGGCAGTAAGTATCTACACTTACTGGGCCTACCTGATCACTGATTTTTTCTGTGGAGCCCTGCGCTCATCAATATATGAAGAAATACATAAGCGCAATCTTAAAATTAAAGCTCCCAAAAGCCTGTCAATCAGACTTTCATTTACTTTCTTGGTCTTACTGTTCAGTATAACTGTGGTAGTTACTTCGATATACTTCGCATATATCACTAATGGTCCTCATCCAGACAAAAACTATATTAATGACATCATTTATTTTGTTGGCCTGTCAGCTTTTCTCGTCGGACTGATCACTTTTATTCATTACCTCGCCATCGATATTTTCCTGAAGGAGATTCATCAGTCCACTTCTAAACTTGCGAAAGGAGAGCCCGGCTTGCTTTTCCCATCTTATGACTATGCGGAGTTACGCCAATCAGCCGAAAATTTCAATGAGGTGGCTGTCGAGTTCACAGAGTTGCGACAGGGCTTTGAGAAAAGAATATTCGAACGGACGGTGGACCTTCAGAATGCAAAGGAACAAGCCGAAACTGCCAACATGGCTAAAAGTAATTTTCTGGCAAATATGTCCCACGAAATCCGCACCCCGATGAATGGAATCATTGGGATGTCGGAAATCCTGATGAAATCAAACCTGTCTGAAGAACAAAACGAATATCTGCAGATCATTGAAAGCTCAGCAAATACCCTGTTAGCTATTATCAATGATATCCTAGACTTCTCGAAGATTGAAGCTAATAAGCTTGATCTTGAAATGATTCCTTTCAGTTTGACCCGTGTCGTTGAGGAAGTCTCTGACAACATGGCTATAAAAGCAATTCAGAAGAATTTGAATCTGATAACCGACCTCGATACTAAGATTCCGGAATCACTTATCGGTGATCCATTACGGTTAAAACAGGTATTGCTAAATTTGGTAAATAATGCCATCAAGTTTACCAATAGCGGAGATGTACTGATTTCATGCAACCTTGTTGAGAGAATAGGCAACCGTTACAACTTTGTTTTCAGAGTCTCTGATACCGGTATCGGTATTGAGCGTGACCAGATGGAAAAACTTTTCAAATCATTCTCGCAGGTCGATGCCTCCATGACCCGGAAATTTGGGGGAACCGGCCTTGGCCTGATTATCAGCAAAAGGCTTGTGGAAATGATGAACGGCATCATCGGCGTGGAAAGCACCATTGGTAAAGGATCCTCATTCTGGTTCACTTCACAGTTTCTTGAAGATGACACAGTTTCGCAGCAACCCGGACCTGACCATAATGAACTGAAAGGATTGCGTGTTCTGGTTATCGACGACAATGAGACAAATCTTAAAATCTTCTGCAAATATCTGGAATACTGGCAGTGCCTGCCTGAACAGGTTAATAATGCGGAAAAGGGGTTGTGGCTCCTGCGAACGGTTGCAGGAACACCTGATGCGTTTGATGTAGTGTTGGTTGATTGCCAGATGCCTGAAATGGACGGATTAACATTTGCCCGGAAAGTGAATGATGATCCCGGTTTGAAGTATCTAAAACTAATCATGCTATCCTCAATTGCAGATCTGATCAAACCCGAAGACCTTTTGACCAGCGGATTTAAAGGATTCTTAAATAAGCCGGTTAAAATCCTTGACCTTTGGAGGGTGATTCAAAATGCTATCCATATGGAGATTGCTGAAAATGATGTTTTGAGCCCACCTAAAGGGGACTCTGAAAAAAATCAAATCGATGCAGATGCTGATGAGGAGATCATTTTTCATCATGAAAAAACCGTTCTGGTTCTGCTGGTCGAAGACAATAAAATCAATCAGCGAATTGCTTACCTGAATCTTCAAAAGCAAGGTTATGACATCGAAATTGCAGAAAACGGGGTAGAGGCGCTGGAGAAATTTAAACAAAAGAATTTCGATCTTATTTTCATGGATGTCCAGATGCCGATCATGGACGGTCTGGAGGCAACCCGCCAAATCAGGCTGCTCGAGAAAACCAGGCCTGACCATCGTCCTGTACATATCGTTGCAGTAACCGCAAATGCCATGAAAGGTGACCGCGAAATCTGTCTTGCAGCCGGTATGAATGATTATATTTCCAAACCTTTCCGGATCGAAGAGATGCGAAAGGTTATCAAGCGCTGGCTTACCAAAGCATAGGAAAAAATGCATTCCTGATATGGGAAATGACCGGTAATCCGTATTCATATACCACATTGACAACATCAAATCGAACCTCGAGGGGAATTCTGTTAAATTTTATATAGGCATTGGCAGCAGCTATCAGAAACTGCCTTTTCTGCTTGTTAATTGCCTGCTCAGGCAATTCCCGAACCGGGGCACGCCGGGTTTTTACCTCGATAACAACAATATCATTCCGTTCCCGGGCGATGATATCGATCTCCTTGTGGCTGAAGTGCCAGTTTCGCTCAAGTATTACAAACCCTTTGGCTTCGAGATGCTCGACTGCAAGCTGTTCTCCGGCTTTCCCTAAATCCTTCCGTTCATCCATTTTCTTTTCTAATTTTGCATTTCTTAATTTATACTGATGCCTGATTATAAACGTCACCTCGTAACTGCCGCATTGCCCTACGCAAACGGCCCTGTTCATATCGGTCACCTCGCCGGAGTGTATGTTCCGGCTGATATATATACGCGATATCTGCGCCAGAATGGAAAAGATGTGCTGTTTATTTGTGGCTCGGATGAACATGGTGTTCCTATTACTCTGAAAGCCAAAACTGAAGGAATAACGCCACAAGATGTCGTCGACCGTTATCATGCGATAAACAAGGCAGCTTTTGCAGATTTTGGAATCTCATTTGATATTTATCACCGCACTTCTGCACCGATTCATCACCAAACAGCATCAGCATTCTTCAGAAAATTATATGATGACGGTGAATTCCTTGAGAAAACGACCGAGCAGTTTTTCGACGAAGCAAATCAGCAATTCCTTGCCGATCGCTATATCACAGGTACCTGTCCTCATTGCGGTAATGAAAAGGCATACGGAGATCAGTGCGAAAAATGCGGAACATCGCTCAGCCCAATGGAGCTGATAAACCCAAAATCAATGCTCAGCGGCAATGCCCCAATATTAAAAGAAACAAAGCATTGGTTTCTCCCTCTGGATAAACATGAACCCTGGTTGAAGAAATGGATACTGGAGGATCACACAGAATGGCGGTCAAATGTATACGGACAATGCAAATCGTGGCTCGATCAGGGTCTTCAGGCCCGGGCCGTATCGAGGGATCTCGACTGGGGGGTTCCTGTTCCGGTTGAAGGAGCCGAAGGCAAGGTTCTGTATGTTTGGTTCGATGCTCCCATCGGATATATCTCCGCCACACGAGAACTTACTCCAGACTGGGAAAAATACTGGAAGTCTGAGGATAGCCGGATGGTTCATTTCATTGGCAAGGATAATATTGTTTTTCACTGCATCATTTTCCCGGCCATGTTAAAAGCACATGGTGAATATATCCTCCCCGACAATGTTCCGGCTAATGAATTTCTGAACCTGGAGGGGGAAAAGATTTCTACCTCCCGGAACTGGGCAGTCTGGCTTCACGAATATCTCGAAGAATTCCCGGGCAAACAGGATGTATTACGCTATGTACTTACCGCAAACGCACCTGAAGCCAAGGATAACGATTTCACCTGGAAAGATTTTCAGACACGCAACAACAATGAACTTGTGGCCGTTCTGGGAAATTTCGTTAATCGCACTCTCGTCCTGACGCAGAAATATTTTGATGGCAAATGCCCGGATCTTAATGAACTTGCTGATTATGACAAAACAACACTCGGTGAGATCACTGCGATCAAAACCAGAGTTGAGCAAAGTTTAGAATCTTTCCGTATCCGGGAAGCCTTGAATGAAGCCATGAGCCTTGCAAGGTTGGGTAATAAATATCTTGCTGAAACAGAACCGTGGAAACTTTTTCCAACTGATCCGGCCCGCGTAGCCACCATTCTGCATGTCAGTCTGCAGATTACCGCTAATCTTACCCTCCTGCTCGATTCGTTCCTGCCTTTTACCATGAAACAATTACGAAGTTTTCTGAATATTCCGGAAATGCCCTGGTCAACAATAGGATCAGTTAACATGATCCCCTCTGGGCATCAATTGGAGAAACCAGAATTACTTTTTGAAAAGATAGAAGATTTTCAGGTTGATTTTCAGGTAAAAAAACTACTCGAAACAAAGAAATTAAATGAGGCCAAAGCAGCTGGAATAGCTCCTTCCAAGTCAGCTGTATCGTATGACGACTTCTCTGCCATGGATATTCGCATTGCAACAGTTCTTGAGGCCGAAAAAGTACCTAAGACACAGAAGCTCATGAAGTTAAAAGTAGATACAGGGATGGATATCAGGACGGTTGTTTCGGGTATTGCAGAGCATTTTGAAGCTAAAGATCTCATTGGAAAACAGGTAACTTTATTAGCCAATCTTGAACCACGCATGATCAAAGGCATTGAATCAAAAGGTATGATTCTGCTGGCAGAAGACAATTCGGGAAAATTGATTTTTGTTACTCCAGAGGAGGCGATGCCAAACGGTTCAGTAGTTAAGTAGCGGGCAATGGGCAGTGGGCAGTAGGCAGCGGGCAGTTAGCACCTGCTTGGTTTCGTGGTGAGCGAAGGGGGTTCCGGCCCTCGCCCGGATAACAACTCTATCGATTTTCCTTTCGTCACCCGACCTTCTTTATCGGTAATCGATCTTCTTCTTCGTACTTTATAGTGAAACCCAGAGCTGCATTGCTGGCTCTGCTTTTCTCAAGCGTGCCAAACCTTCTACTGCATCCTGCTTGGTGGCAAAAGTTTGCATCCTGACCTTGAACATCTGCCCGTTTTTTGTAGGAACGATATCTGCAGGATAACCTTTTTCGATCAGTTGTTTCTGCAACCTGTTGGCGTTCTCCCGTATCTTGAAACATCCGGCAATCACAGGGAAATTCCCGGCAACCGCTTTAACCTCGACTGGTTTAACTGCAACTGGCTTCACATCTGCCGTCTTTATTTCTGCGATTGGAAACTCAATAACTTTAGCGGTATCCCTATTTTGTGTTTCAGGGTAATTGAGCCGGTATAAAGAAGGTTCAGGAACCATTGAGGCTCTTGAAGTTGTCAGAGTGTCGGTAAGACGAGAATTATAAGGTAACAACGAAAAAGCAATTAGCAGAGGCATGGCAATTGCAATGCGCCTCAAGTTGGCATGACCCTTAGGCTTTTTAAGCTCATCTATAGAAAATTCAACTGTCCTGGGTGATTTATCATCACTAAAAACCAGGGCACCGCTGAAAACACCTCTTTTTTCAGGCGCCAGTTCACGAAGATGAAACGCTGCCAAACCAAAGGAATCCAAAAAGAGGTTTGTCCCGGCATCAGCCTGAAAACGGATAGTTTTTGTATTATCCTGAAAAAAATGTCCCAGACCATCGATAAAAACGGGATTACCACGATCAAGCTCACGCCTCGATTCATCAACAAAAAGATCAATCATCTGCCGGGCAACGGCCGAAGTTATCCCATCCTGCCTGGCAATAAAGCTAACAAGAATGCCATCATTCTGCACCAATTCACTATTGAATACAATTTCTTTGGCGGGAGGAATGAAAGTGCCTGTGGGTTTATCAATTACTGCAGACCGGTATTGAGATACAAAACCGCCTAGACCTGGAATGATCACACAATCTTCCAGGAACAATAATTTTCGAATGGCTTGAATGACTTCCATAGTAATTAACAAAGATACTAACAATTCAGTATGATTCCATATATCGGAATACAAAAAAAAGACCGAAAATGGTTACTTTAGCTGCAATGAGAAAAATTGAAATGGTGGATATCCGGTCGCAGTATCTTCGTTTACAACCGGATATTGATTCAGCAATTGCCGGGGTGCTAGATACCGCCGCTTTTATAAAAGGCCCGGCCGTCAAAGCCTTTCGCGAGGAACTCGCTAATTATTTGGGGGTTGCACATGTTATTTCATGCGCCAATGGTACAGACGCACTCCAGGTTGCGCTAATGTCGCTCAACCTTAAACCTGGTGATGAGGTGATTACAACAAATTTCACTTTTATCTCAACGGTTGAAGTTTTGGTTCTTCTCGGCCTGAAACCGGTATTGGTAGATGTTGATCCGCTGACATTCAATATTGATCCTGAACAAATAGCTGAAGCCATTAGTCCAATAACAAAAGCAATAATTCCAGTTCACCTTTTTGGTCAACCTGCGGATATGAGGAGGATCCGGGAGATTGCGGATAATCACAGCTTATACATTATCGAGGATAATGCGCAGTCGCTGGGAGCCAAATTTACCGGTCAGGACAGGATGCCGAAGTTCGCAGGAACTATCGGGAATATTGGTACCACCTCATTTTTCCCGACCAAACCACTTGCCTGCTATGGCGATGGCGGAGCCTTGATAACGGACGACCCGTATCTTGCGGAAACTATGGAAATAATTATCAACCATGGGGCCAAAGTAAAATATCACCATGACCTGATTGGCGTAAATTCCAGGTTAGATACCATCCAGGCAGCCATTCTGCGGGTGAATCTGAAAAATTTTGATGATTTCATAGCGCGCCGCCGGAAAGTCGCAGCCTATTACGATGAAAGGTTAGTTTCTAATCCAAGAATTCAGACTCCAATCGCTTCAGAAACGGGAACACATGTTTACCATCAGTATACAATACAGCTTGATCCGGCTATCAGGGATGAAGTTCAAAACAAATTGAAAGTTAAAGGCATACCTTCAATAATTTACTATCCGATTCCCTTAAGCCTGCAAAAAGCATTTACCTTTGCTGGTTACCAGAAGGGTGATTTTCCGGTTTCTGAGCGTCTCTGCAAATCGGTTTTGTCGCTCCCGATTCATACCGAAATGGACGTTGAACAAATGGATTATATCTGCACCAATCTTCTGAATATTATTGATCATGAGTGATATCGGCTATTCGGCACATGAATCGGCAATTATCGATCCCGGCTGCATTATCGGTCAGGGAACGAAAATCTGGCATTTCACTCATATCATGCCAGGTTGCCGGATTGGCGAAAATTGCAACATCGGCCAAAATGTTTTGGTTTCGCCCGAGGTTGTTCTCGGCAATAATGTTAAGGTGCAGAACAACGTATCAATCTATACCGGAGTAATTTGCGAGGATGACGTTTTTCTTGGGCCGTCAATGGTTTTCACTAATGTAACCAATCCGCGCAGCTCCGTTAACCGAAGGGGACAATATGAGACCACCCTGGTTAAAAAGGGGGCCACTATTGGAGCCAACGCCACTATTGTTTCGGGCATTACGCTTGGTGAATTTTGTTTCATTGGAGCCGGAGCAGTGGTCACAAAAGATGTTCAACCCTATGCCCTGGTCATAGGTAATCCAGCCCGACAATCTGGCTGGATGAGTGAATACGGTCAAAAACTGCTGTTCGATAAAAACGGAATAGCGGTCTGTAAGGAAAGCAAGGAAAAATATTCTTTAATTTCAGGTTCAGTAAAAAAAATCATTTAATGAAAGATTTAATTCTCGTTACCGGCGGAACCGGGTACATCGGATCTCATACAGCAGTTGAACTTATCAATGAAGGATACGAGGTTGTCATTGTGGATAATTTATCCAATTCCACTGCTGATTCACTCGATGGGATAGAAAAAATAACCGGTGTACGACCAGCATTTGAGCAGTTCGATATTTGCGATAAACAGCGTTTGGATGTTTTCTTTGAAAAGTATCCCAGCCTCAAAGCAATCATCCACTTTGCCGCTTTTAAAGCAGTAGGCGAATCAGTTGATTTTCCACTGAAATACTATCGGAATAATCTGGTTTCCCTGGTCAACCTGTTAGACTGCATGCATACTTACAAAGTACCTTCAATTGTGTTTTCATCAAGCTGCACCGTTTACGGACAACCAAAGGACTTGCCGGTAACTGAGGATGCACCGATTCAGATAGCCGAATCGCCATACGGAAACACTAAGCAGATATGCGAGGAAATCCTTCGTGACAGTGTACGTTCAATGCCTGAGTTAAAAGTTATTGCCCTTCGATATTTTAATCCTATCGGAGCTCATCCAACCGCCCTCATCGGCGAGTTGCCAAACGGCATACCCAACAATCTTGTTCCTTTTGTTACCCAAACCGCTGCAGGACTTCGCCCTGAGCTGAGAGTTTTCGGCGATGATTACCCAACACCGGATGGATCAGCGGTACGCGATTATATTAATGTTGCTGACCTGGCCAAGGCGCATGTTACCGCTATAGGACGACTGCTGAATAAAGCCAATGAGCCTGGTTTCGAGTTCTTTAATCTCGGCACCGGCCGTGGTTCATCAGTGCTGGAAGTAGTTAAGACCTTTGAAAAAGTGACCGGAGTCCCGGTCAACTATAAAATTGTAGGCCGTCGCGCAGGGGATATAATCGCCGTTTGGGCAGATACCACCAAAGCCAATAAAGTGCTGGGATGGAAAGCTGAAACTTCGTTGGAGGATACTTTACTGTCGGCCTGGAACTGGGAGAAAAAACTCAGGGGAATAAAATAAAACCGAAAACCTATGAAACAAACAATCCTAATTACCGGGGGAGCCGGTTTTATCGGGTCACATGTTGTCCGACTATTTGTCAACAAATATCCTGAATATCATATAATTAACCTCGATGCGTTAACCTACGCAGGCAACCTCGAAAATCTCACCGATCTCGATCAGTCTCCCAATTATACATTCATTAAGGCAGATATTCGCGATGCGGAAGCAATAGATGCGTTGTTTGAAAAATATCCGATTACCGGGGTTTGCCATCTAGCCGCCGAAAGTCATGTCGACCGGTCGATCGCTGAACCCATGGCATTTATCACAACGAATATTATTGGCACCGTAAATTTGCTCAATGCAGCACGCAAAGCCTGGACAGGGAATTTTGAGGGTAAGCGATTTTACCATATTTCCACGGATGAAGTTTATGGATCACTCGGTTCTGAAGGTTTTTTTGTTGAAACAACACCCTACGATCCTCGAAGCCCCTACTCCGCTTCCAAGGCCAGCTCCGATCATCTTGTGAGGGCGTATTTCCATACTTATGGCTTACCTGTGGTGATTACCAATTGTTCGAATAATTACGGGCAAAATCAGTTTCCCGAAAAACTTATCCCATTGGCCATAAACAATATCAAGCATATGAAACCGATACCGGTTTACGGTAAAGGCGAAAATATCCGGGATTGGTTATATGTGATAGACCATGCAAGGGCGATCGACCTGGTTTTCCATAAAGGGAATAATGGGGAAACCTACAATATCGGCGGCTTCAATGAGTGGACAAATATTAGCCTGATCCATGTTTTATGCGAAATCATGGACCGAAAGATGAACCGGCCACCGGGCACTTCAGCTTCACTGATAACCTATGTCAAGGACCGGGCAGGACATGATTTAAGGTATGCTATCGACGCTACGAAGATTCAGAAGGAGCTTGGCTGGGAACCCAGTCTGCAATTCGCTGAAGGACTGGAAAAAACGGTTGATTGGTATCTTGATAATGAGGAGTGGATGGACCGGATAACAACAGGGAAATATCAGGCGTATTACGAGCAGCAATACCATAAAAGATAAGGCAAAGGGCAGAGGGCAGAAAGGCAAAATGTTAGGCTCAAGGCACAAGAAAAAAGACAATGTAACTATTACTAGCCCTGGGGTTCAACCCAGGGCTTTTTTTGTGGATGAACCTCGTCAGAGTTGTCATCCCGGCGAAAGCCGGAACCCCGTCGCTTACCACGAACTTTTCCAGTGGACCCATTTCACTAAAGGTCAACCTGCTCAATAACCCTGAATGTTCCCATCTTTTCAAGATGCCAGGCAACGTATTCCTGCTCTGTCTGGCCTGGAGTCGGCACCAGAAGTGCTGATTTTCCAAAATAATTCAGATCGGAAAGAGTGGAATTGCCTGGCCGGCAAATAATCTCTTTTGCTTCCAGAATATACCACGCCAGGTATTCATCACGGGCATGGTTGACCACCAAAATATCATCCTCCTGGACTATCATGATTTCACCAGTTGTTGCAGGCGGAATTCCCCTGAAAATCACTGCCGTGACACCTGACTTTTTAAACCGGGTCTTTAAACGTTCCTCAAATATTGTCCGCTGTGGTTCCGGGCCCGATACTAAAGCTAAAACCTCAAATGATTTTGCATAAACCGGCCGCTCAGCGGTTACATTTTCAAATCTTGAAACCGGTCCGATATACTTTGCTCTTTCGGGTAACAACTTTGGATGTGTAAGCAATCCTGACAGATTTGGAACCCCCTCATAATCTGCGATCCATATCTCCGAAAACCTGCTTAAAACCTTGCGATGCAACCAATAAACCAGTCCCTCCCCAAAGCTCCAGCCTTTCGGAGCCTTTAACCAAAGTTGATTCGTAATAAATATGCTATGAACCTGAGGGTGGTGCAATCCATACCGGTGATCACAGATGATCCGTGTAACATTATACTTTGATACGACTTCACTCACTTGCCTGTGATTCCTTCGGATGGCTCTCAGAATGCCAGGACCCTGAGCAATTAACTTTCTGAAAAACCGTCCGTTTTCGGGATAGCGTACCGCATAAAATGGCAGCCTGATCCATAAAAGATCTGGAAACCTGAATCGTAAAAAATCAAGGGAGGTGCCATCTGCTGCTAAAATCACCCGGTGTCCGTCCTCCACTGCTTTACTGATAAACGGAACCAGCCTTACGGTGTGACCGAGGCCCCATTCCATCGGGCTCACAAGAATCGTTTCAGGGAAGGGCGTCATTTGTTCAATTAATAGGATACCTGTACCGGTATACCCAGCCGCTTTACTTTACCGGCAATATTATCAAGAATTTCCGGCTCAATTTTTTGAATCGTATCAATAGGAGTATCACGGGCGATCGTATAAATCATAACCATTTCCGGCCGCACTTTCTTGACCACCTCCAACCAGGCTGAAATCTCCTCATCCGTCGAATTATTAAACTTCCCACCTTCGAACTCCCCCTGGACAAAGAGGGTCTGGAGAATAAACCGGCCATCGTAACGCATCATGCCATCAATCACCCGATCAACACTATAACCTGCCGGAGGTTGATTGATCAATGAAACCGTTCGTTCAAAGGCAGAATCAAGTTTCAAAATGTTCATATCAATTTGTCCAAGGGCAGCAAAAATCTCCGGATTATCCAGCCGGGAGGCATTCGACAAAACCGCAATTTTTACTCCGGGAACAATGCGGTCGCGAATCGCAATGGTATCCGCGATAATTCCGACAAATTCAGGATGAATGGTTGGTTCCCCGTTACCGGCAAAAGTAATTTTATCCAGAGGGGCAGCCTCATCACGGATCTCTATCAGTTTCTTTTCAAGATGAGTACGGATATCCTCCCGCGACGGTAGCCGCGTCCCCTGGCCTGAATCTCCGCTCCAGCCACATTCACAGTAAATGCAATTGAAATTGCAGAATTTTCCACTCACCGGGAGGAGATTGATCCCCAGCGAAGCACCGAGGCGCCTGCTTTTTACCGGTCCAAAAATAATGTCATCGAACAGAAATGTGGCCATAATATGCGGTATCCAATGGGTTGGTCAAAGATAATCGATTTGCCGCGATATGGTGATTTTTGTCATTTTGAGCAGGTCAATCCGGAATTACCTTTTCAATGGAATTGGCGATAACATAAATCGACTTAAAATGGATAAGATCAGATGGACAAACGAGTTTTCTTCAGGGTTAAACTACCTGGATAATCACAGGAGAAACTATCTGGAGATCGTGAACGAACTGATTGATATCTCCAACTCGAAAAACTGCGCAACGCGACTGCCTCTGGTGTTTCACCGGCTTGCTTTCTATATCGAAGATTATTTTGCTAAGAAGGAAATGGCAATCCGCGAAGCCCCCGGCATCGCATTTTCTGAATATAAAAAAGAGCATCAGCGTTTCACCACCGAGATATCAAGATTTCAGGAGAGATACAGCCATGGTGAGACCAATATCTGTGGAGAGATCATCGAATTCATGATGGAATGGCTGAAAAACTATATCACCAGATTTGGTTCTGAAGCTCCTGATTATATGCGAACAAAAGGG
This sequence comes from uncultured Bacteroidota bacterium, assembly GCA_903851365.1. Lineage (GTDB taxonomy): Bacteria > Bacteroidota > Bacteroidia > Bacteroidales > UBA12481 > UBA12481. The sequence goes on from CAINOB010000003.1 coordinate 21,361, forward strand.
TATGAGTAGTCTTTAGATCAGTCTTACTGGCTGGCTTCTGGGTCCTAACCGGTTCTGGAGCCAATCAAAAACCGGAATATTTACCAATCCTGGAAGCTTGCCTTTTTCAATAGTTCCAAGATTTTTCTCCATTCCCAATGCACAGGCTCCGTTAAGTGTAGCCCATCGCAGAACCGTTTCAAATGTGACTCCCGGCACCGCTTGCAGTATGACCTTCATTTCGTCCAGGACTGACAGGCTATGATTTGAAGCAAGACTGTCAGTACCCAGGCATACAGTCAGACCGCTTGCCGCAAACGCTTCAATATCCGGTAAAAGATTTTCAATATACTGATTGGAACGTGGACAAAGAACCCAATAAACAGTTCGCTTTATATCTCTTGCAGAAGGCACTTTTTCCATAATTGTATTATGTACAAGAATCAACTCGTCAACCGGGAGATATTTATCAAGCAGCTGAAAAATATCCGGAGCTTCTGACGGCAGGTTGCCAATATCGAAACCGGCTCGACGAAAACCTTCAGCCAAGGGGCCGGTACCAAGCTCTAAAAGCTCCCACTCTTCAGGACTTTCATCGTGATGAATGCTGATCCGTCCAGATGGATTAGCCTCGCGGGACAAAAGATCCCACATCGCCTTTCCAACCGAGTATGGGGCATGCGGTGACAAAGAATTTGGCTGGCCTGCCTCGCTGAAAACTCTGGCCAGATGAACACCATTCTGAAACCGTGCCGATGCAATAACAGCATCCAATCCGAAAATTTCAATGAATGTATGGTACCTGATCCGGCTTTTCAATTTAACAGGCAAGGTTAATTCCAGATTGCTTATATCTCCTACGCCTGACACACCCTGCATGTACATTACGCGGTCAGCCTCTGCAGCTGCCTGAACAATCTTTTCCTGATCGATATGACGAATTTTCTGAAGGGAGGATACAAATCCTGAAAGGCCTGTATGTTCCGGTATCAGACCTTTTAAATGCGATACCTCGAGATGGCAATGTGCATTCACCATTCCCGGAATGATAATGCCGGGATAAAATTCAAGACCGGCCTCCTCAACTGGTTTGCCTCCGGTTTCGCGGATGTTTAGGATGGTTCCGTCGTCGTCGGTTTCGACAATACCAAAACTTATGGGGTTCCTGTTGACAGGGTAGATTCTGTGGGCTGAGAATTTTCGCATCGATGGTCTTACTCTGGTGGCAAATCCTTTTTCAATGCTGCCTTGCGTGCATCGAGTTCCTTGATAACCTCCTCATATATTCGTGCGTAGACATCCGGATGTTTCATATACCAGACCACCGATGAATCCATACTGGCCTTCGTAATCCCATGTCTTTCTAAAATCGACGGGTAATAAAAGAGGCCCTTATCCTGCTTATCGGTAGCGCTTTCATTTGCTGCTACCAGGATGGCATCAATAATATGCGTTTCCACAAGAAGTGATACCATTTCCTTTTCGGAAATGATCCCTGCTTTGGATTTCGACCGGCTCTCCCCACAGGAACAAAACACCATCAAGACCAGTAAAATTGAATATATCAGGGGTTTCTTCATTTGATTTTTTTCATGAGTTCCGATGCAAAAACGAAATCATTCAGCACTTTGTTATCACTCCTGAGAATTTCTTCACGAGGGCCTTCCCAGCACTTTCGCCCTTCCGAAAGAAAAAGAATATTATCACCAATTTCCATAACGGAATTCATGTCATGCGTATTGATCACAGTAGTCATTTTGAATTCCAAAGTGATTTCATGTATCAGCTTATCTATCACGATGGCGGTTTGCGGATCGAGACCTGAATTAGGCTCATCACAAAACAGGTACTTCGGATTCAGTGCTATGGCCCGTGCGATAGCTACCCTCTTTTTCATCCCCCCGCTAAGTTCAGCCGGAAGAAGCTTGTTTGAACCGGGAAGCTGAACACGTCCCAGGCAGAAATTCACCCGGTCGAGCTTTCTCTCACGATCCCAATCCGTAAAGAAGTCCATGGGAAGCCTGATATTTTGTTCAACTGTCATCGAATCAAACAGTGCACCTCCCTGAAACACAACCCCCATTTGCTGCCTGAAAGTTCTTTGCTGATCCGGATGAAGTGCTGTAAAACTATCCTCTCCATACCAGATATCGCCACTATCAGGTTCAATCATCCCGATCAGGCATTTCAGTAACACCGTTTTACCCGAACCGCTCTGCCCAATGACCAGGTTGGTACGGGCTTCAGCAAATTCTGCTGATATGCCGATGAGGACATCATTCTTATCAAAGGATTTAGATATGTTATCGACTCTGATCATCCCAGCATGATTTGTGTAATCAGGTAGTTAGATACCAATATCATGATCATGCTATAAGATACAGCAAGCGTACTCGAGCGTCCCACATCAAGGGCTCCACCCTTGGAATAATATCCGTAATATGCTGAAATTGAGGTAATCAGAAAGGCAAATATTGCTGATTTAATCACCGTATACAAAACCAGGTAGGAATCAAAGCCATGACGGATTCCTTGAATATAATCGGCTCCCGTCATAAGGTGCCCCATCAGGGAAACAGCCCAGCCGCCAACAAGACCGATAAAAATGCTCAGTAAGACCAACACGGGAGTAACGATTACCATTCCAATCATTTTTGGAAGAACCAGATAAGCAGCCGAATTTATCCCCATGGTTTCCAGGGCATCAATTTGTTCAGTTACGCGCATAGTCCCAATTTCGGAAGAAATATTTGAACCGATCTTTCCTGCCAGGATCAGGCAAAGCACTGTAGAAGAAAATTCCAGAATCAGAACCTCACGGGTGATATAGGCCATATAATAAATTGGTATCAGGGGGTTTCCGAGATTGAATGTCATATGAATGATGACTACCATCCCGATAAAAAAAGATATAATGGCAACGATACCGATGGATGACACCCCAAGCTTATCAATCTCCCGAAATACCTGCCGGAAATAAATGGAGTGTTTTTCGGGTTTCGAAAAGATTTTCGTTACAAAAATTAAATATTTCCCGAGATTGCTTAGGACCCCCATGCCAGACCTGAATTTTAACCCAAGATAGTAATAAATTATGTAATATTGCCGCGTCAGCAAAACCCATATTTGCGATAATCATCAGTATATCAACATGAAGACCACTCCTTTGCCGATAGATTTTTGGAAAACCCACCTGTTGGAAGGTTCGGAAGAACTGGTAAACAACTGGCTTCTACAATCCCCTGTACCCATTTTACTGGCAAAAGCCCGCACAAGCAAACATGGAGACTTCAGGGTGCCCCGGCATGGACGTCCGGCCTATATCACCCTCAATAATGATTTGCATCCCGTTGAGTTTCTTATTACTCTGGCACATGAAATTGCACATTACCGCAACTGGAAAAAACATGGCCGGAGGGCAAAGCCTCATGGCCCGGAATGGCGCCAGGAATTCAGAATGATGCTGGATGAAGTCATGAAAACAGGGCTTTTGGAAAGCGATGTTTCAGCGGCAGTATTTCAGCACTATTTTAAGAGAAAACTGATCGGATCAGGATCATCGGAGCAGTTGAACCTGGCTTTGGGAAAAACCAGTGATGACAGCGGAATTCTACATGTAGCTGATCTTGCCGAAGGTGCCAGGTTCACTTTACGAAGTGGCAAATCTTTTATTAAAGGGCGAAAACTCAGGAAGCGCTACCAGTGCCGCGAAGTGGTTTCATCGAGGATTTATTCGGTTCATCCATTGGCTGAAGTAAAAGAAACATTAGTATCTTAGGAACATGGACAACAATATTTTTTGCGTCATCATGGCGGGTGGAATCGGCAGTCGGTTCTGGCCATACAGCCGCACTGGCAGGCCTAAACAGTTCCTTGATATTCTTGGAACAGGTCAAACTCTTTTACAGCAAACCATCCAGCGGTACAGTAAAATCTGTCCGATTGAGAATATTCTGATCGTAAGCAATGAGGAATATGGTTCCCTGATCCTCGATCAGGTGCCGCAAATAAAATCGAACCAGGTACTTCTCGAGCCTATGCGACGCAATACTGCTCCATGCATCGCTTATGCAAACCAACGGATTGCCATGATCAATCCAAACGCTACAATCATTGTCGCACCCTCCGATCACCTGATTGCCGATGAGCAGGAATTTACGCGCGTGGTTCTGGAAGGAATCAGCTTTGCAAAAAGCCGCGATGCGCTTCTGACACTTGGGATCATGCCCAACCGGCCGGAAACCGGATATGGTTATATCCAGGTAAACGGGCGCGAAGGCACCGATGGCAACAAGGCTCTTCGGAAGGTGAAAACCTTCACTGAGAAACCGAATCTTGAACTGGCAAAAATTTTCGTTGAAAGCGGCGACTTCTTCTGGAATTCCGGGATGTTTATCTGGTCCATCGCATCGATAACTAAAGCCTTCGAAAAATATCTTCCGGAAATCCAGGGACAATTCAATGATGGATTAAATATTTACGGAACCTCCGAAGAAGCTCCTTTTATCCGCCAGGTATATGGTTCATGCGATAAAATATCCATCGACTATGGAATCATGGAAAAAGCGGATAATGTGTACGTTTTATGCGCTGATTTTGGTTGGTCGGATATTGGCACCTGGGGCAGCTTGTATGATCACTTACCACATGATGAAGAGGAGAATGGTGTGGGTGCCGGGCAGGCTATTACCTTCGAGTCGGCCAGGAATGTTATCCATGTACCAAAAGGCAAGCTGACCGTAGTGCAGGGCCTTGAGGATTATATTATTGTGGATACGGAGGATGTACTCCTCATCTGCCGCAAAGAGGACGAGCAGCAAATCAGGATGATGGTCGACGAAGTAAAGCTCCGGGGAGGCGAAAAGTTTATTTAGGTTCTAGTATTCCCACAGATCGTGCTCGAACTGGAAGATCATGTTCTCAATCCTTTGAGCTTCCTGCAATGTTTCTACACCCAACGCGTAATCGGTAACACCGCGGTTGTTGTATACGTTGCTTTCCTGAACGATGAACCCATGGAAAAACCTCTTATAAAAGATCTCATCGAAGCTCCTCATTTCAGAATCATTATAAGGATTGAAAACCTCTTTCTGAGCCAGGAACGGCCGAGCCTCAGGATATTTTACCCAGAATAATTTTTTCTTCTGGATATTCTCCTTATTCACGTCTTCAGGTTCGAAAAAGACCCTGATAGGGCATATTCCAATAATGCGGACATCCAGGACAGAACGTTTGCGATCGAAGAACCACATCTCCTTAACCATCAGCTGGTAGACTTCATCAGTCCTGGCCTCAGTTTTAAGTGTGGTTGAATCTGTCAGGCCGGTGACTACGTCTAAAACGCCTATTTTTTTCCCTTGGGCCTCGAAATCTTTCATTATCTGATCGTAGGTGGTAGGCTCTTTGAATTCATTATTATCATCCATGGTTGAATAAGCCTGCAAACCACCTTCTTTTATTGATTGTAACAATAAATCTATCAGGTTGGTACGGTCACCAATAGCTTTTGTTGGATAGTACAATGGCTGGTTCATTTTTTCGCGGAGGTCGATCATTCTCCAGACCACTTTTGACCACATGATATCTGCTTCTCTGACATGAGGATATTCAATCGGCTTTTTATTGAAGATATGTTCCTTCTTATATACCATATCAAGGCCCGACCAGGTGGAAGGATCGGTTGTTTTTGCGGTATCAGCAACCTGGGCTGCTACAGGCAGCGTAACTGTCATAACCAGGAGGGCAATCGATAAAATACCTGTCTTTTTCATATTCCCGTTTTCTATTGTACTGTAAATGTGATGGAGTTAAGCTCACGGACAATGCCGTCAGGTCCAACAGCCTTAATATCTTTAATGATAACAAGGTCATCTTTCTTTCTGCTGCTGATCAGTTTCTTCTGTTCAGGAGTAAAAAGAGCATTCTCAGAGGCTTTATCCTGAACAAAGTTTCCACTGGAGGATACCAGGACCTTAAAGCCTTTGACTTGAAATTTCATGTCGAAAAGAAAGTCTGCAAGTTCAGCCACAACACCAGTCTGTGCTTCAAGCTCATTCTTTGCAATACGACCGGTGCTTTTTCCCGCCACTTTTGCAGTTGGATCAGGCACTTTAAACAGCCTGTATTCCTGTGGAGGATAGGTTTGGGTTTTACCATTTATTGTTGCAGTAACAGTTAGAATAGCTTTTCCCTCGGCTTTTTTCGGCCGCACCATATATTGAAAATCACCCACCTGAGTAATCGTGGCATTAGTCATTTCGACCTTAATATCCTTTGCTGAAGCACCAACTGCATTTACTAAAAGGGGATTGTCAGCGCCCATATAAAAAGCATTCATTTTTGTTGGTGCAGAGATCAGGGTCGGAGGTATCACCTCATAATTATCATCGAAGCTGTAGGTTTTATTGCTGCCATCAGGAGCGGTATAATTAATGACTCCACCCCATTTGAAAGCGCCGGGCTTACCCGAAGTAGTGGAATAAACTCCATGCCCGTCGCGGTAAGGTATAGCTGCACCACCAACGGTGATTCTCGGATTTATGGTAGAGTCGAAAGCGGCAAGAATAACATCTGCTTCATATGGATTTCCCTGAACCACAGTTTTTGAGGTTTTTGGAATCACCACGGCCCGAAGCTGGTTAAACTTGAACGACTGGGCATCGATGTTTTTATAAAGCATGTTGAGCACATCTGACTCAGCATTGCGAACGTCAGCCTGCATCTTGGTCATCAGGGTAATGACTCCGATCAAAGGCAGCAAATCGAAATTATCCTGTTCCCAGGTACGTCCGTTGTCCTTAGATCTGGAAGAAGGGGGATCCTTGATTGTCAAACTTTTCCTGATTGATCCCAGAAGGACACTGTCACTTCCGACAACCGACTGCATGTAAGCGCTGTATTTTTCCATCGATCTGCGAAGATCGGTAGCTCTGCTCATGCTCTTGCCGCCGACATCGATTTTGTCGACCAGCATCACCTGACCCGGTATATTCAACTGGTCCTGGTTTTTGATACTGTCGAGCCTGCCCTGAGGACCATCAGCCAAACGAACTATGGCCAATTTATATTCAACAATCTTATCGATCATTTTCTGCGTCTGCCTCTTAACTGAATCCGCTTTTTGTTTGAATGGGCCAACCTTGACCCTATTCAATTCGTAAGCGTTATCGAAGGCAGCATAGGTTATCCTATTTTTGGCAGCGAAGCTTTCAACCGACTGGTTGAGGCTTTTATCAACCCTTGCAATAACATCCAGGGTTTCTCTGGAAACATTCAATGCCAGCAATGCCGTCAGCACCAAATACATCATGTTGATCATTCGTTGCCGGGGGCTCAATCTGGTGTGTGCCATAATATATATATCAGCTATTCAGCAGATTAAACATTTTCATTCACATTCATTGCAGTAAGCATATTGCCATACACCTTATTGAGTGCTGCCAATTTCTTACCCAGCTTATCAACTTCGTCACGATACTGCTTGGTATTCTGAACAGAAGCCTGGAGGTTATCGATCATAGAGTCGAGGCCTTCATACAGAGCCTTGGAAGATTTCAAATGTGAGTCTTCGCCTCTCAGCTGCAATTCATATACAGAGTTCAAGGCTGCCAGGTTCTTATTCATTTTCTCCAGCTGCTCGGTATAACCATGGCTGCTGGTACTCAGTTTACCAATAAGTTCAGCAGTTTTGGTATAGGATTGAGTCAGTGAAGTAGCTGACTGGTTAAGCTCTTCGGTTGTATGTTTGTAAGTATCGCCGAAAGCGTTAAGGTTTTCTGATGCCTTCTTGATGCTTGCTGTAAAATGCTGGGTTTCGATATGAGCGCCTGAAATATCTGACATTTTATTGGACGTCTCAGCGAGTTTCTGCATTCCGTTTCCAAGCTTGGTGAACAGTTCAGGAGTAACTTCAGCCTTGGCAAGCATTTCATCAAAACGCTCAAGAGCGCTTCCTGATGCTGAAGGCCGAACAATCTTTCTTTCAACTTTTGGGGCTTTATCAGCTAATTCGGGATATACACGGTCCCATTCCCAATCATCCGGCAGGGGTTCGAAACCAGCGAAGAAGAAAATAATTGCTTCCGTTCCCAGACCTGCGATCAGGAAATAGCTGGAAAGCGGGAAGTGTTCCAGTTTCATAAGAGCTCCGATCATAACAACACTTGCACCCCAGCTGTAGAGATAACCCATAAAGTTTTTCCACCACTTTTGCTGAACAAATTCTCTGATTCTCATATAAAAGATGTTTTATTTTTCGATACCCATAGTTGAACGTACGCAACGGAATCCGATATAAGATTTTGCCGAATCCTGATATTCATAGGCACGGGTGCCATTTTGCAGGTAGGTGGCAATATCTTTCCATGAACCGCCCCTCACCACTTTTCTTTTCATCACAGGTGATTCATTCGGAAGGGCACTATATTCGTAATTCGGGTTCATGTCGTGTGTAAAGCTGTAGGCAGCTTCGTCAAAGGCGGAACTTGTCCATTCGGCAACGTTACCAGCCATATCGTATAGGTTGTAATCATTTGGCTCAAATGATCCAACAGGCGATGGTTTCAGGAATCCATCATCCACATAGTTGCCACGGAGCGGCTTGAAGTTTGCCAGGAAGCAACCTTTGGAGTTTCTGGTATAAGGACTTCCCCAGGGATACATGGATAAGTTTCTGCCACCGCGTGCTGCATATTCCCACTCATATTCGGTCGGAAGCCTGTAATTCTGAACCACTGCCCCGCCCTTGCTCTTAACGAGGAAGTTATTATACAGTTGAGTTCTCCAAACGCAGAACGCCTGACACTGTTCCCAGGTTACCCCAACAACAGGATAATCATCAAATCCCGGGTGCCAGAAATACATCTTAGCCATCGGATCATTGTAACTGTAGGTAAAATCAGATATCCAGCTGAGGGTATCAGGATATATATTGATCTGGTAAGATTTTACAAATTTCGAACGGTCCGATGCCAGGGCTTCATCCTGATAATACGTTTTTGATTTATCTGAGCTCTGAATAGCACGGCTGAAATTACGTTTGGCTTTTGCAGCTTCCTGATAATTAATATCCTGATAAGAGTATATCAGTTTTCGGGTATCAAGTTCCTTCTTGCGGAAAAAACGTTCATTCTCAGGAATATAAAGTACTTCAAGAGCCGTAACAACGTCAGCATCACGCAAATCTATTTTGGTTTCCCAGTTGATATAGGGAGGATCGATCGGGTTTTTATTGGCATCTTCAGAAATTAGATATAGCTCAGGCATTGTTTCGCCTAAGGTTTTACGAGCTAATGAATCGATAACCCAGTGAACAAACTGACGGTATTCGTTATTGGTAATTTCGGTTTCATCCATCCAAAAGGCATCTACCGATATGGTTTTTGACTGAGAATTCATCGCAAAGGAGGGATCCTCGTCGTTTGGTCCAACCACAAATGATCCCATAGGAACCTTGACCATTCCATAAGGATCTGGTTCAAACCATTTTTCCCTCTTTTGTACACCAATCAGCTCGCCATTACCGGTACTGGAACTGTTACATCCGGAAAGTACCAGTGCAGCCATCAAACTAAGGGTAATTAGCTTTCTCATAACATTTTATAAACGAGTATATTATAAAAACCTCACACTTTTATATCGCTGTGAATACTTATCTGTTTTAATTTCCAGATTGTAACCCAGCATAAATTCAACCGTCCCATTACTGTAAGCACCAATTGCCGAAGTGGTATAGTCGTAGGAAATACCTAACCGAAGACCATTTGGCAGCTCTGTGCCAACCATTGCGGCTACAGCATCTCCAAGCCTGTAAGTAACGCCTCCCCAAAATCTTTTATTGTACAGCACCATCACATTAACATCCACCTGATAGGAAGCTCCGTCTGATTTTGCAAAAACAGAAGGCTGAATTTCGTAAATCGGATTTGCTAATTTGATAAGATATCCAGCAGTGGCATAATAGTGCCTTTTCATTTTCATCATCGTTCCGGAACCGAAATCCACCATGGGTTCCAGTAAGTGAGCAGTGGACAATCCCGCATAAAATTTGTCTGTACTGTAAAACGCGCCCAAACCCATATCAAAGTCCATCGTGGTAACTGCAGCATCAGGGATGGCAGGGTCCTGACCGGCCGGACTGTGTTTATCATCATCCGGTATCGACCATTTGCCATTAATTGCCCTGCTGAGTAATCCGATATTAAGGCCGATGCCAAGCTTACCATCACCCAGATCCATCCTGTATGCATAATCCAGGTTAATCGACATATTCTTTTCAAAACCTAAACGGTCGTCCATAAAGGTAAGTCCAACCCCGCTGGGAATATTAAATGGCTTAACCGGAGTATGTACACTAAATAGAGTAGTTTTCGGGTTACCGGCAAAGCCCATCCATTGCTGACGGTTGATCATCCCTGCGCTGAGCATGCCCTGACCTCCGGCAAAACCCGGATTAACAGCCAGTTGATTAAACATATTTTGGGTGAATTGCGGGTCCTGCTGTGAAAAAGCATTAGCACCCGTTAATCCAACCAGGACCAGTAAAATGAGATTTTTGATCCAAAAACTTTTCATGCTCAAATTTAAGTCAGTAAAGATAATCGAAAAAATAAATACACAGCATGGTCAATAACGCAAAGGGTTTGCCAATATTATTCGATATGTTTTATGACAGCCGGCGATAATGATTCCACCAACGGTCGGGCACCTCACCGTCGCTGGCTATCTGGTAATCTCTTGGAGAGCAAGCTACATATAGCGAACGGGGGTATTTTGTGTCCGGATAGGGAACCTCTACCCACCAGCGTCCAGATGCAGGGCTCTTATAAAATATTAAGTTATATCCCGTATTGGGAAGGTTGATCAAATACTTCTGATAAAGCTTGATATCCCCAAATGGATAATCAGCCTTGCGCTGAGTCACACCCTGGAGGAAATGCCAGATCATTTGCGCAGCAAGAGCAGCTGTTTGCCCGCTGCGATCGCGGTCGGGCTGAAACCCGGCCAGGCCAAAAAGAGTTAATTTATCACTCAATCCGGCATATCTCGAAAGCTGGCATGATTCTTCTGCGGTAAAACCATTAGCTGAAGGGAAAGTCACTCCAGGAGCTTCGGTCTGGCGAATGGCATTCATAGAAAAAAATGCAAGGTCGGAATTCCTGAATACGGGTTCCGATTCACGGAGATCTTCCCGTAAAGCACCCAAACGGTGGTATTCAAAAAACAATTCCCCCATACGGTCAAAACACGCAGTTTCATTGAGATAGGATTGATAACCCATGTGAACAAAATCATACAGGCATCCCTCCGGTTCCGAAATCAGCTTATTCAGATAATGGCCCTTCTGCGCTTCCTCTTCCGGCATGATGTCCAGAACGGAATCTATAACAGTCAGATTATATGGAGTTTCCAAACGAGTATAAGCCTTTCCGCAAGTTAGAACATCGTGGGTATCACGTCCGATGAGGACAATTATTTTATGGGCCTTTCCCAGTTCGGCGATAACATCCATAATACCAAACCGGGTATCGGCGCCGGTCTTTCCATCACGAAAATTTCCAAGATCAACCAGATCCCCTTTCGGCAACACTGTCGACAGACCATATAAATAGGTGCGGATTTCATCGGCTATGGCAGGGTTGCCAATGCCTGCAAACACAATTTTCGCCGCCTTCAGATCTGGTTTTTTGCCATTCTTCCGATGTATGCCTGTGCTCCCGATTACCGGATTGAGAATTCTTTCATCGGTATGAACAGCCAGCGGACCAACAGGATCAAAATAAAGCAGAACTTCCTGTAATGATGGCATATTCAGATCTATTTATCGTTTGAACTCCTAGCAATCAACGCCTTGCAATCCTCAAGAGTCAATCCAGCAGGATCCTGACTTTTTGGAATCTTGAAATTTTTCTTTTTGAATGAAATATAGGGACCAAACCTGCCATTAAGTACTTTAAGATCTGGCTCTTCAGGAAATTCCCGAATAATCCGCATGAGGTCGGTCAGCCGTTTTTCCTCTATAATTTGGATCGCACGGTCGAGATCAACGGTCATGGGATCATCCACTCCTTTTTTGAGCGAATAGAAAGCACTTTTATGCCTGATATAAGGTCCGAATCGGCCTACACCAACGGTAACAGCAGCCTCTTCAAATTCACCAACCGATCGTGGCAGCGCAAAAAGTTTGATAGCCTCATCGATCGTAATGGTTTCGATGAGCTGACCTTTGGCAAGCCTGGCAAACCTTGGTTTTGTTTCTTCATTGGCAATGCCGATCTGAGCCATCGGGCCATATCGGCCGATCTTCACGACAACCGGTTCACCAGTTTCCGGATGGTTACCCAGCAAGCGTTCGCCTGAGCTGCGAGTCGAATTTTTCTGAGTCAGATCAACCTGCTCATGGAATGGTTTATAAAACCGGTGAATCATCTCATACCAAACCAGTTTGCCATCAGCTATCTCATCGAATTCCTCCTCCACACTGGCGGTGAAGTTATAATCCACAATGTTGCCGAAATGCTCTGTCAAAAAATCATTTACGACGATTCCGATATCGGTTGGGAAAAGTTTAGACTTCTCGAATCCCGTTTTCTCATTCTTGATAAAACCGGTAATCTTTCCACCTTTCAGTTTCAGACCGTCGAGGCTCCTGACTATTCCCTGCCGGTCTTCCTTAACCACATATTCGCGGGTCTGGATGGTGGAAATCGTCGGGGCAAAAGTGGATGGCCGCCCGATGCCCAGTTCCTCCAGTTTCTTGACCAGGCTTGCTTCGGTATATCTTGCCAGGGCATGGGAATATCGCTGCATAGCTTCCATGGATTCCAGGGTCAATGCCTGTCCCTGCTTCAATGGTGGAATAAGTTCCGATCCGTTTTCACCGTTCTCATCATCAGTACTTTCGCGATAAATACGCATAAAGCCATCGAACAGGAGAACTTCACCAGTAGCAACTAGAAATTCTTTTCTATTTGATATCCTGATGTTTACAGTGGTTTTTTCAAGCAGGGCCTCGCTCATCTGGGAAGCAATGGTGCGTTTCCAGATCAGCTCATATAATTTCTTCTCGTTTGTGGGACCCGCAATTTCCGAATGTTCCATATAGGTGGGACGGATAGCTTCGTGAGCTTCCTGAGCACCACGGGACTTAGTCTTATATTGCCTGGTCTTGAGGTATTTTTCTCCAAACTCACTCAGGATTGCCTTTTTTGTAGTACCAATTGCGAGGTCCGAAAGGTTGACCGAGTCGGTACGCATATAGGTGATTTTACCTGATTCGTACAACTTCTGTGCGATAGTCATCGTTTGGGAAACCGAAAATCCATACTTCCGACTGGCCTCCTGCTGAAGTGTTGAAGTGGTAAATGGCGGTGAAGGTGATTTCTTCACTGGTTTGGTTTCGACTCCATCAACTACAAATTCAGCAGCCTTGCAGCTTTCAAGAAAAGCCATTGTTTCTTCGCGGGTAGCAAACTTTTTGTCGAGTTCGGCTTTGAGTTCTGTAATATTACCATCAGGACCGGCCACTTCAAATACTGCAACAACACGATATACCGGAACGGCATTGAAATTAAGTACTTCACGTTCACGCTCGACCAGGAGCCTTACCGCGACGCTCTGAACACGGCCGGCAGATAAGGAAGGTTTAACTTTTTTCCACAAAACCGGACTCAACTCGAATCCAACCAGACGGTCGAGAACACGGCGTGCCTGTTGTGCATTTACCAGGTTCTGATCAATCGGCCTTGGATTTTGAATAGCCTTAAGAATGGCTTCTTTCGTGATTTCGTGAAAAACAATACGTTTCGCTTTATCAGCCTGAATACCCAATACTTCCGCAAGGTGCCATGAGATGGCTTCCCCCTCGCGGTCCTCGTCAGACGCCAGCCATACCTGCGCAGATTCCTGTGCAAGCTTCTTCAGTTCAGCCACTATTTTCTTCTTATCAGGAGATATAATATAGTGCGGTTCGTAGTTCTTTTTAATATTTATTCCGAACTCCTTCTTCGCTAAATCCCTGATGTGTCCATAGCTGGACTTAACCAGGAAATCCTTCCCCAGAAATTTCTCTATAGTCTTCGCTTTAGCAGGTGATTCTACAATTACAAGATTCTCAGCCATTTTGGATTGGTTCCTTTTAAAAAATCGCACAAAGATTAAATAATTTTCTGAAGTATAGATGCGTTTAATATGGTGAAATGGAAAAACGGACCCGAAAATGTGACGAGTAACACGTGACTGGTGACGGGGTCACGCATTAATATTAACTTTGCGCGGAAATTTTTTGACGAATATGAAAGAAGCAGATCACACAAAAAAATATTTGAAAATATTCTGGTTGATTTTCGGGGGGGGTATAGTTTTTGTCTTCATATTCTTCACCATGATTTCCTATGGTCTACTGGGATACATGCCGTCTTTTGAATCTCTGGAAAATCCTAAAATGATTGAGGCCACTCAGGTAATTTCCGAAGATGGGGTTCCCTTGGGTGCTTTTTTCTCCGCTCAGGAGAACCGGGAGATTATCCCGTTTAATAAGATCAGCCCCTACATGATAGGTGCTATCATATCCATTGAAGATCAGAGGTATTACAAACATTCAGGGATTGATTTTCTTGGATTGATGAGGGTACTGGTAAAAAGTGTGATTTTGCACCAGGATACCGGCGGCGGCAGCACATTAACCCAACAGTTGGCCAAAAACCTGTTCCCGCGTGAAGACTCATTGAATAAAGTTGGATTCGCTGTGCGGAAATTCCGTGAATGGGTAATCGCTGTTAAGCTGGAAAAAACTTTTACCAAGGAGGAAATCCTCGCACTTTACCTCAATAAGCTGAGCTTTGTCAACAATGCCGAAGGGATAGAAACTGCCTCCTGGGTTTATTTTAATAAGACTGCCAGTCAGTTGGAAATTCATGAGGCTGCAATGCTGGCCGGAATGGCAAAAAACCCATCACTGTACAATCCTCTCAAATTTGGCACTAAAAACACTTTGCCCCGACGAAATACTGTTCTCGACAAAATGAAGGACCGCGGCTATGCCACGGCCATTGCCGTTCAAAAAGCCAAATCAATGGACTTGAGCTTGAACTATCACCGGGTTGACCATAAAGTGGGCCGTGCAACCTATTTCAGGGAATATCTTCGTGGTTTGCTTATGGAAAGCCGCCCAAAGAGCGATGCCGGTGCTGCAGCCTGGGATGCAAATCCGTTAAGGGGATTTTGCTTTAAACATCTAAAATCCGATGGTACACCCTATAATTTGTACCGCGATGGCCTCCGGATTTATACCACCATCGATTCCCATATGCAACAATATGCCGAAGAGGCTGTGGTTGAGCATCTGAGTAAGGATCTTCAGAAAACTTTTGATAAAGAACTCAGGAGATTGAGGCGAATACCTTTTTCTAATTCCGCCTCCGATGATGAAATAACCAGATCGATGAACGCGGCCATGGGCTGGAGCGAAAGATACCGTTCTCTTAAAAAAGACCAGGGCTTATCCGATGAGGAGATCAGGAAACAGTTCAACACCCCTATAAAAATGTCGGTTTTCAGTTGGAAAGGTGAAAGAGATACTATTCTGACACCAATGGATTCCATTCGATATTACAAGCGCTTTCTGCGATCTGCATTTATGGCAATCACTCCGAAAACCGGACATGTAAAAGCTTATGTCGGAGGTCCGGATTACCGCTATTTCCAGTACGATCAAATCATGCAGGGAAAACGCCAGGTTGGATCGGTATTCAAACCGTTTGTTTATACAGTGGCTATGGAAAACGGACTGTCACCATGCTATGAGGTTCCAAACGTTCCGGTAGTTTTTACAGGCAATTTCAAGGGAGTGGAAGGCAGCACTTATGAGCCTGAATTCTCCGAAGCTGATGAGCTGGACGGTCAGATGGTAACCCTCAGGACCGGACTTTCTAAATCGTTGAACCAGATATCTGCCTGGGTAATGAAGCAGTACAATCCTGAAGCAGTTATTGAGGTTGCCCGCAAAGTGGGTATAAAGTCGCCTATCGATCCTGTAATTCCGATCTGCGTTGGAGCTGTCGATCTTCCTGTGTACGAAGTTGCCGGGGCATTCACTGCTTTTGCTAATAAAGGCATCTGGGTGGAGCCGATGATGGTTACCAGAATTGAGGATAAGCACGGCAATCTGCTGGCTTCATTCAACACACAAGAAGAGGTTGCAATGAGCGAAGAAACGGCCTATAAAATGCTCTATATGATGGAGGGAGTAACCAGTAACGAAGGAACCGGTCGTCGTCTGCGGGGCAAATACGAATTCACCAATCCAATAGCCGGGAAAACTGGTACTACCAATAACTTTGCTGATGGATGGTTCGTAGGAATCGTGCCCGACCTGATTGGTGCAGCCTGGACTGGTGCCGAGGATAAAATGGTTCATTTTACTAACCACGATAATGGTCAGGGGTCGAATATGGCACTGCCGATCTGGGCACTGTTCATGAAAAAGGTTTATGCCGATCCATCACTGAATGTATCTCAGGGCAGTTTTGAACGTCCCCTTACTTTGACGGATGCCCTGAATTGCGATGGTACACAGCCGCAAACGGTGAAACCGGGGAAAAGAAAGAAATCGGACTTTGATGATTTTTAGGTAAAGAGCTCTTTCAGAAGATCTCCGAGGTGTCTCACCGGCACAATCTCAATTTGAAATCTCTTCAGATCGATACCTTTTTTGTTGTAGGAGGGAATAAATATTCGTTTAAACCCAAGGCGGCTGGCTTCAGCCAGGCGATTTTCGATGCGGTTCACCGGTCGCGCTTCTCCTGAAAGACCAATCTCACCGGTAAAACAAAATTGCTGATCAAGCGGCAGATTTTTATCAGAGGAGAGGATCGCTGCAATGACAGCAAGGTCGGTGGCGGGATCGGTAATCCGCAATCCTCCGGCCATATTCAGAAAAACATCTTTGGCTGCCAGCCGAAAACCAGCACGTTTTTCGAGTACTGCCAGCAGCATGTTTAACCGTCGGGGATCGAAACCGGTGGTAGAACGCTGTGGTGTGCCATATACTGATGTGCTGACCAAAGCCTGAGTTTCCAGCAAAAGCGATCGCTGACCTTCCATTGATACGGAAATAGCATTGCCGCTGAGCGACAGGTCGCGATTTGCCAAAAGAAGTTCGGAAGGGTTGGTTACTTCACGCAAGCCCTTCGAATTCATTTCGAAAATCCCGAGCTCATCAGTTGAACCAAAACGGTTCTTGCTGGCACGCAGTATTCGATATTGATGGTGCAGGTCGCCCTCAAAATTAAGTACTGCATCCACCATGTGTTCGAGGACTTTAGGACCCGCAAGGTTGCCTTCTTTATTTATATGGCCTATCAGGATAACCGGCGTTTGGCTTTCCTTAGCAAATTTCATAAGATCGGTGGCACACTCCCGAATCTGGCTGATAGTACCTGCTGAACCTTCCACCCGCTCTGTCACAAGTGTTTGGATAGAGTCGACAATCAGCAGCTCAGGTTGGAATTCATCCAGCTGCTTCATCAGGTTTTCCAGCGAAGTCTCACTTAACAGATAGAATCCGTCATGATCATCCCCGATGCGCTCTGCCCTGAGTTTCAATTGTTCCAGGCTCTCTTCACCGGATACATACAATATCTTTTTGTTAGTCAGGCGTAAGGCCATCTGCAGAACGAGGGTGGATTTTCCTATTCCGGGTTCTCCGCCAATCAGGATAATGGAACCGGGAACCAGTCCATCACCCGCTACACGGTCGAACTCCCCTATTCCACTCTTGATTCGCTGAAATGCCAACCTCTCAATTTCCGGCAGACGCTTTGGGGTAGTAAAACCGATCGTTTTCGATTTGCCCGGTCGTGCCGATTTAACAACCATCTCTTCGACATAGGTGTTCCATTCACCGCAACTGGGGCACCGGCCTATCCATTTTGAGGAAGGAGCACCGCAGTTACTGCAGGAAAAGGTTGTTTTGGTGGCCACTATTTAACAAGTCGGTTGGTAGCGGTATCAGGGAAAACGAGCCAGGGTTTGAATGTTTTGGCCTCTTCGAAGTCCATTGTTGCATAGGAGATAATAATGACGACATCTCCGATCTGAGCTTTGCGGGCAGCAGGACCGTTGAGGCAAATATTGCCCGAACCGCGTACGCCTTTGATAACATAAGTCTCCAGACGTTCGCCATTATTGATGTTTACGATCTGAACCTTCTCATTTTCAATGAGATTTGCAGCATCCATGAGATCTTCGTCGATAGTAATGCTTCCGACATACTGAAGGTTAGCCTCCGATATCGTTACCTTGTGAATCTTTGATTTACAGACTTCTATAAACATTGTTACCTTTTAAAGCGGCTGCAAAGTTAAATAAATTCAGAATCAGAAAGTATTAAACGATTCAGGACCCCCAATTGTTTCGGACAGTTAAAATGTATCCGCAAGCGATTTAACAGCCAATGCTTTTAACGGATTCAGCGGTGACACGGATTTCGGCAATCGGATTTCTTTCGTTTCTCCGGGCAAAATATCAAAATAATTATCCGAGAAAATTCCAGCCCTTCCATTCCATGTCATCATCAGGTTTTTGGCCAACCGATCGCTGTGAACACTTATGATCCAATCGGTACCAGCATCATTTACATTAAACTCAACAACGGGTTTTGTGAGTTGCAGGTCCTTAGGTTTTACCAGATAAAACAGGTTTGGAGAAACTTCGATATTTCTAACGGACAGGCTGGCAACAATTACCAGATCGTCCGGCTTATGTCCTCCGGTTAGCCGGTTAACCTCAATCACGATGGCTGCATTATTACTTAGCGGATCGATTTTTACCGATTTATTTTCTTCGAAAAGTAACTTGCCCGCAAGGGTAAATGTTTTTATCGAAAGGGTTCCTGATAAAAGATTCCTGTCATCGGATATTACACGGAATTCAACCTGATCTTTTAATAAAGAAGGTATGACCACAACAGGTTCATAGGCTTTTTTCACAAAATAGTGCAGGGCTTTATAGTTCCGGAAAAAATCCGTGCCCGACCAGCTTGCAACAGGCCAGCAATCATTGAGTTGCCAATACAGGGTACCCATGCAGTAGGGTTTATTCTTGCGATGAGCGGCAATTGCAGTTTTAATACCCTCTGCCTGAAGCAGGTGGCTAACATAGAGGAAATCACCGAACTTTTTCGGAACCCGATAATCCTGAGTCATATATTCGCGGATCCGCAGGTTTCCTATTCCGCTCCGCTGATGGGAACTCATCACTGGTGATTCGATATCCTCATCTTCGGGCAGAGTATATTTCTTAACGGCATCATATTCCGGGAATGATTGAAATCCGTATTCGCTCATAAACCGACTAATGTATTTATTGTAAGCTCCGAAAGGGTGTTTCTGATGCCATACACCCCAGTAATGATTATCCCCTGACCGTGTTTCGTTCGTTGCCAGGATTCCCATTCCCGCGCTGGGAGAAGAATGCCAATACGGCAATGTGGGAGTCAGTTTTGTTACTGCAGATGGAAGAATTTTATGAAAAATGGTATCATAAGCTTGCCAGATCATATCCCGTTGTGATTTTGAATAGAGCTGTTTCCATCCCCACCCTGAAGATTCCTGATAGGGCCCCCAGGCAGCCTCAATTTCATTATTCCCACACCAGAGGGCAATTGCGGGATGATTCCTGAGACGAATAATATTCTGATTTGCCTCTTCGGTCACACTTTTCAAAAAATCCGGCGTTCCAGGATACATCGAGCAGGCAAACATAAAATCCTGCCAGATGAGGATGCCTTGCTCATCGCAGAGATCATAAAAAATATCATTCTCGTAAATCCCTCCGCCCCAAACCCTTAGCATGTTCATATTAGCAAAAGCAGCTGACCCAACAACCTTTTTGTAATCATCAGCAGTCAACCGCGGAACAAAAACATCACTTGGGATATAATTCGCTCCCTTGGCAAAGACCGGGATGCCATTTACTTCGAAATAGAACGATTTCCCTTTGCCATCGGAATCAGGATCCTGAACCAACCTGATGGTACGGATACCTGTTTTAATATCATATTCGGAGAGCTTGCCGTTATTGCCTGTAATCTTGCAGGAAACCGGATAGAGTACTTGGTCGCCATACCCTTTTGGCCACCATAATTTCGGATTCTTTACCTCAAAGTCACGGATGATGTGATTTTCACCTGAAACCAGATCGGCTCTTACAGTCAGCCACTTTTCGGAACCTGCCTGAAGCTCGATGTTATAAGTACCAGCTTTCCCAACAATAAGGGTAATATCCGTTTTTAGTCTGGCTGTTTTATCTTTAATGGAAATTGTTGATATATAAACATCTGCAATGCGAACTGTACTCCAGGATTCAATTCTGACAGGCCTCCAGATACCAGAAGGCACCAATCGCGGGCCCCAATCCCAACCGTAATGGTAGCCTGCTTTGCGTGTAAAAATGCTCACCTGATTTGGGCCGGCTCCTCCAGTCACCGACTGGTCATTAATAGCCGGGAGCCGGATGCCATATTGTTCCTGCTTCTTCAACCCCTCAACGATCGGGGAATCAAAATGCACTAAAAGCTCGTTTCCTTTTCCTTTTAAGAGGGGCAGGATTTCAACCCGCCAATGCATAAACATATTATCAGCCCTAAGAATCTGTTTCCCGTTCAAATAAACAGTGGCATAGGTATCAAGCCCGTCAAAGACCAGCTCAGCGTGTTCTGATTTCATCCACAGGGGATCTGCATCAAACGATGTTTTATAATCCCAGCCAGCTTTATCAATCCATTGAACATCCCTCTCCACCATTCGAAAGAAGGGATCGGGTATTTTCTCATTTGCAATCAGGTCGGTTTGCACAGTGCCGGGAACGGTTGCGGGAAGCCATTCATTCAAACCCGACTGAGAAAACTGCCATCCTTTGTTTATCAGGGTACTGGAAAATTCCTGAGAAAAAGATTGAGCTGCAATTAGAATGGCAAAAATGGCAATAAAGAATTTTTTCATGGTAAAGGTCTAACGTATACAATGCACATTGTCGATCAGCCGGACATCACCAGCCTGAACGGCAATAAAACAGCGGATATTATCAGATTCTTTCCAGCTTTTCACTGGCTGGAGTGAAATTTCATCAGCAAATTCAACATATTCAACTTCCAGCAGGCCTGTACGGTTCAGGGTTTTAGTAACGATCTTTTTTAAGTCTTCCGGCGTTCCCAAATCGATATTTTCAGCTGCATGACTGATGGCCTGATAAATCATGGGAGCAAAACTTCGGTGATCGGGTGTCAGTCTGATATTTCTGGAGCTCATGGCCAGACCATCGTATTCGCGAATAATCGGGCATGGAATAATATCGACTTTAAGCTGCTCAATTATAGCAAGTTGCTTGATAATTGCAAGTTGTTGGAAATCCTTTTCACCAAAATACGCTCTATCGGGATTCACAATTCGGAACAACTTATTTACGACCACACCAACCCCATTAAAATGGCCCGGACGGAACCTGCCTTCCATCACTGTAGCCAGCTGACCAAAATCATAAATATGGGTTTCCGGTTCAGGATACATCTCAGCTTCCGAAGGAGTAAAAATAATATCATCATCTTTAAGAAATGGTTGCAACAGTTTCACATCAGCAGCCAGATCTCTGGGATATTTTATCAGGTCATCCGGATTATTGAACTGAATTGGATTTACAAAGATGCTCACAACAACCTGGTCGTTTTCACTCGCAGCAAGGCGTACAAGCGAGAGGTGCCCTTCATGGAGAGCTCCCATCGTTGGGACCAAACCCACAGAAAGGTGCTTGTCAGAGAGGGAACGGAGGTGCTGCTGAGTTGAATTTATGGTTTCAAATATCTTCATTTCGAGTTTAAATGGCAGACGAAAATAGCCATAATTTGATGTTGATAACCCATTAGTAATGTTAACAAGTACGGAATTACTTCATTTATTCATACCTTTGCGTTCAGAAAGGAAAAATCCGACAGGATGAAAAAGCCAAGGGTTCTTTATATATCCCAAGAAATTACGCCCTATCTACCTGAAACAGAGATGGCTACGATTAGTCGTTTGCTGCCGCAGGGGATACAGGAGCGCGGAAGGGAAATCCGAACTTTTATGCCACGTTTCGGTATGGTGAATGAACGCCGAAACCAGTTGCACGAAGTCATACGCCTTTCGGGTATGAATCTGATCATTAATGAAACAGATCATCCCCTAATCATCAAGGTTGCCTCAATTCAGGCTGCCAGGATGCAGGTGTATTTTATTGACAATGAAGATTATTTTCAGCGAAAGGCCATTTTAACCGATGAAACCGGAGCTGAGTTTCCAGATAACGACGAACGGGCGATCTTTTTTGCCCGCGGCGTATTGGAGACCGTCCGGAAATTAAGATGGACTCCCGACCTGGTCCATTGTCATGGATGGTTTACCTCATTGATCCCGTTATACCTGAAGAAGGTATTTCATGATGACCCCTTGTTCGGCCACGCCAAAGTGGTCTATTCATTATATCAGGATTCATTTGCCAAGCCTCTGCATGAGACTTTTAAACAAAAAATTCTGATGCCGGGTATTAAACCGGCAGATGTCGACGTTATTACTTTGCCGGATTTTGCAAATTTGAGCCAGATGGCCATTACCCATTCCGATGCGGTAATGATCGGCAGTAAATTGATAAACCCGGAAGTTGATTCATTCCTGCGAAAATCGGGTAAGCCGTTTCTGGAATACCAGGAACCCGACAATTTTATCGAAGCTTATTCGACCTTTTATAAGGATGTGTTAGGGGTCTGATATTATTACATATAGATAAATGGTCAATACTTTATTACGCAGAACTGGCATCGCTTTGTTAACCGGCAGCCTACTGTTGTTGTCGTATACTAGTTGCACAAATAGTGATGAGATTGGTTTGAACCTTACCCCTCCGGGTGAACGTTTTCATTATATTGTGGATTCAAGCACAGTTATCACTGCTACTACCCTGCGGCAAGATTCGATCACCTCGGAGAAAAGGACCTCATCACTTCTCGGAAGTATGAACGACCCGATCTTCGGCAGATCGACGGCCAGCCTGATCACCCAACTAAGGCTTTCATCAAATGAGGTAGATTTCGGAGTAAATCCCCAGATTGACTCGATAGTCCTTCTTCTCAAATATAAGGGATCTTACGGAGATACTACCCAGCTTCAGAGTATGAAGATTTATGAGCTGACCAATGATCTTTATTTCGATACCACCTATTATTCCAATCATAAAATGACGGGTGCTTATAACCCCGAAGCCAGTATCGGAACCTATTCCTACTATCCAAAACCTAATCAGGATTCTGTTTTAATTCGACTGTCCAATGATTTCGGAAATAAGCTATTAAAGACCGATACTTCTCATCTTTCGAATAATACCACCTGGCTTTCCTATTTCAAGGGATTATATCTCAAATCGGACGAGGTAGAGCAAGGCGGATCCATTGTTTATTACGACTTTACCAATGGCAAGTCAAGACTTCAGATACATTATCATAATGATACAACTGATTCTCTGTTATATGAGGTAGTCATCAACAGCAACTGCAGTTGGGTTAACTTATTCAATCATAATTATTCAGGTACCCCGATTGAGAATCAGATCAATGATTCCGTTTACACCCATCCTCAGGTTTATGTACAAAGTATGGGCGGACTCCGTTCGAAGTTAAAAGTGGACCTGCCGGAAGCGATATTGAGCAAGATAAATACCGGTGTTACCATTAATAAGGCCGAACTGATAATTACCCTGCCTGATGATCCTACGGCCAGCTCCTTCCAACTTCCCGCTTCGATGAGAGTTTTTAACGTTGGGGCCAATAATCAGAATGTGTTTATTGGTGACATAACACTCGGGGAGTCATACTATGGCGGCACCTACCAGTCGGCAACAAAAACATACAAGTTTAATGTCGGACGGCATATTCAGAATCTTGTTCATCCTAATCCTGCCAAGAGGCTCGAAAACACTGGATTGATGGTAGTTCTGACAGATGAAAGAACAAGTGCCAACAGAATAATTCTGGATAACAAAATCAAGCTTGTAATAACTTATACACCCTTGCAGTAAGGCAAAGGGCAAGAGGGCAGGAAGGCAAAAGTAAAGGCACAAGGCATAAGGCAGAAGGAAAGTATTAAGTTTTAAGGATAAAGGCCGAAGGGGAGAACTCTTCAGCCTTTTTTATTTAGAGTTGCCAACTTTAAACAGACAGTATAGCATAGCACGAATTTCTGCTTAGAGTTGCCAACTCTAAATGGAAAAATATACCTTAGCACTATCTAACCACTTGAACCAATTGTATTATGTGCGGAATTGTCGGGTATATAGGACCTCGCGATGCTTATCCTATTATAATTAATGGATTGAAGCGACTGGAATATCGCGGGTATGACTCTGCCGGTATTGCCCTGATCAGTGAAGGATTCAATGTTCAGAAATGCAAGGGCAAAGTTGCCGACCTGGAAAGGCTCGGAACTTCCAGAACAAAATCGGGAACAATAGGTATGGGGCATACACGCTGGGCCACACATGGGGAGCCCAATGAGATTAATGCACATCCGCATACCTCGTTTAAGGGGCATTTTGTACTTGTGCACAATGGGATCATCGAGAATTATGCTTCCATCAAGCGTCATTTGAAAACCCGGGGAATCGAATTTGCCGGTGAAACAGATACGGAGGTTCTGGTTAACCTGATAGAGCATCTTTATCTCGAAGGCGACCTGACAGCCGAACTGGCGATAATCATGGCGCTGAACAAAGTGGAGGGAGCTTATGGCATCGTGGTCGCTTGTAAGGATGAGCCCGATCGGCTGTTTGCAGCACGAAAGGGCAGCCCGCTGGTTATCGGTGTCGGGCAAGGTGAATATTATCTTGCTTCGGATGCTACACCGCTTGTCGAGCATACACAAAACGTGATATACCTCAATGATGAAGATTTCGCAATGATCAGCCGGGACCGACTGGTGCTCAGGACACTGCGGAATTCTTCCCATGCACCTGAAATCCAGGAACTCGATTTATCCATCGGAGAGATTGATAAAGAAGGGTTTGCCCATTTCATGCTCAAGGAGATTTTTGAGCAGCCACGGGCAATTCAGGATACGTTTCGTGGCCGGGTACTGCCGGATTTGTCAGGTATTCAGCTTGGCGGATTGCACGATGTATTGCAAAAGCTATATTCCGCCAAACGGATTATCATAACAGCATGCGGCACGTCGTGGCATGCCGGTTTGGTAGGTGAATATTTTTTCGAAGAGCTGGCGAGGGTGCCTGTTGAGGTAGAATACAGTTCAGAATTCCGTTATCGTAACCCGATACTCACACCCGATGATATAGTACTGGCCATCAGTCAGAGCGGGGAAACGGCGGATACGCTGGCAGCCATCAAGCTCGCACGCGAGAAGGGAGCTACCGTACTGGGGATCTGCAATGTGGTAGGCTCGTCAATTGCACGGGAAACCAATGCCGGAGTTTACACCCATGCCGGCCCCGAGATCGGGGTTGCCAGCACCAAAGCATTTACTGCCCAGGTTACCGTTTTAATTATGATGGCTCTGATGACCGGCAGAAATAACGGAACACTCTCAAAAGAACGATACGAAGAGCTCATCGCAGAACTGGTTGAGATACCCGGTAAACTAAGGAAAACCCTGGAAAAAGATGGGGAAATACTGGAAATTGCGAAGATCTTTCAGAATACAAAAAACGCCATTTATCTCGGCCGGGGTGTGTTTTTTCCAGTTGCTCTTGAAGGAGCACTAAAATTGAAAGAAATCAGCTATATCCATGCTGAAGGCTATCCTGCTGCAGAAATGAAGCACGGACCCATTGCCCTGATTGATGAGAATATGCCAGTTGTTGTAGTCGCAGCAAAAGATCAGACCCTCGACAAGGTGGTTAGCAACGTTCAGGAAATAAAAGCCCGCAAAGGTACTGTGATTGCAATCGTAACAGAAGGGGATCAGGAGATATCCCGGTTGGCCGACCATGTCATCGCTGTCCCGGATTCATTGCCGGAATTTTCAGTTCTGCTTTCGGTCATCCCTTTACAGCTGCTCGCCTACCATATTGCTGTTTTAAGAGGCTGCGATGTTGATCAGCCCCGTAACCTTGCCAAGTCGGTAACCGTAGAATAAAGCGGAATGAAAGAATCTGTTTATCGTAATCTGACTGCCTCCGAGATTGAAAAACTTGAATTGCAAGGTTGTTCAGCTGAATCGTGGGATAAGATCAAAGTAAAACCATTGTTCGATACATCCCGTATTCAGAGAGTCAGCTTTCACGGAGATATTCGACTAGGGTCTTTTCAGGGTTTTGCGGATTTTGCAGGTGGCCTTAAATTACCTACCGGAATCACAGATATCTGTCTATTAAATTGCCAGATTGGCGATGAAGTTTTTATCAGCGGGCCAGCCGGAATGATAATCGGTTATCATATCAGCGACCGTGTCATTATCACCCATGTGGATGAGATAGTTTACGAAGGGCCAACGGGTTTTGGCAACGGACTGAGGGTTTCCGTGCTGAATGAGGCCGGCGGCAGGGAGGTTCCCATTTTCGACCGTTTATCGGCTCACCTGGCTTATATCCTTGCCTTGTACAGGCACCGCCCTGAAGTAATCAGCAAGCTCACAACCTTGATTGATGCCTATTCTGCAACATGTGATCAGGGATATGGTGTAATCGCTGAAGGTGCCCGCATCACTCACACCCACCTTATCCGAAATGTCAGAATAGGACCCTATGCCATCATCGATGGTGCCACCAGGCTCGAAGAAGGCAGTATCAACAGTTGTCCAGAGGATCCCGTTTTCATAGGCCCCGGTATTAGTGCTAGAGATTTTATTGTCTCTTCAGGATCGCATATCACTGATTCGGTTTTTCTGGATAAATGTTTTGTGGGTCAGGGTGTTGAGCTGGGGAAACAATATTCAGCCGAGAACTCTTTATTTTTCGCCAACTGTGCCGGATTTCATGGGGAGGCTTGCTCGGTTTTTGCAGGTCCTTTTACGGTCACACATCACAAATCCACCCTTCTTATAGCCGCCTATTTTTCCTTTTTAAATGCCGGATCAGGATCCAACCAGAGCAATCATATGTACAAGCTCGGACCGATTCATCAGGGTATCGTCGAGCGAGGCTCCAAAACTACCAGTGATTCCTACTTGCTCTGGCCCAGCAAGATAGGTCCGTTTACTTTGGTTATGGGTCGCCATTATAAGAATTCCGACACCTCAGATTTGCCCTTTTCCTACCTGGTTGAGAGCAATGATGAAAGCATACTTTCTCCAGGGGTCAACCTGAAATCGGTGGGTACAATCCGCGATGCGCAAAAATGGCCAAAACGCGACCGCCGCCGCGATCCCGATCTTCTTGACGTGATCAACTACAATCTTCTGAGTCCCTTTACAATCCAGAAAATGTGGCGGGGAAGAGAAATCCTCCGAAATTTGCAAAAAACATCTGGGCTGAAATCTGATTTCTATACGTTCGAGAATACGAAAATTCCACGGAATGCTCTGGAGCGGGGAATTCAGCTCTATACGATCGGCATCATTAAATTCCTTGGAAATTCAATTATTTCCAGAATAGAAAAAGGCGATTGTTACAACGCGACAGTTCTTCAGGAAACCTTAAAGGCCAGCATACCTTCAGGGAAGGGTAGCTGGATTGATATGGCCGGGCTTATCGCACCTCAGGAACTGGCTGAGAAGCTGCTTGATCGCATTGATAACGGATCGGTTTGCGCGATCGAAGAAATTGAATTGGAATTCCGCAGATGGCACAGTGATTATTATGATATGGAATGGACCTGGGCACGCGATCATATCGGGAAAGAATTCAAATGCCAGCTCGATAGCATCACCCCCGAAACTGTTATTCCGATTATTGAAACCTGGAAAAAAGCAGTTGTCGACCTCGATGAGATGCTTTACGAAGATGCCCGGAAAGAGTTCAGGATTTCAGCACAAACGGGTTTCGGAACCGACGGAGGCGAAGATGAACGTTCCAGAGATTTTGGCGAGGTACGCGGCGAATTTGAGCAAAATCCGGCGGTAATGGCGATTCGGGAGCATATCAGGAAGAAGACTGCTTTGGCTGCAAAGATTATTGATCAATTGAGCTTCAGGCAAGTTTGAAGTCCATCTGACGCTTTGCAAGATTAGTACGGAGAATTTCAATCCTGACTTTCTGACCAATCACAAACCGGCGGCGTGTATGGGCTCCGGTCAGGCAATAATTCTTTTCGTCGTACTCGTAGAAATCATCGTCCATATCCCGCATTGGAACCATGCCTTCGCAATGGTTGTCAGTAAGTTCGACATAAAATCCCCACTCGCTGATTCCCGATATGATACCTTCAAATTTCTGTCCGATTTTATCCTGAAGGAATTCAACCTGCTTATATTTCACGCTGGCCCGCTCAGCCTTGACCGCCCGGTCCTCCATCATGCTCGATTGAACGCACATGGTTTCAACCGTAGGCTGGTTTTGCGAAGGCTCATTATGCAGATATAAATCGAGCAACCGATGGACCATTAAATCCGGATAGCGCCTGATCGGGGAAGTAAAATGAGTATAATGTTCAAAGGAGAGCCCGTAATGGCCGATATTCTGGGTGGAGTATTTTGCTTTGGCCATAGTCCTGATAGCCAGACTTTCAATGATATACTGTTCGTTCTTACCCTTGATTTCGGTTAAAAGCTTGTTCATGGAATCCGCTATGGACTTATGACTGGCTGTTTTCACCGAGTAACCGAACGTGTGAATAAAATTCGAAAAGTTAATCAGCTTTTCCACATTAGGCCGGTCATGAATCCGATATACGAACGTCTTAGCTTTTTGACCCTGCTTCACCTTACCGATGCGTTCAGCCACTTTTTGGTTGGCCAGAAGCATGAATTCCTCAATCAGCCAGTTTGATTCCTTGGCTTCCTTGAAGTAAACACCGGTTGGTTTCCCATGTTCATCTATGTAAAACTTAACTTCCTCTCGCTCAAAGGAGAAGGAACCTCTTTTAAATCGCTCATTGCGTAAAATGGTAGCCATTTTATGGAATTGCAGAATCTCTGCCGACAGATCGCCTTCACCAGTCTCTATTACCTGTTGGGCTTCCTCATAAGAAAAGCGCCGGTCGGAATGGATTACCGTCCGGCCAAACCACTGAGTTAAAACCTCCGACTTTTCATTCATTTCAAATACTGCGGAAAATGTCAATCTGTCGACATTTGGTTTTAGCGAGCAAAGGTCATTTGAAAGACGTTCGGGCAGCATTGGAACTACACGATCTACCAGGTAGACTGATGTTCCGCGGGCATACGCTTCCTTGTCGATTTCAGAAAATGGCCTCACATAATGGCTAACATCAGCGATATGCACCCCGATTTCCCAATTTCCATTTTCAAGCTTTTTAATCGACAGAGCATCATCAAAGTCTTTTGCATCACCCGGATCGATAGTGAATGTGGTTGTTTCCCTGAAGTCACGTCTCGACTTTATATCCTCAAAAGTGATCTCTCCCGGTACGGTTTCCGCCTGCTTGAGCACATTTTCAGAGAATTTATATGGCAGTTCAAAATTCGGCCAGGATCGCATGAGTTTCGGTTTCATGTTGTCCGGCAACCCCTAAAACATCAACCACTTCACCAAAAGGATTTTTAGCCGTTGGTGGCCATTCGGTGATACGTGCAACAACTTTCTGGCCCTCCTCTGCTCCTTTCAGATTCCGCGGATGGATAAAAATATCGTACGGCATATCCCGGTTATCGGGAATAAGAAAATAATAACCCGAAGATCTTTCGATGGTACCCACGAAGGTTCTTTCCCTCTGTTCCAGGATCTCGACAATCTCCCCCATCAGCCGTTGACCTTCACGACGGGCGTAAAGATAAACCTTCACTTTATCGCCGTTGAGAGCCCGGTTAACATTGCGGTTATTGATGTAAACATCCTCTTTTACTTCCTCTGAAATGATGTATGCAGCGCCTGACCTCGTCATTTGTACGATGCCGGTAATGTGTCCGCCGCGAACTTTCAATTTGTATTTACCGCGCTCAACATCAATCAGCTGCCCACTCCGCAATAGCTCCTCCAATACATCTGAAATGAGTTTTTTCTGGCCGGGATCGCTCAGTCCCAACTTTGCACTGATCTGTTTATAGTTGAGGGTCTGTGCTGTATTTTGATTAAAGATCCCCAGAATCTTGCTTCGCAGAATTTTTTTATTTGCAGCTTGGGGGCTCTCTTTTTTACTTCTTCTTTGCATTATAAATATTTTGTCGCAAAATTAGCCAATTTAAAAGGGTAATTGTCCGATTAGCATTAAATTTGAGTTAATTAACCATCTCTCAGTGCGTCTTAAAGTCCAGTTTTACCTTTTCATTGCTCTAGCTTTGACCCTATCGAAGCCAGCCATTGTTGCGCAGGATTTAAATTACACTCATTTTGGCATTGAATCTGAAGTCAGACTTCCCTCAAATCAGGTATATGGAATAGTATTTGGCAAAAATGGTGTTTTATGGGCGACTACTGATCGTGGCGTCTGGCGTTATGATGGATACACATCACGGCAATTTACGGTAAGCGACGGGTTAAAAGAAAACACGAATCTTAGGATCTTTCCAAATCCGACGGGTGGAATCTGGGTCTCCTCCATAAATAATTACCTGAACAGCATTATTGATGATACTGTCCGGTTGCATCCAAGCAGTGAGGATATTCACAAGCTGGGAAACAACAGTGAATTTATCCAGCAAATCTCCGTTCAATCAGATAGTTCGATCTACCTGTGTTTTAACCGGCCGGGATTATTCCGGTTAAAAAAAGGGGAAAAACCCGTGTTGGTCAAGGAGCATCTGTTGAATGCAGAAAAAGGTTCTGTTGCTATCCATTACTCACCGGAACAATATTACTGGGACATGGACGGGCTTCCCGATACCAACCAGAACCTCCAGACCACTGTAACACCAGAAAAAGATTGGATATATCTGAAGTGCGGTGTAATAAACAATAAAAACTCCTATCGAAAGGACATTTGTCCGATCGGGAAAAATGAATTTCTGATATCTGTTTGTAATAAAGCTTTCCATATAAAAGATGGACACCTGGCAGGAGAAAAGGCTTTTACCCAGGATGTTTCGGGTTTGTTTGCCGATAAGCAAGGTAATTTCTGGATCGGTCTTTTAGGTGGAGGGGTTCTGAGATTTTCCTCCAAAAATTTTAACACTGAACCCTCCCATTATCTGAATGATGAAATAATAACCGGAATTGCTCAGGATCATGAAGGAGGTTATTGGTTCACCACTCTGACCAATGGAATTTTCAAGGCAAATAACCTGGATATCAATTTATTCAAATCTACTACAACAGATATCAGGGACAATAATTTTATGTCAATGACATCCGATGGCAGAAGCGTTTATGTGGGTACCCAATCCGGACTACTCTATAAATACACTGAACTTGCCAGCCATAATTATTCAATCCAGGAGATAAAGCTTCAAAAGCCAAACGGAAGCATCAGGAAGCTGTATTTTACTCCTGATCATCATCTGATGATATTAAACGAGGAACTTATGGAAATCGACACTCTTGGACGCTTCCGGGGTGTTGGGGAGGTGAAGATATACCCGTTCAGTTACACTAAAAGTTCAAATGGTGAATGGATGGTAACTTATACAGGGGCTATCGATGTGTACAAGAATAGCCGGGTGGTCAGGCACTGGTCGGCTGCCGAACTGGAAAAAGCATTCCCGGGTCAAAAAATTCTTAAATCCGCGGTCAACCGGATACGAACGATGTTACTCGATTCATGGGGCCGGCTATGGTTTGGGTCACAGAATTCCGGACTATTCAGCGGCAAAGATTCCGTGATATATCAATGGGACAAAAAAGACACTCTTTTGGGCCGGCGGATACTGGATATTGATCAGGTAGGAAAGAATATCTGGTTAAGCATAGCAGATTACGGAATTGGAATCTTACATCCTGATTCAACGCTCACCCGCATCACTCAAAAGGATGGACTCCTGAGCGATATTATCGATGCAGTTTTTGCTGAAAATGATTCCGTTGTTTGGGTAGGGACCAACAATGGGTTGAACAGGATCAGCTTTGAACCAGTCACTCAGAAAGTTACTTTAATTTCTTCTTTCACTGTTGCTGAAGGATTGCCTTCAAGCGGGATAACCCAGATAATCCAAAATAGGGACCATATCTGGGTTACCACCTCCCAGGGAGTTATCGATCTTGGTTCTGGTTTTATCTACCAGCACCCGATCACCCCAAAATTGCTGACTGGCCCCCTGATTGTCAACCAACAGCCCCGTCCGCTTACCTCACCAATGGTTCTTGATGCCGGCAAATATGATCTGGTTTTCAACTTTAAAGCCATAACCTATAGAAAACCGAGCCATATAAATTATAAGTACAAGCTTGTCGGGATTGATAAAGATTATATTATCACAAATAATCTGGAAGCGCGTTATCCGGATCTCCGTCACGGAACCTATACTTTTTGCATTAATGCATCCTATACCAGTGAATTCGATCCTTTTACAGAAAAAACCTTTATCATGGAGATCAAGCCGCATTTCTATGAATTAAAAATGATGGTGGTCTTGTATTTTATGATGCTTTTGGCTTTAATCTACGCTATTTTCAATGTTACATCCAAGTCTATCCAAACCAGGGAACTTGAGAAACGCCAATTATTACATGCTGAAAAGCGTGCGCTTCTTTCGCAGATGAACCCGCATTTCATATTCAACTCCCTGAATTCCATTGAGCATTTTATTCTTCAACACGATGAATTTCAGGCAAATAATTATCTCACCAATTTTTCTGGTTTGATCAGGAGAATTTTGGATAATTCGAAAAAGAATGTGATAACCCTTCAGGAAGAGATCACTACGCTCTGTCTTTACCTGGGTTTGGAAAAGCTAAGGTTTGAAAATGAATTTGAAAATCAGATAATTAAGGATGATAAGATCGATTATAACGAAACCATGATTCCGCCAATGTTGCTTCAGCCATTTGTTGAGAACGCCATCTGGCATGGCTTACTTCCTTTAAAAGGGAAAGGGGTGCTGACGATTTCGTTTACCGATATGCAGGAATACTTTAAATGTTGTATTGTTGATAATGGGATAGGAAGAGAAAATGCTTTATCTTTAAAGGGACTGAAGAATACGCACGTTTCGAACGGGATACATAATGTGGAGGAAAGGATTGAATTGTTAAATAAAATGAACAAAAGGAAAATCAGTTTAACAATATACGATTTGAAGAGAGATGACGGAACAGCCACCGGTACTTCGATAGAGATTATCATACCGTTTGAATTGAAAACTTGACCCTATGGAAACCAGAATCAGGACGATAATTATCGAAGACGAGCACAAAAGCCTGTTAACGCTTCAAACCCTTTTAGAACGGTATTGTCCCGAGGTGGTTGTAATTGGTACAGGGAATTGCGTGGAGGCTGGCTTGCGAGTGATTCAGGAATTAGCCCCTGAGCTGGTTTTTCTTGACATTGCCATGCCCGATGGTGATGCCTTTGATCTGTTAAACCGTATTGGGAAAGTCAATTTTGAAATCATTTTTATTACCGCATACAATGATTTTGCTTTGAAGGCATTTGAATTCTCTGCCTTGCATTATTTGCTTAAACCTATCAACTACAGGGAACTTGAAGATGCTGTTCAGAGGTATTTGAAAATACGTCCTCTGAATAATGTTCAGCCAAGGCTTGAGATCCTTAACCGGACACTTAAAAATCATTTCGACAAGATCAGTCTTCCCTCCAATGATGGATTGATTATTGTTGAAATTCAGGATATTATCCGATTGGAAGCAGCAGGTAATTATTCTACCGTTTTCCTTACTTCAGGAGAATCGATCATTGTTACTAAAACATTGAACCATTTTGAGGAGATTCTCAGCGGATTGAGTTTTGTCAGGATTCACAATACCCATCTGATCAATCTAAAGTATGTGAAAAAGTATCAGCGCGGTCAGGGCGGAACCGTTACCATGTACAACGGAACCTCACTGGCAGTGTCGCGGACACGCAAGAACGAGTTTATTGAAGGGCTCAGGAATCTAAGCCTCACAATCGGTTATACCAGTTAAACCGAAAACCCCGCAGCATATACAGTCATTCCAGCCAGATACACATTCCTGATTTTTTTATAAATCAGGTGTTTTACTTTTGGTATGAACTTAAACTGATAATGATAAAAGTTACAGAAAATATAACTATCAAACCCCAGCGAGAACACCTCAACGGGTTTTCTTTCAGTATTGCCGATTAGGGTCCGCCCGGATTCCTAACCCCGCACTTTGCCAACTTCCAAATTAGCCAGGCTTACCTTCCTTCCCTTCCCCCTGGCTAATTTTTTTTTTACTTTTACCCGAGCAAATTTATCCCTGAACTATGGCTGAGTTAATCCTATACAATACGCTTACACGCAGGAAAGAAGTTTTTAATCCACTACATCCGCCGCGCGTTGGAATTTATGTATGTGGACCAACTGTTTATGGTGATCCTCATCTGGGCCATGCGCGCCCAGCCATAACCTTTGACCTGTTATTCCGGTATCTTCTTCACCTTGGTTACCAGGTTAGATATGTCCGGAACATAACCGATGTCGGCCACCTGGAGAACGATGCCGATGAAGGTCGCGATAAAATCGCAACCCGAGCTCAGCTCGAGCAGATTGAACCCATGGAAATAGTACAGCGATACAGCGATCACTATCATAAAAGCATGGATCAGCTGAATGTTCTTAAACCCAGCATTGAACCTCGCGCATCAGGGCATATCCCCGAACAGATAGAAATGGTTGCAAAAATTCTGGACGCCGGCTACGCATACATTAGTAATGGATCGGTCTATTTTGATGTTGAGAAATACGATACTAAAAACCATTACGGTAAACTCTCGGGTCGGGTTTTAGAGGATTTGCTGAGTACCACCAGAGATCTAGACGGGCAAGAGGAAAAGAGAAATCCTTTTGATTTCGCTTTATGGAAAAAAGCCCTCCCAGAACATATCATGCGGTGGAACTCTCCTTGGAGCCCGGGATTTCCCGGCTGGCACCTCGAGTGCTCTGCCATGAGCACCAAATATCTTGGCGATGAGTTTGATATTCACGGTGGAGGAATGGACCTGTTGTTCCCTCACCATGAATGTGAAATCGCACAATCAAAAATTGCCAATGGCAAAGACTCTGTCAGATATTGGATGCATAACAATATGGTCACCATTAACGGGCAGAAAATGGGAAAATCTTTGGGCAATGGAATTCTTCTCGACCAGATGTTTTCGGGTAATCACCCCTTGCTGGAGAAATCATATGATCCGATGACGATAAGATTTTTCATTCTTCAGGCTCATTACCGGTCGACTCTGGATTTTTCAAACGAAGCTCTGCAAGCCTCTGAAAAAGGACTTTCCAGGCTGATGAAATCTATTGCAATGCTTCCAGGACTGGCCGTTTCAAATGAAACTACTATCAATCTGGACATATGGAAAACCAACTGTTACAACGCCCTGAACGACGACCTGAATACTCCGATCCTGATTGCCCACCTGTTTGATATGGTCAAAATGATCAACCTTTTATCAGAAGGCAGGGAAAGAATTACAAAACCTGATCTGGATATCCTTATTCAGCAATTTCATCAGTTCACTTTTGATATACTCGGACTTCGAGAGGAACAGCTGACAACCGGAGAATCCGAATTACTTCCCAAAGTCATGGATATGATCCTATCGCTCAGACAGGAAGCCAAGAAAAACAAAGATTTTGCTCTTTCGGACCGTATTCGTGAGGAACTTGGGAAAATAGGCATTTCCATTAAGGATAAGAAAGATGGAGCGGACTGGGAAATAGGATAATGTGCTAATGGGTTGATGTGCTAATTAAAGAAATTAAAAATGAGGCAATTGAAAAATTTTAACTTGTTGATAATAAGTGTAATTATGGCATTGAGTGTTATTGGGTGCAAAACAAAAATCGGGGGTAAAGGAGCAGGAAAGCAGGATATTACTGCTGAGTCTGTAAAGATCCAGATTCCCCAATTTTCTGCAGATTCTGCGTATGCATTTGTCGAAAAGCAGGTGAGTTTTGGTCCGAGGGTACCTGGCAGTCAGGCTCAAATGGATTGTTCCGCCTGGCTTGCGGGCAAATTCAGGTCCTACGGTGCCAGTGTTACAATTCAGGAAGCATCAGTCAAAGTTTTTGATGGGAAGTCGCTTCCGATGAAAAACATTATCGCCCGCTATCAGCCTGAAAAAAGCAACCGAATTTTACTAATGGCCCATTGGGACAGCCGTCCTTTTGCTGATCAGGATCCAGACCCGGCAAAGCACAATAGTCCGATTTCAGGGGCTAATGACGGAGCCAGCGGTTCTGCGGTTCTGCTGGAAATTGCCCGAGGCCTTCAAACTTTGCCCACTACCCTTGGTATCGATCTGATTCTTTTTGATGTTGAAGATTACGGTGCTCCATCCGACCGTGACAATGGTGGCAAGCCGGAATATTGGTGCCTGGGATCGCAGTACTGGGCAAAAAATCCGCATATCCAGGGCTATTTTGCACGATTCGGTATTCTCCTCGATATGGTTGGTGCACCGAATGCAGAATTCTCGATGGAGGAGGTGAGCCGTAATTATGCCCAATCGGTACTCGACAAGGTATGGCAGGCAGGCAATAATCTCGGATACGGTAAATATTTCATCTATTCTAAGACAAATCCGCTGATAGATGATCACCTGTTTATTAACCAGATCATTGGAATTCCTTCAATCGATATTATTCAATACGATGTAACAACCGAAAGCTCGTTCGGATCCTTTTGGCATACCCAGGCCGACAACATGAGCAATATCAGCCGTGAAACACTTGCTGTGGCAGGAAAGACGGTGTTGAGAGTGATTTATGATGAAAAGTAGGCAATAGGCTGTTGGCAGCAGGCAGTGGGCAGTGGGCTGTGGGCAGTAGGTCGTTTAGCCTAAAATCGTATATTTGGACCCTGATTAAAAGGGACAAAGATGATACAGCTCTCTCATTCAAAAGTTAAGATTTTACTGGCCACACCACCAGCAGGACAAGAAGTTACTGTAAAAGGCTGGGTGCGTACCAAGCGTGGAAACAAGCAAGTTGCTTTCATTGCGTTGAACGATGGTTCGATCGTACATAGCATACAGGTTGTGGCTATTCCGGAGAATTTCAGCGAGGAATTAATGAAATCCATTACCACCGGTGCCTGTTTGAAAGTCACAGGAAAACTGGTGGAAAGCCAAGGAAGTGGACAACCAGTTGAAATTCAGGCTACTGAAATAGAGCTATACGGCATTGCTGATCCCAATACCTATCCGCTGCAGAAAAAAGGTCACAGCATGGAATTTCTCCGGGATATTGCTCATCTGCGTCCACGTACCAATACTTTTGGCGCTGTTCTACGTGTGAGGCATGCGATGGCATATGCTATTCACAAATATTTTAACGATCTGGGATTCTGTTATTTACACACACCGATTATCACTGGATCGGATGCCGAAGGTGCCGGTGAGATGTTCAGGGTAACTACTCTGGATATTAAAAATCCTCCCAGAACAGAAGAAGGAAAGATCGATTATAACCTGGATTTCTTTGGCAGGGAAACCAATCTGACTGTATCCGGTCAGCTGGAAGGTGAGCTTGGAGCAATGGCCTTGAGCGACATCTATACTTTTGGCCCTACTTTCCGGGCTGAGAATTCCAACACACCCCGGCATCTGGCAGAATTCTGGATGATTGAACCCGAGATGGCATTTTACGAGATCAAGGAAAACATGGATCTGGCAGAGGATTTTGTCAAATTTCTTGTCCGCTACGCTCTTGAGAACTGCGCCGACGACCTGAACTTTTTCAACCAGATGTACGATAATGAATTGGTTGACAGGCTCAAGATGGTGGCTGAAACTGAATTTGTCAGAATGTCCTATACCGACGCGGTAGAAATCCTTGTGAACTCAGCTCAAAAATGGGAGTTCCCTGTATCATGGGGCAGCGATCTCCAGGCAGAGCATGAACGTTACCTCGTTGAAAAGCACTTTAAAAAACCAGTTATTCTCACCAACTATCCGAAAAAAATCAAGGCATTCTACATGTTCCAGAACGAGGATGGCTTAACTGTAAGGGGTATGGATGTGTTGTTTCCCAAGATCGGAGAGATCATCGGAGGATCGCAACGGGAGCACAGACTTGAGAAACTTACAGAGAGGATGCATGAGCAAAACATCGAGGAAAAAGACATGTGGTGGTATCTTGATACGCGTCGGTTCGGTACAGCACCCCACAGCGGATTCGGTCTTGGTTTCGAAAGGCTGATCCTTTTTATCACGGGGATGAGCAATATCAGGGACGTAATTCCTTTTCCACGCACCCCGCGCAATGCGGAATTCTAAAATATTCTTAACTTTCTGCCACGAATACCTAATTGCACTGAACTGACGGTTCTGAACTGAAACTATGCTCAAGCAACGCCTACAGCAAAAACTGCTGCAGAAACTTTCTCCACAGCAAATCCAGTTGATTAAGCTACTGGAGGTGCCGACTATGCAGCTAGAACAGCGCATTAAGAAGGAGCTTGAGGAAAACCCGATTCTTGAAGAGGGCCGGGAAGAGGGTCCGGAGATCGATGATTCCAACATCGATGAGGATCCGGAAAAAGAAAAAGATGAGATCTCACTTGAGGAATTTAAAGACGAATACGATATACCGGCCTATCGTCTGAACCCCCGTAATCGCTCGCATGATGATGAAAAGGTGGTAGAGATTCCATTTTCAGCAGGAATATCTTTCCGCGAAAGTCTTTCCAATCAGCTGGGTATGAGAATTATGGATGATAACAAGCAAGCCCTTGGTCATTATATTTTAGGTAACATAGATGATGATGGATATTTGAGAAGGGATCTGGAGAATATTGTTGATGACCTCGCCTTCTCACTAAATATCTCCACTACTATTGAGGAATTACGGGAAATTCTCGCACTGATTCAGGATTTTGATCCACCCGGTGTTGGAGCTCGAAACCTTCAGGAATGCCTGATCCTTCAGCTCGACCGGCATGCCAAAGAGGGAAGATATAATGAGGATACAAGGAATGCCCGAACCATTGTAACCGACTTTTTCGAAGAATTCACCCGAAAACATTACGACAAAATCCAAAGCAGGATGAATCTCAGCGATCCGCAAATGAAAGCTGCAATTAATGAGATCATCCGTCTGAACCCAAAACCGGGTGGCGATATGGCTGATTCCAATATGCAGTCATATCATCAGATAGTTCCGGATTTTGTGCTTGAAGATAATGAAGGCATTCTCGAACTTAGCCTGAATTCTAAGAATGCACCTGATCTGCGCATCAATTCGCTTTATGCAAATATGCTCAAAAGCTATAATGAAGAGCGCAAACTTCAGAATCAAAATAAAAACCAGAAGGAAGCTGCGGTTTTTGTGAGACAGAAAGTTGAATCCGCCAAGTGGTTTATGGAAGCCATTCGCCAGCGTCAGCATACCCTTATACTCACCATGAATGCTATCATGGAATTTCAGAAAGAATATTTCCGCAGCGGAGGCGATGAGATGCGTTTGAGGCCTATGATCCTCAAGGACATCAGCGAAAGAACAAGCCTGGATATTTCAACTATCTCCAGGGTAGCAAATTCCAAATATATTCAGACCGACTGGGGTATTTTCCCGCTGAAGTATTTTTTCTCAGAAGGGTTGCAGACTGATACAGGTGAAGAGGTATCAACCCGGGAAATCAAGAAAATTCTTGAGGAATGTGTTGAAAATGAAGACAAAAGGAGGCCGGTGACAGATGATAAGCTGGCTCTGATCCTGAAGCAGAAAGGATATATGATTGCCCGCCGCACAGTGGCAAAATACCGCGAACAGCTTAATCTGCCTGTAGCGCGCCTCAGAAAGGAACTTTAGTGAAACCGTCCTTTATACTCTCCGTATTATTTCACCCGATCCTTATGCCACTAGCAGGAGTTTTTATACTCCTCTCTTATGGCGGTTGGCTGAACATGCTTCCTAGGGACGGAAAAATATACATATACGTTGTCGTTGGCATTACCACCCTTATTCTTCCCATCATGATGATGCCAATTCTTATGCGTACAAAAATCATTACAAGCTACCTTCTGAAGGAACAAACCGAGCGGCGAATTCCCTACCTAATTATTGCATTGCTCTACCTGGTTGGCGCATTTATTTTGCAGAAAGTTGATGCTCCAATAATTATCTCCCTTTTCCTGAATGGATCATCCATGATTGTCCTTACCGTCGCAATCGTCAACTGGCGATGGAAAGTAAGCGCTCACATGGCTGGGATTGGAGGAGTAACAGGCATGGTTTTAGCCATTTCACTTCGTTGGATGCTGAATGAGCAAATCATTGTTGCTTTACTTTTTCTGGCTTCCGGATTGATCGGTTATGCACGGCTGCAAAATGATGATCATACGCCGGCACAGGTATACACTGGTTACCTGATAGGATTTTGCATCAATTTTCTACTGATAAGGCTGATATAACATTATAATAGCACCTAATTTATGTTAGCACAGATTAAGCTTAAATTTACATCCATGGTAAAGCAAAAGCGAAAGAGTGCGAAAGCAAAAGCTCAACTGGTGTTGGAGCTTTTAAGAGGCAAACCGATCGAAGAGGTTAGCCG
>CAINOB010000004.1 GCA_903851365.1 uncultured Bacteroidota bacterium
CAGGATGAAGTTGCCAAACGTTTGAGTAAATTTCGCGTTGAGCAAGGAGCGCTTGAGTTTGATACCATTGAAGCCAGGCCGGTTATTCGCGAAGGAAATGTTATTGCGCTTATTATCCAGGAAAAGAATCGCGCCCGTTCAATTATAGAAAATTTTATGATCGCTGCTAATATTACTATATCAGGATTCTTAAGGAACGCGGGGATTCCGATGATTCAGAGGGTTGTGCGTGTCCCCAATAATTGGCAAGGGATAGTGGATGTCGCTGCCGCTTATCATGAGACATTGCCGCTTCAACCTGATGCTAAGGCTCTAGCGCAATTTCTTCATAAGAGAAAAATCGCTGATCCGGAAAGGTTTCCTGATCTCTCATTGACCATCGTTAAATTATTGGGACCGGGAGAGTATGTGGTACTTGAACCACAAGCTTCTTCTGTAGGACATTTTGGTCTGGCGGTTATGGATTATATTCATGGAACAGCTCCTAACCGGCGCTATGTTGATGTGATTATTCAGCGGCTTATAAAGGCAGTTTTAGATAAGCAGCCCTGTCCGTATAATCAGAATGAATTGATTAATTGCGCGGTTTTATACACAGATCGCGATAAGGCCGCTAAAAAAGTTGAACGCTTTATGCGTAAAGCAGCTGCCGCCGTATTGTTAAGTGCTCGGATCGGCGAATCTTTTGATGCGATAGTTACCGGCGTTTCTGATAAGGGAACATATGTGCGGATAACAGCACCTCCGGCGGAAGGACGGGTCATGCGTGGTGAAAAGGGATTATTGGTTGGGCAAAAAGTTCGCGTCCGTTTAATTGGAATAAATCCTTATAAGGGCCAGATCGATTTTGAAAAGTAAATAAAAACATGAGTTGATGGAGTCTTTAGTAAAAAAGTTATTAAAGTAATTAAAGAGATATGGGATAAAATAGGAGAATAAATTATGGATACAAATAATCTTTCCCCGGAACTTATTGATAAGATGGATGCCTACTGGCGTGCCGCTAACTATCTTTCAGTCGGTCAGCTTTATCTGTGTGATAACCCTTTACTTCGTGAGCCGTTGAAGTTGTCGCACGTTAAGTCGATGTTACTTGGGCATTGGGGTACTACGCCGGGTCAGAATTTTATCTATGTGCATTTGAATCGGATTATCAAGAAGTATGATTTAAATATGTTTTACATTGCCGGTCCCGGCCATGGTGGCCCGGCGCTGGTAGGTAATACTTATCTTGAAGGCACTTACAGTGAGATTTATCCGAATATTAGTCAGGATAAAGCCGGACTGAAAAAGCTGTTTATGCAATTTTCCTTTCCCGGCGGTATTTCTAGCCATGTTTCGCCTGAGTGTCCGGGATCAATTCACGAAGGAGGAGAATTAGGGTATTCACTTAGTCATGCTTTCGGAGCTGTATTTGATAACCCGGAATTGATAGCCGCTTGTGTTGTTGGCGACGGAGAAGCGGAAACAGGCCCCCTGGCAACAGCGTGGCATTCCAATAAATTTTTGAATCCAATTACTGACGGAGTCGTGCTGCCGATTTTACATCTTAATGGTTATAAAATAGCCAATCCAACCTTGTTGGCGCGCATCACGCATGAGGAATTAGATCAGCTACTGCGTGGTTACGGCTGGACGCCTTATTTTGTGGAAGGTGATGAGCCGAAAAAAATGCATCAACTCATGGCCGTTGCTTTGGAAAAGGTAATTGATGAAATCCGAAAAATACAAAGTAATGCGCGAAGCAAAAATGATACCACTCGTCCACGCTGGCCGATGATTGTTTTGAATTCACCTAAAGGCTGGACCGGACCCAAAGTTGTGGATGGATTACAAATTGAGAATACTTTTCGAGCCCATCAGATTCCACTACTGGTAGATTCTGAGCATCCTGATCATTTAAAATTTCTTGAAAACTGGATGAGAAGCTATAAGCCGGAAGAACTTTTTGATAAACAGGGACGGCTGGTGCCGGAATTGGCAGAATTGGCA
>CAINOB010000005.1 GCA_903851365.1 uncultured Bacteroidota bacterium
ATGCATTCCACATCTCCACTGGCATTTCAGCAAGTGTATTGTCGCGTAATTCACCCCCGTCCTGCAGGATAATTCCGCTGGTTCCAAGGGTGTCTTTCTCTGAGGTGTTAACCACGAAATCCTTAAAGCGAACCAGTTCCCTTGACATCCAGCTGGTGGCTTCGTCGGCCAGGTAGCAGGATTTGGTTTCACGGATCCAGTCGGATGGCTTGATCTGATAAATCCATCCTTTTCTGAATGGATCTTCATTCAAAACTTCAGGCTGCTCGTTAAGCAGTGAATTGGAGGAATCAACCAATCCGGATATCGGTGAAAGAATTCTCAGGTGTTTGCCGTCCTGATCAATTTCAGCAAGCAAATCACCCTTTTTAATTGTATCGCCCGGTATTGCATGGTTGATAACATTGACTTCACCGGTGATATGAGTCAGGAGATCATCCAATCCTACTTTTGCCAACCCTGAACGTTCAAGATGGGTCCAGGTGTGGTTCTTGCTGAAATACAGACCCTGTGGTATTTTTAAAGATCCGGCCGATAAAGTGCCGATCAGTTTCTGAACCCTGTTTCTGACTTTTACCTTTTTGTTAAGGAACAGCCAGAAGGGGATTAGTATCGCAAAGAAAGCAATGATAGCCAGGTATTCGATCCCTTTGGTCTCGAAGATGTTGGAATAACTAAATCCGTCCATTTTATTTAATTTTTAAGGTTATTATTGATGTTTGGCCCAGGCTGGAGAATCCCTAAGAACTGGCATCCGCCTGATAACCCATCTGAAAATCCATATCTCAGTAAAAATAACAGTCAGTGTAACAACGATTTCCATCCACGATGGCACGTATCGGACTGTATCTTCCCACCTGAAACCGATAACAGTTACATTCAATCGGTTCAGGATGACGCCCACCATGGTCAGAATTGCTGCGGTTTTAATCACATTCATGCTTTTTCTCCTATAGCCGTATACGAACATCAGCATAGGAAGCAGCACAAAACCGAGCATTTCGAGCAGATACCAGTATCCCATCGGGGTATTGAGCAACCCCCAGCGTTTTTCATGTATGAAGACGAGAAACTGAAGAAAGAAATAGGCGAACATTGCGCCGGCGCAAATTCTTGATAACCCACGGACAATTCCATCCTGGGCATGATGATTTTCTTCGCTGATCTGGTTGAAAAAGACTTTGTGGCTGATCGATCCTTCGAAAATGACCATCGATAGACCAGCAAAAATGCTGGAAACCAGAAACATGATCGGTATAAACTCTGAATACCAGAGCGGGTGAATTTTATCCTTTGCCATCAGATAAAGCGCTCCCAATCCTGATTGGTGCAATGTGGAAAGCGTTATCCCAAAGATCACCGCTGCTATAGTCATACCCGATAGAATTTTGCGGGCGCGCCGGGCCCCCAGCCATTCAGCTACCGCAGGCGAGAATTCTATCAGTTGTGCTAGCATATACAGCAAAAAGTGCCAGGCAACCAGAAATAATACGGAACTGGTTCCAAAACTATTGCCGATAATTGGATTGATTACGTTCCAGGGGCGGCCCAAATCGAGAAGCAGGGCCCCGGCATAAAAGACATAGGCAAGAAAGCCAT
Organism: uncultured Bacteroidota bacterium; assembly: GCA_903851365.1. Classification (GTDB taxonomy): domain Bacteria; phylum Bacteroidota; class Bacteroidia; order Bacteroidales; family UBA12481; genus UBA12481. The sequence goes on from CAINOB010000005.1 coordinate 1,600, forward strand.
TTAATACGGTTATCCTTACGATAGAATGGTATTTTTGATTGTTCAGGATGTATACAATAAATGTGAGAACATAGGCCCCGCCTGCAAAAGCGACACCAGTCACCACATCAAAGCCGATCCACAATCCCCAGGGAACCTCCTGCGTGAGGTTGGTTACGGCACCGATCCCATGAATAAACCGGTAAATAATTATAAGCGTTCCCAGCATGATAACGGGAACTGAGATTACATTGAATGGGGTAAGGATTTTACCCTTTGGCTTAAATTCATGGATCAAGAATTTCCAGATGGATTTTCCATCATTATCCTTGGCGATGGGGTACTCAAAGTTACTCGTTTTCATCTGCTTCGTTTTGATGGTTTTTATTATCCTTGGTTGTTTCATGAATGCCTAATAGTAGAACCGGTAGTAAAACAAAAACGGATGGAACACTGTAAAGAAAACCTTTTGACAGGGCAGGGTACGACTCGTTCTGGAGGTTGGTTTTGAAACCAAGTTCAACCGGAGGAACCTGTGCTACATATACTTCACCCGTTCCGCCAGCTTCATGTTCACCATAGATAAACTCTGAATAAACATCTGGTTGGGCGGCAATTCTTTTGCGGGCTTCGTGTATCAGTTCCCTTCGGGTACCGAATACGATGGCTTCAGCAGGACAATTTTCAGCACAGCCGGGCTTCTTACCTTCCTTGATCCTGTCGTAGCACATGTCGCATTTTATGATTTTAGGATTCGGGCTGTGATATTCGAATTTTGGTACATCAAATGGACAGGAAACCATACAATATCTGCATCCCATGCACTTGTTTCCCCTCCAGATAACCGGCCCTTCCTTGGTTTTGTACATTGCCTGGGTGAGGCAAGCAGCGGCGCAGGCTGGTTCATTGCAGTGCATGCATTGGCTCTTCACATAAACCTCTCCTTTGGTGGTTTTATGCAGATTAACCACCGTACGTCGGGTTTCATTGGTCTTGCGGACCACTCCGACCTCGGGAGCATCTGTTGGTGCAGGTAAATTATGAATCTCTGCACAGGTGGTTTCACAAGTCTGACAACCAACGCAACGCGTTGAATCATAAAGTACTCCGTAGAATTCTACACTGTTCTTTTCTTTGGTTGCAGCACCGACACTTTTTCCGAGGACCAGCGTTGTGCCTGCCAGTCCAAGCGTTTTCATAAAAACTCTTCTGTCAAGTCCCATGGTTTGGATTTTATTTATTTAGATGTATCGATGAACCTTGTCTGAAAGTCTTCCCATACCTCAGGCGAAAGATTTTCCAGAACGCTTTCGATGATTTCTCCACCATCTTGCAGTGTTACATAAGCATATTCAGCTTCATTGGGTTGAATAGCATTAGCCAGGAAATCTTTTAACCGGGTGAATTCGTTGTGGATCCATTCCGTATATTTTTCTGCCATAAACAGAAACTGGTTTTCCCTGATCCAATTGGATGGCTCAATCCGGTAGATCCAGCCATCTTCGTATGGTGATGAATTCAGCAATGAAGCATCGGAAAACAGGTTGCTGTTGTCGGCAATGATAATTCCGGAGGCCGGCGAACTGATGGTCAGTCGTTTCCCTTTTTGTACCATGGTAAGGATAGGCTCACCCTTTTTTACCATTTCACCTGGTTTCTTCATTTTAATGCTGGTAATCTGACCAGTGATGTGTTGCAGAAAATCATCGATACCCACTTTTAAAGTTCCGTCTTTCTCCATAAATGCCCAAGTATGAGTCTTGTCGAAAAACAAACCTTTAGGAATGGAAATGTTTCTTTCATTGATAACACGAAGATGATGCGGGTCCATGTCGGGTCCTATAATAGAGTTGCTCTTCCGGTACCGCATGATGAAAATCACCAACGCCACAATAATAACAATCGCTGCAAGGATGGTAATGATCAACTGGATGACATTGACTTTGTCGGAAGCCTGGCTTTTCATGAATGTTCCGGGTAACCTGTCGATTTTCGAAAGTCTTTCGCTGTTGACCAGACTGTTATAACCGTTTACCTGGAGCAGGTCCTGACCGAAGGTTAAAACGTATCTCAAAAATGCAACCTGGTTTTCTTCGACCGGGCTCGAAACAGCTACTGCATATAAGTTTCTGCACAGTGCCTGCGGGTATTTTCCGATCCAGATGCCTCTTGATATGTCGTTTACGTTGTTATATATTTTCTCGATGTAGTCCAGCCTGCCATTTGCGTTTTTGTCGATGGGCAATAAACTGATGCCAGCAATCATATTCTGTCCGGATTGATCAGTTACATCATTGAGCTTGCAAAAACCAATTCCATTAGGATCTTTTTGTACGGCAGCTATTAATTCTGCCCCTGTGGAAACCTGTATCCCATTTATGATGGTCGGGTTGAGACTGGTAAAATTTGCAATCGTTGATTTTATCGATGCATTATCGATAATGTAAATATTAACCGGAAGTTTCTGGTCTCCACCAAGAAGGGTTGCCCAGGTGCGTGATCCCTGGTTTTCGAAAGTCTTTGAAAACTCAGCGGCAGATATTCCCCGGTTATTTATTTCGGTTATATATGGATTTGAAGAGTTGATTATTGGGATGATGGCATCACGACCAATCACCATTTTCCATGATGACCCATCCTTCACTATATTGTCCGATTCATTAGACTCAAAGGCCAGATCCGTACCCGTTTCATTGTGACCGATTATCTTGATTTTCAGCTTCGGATTGATCGCAGCATAATCGCTGACCCATTTGGCTGTCAGTTGCTGGAGGTCCGGTGTGCAGGAAATGGTCAATGACCCTTTGGCAGCTGGGGTTTTTTGCAAATCTCCGGCAGTGTAGGAGATGTTGCGTGCTTGACTCTGGAACAGCATTGCGGCACCGATGAGTACTAAAACTACTTTTTTCATGGCCTTAAAATTTGAGTTCATTATTTCTTTTTGCTTGTCACACTTAATACAATTCAATTACCTTGCCAAATATTATAAGACACAGAAAATCAAATAAATAGATAGGCGGCTGATGAATATTATCACATAGGAAGTGTTGAGAATATATACACAAAATAATGGGAAATCGCCTAGGAATCTAACTTACAATAAGTTAAGACAATTGTAAATATATTCAACAGGTGGTGAATAATTCAACACACAGATTGTAACTATCAGAAAATAAGGTGCTAAGGATCGATCGCGTGTCACAACCCTTTAGGGAAGCGCAGTAATATCCGATCCGCTGCCTCGCGGTAAGCATGATGTGCCCCGCTGGCATGTATCTCCCTGCCTGCTTGTTCATTCATGCCGTTTGGCGTTGCCGCATGCTTGGCGAGTTCGTCAAACTCAATGGGTTCGGCAATCTGGGCAGTATAGGAAAGCGCTTGAAAAAGATTGGCAATATATTGGTTGGCAATGCTCCTGTCAACGCCCTGAGCAGTGGTCCAGACACTCAGTTCCTGCAAAAGGTCGTAATACGGGGTAATCAAACAGGTAAGTGTCCAAAGCGCATGTAGCTGATCTTCATTGTTTACCAACAAAGGCTGACCAAGATTGTTGAAAATGTCTACAACTACATTATTGGCGCTGAAAATAGGAATTGGGCAATTGTGGTTAACTACCGGTGGCAGCGGGATCGCTCTCGCAACATGGTGTGCCGGATATACCATTTTTAAAATGTCGGTATGCCTGAGCAGGGGTATGAGGGAAACGATCTGATGACTTTCGCTGAATGTCAGACCTATGAGAACTTCTTCTGCCTGTGGAGGCCTTAAAGCTAGTATAATAATTTCCGATTGGTCGATAACTTCCTGATTGCTATCCATCCTGATGACATTCGGGAATTTCCTGGCAAGCATCTTTGATCTTTCTTCATTTCTCGGTGATAATCTCAACGTTGCTCCACTCAAAGCTGATGTGCATAAACCCTCAATAACCGCCGTAGCGATCTTTCCAATACCGATAAATCCTATATTCAATTTGTTCTCCTTGTTTTAATTACCTGCCTTTTGGAATTGCAGGAACCAATTATATAATTCCTTACCCGGATAAACTTTCCAGCTGATCCCATGGCCCTCACCGGACTCAGCGGTAAATCTAAGATTCTTATTCTTCCCTTTCAGCAGATTGACTATCCTTTCGGTTTCATCAAAAGGAACAACATCATCAATTTTTCCATGGAAGGCCCATATCGGGATATTAATCTAATGGTTAATGTTTTCCAGGATGTAATCCGATTCATTTGTGAATCCGCTGATGGGTGCGATAGCAGCAAATATATCCGGATATTTTGCTGCCAGAAACCAGGTGCCTTCGCCACCCAGGCTTAACCCGGTCGGGTATATGCGCGTGGTATCAATTCGGTATTTCCCGATAATATCCTGATAGAAAGTCTCAAACCAATCTTCTGTCGACCACCTTAAATGAAGCAGGAAGGTGTCGATGTCCTGAGCCTGGATCAATCCGGTACTTAATATCAGCGATAGAATAAGAACAGAGTTTTTCATTGCGGCAGATCAATTGCCTTAGTAAATATAGAAAAGGTTTATCTTCGTGGTATGTCTGAAAAAGTGAAACCGGTTTTTGACAAGCGCATCTTCTGGGATGTAGACTTTGAGAAAATAGACTATGATCTCAGGGCTAAATTCGTAATAGAAAGGGTGTTTGAGCGAGGCGATGTTGAGGATATCCGCCAATGTCGCAGATATTACGGTGATGAAAAGGTGACGCAGGCGTTATTGAAAGCAAAGTTTTTGCCGGAGCACCGAATGCATCTTGCAAGTGCGGTAATCAATAAACCTCTAAATGAATTCAGATGTTACACATTGAGACAGTTGAACCCGGGACTTTTTCCTTACTAAAGGAGTTGATGACTTTGCCATCGCTCGCCCCTTTTTCTTTGGTCGGCGGTACGGCTTTGTCGCTTCGGTATGGTCACCGCAGCTCTGTTGATCTGGATTTGTTTTATCATGAAAAATTCGACCATCAATTCATCGAAAACGAATTAAAGGAAGCCTTTGGAAGTGCCTTCTATTATGAAGGCGGGCATAAGCAATTCGGGATTTTCTGTAATATACAAAATATCAAAGTTGATATTGTTTACTTTCCTCATTTACCTATTGCTCCAATTGAAGTTGAGGATAAAATCCGGATGTATGGCAATGCCGATATAGGCGCAATGAAAATTCAAGCCATCCTTGGCAGGGGACGAAAAAAGGATTTCTGGGATTTATATGAATTGCTAAATTATTACTCACTGCAGCAGATAATGGACTGGCACAAACTAAAATATCCAAGTCAAATGCTGGCTATCAGCATTCCAAATGCAATTACCTATTTTATTGACGCCGATGAAAGTGAAACACCGGTAAGTTTCAAGGAGCAGACCTGGGACGGTGTTAAAAAAGGTATTCAGAAAGCGGTACGAGATTATTTGCGGTAATACTGACTAAAACTTACACAGGCTGTCCATATTAAATGATTGCAGTGTTTATTTGCCTTTGAATACCGACTGTATAGCCTCAAGATATTGATATCCAAACTCTCTTTCCGGTTCCAAAAAACTGCCTTCGGTCCATTCATTCCAACTGTTTATCGTTATTATCTTATTGCCTTTCAGGTTTTTATCTGTCCATGATTTGCATTGCTCCAGTGCGCTCTTGAAATTTTCGGGAGTATTATTTTTCATTACGGCCATACACGGGTACCCGAAATTGCCAAAATTGACCGCCTGGCTGCAGCGCGGTGTAGCGTCCCAACCGAGGGTGACATTTGGATAATAGGGCTGTTTAATAGTTTTAAAATACTTTTCGCAAAAGCTGAAATACTTTTCCCTGACTTCCGAATATTCGGTTTGCGGAAACTGATCCAACCCGACATGGTGAACCCAAACATAGGATGTTGCACTGTTAAACGATAGAAAATCAAGCAGCTCAGCCGGGTTTTTCAGTTCTTTTTCTGATGGGAGGATTTGAATTCCCCAAACAACGGCATTCAGATGTAAATCTTTGAATCCGGCTTTTTTTGTCTTCTCCCTGAATTTTTCCAGTGCTGCCTTGGCTCCTTCCTTGCCACCCATGCTTTCAACAAACTTAAATAGCTCATAGATAGAGAAATACGGACATCCATCAATCTTCCAATAAGTGGGCTGACTAAAATAGTTTGCAATAACGTAATCTGTAAGCTTATCAAAGGTTTCCGGTGTAACAGTTCCGGGATAAAAAAGTGGAGCAGGGCCCTTTTCCGGGTTTCTCGGAAAGAGATCTACCCAATCGTGATTGGCCCACATCAGAGCAAATTTGACTTTATTGTTATCCTTAACTTTCAAAAAGCCATTTTCCAGACCCTTTTCTAAAAATGGGCCATCATTGTAATAATACCAGTCATAAATGAAAACATCGATTCCATATTTTGATGCAGCATCAATCTTCATTTGCATTACATCCGGATCCGACTCATTGGTATATCCCCAAAGAGGTATTTTGGGCTGATGATGACCTTCGAAACGGGGTTGGGCATTCTTAACCAATTCCCATTCCGACCACCCTTTCCCATAACGTAATTCATTGCGCTTGTCATCATTATGATAATTAGGGAAGTAATAAACAGCAAGATCATATCCAGGAGAATTATCAATAAACTTTATTTCTTTTTTCTGTGCCCTGATATTGGAGAAAGGCATCAGCAGGAGGATCAGTAATAGCAGATTTATCAACGGTTTATTCATGTTGGGATTTTTCAGGCAAGATTTCTATACGTATAAAAGTAATGGTTTTTCATATCTTTGTTAATGAGGTAGTTGATAAATCTAAAAGCTATGAATTCCAGAGAGTTGATCATCGATATTCGCAATTATTGCGTTGCTAATTCCGATCCGGCTATGGTTTTAAAATACAGCCGGTATTTCAAAGGGGATTTTAATGCCTATGGGTTGGCTAACGGATTGGTGGAAGCCAAGGTAAAGGAGTTGCTTGCCGATACCACGGTGACGATTCCGTTAATTCTGGAGGCCGCTCCGGATCTTGTGGTATCTGGAAAATATGAGGAAACAGGATTTGTCCTGCTGATGTTGAAATTTCGCAAAAAGCAATACGTTTCGGCGGTCTATCATGCCATTGAAAGTTGGTTCGTTTTTGGGATAAGTAATTGGGCCCATGCTGATATGCTTGGCATGTGGATTCTGCCCGATCTGTTGGAACAAAAAGTTATTACTATTGATGATTTTATTCCCTGGTTGGGTTCCGAGTTCAAATTCCAGCGACGCTGTGTTCCCGTTACACTGATTAAATCTCTGAAAACCATAAAGGATGTAAATATTCTTTTTGATTTTATCGAGCCTTTGATGTCCGATCCGGAACGTGAAGTTCATCAGGGAGTTGGATGGTTTTTGCGGGAAGCCTGGAAAGTAAATCGTGAGGTTACAGAAAAATTCCTGTACAAACACAGGAACACTGCGCCACGATTGATTATCCAGTATGCAACAGAAAAAATGAGCAAAGAAGAGCGTCTGCGCTTCAGGAGGGAATAATGAAACAATGGTACGAGGAACTTTTCGAGAATTCCGCTGACAACTACGAGAATGAAGAATTTACCAAGGGAACAATTGGCGAGGTCGATTTTTTTGAAAAGGAAGCAGGTTATGATAAGTCGTTAAAAATTCTGGATATTGGCTGTGGTACCGGGAGGCATGCTATTGAACTGGCTTCACGCGGATACAGGGTCACCGGAATAGATTTATCAGAGTCTCAGCTGGAAAAGGCAAGAAAGAATGCAACATCACGAAATCTTGATATTTCCTTTTTCAGGAAGGATGCCCGGGACTTTAATTTTAATGGTGAATTCGATCTTGCCATCATGATCTGTGAAGGAGCTTTCCCTTTGATGGAAACTGATGAGATGAACTTTCATATCCTGCAAAATGCCTTTAATTCATTGAATGATAGAGGTAAATTGATATTCACAACATTGAACGGACTCTTTCCATTATTCCACTCATTCGCGACTTTCGATCACCTTACTTTTCGCAATATCACCACCTATGAAATGACCGATGATTCTGGTAATAAAAAGGTGCTGAATTGCAACGAAAGGTATTATGTTCCCTCAGAAATCACCTGGCTGCTATCTTCCATAGGTTTCAAGAAGGTAACGATTTGCGGCTGCCAGCTGGGAGCTTTCAGTCGCGATGAAGCTCTTACCTCCGAAAATTTCGAAATGCTTGTTGTGGCCGAAAAGTAGGCAGTCGGCAGTTGGCCTTACTGAGTTAATTGAGAGCACCTTTTTGCTGTCCAACCAGATCAATTGTCAACTTCTTATCTTTTGTATAAACCCTTTACAGATTTCCGCAATCTCCCGTCCTCTGTCTTCCGATCTTTCTTTCGTCTCCCGGTCTTTCTTTCGTCCATCAATCTTCTTCTTCGACAACCGGTCTTCTTCCAAAGTCGCGAGGTGTCGAATAAACCCCGTCCCGATAATCGCCCCGTTCGCATGCCTGCATGCCAGCTCAAAAGTGGCATGGTCATGTATTCCAAACCCGATCAGCACCGGTTTCCCATTCGACCGTTTTCCCCAGGTTTCGTCCCCTGCAATGGCATTGCCGGTGGTACCCGACATGGAAAGGCGATATAAAAATCCCTTGGTCAATGTTTCCAAATACTCTGCCCTTTCGGGATTGGTCTGGGGAGCAACCAGAAAAATAACATGTAACCCCGCAGCTTCAAATAATTGCCGGTACTCCCTCTCATATACCTCCGGCGGAAGGTCGGGAATAATCACTCCATCCACTCCGCTTGTAGCGCATTTACTGATAAAATGATCAATCCCATATTGATAAACAGTGTTGAAATACCCCATCATGATTTTCGGAATAGAACTGGTCGCCTTGATGCCAGAAAGTTGCTCAAAAAGGATATCCAGGTTCATACCGTTCTCTAAGGCTCGATGGCTGCTGGCCTGAATTACAGGGCCGTCAGCTACCGGATCAGAAAATGGAAATCCGATCTCGATCAGGTCGGCACCGGCTTTTTCCAACCCCGAAATAATATGGACCGTATCATTTAATTCGGGGTAACCTGCTGTAAAATAAATGGATAAAACGGATTCCCGTTTCCGTTTAAAAAGTTCATCAATGCGATTCATGACTGAAATATTTGCTGTAAGTATCCATATCCTTATCTCCCCTGCCTGAAAGAATGATGACCATATGATGGCTCCGGTTCCATTTTTGTTTCGATAGAAGCGCCAGTGCATGAGCTGATTCCAGTGCCGGAATAATTCCTTCGAGCTGAGTCAGCTCCATGGCGGCATCCAATGCTTCCTGATCAGTAACCGGAATATAAGTACATCTTCCGGTCGACTGCAGATAGGAATGCAGCGGCCCAACACCCGGATAATCCAGTCCTGCGGAAATGGAGTACGGCTCAATCACCTGACCATATTTATCTTGTATCAATTTTGATTTGCTGCCGTGGAGGATGCCTGTTTTACCCAATGCCAGTGTCGCTGCCGTTTCCGGAGTATCTATGCCTTTTCCGGCTGCTTCGGCGCCAATCAGTTTAACTGCCGGATTTTCGAGAAAATGATAAAAGCCGCCAGCTGCATTGCTTCCCCCACCTACACAGGCCAGAACGTAATCAGGAAACGACCGTCCAATGTGCGTGTTCAATTGTAATGAGATCTCATAGCTGATTACCGATTGCATTCTGGCCACCAGATCGGGGTAGGGATGTGGTCCTACTACAGATCCGATTATATAATATGTATCATCCGGATGGTTGATCCAATCACGCATTGCCTCATTGGTAGCGTCTTTCAGCGTTTTATTACCAGACTCAACAGGCACTACAGTAGCTCCCAGCATCTTCATTTTTGTCACGTTTGGCGCTTGTCGCTGAACATCCAGTGCACCCATATAAACCACGCATTCCAGTCCTTTTAGTGCACAAACAGTTGCTGTAGCCACGCCATGCTGACCGGCTCCGGTTTCTGCAATGATCCTTTTCTTACCAAGCTTTTCCGCCAGTAAAACCTGACCGATTGTGTTATTGATCTTGTGTGCCCCGGTATGATTAAGATCCTCACGCTTTAGATGAATGTTGGTCTGATATTTTTCAGATAGCCTTTTGGCAAAGTAGAGCGGGGTAGGCCGGCCGGTATAATCTCTCAGTAAATGGTGGAATTCCTTAATAAACTCATCACTCTCAATTATTTTCAGATAGTTTTCCCTCAATTCGGTAATATTCGGCACTAGCATTTCGGGTATGAAAGCTCCCCCGAATTCGCCGTAATACCCGTCGCTGTCCGGGCTGTATTTTGATTTACTCATCTCTGAAATTTTTTATAAACTTTTTCAATAATCCGATATCCTTAATACCTGGTGCAATCTCAAACCGCGAGTTCAGATCGACACCCATCATCAACTTGTGTGTAGGGAATTCATTGGTCTCCGGGGATATTCCCCCGCTCAGCATCCATTGAGTTTTTCCTTGATATTCATCCAAAACAGCCCAGTCGAATTGTAAGCCTGTGCCTCCATGCTTCGGACTGGCTGTATCAAAAAGGAAATAATCAACCAATCCCTCATAGGCGCTGATCGAAGTAAAGTCGAACCCTGATTTGATCCCGAATGCCTTGATAATCATAAATCCAAGCTCGCGAATGGCTTTGCAGGTTTCGGGCGTTTCCGATCCGTGAAGCTGAATGGCATCGAGGTGCACCACCTTATTGATTTCAATGATTTGCCGGATGTCCGCGTCAACAAAAACACCAACAATTTTAGGCTGCCCTGTGAGGGTCCCAGGGGTTTGCGATGTATTAGCGGTGATAATGTGAACCGGGGGGTTATTTGGGTTGAGGAACCTTAAGCTGTCAAGGTCGGTGACACAGCGCGGTGATCCCGGATGAAATATGAGTCCGGCAAAATCGGGGTTAAGCTGAAACACTTCCCGAATATTCTCCGGATCCCGCAGTCCGCATATCTTCACCAATCTGGTCATTATTTTTCTCCCGCTTTTAATTCTGATATGAAGGCCCCACAGGCAGAGGCCGGATTATCGGTCGACATGAACTTTTCCCCGATCAGAAATCCTTGGTAACCGTATTTTCTAAGCAGAAAAATATCGGCAGGCTTATGAATGCCACTTTCAGATATAGCCAGTATTCCATCCGGAATTAATTCAGAAAGGCCTATCGAAATATTTAGAGAAACCTTGAAATCTGCAAGGTTTCGGTTATTGACACCCAGAATATTTATCTGATCGTTTATGTGGCTCATCTCCGATTCTCCATGGACTTCGAGAATAGTTTCCATGCCAAGTGTCCGAGCCAGAGTTGCTAACTCCAGGGTCTCCGCCGGAGTCAATATTGCGGCAATCAGAAGAATAGCATCGGCCCCGATCGATTTTGCCTCGATAACCTGATACGGATCCACCACAAAATCTTTGCGCAGAATAGGGCAGTTGTTGATTTTCCGGGCTGCCAGCAAGTCCTCATTGGAACCCCCGAAAAACTTGGTATCCGTTAGTACCGACAAGGCCGATGCACCAGCCTGAATATATCCCGGGGTAATCTCTTCAACCCTTGCTCCGGCATGTATGATTCCCTTTGATGGGCTCATTTTTTTGAATTCAGCAATGATTCCTGAAGCACCCTCACACTGCAGATATTCTGTCATTGATAATGTAGCCCTGTTGAACAGCCGACTCTGAACCAGATGAGTCACCGGATAGAGCACTCGTCGCTCCGCGACTTCCAGACGTTTATGGGCGGCTATGTTGGAGAGGATATTCATCGGGCAAAGTTAGTAGTTATGGGCGGCAAACCCTCAGGCTGAACCCTGGGGTTAATCAGAGAGGAAGGGGTTCTCTGGTCAAGGGGGTGAGACAAAATATAAATTTTCATTAAGGATGTTTTAAGGTGGTACGATGCACTCTAAAGGGTCAATTAGGTTTCTTCGGAGTGCCTCGACTGATAAATCTAGTTTTTTGTCAATTTTGACTGAAAAAGTGCTTTTTCCGAGCTCTTTTCGTCCTTTAATTCATTTTGTTCTCCTTTTTATGAAGTTTTCTTAGGTTATAGCTAATGCAGAGCCAGCCCAGATCCAGGTCGTTCTTTTCTAACCCCCGGAGATGGGCCCGCCGAAAACCCTGGTTGTGCTTTGCGTCGCCAAAGAAGGTCTCGATCTCGTACCCCCGGCGTTTACGAAGATTTATTCCCTGTTCCGAGTTTAGATTCTTACGGGTTGTATCCCGGTATGCATCCAGCTTGCGATTGACCGTGATCACACGGCCGTTCTCTTTGGAACGGGTGCATTGCTCGCGGAAAGAACAACCAGAACAATCTTCGCACACATAGGTGCGCGTGGTCGACTGATAGCCATGTCCGTTTTCGGCGGTACGCTCAATCTGGAAAATCAGGTGTCGGCCACGTGGGCAGGTGTAATAATCACCTTCCGGATCATAGTCCATATGCTCCCTGACAAAAAGGTCGTTTTTGTATTCCACTTTCGTCTCGCGGAAGAAGCCCGGATACTTCAGGTAACTTTCAATTTGATATCCTTCGAGAAGGCTGAAGTTTTCTTCCGTACCATAGCCCATATCTCCAACAAAATTCTTGGGCAGATACTTTTCTCCCCGGTCCGCAATCTTCTGCAAATGATCGGGGAAATTGAAGCTGTCGGCTGCGTTCTGGTGGACGGAGTAGTTGGTAATAAACTGGTTCTCGCTACTGACCTGATAATTATAGGAAGGCTTCAGCGAGTTATCCTTCATCCGGTTAAAGGTGGCATCTGTATCGGTTTTGGAAAAAGATTTACGATTGCCGGCAATCTTCTCCTGCTCTTCATACTTGGCCAGATTCTCGGCTTCCTGGTCCAATTTTCTGGCAATGGATTTCATTTTGCGGTCACCCTGATTTTGCCGCTGTTCCTTTCGCTCCTGCAACTTCTTGTTGATCCGATCGCCAACCTCCTTGATCTTTTCACTGGTAATATGGCTGTTTTCACCCATCTCCTCCAGGTCATGATCCCCATACCGCTCGTCCTCCTCGCGATTGATCTTTTCGATATCCTCAAAGAGAGAGCGAACCCGATCTTTAACGGCCTTCTTGTACCGGTCCGTGCTCTTCATCCAAACATGGCTATACTTATTGGCATCAGCCTCAATCATGGTGCCGTCAACAAAGTATTCCTCAAACTTGATATAACCTTCCTTGTGAAGAAGGTCAAGCACCTGAGTAAAAACATCTTCCAGCATATCCTGGAGATAAACACCTCGGAACCGGTTCACACTCCGGTAACTGGGAGTCTGCCGACCGGTCAGATACATAAAGTTGATATCCTGGCGAAGGGCCTGCGCAATCCGGCGTCCAGAGTAGATCTTCTGACTATATGCATAAACAATTGCCTTCAACATCATCAGCGGATGGTAGGAGGAACGGCCCAAATCCGAGAACCGATCAAACAGATGATCCACCTCAACCGAGTTCATAACCCGGTTAACCACACGAACCAAATGACCCTTGGGAACCAAATCTTCCAAGTAGGGTGGCAGTAGCATCCCCTGGTCAGGATCGTACGGCTTAAAGTTTGTCTTTCGTTTGCTTATCATTACATTTGATTTGTTGCTTGAAGGTAAGAATAATGTATTTAATTACCTAACAATCAACGCATTAATGTTGTTTCTGTCGCAAATTTATATCGATTCTAAATAACATTTTGTCCCAGCCCC
>CAINOB010000006.1 GCA_903851365.1 uncultured Bacteroidota bacterium
ACTGGAGTTCAGACGTGTGCTCTTCCGATCTGGTAACCTTTGGTTTTAACCTCGAAAGCAAGAAATTAGGCAAGAAAGCTATCATCAAAGTTGCTGATATCTTCTTCAAGGATGAGGAAATCAATAAAATCTCCCTTGTTGCGCCTGACGCGAAATTGAATATTATTCGCGATTATGAAGTTATCGAAAAGAGAGTGGTTGTTATTCCAGATGAAATCACCGGAATCGCAAAATGCATGAATCCAAAGTGTATCAGCAATCATGAGCAAATGACTGCACATTTTGAAGTGGTTGAGAAAAAACCAGTCGCTTTAAAATGCCGGTATTGCGAAAAAATCACTGATCAGGAACATCTGGAAATTCATTAATCACCGGATCCTATCCTGTGCTTTAACCAGGCTGATATCATGCCGGATTCCCCTGTAGGCCAGAAAACTTCCAATGGCTGATAATAAAGGCATGATGATCATAAGGCGGAATTCGGGTTGGGCATGGAGCTGGCTTTTTGCACTAAATGTGTAAAAGGCTATTAATCCATAAGATAATAATTCGAGAACAATGGACACCACAACCAGTTTAGCCTGCAATTCCCTTTTGGTATATAAAAGAGCTGAAATGATCAGGAGTAGCTCCACTGCAAAAAAGAAAATTATAAGTGGAATATATTCGATTACCAATTTCCCGCTGTGCAGATCTTTGATCCCATTGTCGAGCAAAGACCAGGCCCCACCTACACCATCTTGGAAGCCAATTAATGGACCTTTCGATATTAATCCCCATAATATGAGGCTAATAACTAGATAAATCGATTGTTTTCTTTGAATCATGGTTGTCAAAAGTTTGTTAAAGCGGGCATAAAAATATAAAAAAGGTTCTTCGTTCAAGGGTTTGATCAGTTTGCATTGCGTATTTTAGACAATAGATTAAGAATAAACATGGGTACCTATAGTGAGTCAGAGTTGATATTTAATCCAGATGGCAGCATTTTTCATTTAAGGTTATTTCCGGAACAAATATCCGACCATATAATTTTAGTTGGGGACCCTGCCCGGGTAGCCTGGGTTGGTCAATTTCTTGAAAGAGTGGAAAATCTGGCACATAACCGGGAGTTTACTTCATTAACCGGCTATTATCATAACACAAAAGTTACCGTATTAAGCACTGGAATAGGTACTGACAATATAGATATAGTTGTCAATGAGCTTGACGCGTTAGCAAATATTGATTTTAAGCTGAGGCAGGATAAGAGGAAAAAACGACAATTAAACCTGATACGTATCGGCACCTCCGGTTCCTTGCAGCCAGATTTAGCAGTCGGCTCTGCGGTTGCATCTGTGTGGTCAATTGGATTAGATGGTTTGATGAATTATTATGCCAGAAAGGCTGATGCGGAGATTGATTTATTTGAAAAAAATCTCGTCGATTCCATCGGCTGGCCGGAACATTTGTCGCATCCCTATGGAGCCAGAGCCTCGAAGAGGTTAATAAAAATGGTTGAATCCTTTACTTCAAAAGGAATCACTGTGGCCGCGCACGGATTTTATGGTCCTCAGGGACGGCAGATCAGAGCCAGGCTTGCCTATCCCGACCTAAACAAAAAGTTGCAATCATTCAGGTTCGCGAATCTTCGGACAACAAATTTCGAAATGGAGTCTTCGGCCCTCTATGGCCTGAGCCAGGTTTTAAATCATGAAGCGTTGACAGTTTGTTTAATCATTGCCAATCGAATGACCGGAGAATTTCTAGGTGATTACAGCTCACAAATTAAAGACTTGATTGACAAAACTTTGAATTCCATCATTAAATAACAAACGTATGGAATCCCCAAAAGGTGAAGCCCTGATTAGGCTGCTCGATGATCCCGACCAACTTGTTTTCGAGGCGGTTAGTCATAAAATTGAGCAAATGGGTATTGAAATGCTCCCTGACCTGGAGTCCGCGGCTATGGAGGCCATGTCTCCTATTCTTCATGAACGCATCGAACTGATTATTAAGGCAGTGCAATTTAACCAGCTTAAAACAGAAATAAATATATGGTTGAAAAGTACTAATCCTAAATTGATCGATGGAGCCTGGCTTATTTCACGATATCAATTCCCCGACCTCAGTAAATTCCAATTTGAAAACCTAATAAAGCCATTACGTGAAGAGATTTGGCTGGAATTTTCAGATACCCTGACCGCATTGGAGAAAATCCGGATTATGAATACTTTTCTTTTCGGGAAAAACAAGGTTAAGTTAAATGATGGGCATCCTGAATCGCCTGGTAATAATTTCATCAACAGGGTTCTTGAAACAGGCAAAGCTAATGAGCACTCAATGAGCTTATTATATGCACTCCTGGGACAAGAACTCAGTCTACCGCTTTTCGTGGCAGATATGCCTGACTTTCCAATTTTAACTTACATAGACATGGCTTTTAATCCGGAGGAGATAAATTATCCGGAGTATTTTGAAGTTCTCTTTTTTATCAACCCAGCTGATTCCGGCACCGTTCACTCCCGAAGGGACGTAACTAATTATCTGATCAAGCAATCCTTACCTCTTAAAGCAGAGTTTTATAAGCCCAGGTCGAATGTTGATTTTATCAAAATTTGCCTTAAAAAACTTGCCCTGGATTATGAAATCACGGGTAGTGAAAAACGATCTTTGCAGGTGCGGGATTTGATTAGTCTTTGGTAATTATAAAAAATATATATCTTTGCGGTCCCCAAGCCCAGGTGGCGGAAATGGTAGACGCGCATGGTTGAGGGCCATGTAATCGTAAGGTTGTGCAAGTTCGATTCTTGTCCTGGGCACGAGGCGTTCTTTTTAAAAACGCCCAGATGGCGGAAGTGGTAGACGCGCTAGTTTCAGGGACTAGTATTCGCAAGGATGTGCAGGTTCGAGTCCTGTTCTGGGCACCCAAACTTTAAAGTTGCCAACTCTTAATTGGGTTGGCAACTTTTGTATAGAGTTGGCAACTTTATTATGATAAACATTACTTTTCCTGACTCCAGGGTCAGAGAATATCCGGCAGGAACTACCGGATTTGAAATAGCACAAAGCCTTAGCCCTCAATTGGCTAAAGAGGTATTAGCCATTAGTGTTAACGGTGAGATACGTGATATTACACGTGCTATTACAACAGATTCATCTATTCGACTGCACAAGTGGGACGATGCCGAAGGAAAGCATGCATTCTGGCATTCCTCAGCGCATTTGATGGCTGAAGCTATCGAGAACCTTTATCCCGGAACAAAATTCGGAATCGGGCCAGCCATCGAAAGCGGCTTCTATTACGATGTTGACCTGGGTGAGAAAGTACTTTCTGAAACGGAGCTTGTCGACATTGAATCCAAAATGATTGAACTTGCTGCCAAGAAATCGATTTTCAATCGGGAAGAAATATCAAAACCTGAAGCACTTAACCTTTTCAATAAAAAGGGGGATGAGTATAAAGTTGAATTGATTTCAGACCTGGAGGATGGAACAATTACACTTTATAAACACGGATCCTTCACCGATCTTTGTCGTGGACCACATTTGCCTGATACTTCAATGATTAAGGCCATCAAGGTTATTAGTCTGGCTGGAGCTTACTGGCGAGGTGACGAAAAAAGGAAACAATTGACCAGGATCTACGGCATCACTTTCCCTAAAAAGAGCATGTTAGATGAGTATCTGATTTTGTTGGAAGAAGCAAAAAAACGGGATCATCGGAAACTGGGACGCGACCTTGAACTCTTTACTTTCAGTCAACGTGTTGGCAGTGGTCTTCCTTTGTGGCTTCCGAGAGGCGCTGCCCTTAGGGAAAGGCTCGAGAATTTTTTAAAAAAGATCCAGAAAGAATATGGATATGAGGGCGTTATAACTCCACATATCGGACAAAAAGAATTATATGTCACTTCAGGTCATTATGCAAAATATGGCAAGGATTCCTTTCAACCAATTCATACCCCGGTAGAGGGAGAAGAGTTTTTGCTAAAACCGATGAATTGCCCTCATCATTGTGAAATATATCGTCACAAACCCAGATCGTATAAAGATCTTCCGGTAAGACTTGCTGAATTTGGCACTGTTTATCGTTACGAACAGAGCGGCGAGCTGCATGGGCTAACCAGGGTCAGGGGCTTTACACAGGATGACGCGCACATTTTTTGCCGTCCGGATCAAATCAAGGAAGAATTTGCAAAAGTCATTGATATAGTTTTATACATTTTTAAAACTCTTGATTTCAAGGATTTTACAACTCAGATATCTCTCCGAGACCCTAATAATCCAGATAAGTATATCGGATCTGATGAAAACTGGAACAAGGCTGAGCAAGCAATTATCGAGGTTACCAATGAAAAAGGATTGACCGGAGTTATTGTTCTTGGAGAAGCTGCATTCTATGGTCCAAAACTCGATTTTATGGTTAAGGATGCAATCGGACGGAAGTGGCAGCTCGGAACAATTCAGGTTGACTACAACCTTCCGGAACGTTTTGAATTAGAATATATTGGACAAGACAATCAGAAACATCGTCCGGTGATGATTCATCGCGCACCATTCGGTTCAATGGAACGGTTTGTTGCTGTGTTGATAGAGCATACCGCAGGAAAATTTCCGATATGGCTGACCCCTGATCAGGCTATTGTTCTGCCAATCAGTGAAAAGTATCAGAATTACGCTGAAGGTGTTTTGAAATTGCTAAATAATTCCGATATTCGCACCCTGATTGACGACCGGAATGAAAAGATCGGTAAGAAAATAAGGGATAACGAGTTAAAGCGAATTCCATACCTTCTTATTGTTGGTGAAAAAGAAGAAACTGAGGGTACAATATCGGTCCGGAAGCAAGGTCAGGGTGATTTAGGAAGTATGAAACCGGAGGAATTTGCAAATATGATCCGTAAGGAAGTTAATGAAGCATTAAGTAGGGACTAATAATAAAGTCTCGAGACTAATGAAAAAAAATAGAAACGAAAAAGGAGGATTGCGCTATTAATCAGACCAAACCTAAGTGGGCACCCCGTAAGAGAGATGAGCTTCGGGAAAAGTTTAGAATCAATGAAGAGATTCGTGCCCGTGTAGTTCGTGTTGTCGGGGAGAATGTTGAAAATGCAGGAATCGTCAGCCTGCAGGAAGCTCTCAAGATAGCTGAAGACCTCGAAATGGACTTGGTGGAAATTTCCCCCAATGCTGATCCGCCGGTTTGCAAAGTCACTGATTACAGCAAGTTCCTTTATCAACAAAGAAAAAAGCAAAAGGAACTTAAAGCAAAACAGACCAAGATTATTGTAAAAGAAATCCGTTTTGGTCCACAAACTGATGATCATGATTTTAATTTTAAATTGAATCATGCAAAAAAATTCCTTGAAGAGGGTGCCAAAGTAAAAGCATATGTGTTTTTTAAAGGCAGATCAATCCTTTTCAAAGAATATGGCGAAGAGTTACTACAAAGATTCGCACTGGAATTGGAAGAATACGGAAAAATGGATCAGAACCCGACTCTTGAAGGGAAACGGATGACGATCATTCTATCATCTAAGAAGAAAAAGTAGTTTTAAAGGAGAAATAATACAATGCCTAAAATGAAGACGAAAGCCGGCGCGAAAAAGCGTTTTACGCTGACCGGTACTGGGAAAATCAAGAGAAAACACGCTTACAAGAGCCACATTCTCACAAAAAAGTCAACCAAACGGAAACGTAACCTTGGCTATTTTGGTTTGATCGACAAAACCGATACAAACAATGTGAAGCTGATGTTAGCGATGAAGTGATTATCAGGATTTTCTAAATGGTTTATTAACAGTGTTTAACCCGAATGCAGAGCTCCATAAGAGTTGATTAATTTCACCGCCTGCCTTCAAAAAAAGAAAAATTATGCCAAGAAGTGTTAATGTCGTAGCAGCGAGAAAAAGAAGGAAAAAGCTTCTATCACAGACGAGAGGAAATTTCGGCCCGAGAGGGAATGTCTGGACAGTAGCAAAAAACACCTACGAAAAAGGATTAGGGTATGCTTACCGTGACAGAAGGACTAAGAAGAGACATTTCAGAGCTCTCTGGATCGTCAGGATCAATGCAGCATGCCACGAAGTTGGTGTCTCCTATTCTGCCTTCATGGGTCAGATAAATAAAGGAGGTTATCAACTTAACCGCAAGGTTCTTGCCGACCTGGCCATGAATGAGCCCCAGGCTTTTGCAGCTATTGCAAAAGAGGTTATGGGAGTAAAATAACTGAATCACAGCAATTAAGATAAAGGGAAGTTCCGAGTCGAACTTCCCTTTTTTTATGTAAGTTTAGGGTTATGAAAATTGGATTGATAGGACACGGACATATGGGAAAAGAGGTGGAAAGCATTGTTTTAGCCAATGCACACCATATTTCCTTTATTATTGACGAGAATAATCTTGCGGACTTAACCTCATCGATTCTGCGTAAGTCTGATGTTGTGATAGAATTTACGCGGCCGGAATCAGCTTTTCAGAATATTAAAGACTGCCTCGAAGCCGGAGTCCCTGTTGTATCGGGTACAACAGGTTGGATGGAAAGATTTGATGAGATTAAAGCTCTTTGTCTCCAATTGAATGGTGGATTATTTTATGCTTCTAATTTCTCGATTGGGGTAAATCTGTTTTTTGAATTGAATTCTTACCTGGCAAAGCTAATGAGTGCCTATCCCGATTATTCTGTTAGATTGGAGGAAATTCATCATACGCGCAAAAAAGATGCTCCCAGCGGTACCGCTTTAACTCTCGCCGGGCAAATAATTACTGAAAATGAAAACATTACGGGCTGGACACAGGATATGGTTTCCAATAAGGACCAGATTACTGTAAACAGTGTCCGCGAAGGAAACGTAACTGGCACTCATTCTGTGCTCTACATTTCCGATGAAGATAAAATATCTATCAGGCATGAGGCTTTTACCCGCAGAAGTTTTGCAAAAGGCGCTGTTGCTGCTGCTGAATTCATGGTAAAAAGGCAGGGAATCTATACCATGAAAGATTTAATTAACCGTTAAAATTCCGATTAGAAGATGAGGTGGTTCTGGTTTGCTACGTTCACACTTATCTGCAGCTTATTATCCATATTTTTCAGACAACCGCTGATCCTTATCGCGGAGCTATTTCTTATCGACATTTTTTTAACCCGAAAAGTTAAATGGCTCTTCTGGATACCAAAGTCAGCCAAACGATTCCCTCCCTGGCTAAATTTCTCCTGCTGGTTACTTTTCACCATCTGGATAATCCGTGTATTGGCGATTGATAGCATAACTATTGTTACTTCAGCTGGCAAGCCACAATTACAGCCCGGCGATAATGTTATTGTATCTAAAATCCATTATGGACCCAGGTTACCACAGGTACCATTCATTTCCCAAAAATCATACCACCGATTAGCTGGTTTATCTGGTTTATCCGCAATAAAACGGGGTGATTTACTCGCGTTTAATTTTCCTGAAGGCGATTCAGTCCTTGAGGATATGGCCTCAATAAGCTATTATTCATGGAAACGCAAAAATGAATCTAAAAACCCCAATTTCTCCACACCAACTAAAGTCCGTTTTCGACCCTTGGGCAGGCGCAGTCCGGAGATTAGCAGATGTGCCGGACTTCCTGGAGATACTGTAATTATTCCCTCGGCAGCCAGTTCCTCCCTTCAAATTTCATACGATTACCTGATAGAAGTCCGAAACCAGCAGTTGCCTCAGGATTTCGTTGACAAGCTGGGTTTGGGCGCCACTGAAACCCAGATTTTACCAGGATTGGGCTACCTCATACCCCTTAGGCCTGATCAGCTGGCTTTTGTCAGGTTGAGGCCAGAAGTGAATAGTTTAGCAGCCCATATGATGGAACCTGGAAAGGGTGATTATAATATTTTCCCTCACGATAACAGGTATCCGTGGAACCGTGATAACTTTGGCCCGGTAATTGTTCCTCGGAAAGGCGATATGATTAGGCTTACATTGCTGAATATCTGCATATACAAGAGAATTATTGAAGTTTATGAGAATAACCGCCTGGAAATTCTTAATGATCAGATTTGCATTAATGGCTTACCAACAAATGCGTATACCTTTAAGCAGAATTACTATTTTGTTTTGGGGGATAACCGCCATCATTCTAGGGACTCCAGGCATTGGGGTTTCCTTCCTGAGGATCATATTATCGGAAAACCTGTACTTATATGGTTTTCAGCCAATAAAGGACCAGATCAGCCATTGAGGATTTTTTGGAACAGAATATTTAACAGACTATGAAAACAGATTTTAAAAGCATCCCGCGCAAACAGTACATCAAGTTCGGAATTGTCGCCTTCATTTATCTCCTCTGGGTAATCTGGCTTGGCAGTTTTCTTTGGTTAATCGGTTTGCCTATCATTTTTGATATGTACCTCACCCACATGGTTAATTGGACATTTTGGAAAAAGCGTAATCAAAAAAACTCCTCCTTTGTTGAATGGGTTGATGCCCTGATATTTGCATTGATTGCAGTTTCATTTATCAATTTGTTTCTATTCCAGAACTTCAATATTCCGACCGCTTCGATGGAAAAGTCCCTGCTGATCGGAGATTACCTATTTGTCAGCAAAGTAAGCTATGGACCGAGGGTTCCAACCACACCCCTATCCTTTCCACTGGTTCAGCATACATTGCCCATGACAACGGACAAGAATTCCTTTCTTACCTGGATACAGAATCCTTATCGCCGCATGGCAGGTTTCACAAAGATTAAGAACAATGATCCGATTGTATTTAATTATCCGGAAGGTGATACCGTTTGTACTAAGATTCAAAGCAACGAAAGTTATTATAGCCTGATCAGGAGATATGGCAGACAAACCGTTCTGAACAATCCTGTTGACTTTGGCCGGATAGTGGTAAGGCCCGTTGACCGCCGCGAAAATTTCATCAAGAGGTGTATAGGAATTCCTGGAGATACAGTAGAGGTTCGTCATAACTGGGTTTATGTTAATGGCAAACCACAGGATTCGGTTGAGAATATGCAATTTGATTATCACATAATAACCGATGGCACTCCCATCAACCAGAAGAAACTGGAGCTTCTCGACATTTCTAAAGTTGACATACATTTCTCCAATGGAGAGTACATCCTACCGTTATCCTCCAAGAAAGCAAGAGATATCAGGCAGCTTACCAATGTCAAATTCATGGAACGCATGGAAGAACCTGCAGGCACCTGGGATAGCATGACATTCCCATTCCGTGAAGAATTTAAATGGAACCGTGATAATTACGGACCAATCTGGATACCTAAAATGGGAACTACTGTGACATTAACTTTGCAGAACCTTCCATTATATGAACGCATTATTCATGCCTATGAGGGCAATGAGCTAAAGGTATCTGGAAACCAGATCCTGATCAATGGAAAACCTGTGACATCGTATACTTTTAAAATGAACTATTACTGGATGATGGGTGATAACCGCCATAATTCAGCGGATTCCAGATTTTGGGGTTTTGTCCCGGAAGATCATATCGTGGGTAAACCAAGATTTGTTTACCTGTCGTTCAATAAGGATAAAAAATTCCCTGCCAACATCAGGTGGAACAGAGTTTTCATGAAGATCAGGTAATTTTGGTCAACGAAAAATTAATGAAAAAATATCGGTCGCAAATAAAATGGTCATTACTGACCCTGTTATTCTTGTTTCTGGTGCGAGTTTTTTTCTACCAGACAGTCAAGGTTGACAACTTTCATATGGCATCGACGATTTTACCCGGCGACAGGGTTATCATAAATAAATTTCGAGCAGGACTCAGGTTACCGATTTCGATTATTGGCCTGCCGGGTCCGAAGTCACCCTATGCTGATGGGTTTCGCCTGCCCTATCTAAGATTACCCGCACTCATTAAGCTGAAAAGGCAGGATGTTATTGCCTTCAATTACCCCGTGGGTTCCGACCAGCCTATCGATAGAAAAAGATTAATGATCAGCCGTTTAGTCGGGTTACCTGGTGATACCTTGCTAATTCAGGATAAAATAGTGACAGTCAATCGCAAAGAGCTTCCAGAGCCGCAAAACGGAAGAGCAGAATTCAGGACCATTACCAATGGGAAATCCATCAGCAATGAATTTCTTCGCAGATACGATATCGAAAAGCCAAGGATAGCTGCCGATATTGGAATTTTCGATCTGGATATTCCCAAGAGCTTAAGTACCGTTCTGGAAAAGGAACCAGGAGTGACCAATGTTCGGGAAACAAAGCTTTTTCTGGGTGATGCCTCGGTGGATTATTATCCACTTTCCAACTTCTTCATGTGGAATCGTGATCAATTCGGATCCTTAAGAGTTCCTTCGAAAGGAATGACGGTAAAAATTGATATCAGGACCATAGATTTCTATCGTGATATTATTGAAACGCATGAGAAGCATGATGTATTGGTCGATTTTTCGGGTATCCATATTGATGGCAAGACTATTACATCTTATACGTTTGAAAAGAATTATTTCTTCGTTTTAAGTGACAGCCGAGACAACCCTGATGACAGCAGGAAGTATGGATTTGTTCCGGAGGATCATATTCTTGGCGTCGCCAAACGAATTTTCTGGTCGCATCAAAACAAGTATGATTACCTTAGGAAATTCCATCTGGAAAGATTTTTCAAGAGTATCCATTAACCAGCCGGGATGAAGGAAATTTGGCTAACTACTGCTTATCTGGGTACAGTTGAGTATTTCGGGTTAATGACAGGAGCTGATATTGCCTATATCGAATCCTTTGAAAACTATAAAAAGCAATCCTGGCGAAACAGGTTAAGGATACTGACAGCAAACGGTCCGATCAATTTGTGCATTCCCGTTGTTAAAGGCAATTCTCTTCAACAGCCTATTCGTGAAGTAAAGATAGATTATCGCGAAAATTGGCAGAAGAATCATTTCAGGGCCATTGAATCAGCCTATCGACGCTCCCCATATTATGAGTTTCTCATTGATGAGTTTCGTTTTCTTTGGGAAAAAAAAGCCGGAGTATCTATTCGATTACAATTATCTGGCGATTGGAGTAGTGCTTAAGCTTATGAAAGCCAAGGTAACCCTTGAAAATACTAAGGATTACTTCAAACCAGGTTATTACGGATCCTCTGATTATCGATATCTGATTCATCCCAAGGAAAAAAAACAAGGCACAGGGTATGAGCCTGTGCCTTATCAACAAGTCTTTTCAGATCGCTTTGGTTTCACTCCGGATCTGAGCATCCTTGATTGGTTGTTCAACGACTTTAGAACTTAAAGCCAAAGGTCGCTGAAAATCTTGTCAGAGCGTTATTTACGTCAGCAGAATTGGTTCCATAAAGGAAATAACTTTGATCCTGACCAGCTCGTGAAAACCCCAGATCAAAGTAATATTGATTGTCGCGGTACCCTACCCCAGCCGAATATATATTGAGATTCCTTCCTGCGTTAGGTTCACCAGCGACATAAGGACTTCCGTAGAGGGCATATCCGGCTCTTACGTAATAAGAACCCATCAATACCAATTCACCACCAATTCGAAGGTTTGATGTCGGTTTAAAACGAGTAGAAACTGCTTCGTTTTCACTAAAGAAATCATAAATTGATGATCTGAGTCTTCCAGTTGAATAATCGAGATATTCATAATCAACGGAGATAAGTCCAAATTGTTTGAAGATCAAAGCCAAGCTACCAGTTGCTTTGAATGGCGTTGTGATTGAATAATCATAATTACCGCTGGCGTCATAGGTATGGACTGCCTGGCCGTCATTCAGGTCGGTCGACATGGAGCTGGTAAAATCATCTTTTAATTTTAGTACAGTCGGGGTTTGGATGGATGCCCCTATCCTCAGAAAATCCAACGGTTTAGCAAGGAAGCCAACCTTCAGGTTCACTCCTGATCCGGTGGTAGTCAACGAATTTCGAAATGAAAAGGCATTAAAGAAATTAATTACGTTGTTTGGATCTTCTTCTGAATGTTCCCAAACTTCCGAGTAATCAGCCTTTTGCACCCCAAGAGTAGCCCCAAAGAATAATTTGTCTGAAAAATTCATTCCCATGCTGAAATCATATTCACCCAAAGCTCCGCGACCAGTAACAGTTCTCTTTTGAGTTTCCCCGTAGTGTGAATTAGTAAAATCAGAAAAGTAAGAATGAGAAAGTGAATCATAATCAATCAGGTAAGTTTCCCATGCCAGGCCATCAGTAAAAGGATCCCACTGACCTTTGGTGCTGTTTGCAGAATTAACAAATCCATCGACCATTGAATTCGTGTTATTAACCCCCTTCATGGTTATATTCTGGCCAAAGTCTTTCAATTTGTTGTAACCAATAGCAAAGGTCATCCCTTTAAGAGGAGAATCTTCATTTTTAAATTTAATTGGAATGGCAACACCGATATGGCTGAAGCCCATCTTAAAGCCGTTATCCGACATGTTGGTGCCGAGATAAAATGCTTTAGATGAGTAGGAATTATAGTCGGCGGTAAAAGAGAATTCGCCTGATCGCATGATTCCCAGGCCAGCCGGGTTTAAACTTCCAGCAGCAAGGTCACCTCCAACAGCTCCCAGTGCTCCGCCCATACTCATCGACCGGGTTGTTCCACCTGTCTGAATGAAAGAATATCTGAGAACATCCTGTTCATTCTGGGCATTTAGTCCGACAACCATTATGGTTAACAGACTGATTATTAATATATTTCTTTTCATGATGTTGAATAATATCTATTTGTAATAATGGTATAGGGAGAGTATATAACGGAATCCGTCAGATTCTCTTGTTCTATATTTTGCTGCAGAATTATCTTCTTCCGCCACCGCCACCGCCGCCAGAGCGTGATGACCCTGAACTACCGGAGGACATGCTGGATGAACCACCGCTTGAACGGCCAGAAGATGAAGAGCCACTGCTGTAACTGCTTGAGCTGCGAACTGAAGACGAGCTACCGCTGCTATAGTTACTGGTCCTGGGTGCCGAACTGCCTGAATAAGTAGTTCCCGATGAACTTCTTACAGCGCCGGTCTGTGAGCTTCTGTAAGCTCCTGATGATCTGTCAATGGTTGAGGATGAACTCCCAGAAACGGAAGTTTTTGGTCTGACATAAGAAGAGCGCGATTCTGAACCACTGGTACTTGAGGACCTTAGAGAAGAAGAGCCCTGAACTGGTTGCTGAACATAAGAGCTTCCGGTTCGTGACCTGATATAACTGCTAGAATTGGTTCTATCGGGTACAGTTGTGGATCTGGTTTGTGTATTCTGGCCGGCAGATATACTGCTCCTGTAGCCTGAGGGCCGTGATTCAGCCTTTGGATCAGAAGAAGACCTGGGTGCAGCTGTCACACTGGTAGATGCTGATTTTGTTGAAGATCCGGATGAAACGGTGCCAGTACCCCGGGTTCCGCCTGCGGCATAAAGACGATCACCAGTAACCATGCCACCTGCACTACTTCCGCTTATGCCATCGGTGCGCACTGAGTGTCTTGGTCCGTAATGATAATTTTCGTTATTCCCATTATTATTATGGTTTCCGTTACCCCAGAAAATATCATTCCAATACATCGAACCATAGCCCATTCCATAATATCCTCCGTACATAGAACCGTACCATGGATTATACCCAAAACCGCCAAATCCGTATGGTGAATAGAAATCAGAATAGAAGGGATCATAGTATCCGAATCCACCATAACCCATTCCGCCATAGCCAAATCCGCCATAGCCCATACTACCGAAACCGAATCCCGAATAGAAGGGATCGTAATAATCCAACCCCATATACGGACGTGCAAATCGGTTTATACGGTTGGTATAGTAATAGTCGTCATCGGAATTATTATATCCCCCGTTGTTGTCCTGATTGACATATTCCTGCTGTGCAGAATCAACCAGGATATAATTTCCCTGTGCAACTTTTACTGTATCTTCAGCAACCCTCAAATTTTCCGGTCTTGCCGGAGGAGCTGGCACAGTAGTTGCATTCAGACGTTTGCTTACTACAACCTGTTGGTTACCTGGGTTATAATACACATCATCGGAGTTACCAGATGTCAGAAACACTCCCGTGCCGCAAGAGCTTGCCAGCAGTAATATGGGAAGAAGTTTTGCAAATGTTGTTTTCATGGCGTTACCCTTCTATGAGGTTTTAAATATAGGAGATTATTTCCTTAATTTGTATTCTCATTTCTCTTTACTAATCAAATATTGTACCAAACACATCAAAATGGCCAAGGTATTAACATCCCGGAGTGAAAATTATTCCCAGTGGTATAACGATTTGGTAATCAAGGCAGATCTGGCTGAAAATTCGGCTGTCAGAGGCTGCATGGTGATCAAACCTTATGGATATGCTATTTGGGAAAAGATACAGGCGGAGCTGGATCGAATGTTTAAGGAAACCGGGCATGTAAATGCCTATTTCCCTCTGTTCATACCAAAATCTTTTTTCAGCCGGGAAGCCCAGCATGTTGAGGGTTTTGCCAAAGAATGCGCCGTAGTAACCCATTATCGTTTAATGAAGGACGAGGTAAATGGTGGGCTTAAAGTTGATCCATCAGCAAAATTAGAAGAGGAGCTGATTGTGCGGCCTACTTCGGAAACAATAATATGGAACACCTATAAAAACTGGATCCAATCGTATCGCGATCTCCCCATATTAATCAACCAGTGGGCCAATGTTGTTCGTTGGGAAATGAGGACCCGTTTATTTCTAAGGACAGCTGAGTTTTTATGGCAAGAGGGTCATACCGCACACGAAACAAGCGATGAAGCAATTGAGGAAACAAGGAAAATTCTGGATGTATATTCAACTTTCGCCGAGGAATTTCTGGCGATACCGGTTATTAAAGGTCTTAAGACCGAATCAGAAAAGTTTGCCGGCGCCATCAATACTTATTGCATTGAAGCCCTCATGCAGGATGGTAAAGCCTTGCAAGCCGGAACCTCTCATTTTCTGGGACAGAATTTTGCCAAAGCTTTCGATGTAAAATATGCTTCGCGTGAAGGGCGCGAGGAATACGTTTGGGCCACCTCCTGGGGTGTCTCCACCCGTTTGATGGGTGCACTCATCATGGCACACTCCGACGACAACGGACTGGTACTGCCACCAGCACTTGCACCTCAGCAGGTTGTTATTGTACCGATTTATAAGACTCCAGAAGAGTATACCGCAACGTGCAATCGCGCCCATGCCATTAAAGATTCGCTTAAGAAGCTTGGGATAACGGTTAAAGTTGATGATCGGGATACACACAAACCAGGATGGAAATTTGCCGAATATGAATTGAAAGGCGTTCCCCTCAGGTTGGCTATCGGGCCAAGAGATATGGAACAAGGTACAATAGAGGTTGCCCGTCGTGATACCCTTACAAAAGAGGTTATCGCACAGGATCAGCTGACTACAGTTATTCCGGCACTTTTGGACACCATGCAAAAAGATATTTTCAATAAGGCTTTTAACTTCAGGGCGCAAAACACTTTTAAAGTCGACACTTGGGAAGAATTTCTAATACAGGTTGAAAAAGGTGGTTTTATCTCAGCACATTGGGATGGGGATCCAGCAACAGAAAAATTGATCCAGGAGGAAACAAAGGCGACAATCCGTTGCATCCCTCTAGATTCGTCAGAAGAAGCAGGTCAATGCGTAAGAACAGGCAAGCCTTCATTTCGCCGTGTAATTTTTGCTCGGTCTTATTAATTTCAAGATCATGAAAAAAGGCGCATCGGATGATAAAATCATCGCAACACTCAGCAGCAAATCTGCATTAAAACAGCAGATTTATGACAATACCTGTGCAGCTTTCAAGCTGATGAAGGAGGAACTCTCCAGAATAACTGAGGACCTAAACAGCAAGATTGCCGGAGAAGATCCCAGAATTCAATTGTCTTTTGTTGATCATGGCGAGTTCACTGCTGAGCTCAAAGTTGCCGGAGACTTATTAATCTTTAGCATGCATTCCAATATTTTCCAGTTTGACCGTGATCATGAAATCTGGAAAACAGCTTATATCATGGAAGATTCGTCCGCTGGATATTCAGGAGTGATAAATATCTATAACTTCCTTGCTGATTCTTTCAAGTATAATCGTAATGAGGACCTTGGCTATTTAGTGGCCCGCATATTCGTCAACAAAAACAACCACTTCTTTGTTCAGGGTAAACGCCAGTCCGGGTTCAACTATACTACCCTGGGAGCTAATGTTTTGGATCAGCATTATATAAGAAAAATCGTAAAAGCATCCATTCAGTATTGTCTGGATTTCGATTTGCTGGTCCCACCGTATGATGCAGTTAAACTCATAACAGTCGGACAGGTTCACCAGAATATTTCAGATGCCAAGCAGAAAACCGGCAAACGTCTTGGGTTCCAGTTTAAGGTTGATGATGTAGACAAATAGAAAGATGAAAGTTGATCTGATCGACCGGTTTATTAATTTTTCCAAAGCAAACAGTTTATTCGGTAATGATGATCAGATTATTGTTGCCTTAAGTGGTGGCGGGGATTCTGTAGCTCTTGTTGACCTATTTTCAAGACTAAACCAACCAATAATTCTTGCTCATTGCAATTTCAAGCTCAGAGATCTTGAATCAGATGAAGACGAAGAATTTGTTCGAAAAATATCAGTTGTATACGATCTTCCCTTACATATTACAGAATTCAGAACCAGAGAATACTCTGTTAATAATGGCATTTCAATCGAGATGGCAGCGAGAGAATTGCGCTACGAGTGGTTCGAAAAAATCAGGATTGAAACCGGAAGTAGCTCAGTGGCAGTAGCTCATCACGCTGATGATTCCATTGAAACCATGTTCATCAACCTAATCCGGGGAACCGGTGTCCGGGGGTTGGCCGGAATTCAGCCCCATCAGGGACATATCATTCGGCCATTATTATTCACAAACCGGAATGAAATAACCGATTACCTGGATTTCAGGCATCTTGAATATCGACATGACTCGAGCAACCAGGACACCAAATATGTTAGAAACCGTATCAGGCAAATAATTCTTCCTGAAATAGAAAGGATCAACCCTTCTTTTCGGCAGGTTGTCCAGGAGGAACAGATACTATTCACTCAGGCTCAGGGAATTATTGATAGTTATACCAATTTAGTTACTGGGCAGGTATTTATTCAGGAAGTCGACCGGGCCAGAATCCTTATCAAGAGGCTGCTGGAGGAAAAATTTCCTGAAGCTATACTTTACGAAATCCTCCGCCCCTATGGTTTTAACGGCATTCAAATCAAGCAAATTCTTATTGCTTGTGTATCGAATTGCGGAAAAGTCTTCTCCAGCAAAACGCATATACTTCTGATTGACCGAGATGAAATGATTCTTACTGATGGTTATCAACCATCTCAAGAACGATATTATTTCGATCCGGCTAAAATTGATGAGGACCTACCATTGAGATTTGAAAGCAGGATTGTTCATTCTTTGAATTATCAACCTGTGAGAAGTCCGGAAACAGCCTGTCTGGATTATGATAAGCTGGATTTACCACTAGTATTGCGGAGATGGGAGAACGGAGATTTCTTTTACCCATTTGGGATGAAGAATTCAAAGAAGGTAAGTGATTTTTTTATAGATCAGAAAGTTAACCGCTTTGATAAGAGTCGGGTATGGATTTTAGCGAGTGGTGAAAAAATCGTATGGATAGTAGGATATCGAATTGATAATCGTTATCGGGTAACCGATGAGACTAAGGAAATCCTTGAAATCAGGATATCCGAAGAGTAACAAACAAGCTTAAATGTGTCTCTACTGTTAATTTTCCTTAATGAGTATTAATTACCATTAATGATCTGTACTAAAACAGATGCGATTTGCTTCATTTGTATCTGATCTCAAAACCTTTTAAAACTTATATACCATGGACATCATTGTTGAGAATCTCACAAAGATTTATGGAACGCAGCGAGCTGTGGACAATATTTCTTTCAAGGTTCATACTGGTGAAGTGCTCGGATTCCTGGGGCCTAACGGCGCAGGAAAAACGACAACAATGAAGGCAATAACTTCATATCTGATTCCTAATAGCGGCGATATTCATGTTGGTGAATTCAGTGTGATGGACCAACCTGAGGAAGTTAAGAAACGGATCGGTTATTTGCCTGAAAACAATCCTCTGTACAACGACATGCCGGTAATCGATTATCTGCGCTTCGTGGCACAAATTCAAGGTATTGATAAAACGCGTATAACTGGCAGATTGCTGGAAATGGTGAAATTATGCGGACTGGAGGGTGAAAAGCATAAAAAAATCGGCGAGCTTTCAAAGGGTTATCGTCAACGGGTGGGACTTGCGCAAGCGCTGATCCATGATCCCGAAGTATTGATCCTTGATGAACCTACCGCAGGTTTGGACCCGAATCAAATTATCGAAATCAGGGACCTGATCAAGGCAATTGGCCGCGAGAAAACGGTTATACTGAGTTCGCATATTCTGGCAGAGGTAGAAGCCACCTGCGACCGAATACTGATCATTAATAAAGGGAGGATCGTTGCAGACGGAACTCCGGAAAATCTTAGAAAAAAGGCACAGGGTCAGGAAATGCTGAAACTTACGATTGAAGATGCGAGTAAAAATGAAGTCATTAAGGCTTTACAGAAAATTCCTGGTATTGATTGGGTAAATCCAATCAGCGGAACCGACAACCGTTTCGAAGTTCAAAGCCGGCCCAACGTGAGCTCCAGAAGAGAAACATTTGATTTATGTGTTAAGAATGGCTGGGTTTTAACTGAAATGGTCGTTGTTGAGACCAAGCTGGAAGATATTTTCCATGAATTAACGATGAATTGAAAAACTATTAAACATCCGTTAAAATGAAAGAAATCTGGATAATTGCACGCCGTGAATTGAATGCATTTTTCAATTCCCTGATGGCATATATACTGCTGATTGCCTTTTTAGGATTCAGCGGCTTTTTTACCTGGATATCCGGCGCTGATGTGTTTATGGTCGGCCAGGCTAACATGCAATCGTTTTTTGGAATAGCCTATTGGTCCCTATTCTTCTTTATTCCGGCAATGACGATGGGATTACTCTCTGAAGAAACTCGTTCAGGAACCATTGAATTACTCCTGACTAAACCAATTAACGACTGGCAGGTAATTATTGGCAAGTTCCTGTCAACATTGGTACTGGTTTGCATTGCGCTGGCATTCACGCTACCCTATTATATTACTATTGCCACACTGGGTCCACTGGACCACGGTTCAGTCTGGACCGGTTATCTTGGACTTATTCTGATGTCGGCGTCTTATATTGGTATTGGGATTTTTGCAAGCAGCCTATCAAAGAATCAGATTGTTGCCTTTCTGGTCGCGCTTCTGATCGGCATTTTCTTCCATATTATATTTGGTGTTCTGGCGGGCAATTTCACCGGATTTCTCGGTGGAATCTTCACTTATCTCAACCTGAATACGCATTTTGAGTCAATCAGCCGTGGGGTTATTGATACCAAGGACTTGATTTACTTTTTCAGTTTGATTGCTTTATCGCTGATTTTAGCTGAAATCATGTTAACCAGGAGACGGTTCTAATTCTAAATCAGGAAAATTATGAAAAAGACAACAACCTATATATTAATTGCACTGGGCATTCTGGTGCTGGTTAACGTACTTTCCGACAATTTCTTCCTACGGATGGACCTTACTTCAGATAATAGGTACACCCTAAGTCAGGCAACGAAAAACATTATCCGTAACCTCAAAGAACCTGTTACCGTAACAGCCTATTTCAGCAATAATATTCCCTCTGAACTGGCAAAGACCAAAAGAGACTTCAAGGAAATGCTGATTGAATTCAACAACATTTCGAAAGGCCAGGTTGTATATGAATTTATTGATCCCAGTGCAGATCAGGCCACGGAGCAAAAAGCCATGTCCGCCGGGATTCAGCCGGTGATTGCAAATATCAGGGAAAAAGATCAGGTTAAGCAACAGAAAGTATACCTGGGAGCGGTAGTATCGATGGGTGATGAATCAGACAAGATTCCATTCATGCAACCGGGAGCGGCCATGGAATATGCGCTTGCCTCAGCTATTAAAAAGATTTCCGTTATCAATAAACCTGCAATTGGTATTATTCAAGGACACGGAGAACCGGGTATCGCTGCTATGTCGCAAGCCTATACTGCTCTAAATGTTTTATACGAAGTTGAACCCGTTTTCATTACTGATACTGCAAAGAATTTGCTGAAGTTTAAGACCATCGCGCTTATTGCTCCAAAAGACACGATTCCTCTGTCGCACCTTGCTCAGCTTGATGAGTATCTTGCGCAGGGCGGAAAACTCTATATTGGGATTAACCGTGTTGAAGGCAATCTGTCTGTTCAAAGGGGTGTGGTCGTGAATACTGGTCTGGAAACCTGGCTGGCAAGCAAAGGATTAGTTGTTGAAAGCAATTTCGTTGTTGATAGCCGCTGTGCAAATATCAATGTCAGACAACAGCAGGGTATGTTCACGTATAATACTGCTGTTAAATTTCCTTATCTCCCGATCATAACCAAGTTTGCAAACCATCCTATTACCAAAGGTCTGGAATCAGTGATCCTGCCTTTTGCCAGTACCATCACTTATACAGGAGATGCCTCTAAAACTTTTGTTCCTATTGCCCAAACCTCGGAACAATCAGGAACTCAGGCTGCCCCGGTATATTTTGACGTTAGCAAGCAATGGGGACCTGCTGATTTTCCAATGAAAGCATTAACCGTTGGAGGTGTTCTGACAGGTAAAATCTCAGGCCAGAACCAATCGACCATTGTTATTTTCGGGGATGGTGACTTTGCTGTAAACGGTGAAGGAGAAAACGTTCGTCAACAATCGGCCGACAATATCAGTCTGATGGTTAACTCTATCGATTACCTGTCGGATGATACCGGACTTATTGAATTGAGAACAAAAGGAGTAACTAACAGGCCACTTAAGCAAATTGAGGATGGCAAGAGGGCTTTTCTGAAGTATTTCAACTTCTTGTTGCCATTGCTCCTGGTGGTATTTTATGGAATTTTCAGGACTCAGTATAACCGGAATCTGAGGAATAAAAGAATGGAGGAAGGTCATGTCTAAGAAAAAGAATAACCGGGTTTTATTGATTGTATTTGTTGTTCTTCTGGTTGCTGCCGGGGCAAATCAATTAATCAAATCATCTAAAGGAGAACGGTCGTTCCGTAAGGATATCGTTGAAATGCAGGCCAACGATATTAAGAAAATCACAATTTTTCCAAAAAATTCCGGCAACCGTGACGTCGAAGTTTATAAGGTGGACACTGTTTGGAAACTTAAATTCGATGGAAAATTGTTCGCCGCGGATCAGGAAATGATAAAAGGTATTGTTGATGAACTGGCCAATATGAAACCTGATCGGCTCGTTGCTAACAAGAGTAATCTTTGGAAAGATTACGATATTACAGATTCATTGGGTGTTAAAGTCATCGTTTATAGCGATAAGAATAAGAAAACTGAATTAACGCTCGGACGATTTGCCTACAATCAGGATACCCGTAAACCGACAACCTTTGTCAGGGTGAACAATGAAAAAGAAGTCTATGCAGTTGAAGGCTACCTGAGCATGACCTTTAACCGTGAAATAAACAGTTTGAGGGATAAGAATATTTTCAGGGGTAACCAGAACGATCTGACCAGGATTAGTTTTAGTTATCCGGCTGACAGCTCCTATACGCTGACAAAAGAAGGTAACAAATGGTTACTTGATGGTGCAGCTGTCGATTCCACCAGGATGGCAGGGTATTTGAATTCCGTGTCCTATTTGGTTGGAACTGATTTCAGGGATGATTTTATTCCTGCATCCGTGCCTGAAAGTTACAAGGTGGTGCTGAACGGAGTGAATATGAAACCTGTTGAGATTCGGGCTTTCATGGATGCAAAGGGCGTAATTCTTAACTCGAGCGAAAACAGCACGAGTTATTTATCCGGTGATAAACCTGCGATTTCAAAGATGATCTTTCAGAGTAAAAACTACTTTTTCGGGGCCAAAACACCGAAATGACGACTGAGGAAAGGTACAGCTACGTTATAGATTGGTTCAGGGAAAACCGGCCGGTCGCAGAAACAGAGCTCAAACATGGTAATCCCTATCAGTTAATGGTAGCGGTGATTTTATCAGCCCAATGCACGGATAAAAGGGTAAATATTATAACGCCGACATTTTACAACAGGTTTCCAACAGTAGAAGCACTTGCCTCAGCGAGCCGTGAAGAAGTATTCGAGCTGGTCAGGACATGTTCCTATCCAAACAGCAAAGCTCTGCATCTGATTGAGGCATCAAAGAAAATTGTTAATGATTTCGGAGGCAAGCTTCCCCAGGAAGTGGATGATTTAATGACAATACCTGGGATTGGCAGAAAAACTGCCAATGTAATTGCGGCCGTAGCTTTTAATAAAGAAGC
The DNA here is from genome assembly GCA_903851365.1 of uncultured Bacteroidota bacterium. Classification (GTDB taxonomy): domain Bacteria; phylum Bacteroidota; class Bacteroidia; order Bacteroidales; family UBA12481; genus UBA12481. The sequence goes on from CAINOB010000006.1 coordinate 22,356, forward strand.
ATTAGCAGTCGACACACATGTCTTCAGAGTCTCAGCGAGAATCGGATTGACATTGGGAGCGAAAACACCTCTTGAAACCGAAAAGCAACTAACCAGCCATATCCCCGGAGAGCTACATTCGATAGCACATCACTGGCTTATTTTGCATGGCCGGTATGTTTGCCAGGCGAGAAAACCAAAATGCCAGGAGTGCGGATTGAGTGCATACTGCCTTTACTTTTCGGAATCAGCTGCAGGTTTATCCGGCTTGTAAATCTGGGAGATCTGACGATAAGCATCACGGAAAGGCATTCCTGAGTTTACCAGTTCCATGACTTTTTGGACTGAAAGTAATTCTGCAGTCATGGCTGAATGGAGGTTATCCGAATTTACAGATAATCCACTAAGCAATACCAGGCTTGCTTCGAGAACATCACGGCAGGTTTTCAGCCCTTTCATTAGTGGTTCCTTTGTGTACTGCAGATCCCTGTGATAACCCGAGATCAGGTTTGCTGGAATCATTTTCAGTTGATATTCATATCCTGCAACCTGGTGATAGGAAGCTCTGATCAGTTCAAGAACGTCTGGATTTTTCTTATGCGGCATTATCGATGAACCTGTAACCATAGTTGGATCCAGGTTAAAATAGCCCAAATCAGGAATGGTAAAAAATATAAGGTCAGAGGCCCATTTATTCAGGTCATACAAAATCATCAGGCAATCATTCAATATTCTCGATTCGAACTTTCCCCGGCTATTCTGAGCATACATAGGATTTTCCATAATTCGGGAAAATCCCATTAAATCCGTGGTAGTCTGACGATTAAGTGGTAGCGGAACCCCGTATCCTGCGCCTGTTCCGAGCGGATTCTGATCAATCAATTCGAATGTACATTCCAATAGTTTTACATCATCAAGCAGGGCATCGTGAAAAGACATCGCCCAATCCTTGACAGTAAAAGGCATGGCTTTTCTTGTATGAGTGTAACCTGGCAAAGGAATGCCTGCATTCGCGAGGGCAAACTTCTGCAAGGAATCGGCCATTTTTTTCGCTAATTGAATAAGTTCTTCAATCGCAAATTTCTCAAACAGTCTTATAGCAGTTAAAACCTGATCATTTCTTGACCGGCCGGTATGCACCTTTTTGCCAGCACTTCCAAGCCGGCCGGTCAGAAATTCTTCAATTGCAGAATGGCCATCCTCCTGATTCGGCTGAATTCGGAATTGTCCGCTACTATGCAGATTAATAATATCGTTAAGCGCAGCTATGAGTTTTCCAGTTTCATCGGCATCCAAAATCCCGATTTCCTGCAACATAGTAACGTGAGCAATGGTAGCCATACAATCAAACGGGATCAATTCCTGATCAAGCACGGGGTCGTTGCCGATGGTAAAGGCTTCGATCCGCGCATCCATTGAATCAGCAGTTTGCCAAAGTTTCATATCCGGATTATTTAAGAATACCTGGACGCCACTGGTAAGGCTGTTTTTTGCGCAAAACCAGGTAGTGAGCCTTCAGACGGATGGCATTAATATTAATGAACCCCCTGCTGTCGGTCGCATCAAACCCACCTTCCACATCCATAGATGACAAATCCTGATCATACAGACTTACCGGAGACTCGCGATATACCGGCATAGCATTTCCCTTATAAAGTGAAACAACTACTGTACCAGTTATCTGTTCCTGGCTCTTATTAAAGGCCGCCATAAGGAAATCCATTTCAGGGGAGAACCAGAGACCATTGTAGATCAACTCAGAGAATTTAGGAATGAGCATATCTCTCAGGTGCATTACTTCCTTGTCCATAGCAACCCCCTCAAGATCGCGGTGTGCCGCCCAAAGCAGGTATCCGCCAGGTGTTTCATAGATACCTCTGGATTTAATACCGATAAAGCGGTTCTCAACCAAATCGATGCGGCCAATCCCGTTGACACCAGCGATATGGTTGGCATACATGAAGATCTCCATGGCATTTGTTTTTTCGATGCCATCGTCAAGATTCTTTATCCTGACCGGAGTACCATTCTGGAACTCGATTTCTACCATGGTTTCCTTATCCGGAGCCATCATAGGTGACAAAGTTTTTGAATACACATGCTCAGGGCATCTCTCGGAAGGATTCTCAAGGATACCAGCTTCGTGGCTGATATGCATTAGGTTTTCATCCTCACTGTAACTTTTTGCTACTGTCTGTTTAATCGGGATGTTATACAATTCAGCATAGCGAATCATATCGGTCCTTCCTTTGAATTCGCTAAGCCATTCCGGGTCCTTCCAGGGTGCTATAATTTTAGCTTCAGGAAATAGTGCATAATAGGCAAACTCAAACCTGACCTGGTCATTACCTTTACCTGTTGCGCCATGTGCAAGGTAGGTACAACCCTCCTTTTTAGCAATTTCAACCTGGCGTTTTGCAATGAGCGGGCGGGCAATTGCGGTACCCAGTAAATATCTTCCTTCGTATAGCGCATTCCCACGCAGAGCCGGGAAAATATAATCGACCACCAATTCACTTTTCAAATCTTCGACAAAAACTTTGTAAGCACCTAAAGCTAAAGCTTTCGCCTCTACCTCCCTGAAATTGTCGTCCTGACCAACGTCAGCAACATAACAAATCACCTGATACCCCTTGTTGATCAGCCATTTAAGTATAACTGAGGTATCCAATCCCCCGCTATAGGCCAATACTACTTTCTTCTTCATTGTATTAATCATTATATTGTATAATTATTCAATTACTTAGAACATCATCTTCTGTGAGATGCCTGGAAACCGACTACTCAGGATTCCCGCCATTAAGTTTTTCGAGACCCCATCCTTCATAATAAGGAGAATGGTATCGTCACCAGCTATAGTGCCCATAAGTTCAGGTATTTGCTGGTAATCCAGCGTAAAGGCGATACCGTTTGCGAAGCCAGGTAAAGTTCTGATCACGCCAAATTGTCCTGAAAATTCAATGGTAAGAACGCCATCCAGATGATCAGGAAGCCTGGTTATTGCTTCCCTCATATCCTTATCTTCTGGCAAAACATACCTTGCACCCCTGACAGGATCCAGTATTTTCATAACATGAATCTGTCGCAAGTCTCTCGAGAGGGTAGCCTGAGTCACATCAAACCCCTTGGTTTCTAAAGCTTTCTGAAGCTCATCCTGATTCCTGATCCACTGATCCCGTAGAATCAGCATTATGGTTTCTTGTCTTGTTAAACGATCCATTTGTATATTATTACGATTTCGATGCAAATCTATGCATAATTATACAAAATTCAAAAAAATGCAACAAAAATAGTCAGGTCGTACTGAATTATTAACAATTATTTGACAATCACTGCTTTCTATTCACTTATCTTTGTCAAAGTGAGTAGCAAAAACTGATGTTGAAGAAAATTACAAACAGTTTGATGGTATTGATCCTTTTGGTTACAACCACAGGCATCACTTATCATTACCATTATTGCTGCAATACTCTCATCAAGTTCTCCATTCTCCATACTCCCAAACCTTGCTGTGAGCACCCTGAAAATTGCTGTCGTGATGAGTCTGTTACGTTGCAGTTGAAAAATGATTCTGTTTTTTCTTTCGATTTTACCGATTTGTCGGCACCCGCTCTGGAGATACCGATGGTTATCACTGAATTAGATGAGGTTCACGTTACTTATAAAGAACAAATCGTTTTTCCGGAGGAATCCCCCCCTCCCTATTTGAGTGTGCGGCTATCGCAGCTGCAGCAATATCTGATTTAGCGCAGTAAATATTCACCCTGTTTGGGCATTGGTTGCGATACCTGTCGCGGTAATCGTACTTTCATATACTTTTCATTTTGACCAAATCAATTGAATATGCTAAACCGTATATTAAAATACTTTCTTGAGCACAGACTCGTCTCGGTTATCCTGCTTGCCGTATTTATGATCTGGGGATTTGTTACTGCACCTTTCAACTGGAACCTTGAAATACTACCGCGTGATCCTGTTCCTGTTGATGCAATTCCAGATATAGGTGAAAATCAACAGATTGTTGCGACAGAATGGATGGGCAGGTCTCCACGAGACATGGAGAATCAAGTATCCTATCCATTGTCATCGGCTCTTCTTGGAATTCCTGGAGTGAAGACCATCAGAAGCACGTCAATGTTTGGTATGTCGTTCATTTATATCATATTCAAAGACAACATTGAGTTTTACTGGAGCCGATCACGGATCCTTGAAAAGCTCAATTCTCTCCCAGCAGGAACATTACCCGACGGTGTGCGGCCAGCTCTTGGACCAGATGCAACGGCACTTGGACAAATATTCTGGTATACTCTCGAAGGGCGAAATCCCAAAACTGGCAAAGCCACTGGAGGCTGGGACCCACAAGAGCTCCGAACTATCCAGGACTATTACGTCAGATATTCGCTCGCGTCGGCTGAGGGTGTTTCTGAAGTTGCTCCGGTGGGAGGTTATGTCAAAGAATATCAGGTGGATATAAATCCAGAAGCTTTGAAAGCCTTTGGAGTAAACGTCATGCAAATCATGAATGCGGTTAGAAACAGCAATCTTGATATTGGCGCCGAAACCATCGAGTTGAACCAGGTAGAATATGTGATTCGCGGCCTGGGATATATTAAGAACCTTGACGACCTTAAAAGCTCTGTTGTTTCAGTGCGTAATAATATCCCCGTCAGGTTGGGTGATGTTGCACGGATAAGTTTTGGACCGGCGACCCGTCGGGGGGGACTAGATAAGGGAGGTGCTGAAGCAACCGGAGCTGTAGTAGTAGCCCGTTATGGTTCCAACCCCATGCAGGTAATCAACAATGTTAAAGAAAAGATCAAAGAATTGGAGCCGGGACTGCCTTCAAAAACCTTGGCTGATGGTACGGTTTCAAAAGTTACGGTAGTTCCATTTTACGATCGGACAAGCCTGATCCAGGAAACAATAGGTACCCTTGAATCTGCATTATCGCACGAGGTATTGATCAGTATAATTGTTATCATTCTACTGCTCATGAATTTGCAAGCTTCATTCATTGTATCTTTTCTTTTGCCTGTCGGGGTTCTTATGACATTTATACTCATGCGAATATTTGGTATCGAGGCCAATATTGTTGCGCTGTCGGGTATTGCCATAGCCATTGGCATCATGGTGGATATCGGAATAGTGGATATTGAAAATATAAACCGGCATCTTGAAATGCCTGGAAACAGGCAGTTAAAAGGCAAGGACCTTCTTGATCTTATTTATAAAGGTACTACGGAAGTGAGAGCTGCCGTGACGGTAGCACTTGCCACCACTATAGTCAGCTTTCTTCCGGTATTCGCAATGGAAGCATCTGAAGGAAAGCTTTTCAGGCCACTTGCCTTTACAAAAACGTTTGCAATAACCTCTTCCTATGTGCTTGGTATGGTTGTACTTCCAATGCTGGCCTATTACATCTATTCCATTCGTTTTGATAAGAATCGATTCAGAAAAATCTGGAACTACGTACTAATAGCCGCGGGGCCCGCCGGAATTATTTTTCTCGGTGCCTGGCCTGCGCTGGCACTCTCTATTATCGGCATCAGTAACCTTTTTCGCAATAAATGGCCCGAGCCATTCAAAGAGATGCCAAAATATATCAATATTGGTGTAACCATTATTGCAGCAGTCTATTACCTTGCCATTGAATGGTTGCCACTTGGAACTCATAAGGGTACATCAGTTAATTTTCTATTTGTTGCCGGATTGATCGGTTCAATTCTGGCGATATTGATGACCATGATCCATTATTATGAACAGATCCTTCGGTGGTGTCTGCGTCATAAAATCAGATTTCTCTTAATACCGGTATTCACTGTACTTTTTGGAATTATTATCTGGCAAGGATTTAATAAGTCATTTGGATTTGTTGGTAATGGCGCCAAAAAGTTGGGTTGGGAGTTAAAAGATACCAGACTTTGGAATGGAGCCTCAAAGACCTTTCCCGGAGTGGGTAAGGAATTTATGCCGGCACTCGATGAAGGTTCATTTCTGCTTATGCCAACAAGTATGCCTCATGCCGGAGTCGAAAGAAACATCGAATATGTTCAGCAACTTGATAAAAGGCTGACAACCATTCCGGAAGTTGAAATTGCGGTGGGGAAATGGGGTCGCGTTAATTCGGCTCTGGATCCGGCGCCTGTTCAAATGTTCGAAAACACAATCAATTACCGGCCAGAATATATTTTGAACGAAAACGGCCACAGGATGAGGTTCAAGGTTGACAAGGAGGACAACTTCGTACTGACAGACGGAACAAAATATAACTGGCAGAAAGAAGAATTCAGGATCATTCCCAAGGAATTGCTGATACCTGATGAACGAGGGGAATATTTTCGTCAATGGAGACCACAGATTAAAAGCCCGGACGACATTTGGAATGAGATAGTTAAGGTAACAAACCTACCCGGTTTAACATCCGCCCCAAAATTACAACCCATCCAAACCCGGCTGGTGATGTTATCCACAGGTATGAGAGCCCCCATGGGACTGAAAGTTTATGGGCCCGATCTTGAATCTATAGAAAAGGCCGGTCTGGATTTCGAGAGGTTACTTAAAGAAGTTCCTTCAATACAGGCATCATCTGTTTTTTATGACCGTTCTGTAGGCGCTCCCTATATTGAAATCAAATTAAACAGAGAAACGATTGCCCGTTATGGTCTGACAGTCAGTGACGTTCAAGAGATAATACAGACCGCTGTTGGGGGAATGGCACTATCAACTACTGTAGAAGGCCGGGAGAGGTTCCCTATTCGTGTCAGGTACGCAAGAGAACTGAGAACCTCGCCTGAAGACCTGAAAAAGATACTTGTGCCAGCGATGACTGGCGTACAAGTCCCGCTTGGTGAGCTAGCGGATATAATCTATACTAAAGGTCCGCAGATGATCCGTAGCGAGAACACTTTCCTTAACGGATATGTAATTTTCGATAAAGTGTCGAACCTGGCAGAGGTTGATGTGGTGGAACAGGCTCAGAAATTCATCAATCAAAAAATAGAATCCGGGGAACTGAAATTGTCCCCAGGTGTGAATTTTAAATTTGCTGGAAATTACGAACAACAGATTAGGGCAACCAAACGCTTGTCAATAGTGATACCGATTTGTCTGCTGATTATTTTTCTCCTCTTATTCTTCCAATTTAAAACGGTAACCGCTTCAGCGATACACTTTTCAGGGGTTTTTGTTGCCTTTTCAGGAGGATTTATCTTTTTATGGCTCTATAGTCAACCCTGGTTTATGGATTTTTCCATAGCCGGAGTTAACATGAGACATTTGTTTCAAATGCACGGCATCAATCTAAGTGTCGCTGTTTGGGTAGGTTTCATTGCTCTTTTCGGCATTGCCACAAACGATGGAGTGATCATGGGTACCTACATTCATGATGTATTTGAAAGGCGAAATCCTGATACTGTCGAAGGAGTCAGGGAAGCCGTCATCGAGGCGGGTAAAAAACGCGTACGACCAGCCATGATGACTGCAGCAACCGCAATCATTGCCCTTTTACCAGTTTTGACCTCCACCGGCAAAGGAGCTGACATAATGATTCCGATGGCTATACCTACATTCGGAGGTATGACAATTCAGATCATGACCATTTTTGTTGTTCCAATTTTGCAGAGTATCTGGCGTGAGCGGGCTGTTAAAATCAATAATAGGAATCTCAGATTAAATAAAAGCGATTTAATATGATTATCAACACCATACCCTCATTAATAAAAAGGCTGGTAAAATTATCGCCTGGGCTGATCATTTTTCTGGGCTGCACATTTGCTAATGCGCAACAAGTTGATTCGCTTTCATCCTATATCCAAGCGGCAGCCTTGAATAATCCTGGATTAAAAGCAAAATATTTGCAATATCAGGCAGCTTTGGAAAAGGTTCCCCAAGCGGGCACCCTACCCGATCCCGAGCTTCAGTTTGGATTCTTTATCAATAAAATGGAGCTGATGGAGGGTTATCAACTGGCAGATTTCCGTTTAATGCAGATGACTCCCTGGTTCGGTACCCTCAAAGCTGCCAAGGATGAAGCTTCCAAAATGGCATTGGCAAGATTTCATGAAGTGGAAAGTTTAAAAGATGAAATTTTTCTAAAGGTTAAAACTTCCTGGTACAGAATGTTTAAGATAACGTCGGAAATTAAGTCAACTCAAAAAAACCTTGACCTGTTAAAAGCTTTGGAAAGATTGGCCAGAATCCGTTTTAAAACAGACGGTAATTCCAGTTCAGGCAATACGAGTGACATGACTTCGGCAATTGAGCCTGAGCAAAAATCAGGTGCCAACGCAATGGGCAGCGGCAGCATGGGAATTTCCACATCCGGATCCTCATCGGGAAGTGTTCCAATGCCAAAATCTCCTGGTGCAGCTATGGGTGGGGCTAGCCAAAACAGTCTGGTTAATTTGCTCAGGGTTCAAATGGAAATTGGTGAATTGGAAAACCGAAAACATTCTCTCGAGGACCAATTGATTACTGAAAAAACAAGGTTTAACAGTTTCCTGGGCAGGAAGCCCGGGGCAGAGGTTTTCATTAGTGATTCTTTACAGAAGGCAAAACTGCCTGGGAGTTTGATTGTACTGGCCGATAGTGTTACGAATAACCCAATGGTCAAAATGTTTGAAGCAGATAAGCAGGCAAATGAGGCACGACTCAACATGGCTACAAAGATGGGTTATCCGATGATTGGAATAGGATTGAATTATTCTTTGATCCAGAAATTTCCCCATGTGACATCCATGATGAATGGCAAGGACATGATCATGCCAATGGTCACCGCAACACTTCCAATCTATCGTAAAAAATACAGATCACTTCGTCAGGAGGCCGGATATCTCAGGGATGCAGCAGCTGAATCTGCAACCAATATGAAAAATGAGCTTAAGGTCAGCTATCAGGAAGCAATACAACTGTATAATGATGCCGAAAGGCGCGTTGAACTTTTTTCGAGGCAGGCTTCATTGGCAGAAAAAGCGATTGCCCTGTTAACCCGTTCATTTTCAGTAGCCGGAACTGATTTTGAAGAAATATTGCGCATGCAACAGCAGCTGCTGGATTATGAATTTAAACAGGTTGAAGCGCTTGTTGACGGAAATACAGCGGTCGCAACTTTACGATCAATAATTTCTTACAACTAATCAATTATCACAATGAATATCAAGAACATAACAAATAGAAAATATTTAGGAACCTTCCTCCTCCTGATGGTGGGGTTCTTCGCTGGATGGATTGTGTTTCACCAACCAACAACCGCTAAATTACCGAAGGCAGCAGCAGAGGTCAAAAGCGCAGTGATCTGGACCTGTTCCATGCATCCACAGATCAGAAAGATTGAGCCAGGACTCTGTCCCCTTTGCGCTATGGATTTAATCCCACTAACCCAGGATGCCGCGCAGATTGATCCGAATACAATTTCCATGAGCGAGGATGCTGCGCGGATTGCTGAAGTGCAAACCACCATTATCTCAAAGCATGAGACTGTTAAACAGGTTCGTCTTTATGGTCAGATTGAGGCGGATGAGCGGTTGGTCCAGACGCAGGCATCACACCTGGCGGGTCGGATTGAACAATTGCAAATAAACTTCACCGGCGAGGAAATAAAGAAAGGACAGCCGGTTGCACAAATATATTCGCCGTCATTGATTACGGCTCAGCAAGAATTGTTTGAAGCCCTGAAAATGAAGGATACTGCGATAATTTCAGCTGCCCGGGAGAAATTCCGGCAGTGGAAATTCACAGACAATCAAATTGCAGAAATTGAAAAAGGTGGACAGGTTAAGACCAACTTTGATATTTCAGCCAATGTATCCGGCATTGTTACAGTCCGAAAAGTTAACAGGGGCGATTATGTTCAGCAAGGGACAGTACTATATGAAATCGCTGATTTAAGCCATGTTTGGGTACTTTTCGATGCTTATGAATCAGATCTCCCATGGATCAGGAAAGGAGACAAAATTTCATTCACCTTACAATCATTACCTGGCCATGAGTTCAGCGGAACCGTTGCATTTATTGATCCGGTTGTTGATGCAGGGAATAGAGTTGCCAAGTTGAGGATTGATGTTACTAACCGCGAAAACCTGCTAAAACCAGGCATGTTTGTCACCGGCAACCTGAAAGCTCACCTGGCAAATACTGGAAATAGCTTAACAATTCCGCACTCTTCGGTTTTATGGACTGGTACACGGTCAATTGTGTACGTTAAGGTACCCGGTACCACACAACCGACATTTCTATTGAAGGAAATTACGTTGGGACCAGATCTCGGCACTAGTTTTGTCGTAACCGAAGGACTTGAAGATGGAGAGGAAATTGTTACCAATGGAACATTCAGTATTGATGCCTCGGCTCAACTGCTAGGTAAACCCAGTATGATGGATCGCAGGTCGGACAGTACCTCGAAACCTGATGCTGCTTCGATAAAAAAAATCACGGCCACACCCGAGCTTCAGGCACAAATAAGTGAAATGTACTCAGCATATGACGAATTAAAGAATGCCTTCGTAGCTTCTGATGCAAAAAAAGCTAGCACGGCTGCTACCAAGTTATCCGGAATACTTAAAAAGAAAAATAATAAGTTCATAGGATCCTCTGAAATAGATGTTTGGCATAACTTTTCTTCAGTTGTGGAATTGGAAACAAAAAACATCACCGATAATTCCGACATTGAAAAACAGAGGTTATCATTTTCTCCGCTCAGCAATGGGTTTTATAAAATCCTGAAGTTGTATGGCTCTGGGCAACCTGTTTATTACCAATATTGTCCAATGGCGTTTGATAATAAAGGGGCCTTCTGGCTAAGCGAAACCAAAAACATTAAAAATCCTTACTTTGGGAATGCCATGCTTACCTGTGGTGAAACTAAAGAGGTCATCAATTAATGGCGAAAGGGATGCCTGAATCTTCTGTATTCAGGTTTTCATAATTTATCTTATTTTTAAGGATGAAAATTGAAGTCTCAAATGGTGAGTTGCTCGACAAACTTTCAATCCTGGAGATCAAGCGCGCGAAGATCCAGGACCCAAAGAAACTCTCGAACATCAATAGTGAATATAATCTGATTAAACCATTGGTTGACAGAATGGTAATATCAGTGCAAACTCAATATGACAGTTTGCTGAAAATCAATAAATCTCTTTGGGAAATTGAGGATACAATCAGGGATCTTGAGCAACAACAAGATTTTGGGGAGGAGTTTATTCAAACCGCTCGAAGCGTTTATGTGCTTAATGATGAGAGAGCACGGATAAAAAAAGAGATTAACCTGCTTACCAATTCCGGATTAACAGAAGAAAAATCCTACGCAGGGTATTGATATGAGAAGCTTTGTCGTTTTGCGGTTGTCATCGATGGGAGATGTTTTGCTTACACTCCCTGTACTCAAAGGAATTATTGACAGCAATCCTGATGTTCAGTTGGTCTTCGTTACCCGTAAAAGATTTGCTTCCTATTTTAAAGGCATCACCCGATTAATACTTATAGAATTTGAGCCGGATGGCAGGCATAAGGGATTAAAAGGAATTTTCACTCTTTTTAAAGACATCCGTTCCCATGAATTTATTTCGGTTGTTGATTTACACGGAATTTTACGGACCTGGATTCTTGATTCCTTATTCCGACTAAATGGATTTAGGACCTACCGGATTAAAAAGCACAGAAAAATCAGGCATGATATCATAAAAAAACGCAGATCAGGGATCTTCGTACCCCACACCATCGGACGATATATGGAAGTATTTAATAAGGCTGGGTTGTATGGCGATATTGCAACCAAAATATTTCAACCCGAAAGTGGTGAAGCAAAACTTGAGGAAGAAAATGGAAAGGTGATCAGGATAGGTCTGGCACCGATGTCGAAGCATATCACCAAAGAGTGGGGATTATCAAATATTCTCGAGTTGATCGATATAGTCAGACTAAATTATCATGCCGAATTACATCTTTTCGGTGGTGTAGAAGATCAGGAAGCACTTAAGGTAATTACAGGTACCGATATTATCAATCATGCCGGAAAGACTGGCCCCGAACAGGAAATTGCTTTAATGCAGAGCTTTAACCTATTTATTTCCATGGATTCTGCCAATATGCACATGGCTTCGCTGGTCGGTATTCCAACCTTATCGATCTGGGGTGCAACGGATCCAAAGCTCGGATTTGCGCCAGTTAATCAACCAGAAGATTATTCTTTATTTGCCGATCCGTCAGTTGTTACTTGCAGACCATGCTCCGTGTATGGAGAAACACCCTGTTCGCGAGCGGATTTTCCAATGCTTTGCATGACCAGTATTAAACCTGAGCAGGTATTCAAGAAAATAAAAAAAATACTCGATCAACACATAAGGATTTAGAAGGCGTCTAATTATCTTTACAGGGAAAGCACTTTATTATGAAAAATTTAATTTTCCCTTTCATCCTCTGCAGTTTGTTGTTTTCTTTTCCGACAGGCTCGGTTAAAGCGCAGAAAGTGGCTATTTACAGCTATCCGGTTGAAGTAGAGCTCAACAATGACCAGGGCGATATGGATACCAAAGAATATCTCAAAACCTATGGTACAAAAGGCAAAAAACGCGGCAATGAATTTATTTACCAGAAAGTGACTCCATTTCTGATGGCGAAACTTAAAAAAGCCGGTCTGAATGTATTATCTGCTGACACCATGAATTCCATCAAGTCAAACGAATATGGAAAGCCTAATGCAACACTGGCTAAAGCTGTTGCAAGCGGGATAGCTGATGAATACATGAAAGTATACATCAAAGATATTACACCTCCCCAGATGATTGACGTAGCTTCACAAGATCCTAGCTCACAAAAGAAGAAACTGATAAAAATAAGGTGCCGCATTCAGATTTATGATGCAAAAAAGGAGCTCATTAAAGAAGTTGATGGTGAGTTTCAATCTGGTGATAAAATAGAGAACGCGGCAGATTTGGGCGTCGACCTTCGTAAATATGCAGGAACGGAATATTTGCAGGAATTGAATGTTTACGAAAGCTGTTCTAAGATGGCAGTTATCAAAGCCATTGCGTTGCTTAATAAATAAAAAAAAGCTGACAACCATAACTGGCTGTCAGCTTGAAGACAAGGTTTAGTTAGGTATTAGAAGAGAAAATCCAAACCGATATAGATGCCCTTGGTACCATCGTTTTTAAGGATGTTTTTACCACTGCTGGCAGCCATACCATAATCCACTGCGACAATAAAGTTCTGATTTAATGCAATATGTAAACCAGCGCCGTAGCTGATATGTAGTCCATCTGTTGTCCCATAAAAACCTGCAGGTATCTCAAAAGTTGCAGTCGGTTTATAAGGTTTTGTAATAACAGCCATATCCATAAATGGTGACAAAGCCAAGTACCAGTTTTGTTTCAGAAATTCAAATTTTACAAATTTCCATCGGAATTCAAAATTTCCCAAAGCAAAACCTTCACCAACCACCCGATTACGAAGAATTCCACGGAGTGTTTTAGACCCGCCCAATCCTTCGCGGTCATCAAATGTACTGAAGGAGTAATTCAACATATACCAAGGCATAGGCTTCTGTCCGATAGAGGTTTGAAAACTTAATCTGTAGGCAAAAGTCAAGCGCTGTGGAAGTATCGTAAAATACTGGCGATGAATTAATACCATCTTATAAAATGGATTGTCATTGC
>CAINOB010000007.1 GCA_903851365.1 uncultured Bacteroidota bacterium
CGTAAATGAACGATTTGAAGGGTGGTCAGTTTGCGTCGGCAGGAGGTGGTTAGTTTGCTCCGGCAGGCGTTGTAAATATTAATCGGCAGGGGGTGGTCAGTTTACTCCGGCGCGGACTGGTTTTTTTGAGCGGCTTGTCTACTGATGAACCTGACTTACAATGGATTAGTTTTGCCAATAGTCACTTTTGCAACATTTGTAAAACCTGTAACATCTGTAAAAATCGAACCAACCCGTCATCGTAAAGGCCTGACTATCTTTTGCTTTTGATACTTCTTTCCCGAATCTTTACCCTTGGGTAACACTTCCTGTTTGGTTACCCTTGCACACCTTCACTGTACCGATAAGTTTGGCTGTAGTGGCGCCTGAGATTGCACACCGATACTCTCAACTGATGAAACCAGTTCAGCAACGCATCTGCGATTACAACAGATTGATAAACTTCACAGTTTAGGATTTTGGGAGTCCTCTGTCTGCCTTACTTTTCCGGCGCCTGGTCAGAGGCTCAACGGAATTTCCGTAATGATTTATGTTCTAGCCGCGACAAAAGTGGATTGAACGGTAAGTAAATGGCCGTATTTCGTCCAAATTCGTTTATCCACTGAATCTGAAAAGTGCGTTGCCATTTCCGGAAGAATGGTTTTGGAACGTTCGGAGGCTTTGTTTTTACTGAATTTCCCTTCTTTCTGGATCACCTGGGTATTGTTCATGGAAATGAGGGTGTACTTGCACTTCGTGCCATTGAACCTTACCTGCGGAAAGGAAGGATCACTGCCTTTAAGAATGTTACCCCAAAGGAGGTATTTGTCATGTTGTGGTGGTTCCATTCCCCGGTGGACCTCCTGGATGATCGTCCAGCCGGCGCGTTCAAGCCTGGCAATCGCCTGGTCATTATAACTGGCTGATTTGTTGACGTTCGGGTTTTTTGAATCCCCGTACCGGTCACGGTAATACAGTATAGTTTTCTCGTTGTGGGGTTTGTAGTAAGTTGTGAATTGATCAACCAGGCTGTTAATCATCACCCCGTTCGGATCATCGGGTTTCACGAAAAACTCATTGATAAAGTTGTCAACGAGTCCTGGCTCGTTTTTCACAAAATCCACCCCTCCCTCCTGGCCGACGGTGAATAGCGATATGGAACTGCCCCAATCAGGGGTAATTTCCAGCGGAATGTTCGGATTGCAATCTTTATCAAAACGGGAGTCCTGCACCTCTAACCGGGAAAAATCCCAGTTCGTGTTTTCGGCCAGGTCACGAATGAATCCATCATTGGTGGCATTGAAATAAACGTGTTTGGATTCATTGATGTGGTAATAGCAGTCCTCGACCGTATCCAGGAAAATATTCATGATCTCAATCATGAACGTCAGTAGGTTTTGTTTCTCGTACTCCCTGATGATATAGGATATCCCGATGTTATCGATGTTATCGAAAGCGTTCGCCAGGGTAAATAGGGTACCGGTTGTGCTGACGAACGGCAGGATTTGCGAGCGGAGCCGGATGGTTTCGTTATAAATTTGGGTATAGAGTTTTGCATCCCGGGCATAATACGCCGGAATCAGTTCCATTTGGAGTTTCACGATACGGTTCCAGATCACGAATATTTGGAGTCCGGCTTCCTCGGCGTAATAATCTCCGAAGTTTAGCAGCCACTTCTGAGTTTGGCTGTATGGCATGGAAGAAACGTAATGGTAACCGTGGTGGAAAGGAACATGGTTCTTCGAGTTTGGACCCCAGATATCCTCGTTTCCCCGGTTTGTGGGGCTTGTCTCCTGATCGTAGCGTTCCTTATCAATTGTCAGGGCTTCATCCAGTATTTCATAATCCACGTTTGCTCCCCTGGCTGATCCGATGCGATCCTGCGATAGCATCAAAATGGCATTGCCATTGGCGAATGAGATCACGTTATCGAATTTCATGATCTTCTCGTATGGCGATAGGAATGTCGGGGGTGGCCGGCGGCCTACAACATAGTTTTTATCCTTGGTGTAGCCCATCGTTTCCAGAAATTTGAATGTCGACGGTAATGTTCTGGTAAGAAGCTGGCCGTAGGTTTGGCCGGTCACTGATGTCAGGGCCCGGGGCATCCAGCGATTGACGTTATTGATATCCCAGCCGACCAGGAATGATTTGCCGGTTGCCCGGCTCCAAATGTCACACTTGGATTTCGGATTCAGAACGATGCTGGAATACTGCGGATTATTGAGGGTTAGCGGCTCCATGATCAAGTCTTAAACATTTCCTCTGCATCCTCTTCAGTGATTTCGGTGTAGATGGCATCAGAGATGGCCTTCAGTTCCTCGGGTGGCATATCATTGATTGCCCTGGTATCGAGGTTTCGAATACTACCATGGTGGTTGATTTGGATCAGGAAAGTGTGCTTCTCGACCAGGCGTGGATCCTTTTCTTCCACAACCTTTTCCCCGATGGCTTTAATGAGGTTGCCGGCGCCGGCTGCCCAAGATTTCAGATCACCACGCGCCTTTGCTGCTTCAATTTGTTCCACCAGGGTATTGATCACCCAATTGTGCCAGAATTCATAATTGAATCTGACATATGTGACGTTTAGTTCCATGGCCATTTGAAGGTCACGGCAGGCAGTCCTGCGGGATATTTCAGGATATTTTGAACGGTGAATTGCCAGGGCCGCTTTCCCGAGTGGATGCCGGTCCACTACCCGGGCCAGAGAGGTTACCCGGCAAAGGAGCGCCGTTTGCTCCTCTGTCAGCATGGAATTTTCAGGGTCGATGATCGCGGTTTTAACCAGTTCCCAGGATTGGTTCTCCAGGGCGAGGGCAGAATTACTCATTGGCGGTCAATTTCTGCGTTCTGAATCATCGTTATCATCATCTGTTGGGCGGGGTTTGATCCATTGGCTGCGGCCTCGGCAATGGATTTACGAAGCGGAATTTCACCCTTTAACCATCCGGTAATGTAGGCGACATAGGCCGGACCGGTTTTGGATTGCACTTCGTCACGAAAATCCTCCGGATCAATTTCAGCGTTGGCAGCGATCTGGTCCAGGCTGAAGAACAGCTCGGCCATGGATTCGATTTCCTTAGTCTGTTCCTCGGTTAAAAACATTCTCCAGGTGTGTTTTATCGAAGTTGAAAACCATGTCATCGGTGAATATGACCCCTCGTTCGAGCTTCGGATTGTCGGTAGCGTTTTGTGAGGTGACGATGGAAATTTTCCACTCCCCATTCTCGATCAGGGCCACTTTGGCATGCAGGGAAACACAACGATATACAAAACTTTGGCGAAGCATTTGAAAGGGAATCGGGCTCATGACTTTCACCCGGTTATCGATCAGGAACCGGATGGAAAGTATTTCCCCCTTGTTGATCGCGCTTTGCACCTTTTCAAGCGATTGCTGCGAGATGGAGTAGGTGGTCATGAACACGTTTGCGGGTCCTGTTTGCTTCAGTATGTGAAAGATCAGCCGTATCAGGTTGAAATTGCCATCCGAATAGTAGTGCTTCTGCCTGCCGGGAATGAGCAGGCCGATTGATTTTGTTAATACTCCCGGCACGAATTCCACCAGGTCAGGATTCGTGTCTGCCGGAATTTCCATCAGTGCTGCAGGAATCATCGCATCCTGATCGGCTTTACTCCTGGATACTGCCGGCCGTAGTTCCGACGCTTTGATTAAGACCATCAATTTTGGTTGTTAGGTTCTCGATCTCAGCTTTTTTCTCCTTGATCCTTTTCAGGAGTTCATTTCGTTTTGGCCCGGGCCGCATTTCGCTTACCATGGGCTGCTTGGTTGGAGTACCGAAATGTAATAGGTTATTGTCACGGCTTAAGGATTTCTGCAAGTTCAGACGCTGCCTGGAGAGTTCTTCAATTGGCAGGATCCCGGCCTTTGGCATCTTGGGTACTTTGGGTGGATATATTACCAATTCATCAGGCATGATATTTTTGTTTAACCAGTCCTGATGGGCAGCGTGTAATTCTTCCATCCGGGAAGAATAGCCCTCCATTTTCTCAACGATAACCTGGCGCATGGAAACATTCTCCGGACGGTTATCCGGTGGGATCCCTTTCAGGGAGTTATGGGCGGTTGACCTGTTTTTATACAGAGCACTGAATTCCGCAATGATCCGGCGAATGATCGGTGGTTGGTCCGGATCATCAGCGATCAATGATTCGTAATCATCTCGAATTGTAGTTTCCGGTTTTAATGCAGATGGCTTCAGCTCGTGGTCCCCAGCTTTATCGACAGTTGGAACTATGCCGGCAATCTTTCCCAATTCGTAGGCAAGCTTCCCGGCATACCGTATTTCCTTCCGTGGGAAAAGATTTTTAAGGGTTTTGTTTTTCGAGTGCTGGTCAAATAGCTTGACTCCGGTTTGGTATTCCCGGTCGGAATTAAGCCAGGCGTTAATTTCATCGATGTGCTGTTGATTCATCAGGGTACATGTTACTTCGTGTCGAAATTCGCACGAAACACGAATGTAACCGATGATGAAAACACGAAAAAGGACAAAGAAAATATACCTTAACGAACGTGAAGATTACACGAAACTCAACTATAATATGGTATAGTTCTCAGTGGGGGTCACTTCTTATCAATGGTTTTCAACCGGAACGGTAAGATCAAAAATCACATGTCGGTCAAGTTCCTGCCAGTATCGATAAGCCAATTCCTCAACATAAGCCCAATATTTGTCCGACATCCCAAATTGTTGAACGCCCTTTTTGATGTCCACCTCGATACGTTCCGCAATCTCCTTTTTGAGTTCGATCCTTATTTTTTTGCCGTTAAAGGCAAATTCAACTGTCGGGATGGGGAGAACGGTTTTGTCAACCGTTATGAGCCCCTGACCGATTGTTGCTCCTGTGCTGATCTGTATTCCGTCATTCAGGCAACTCAATGGCGGTTCGTTTCCTGCATAGGTAACCACCTCTAGATTATTGACACCAACATTGAAATACTCAAGCGCCCGGACTCCCATTTTAACCCCTATGATGGAATAAATGCCGGTGTGACCGTGAATCTCATTGGTTAGTACCACCGATTTCCATTCAGATAATCCAAAATCCCTTATCACCTGGGGCAGAATATCTGCAACACTTTTCTTGTAAAGGTCCGGATTAACCGGGAAATCAGTAAAAACGCGATTGTTCGGTTTGATGCTGGAATTGAGAACCGTCGAAATCAGATCGGCAATATAGGATACGGGAATATTCTTTTCCGGGGTAAACACGGCCGGATTTTGGCCATCCCTGGAGGTAAACACAATCGGACAGGTCAGGAAAAGAGGAACAAGATCATCACCGATGTCCAGGTGGATAGGCTTACCGGGATTCGCCTGAGCGATCTTCTTATGAAAATCCGCCAAATGATCAGCATAGATTGAGCTTGCTGAATCCAACTTTTGTATGAAGGTCAGATCGTACAACAGGTTTGAGCGGTCATTTGAGACAACTTGCAACGGAATCGGCAGGGAATGAATGAATTGATAACTTTTAGGATCAGTCTGTAAATTAAACCCATTCTTAAAATCCAGATCGTTGTACCAGATTATCCTTTCCACTGTTTGAATTTTCCCCGGATTATTTCGGAGCCAATCGGCCAAATTGGTGAGGGCTCCCAAAGCGATCAGGGTAACTTTTTGTGGATAGGATTTCGTTATGTTATTGATAAGCGAAACCGCATCCTGATAGGAGGGTGGTGCCACAAATTCATTGTTCCCCCAGGAAACCGAACCGGCAAAATCACTCCAGAATGGCAGGGCCTTGTCCAAAGAGCGCCCCAAACCAACCGAAATTCCCTCGTGATGAAAGTAAGCCAGGAGACTGCCTACCTTGTCCGCTGCCGATTTTGCTGACAGGGTGCCTTGGGAACCGATGATCCCAAGGACCCGGATATCGTTGCATGCCAATAGGGTGGTGACTGCTCGCAGATCATCGATGGCCCCGTCGGTATCAATGATGACATGGTATTTGGGCTTACCTGAATGACTATAAAGTTGTGGGGTCATCAAGGTCAATAAGAGTACCGAAATGATCAGAATCATTGCCTTTTTAAGGCGATTATCCCATTGTTTTTTAAGATTATAGATTGACTTGCCGATCATTTGAATTCTGTTGAATATTAGCCTTGGTCGAAGGTAGTAAGAATCAGTCACATCCTTGATGTTGGGAAAAGAACTTGACGCATTTCCACCAAGATCACTGAAGGATTGTTTAGTCATGGGAAGTCGCTAAAATTATTACATTTACTTAAGATCAATATTATGTCAGTACAATAGAATCAGACAGATATGCCCAGCCTGACCAATCCTTACGAAACAAAAACAATAACGGATGTTCTATCTGAATTGAAAGTTCAGGCTGCAACCGGTCTTTCTGATGAAGAGGTGAAACAGCGGCAAATCACCTATGGCCTGAACGAAGTGGCTGAGAAGAAACAACGGATGATCTTGCTGTTTTTGAAGCACTTTTGGGGACTTACCGCATTTATGCTGGAGTTAACGATTATCCTTTCATTTTTGCTTCATAAGTACGTGGACGTGTATCTGATTGGCGGACTGATGCTTTTCAATGCCTTTATAGGCTTTATGCAGGAAAGTAAGGCCGCCAAAACAGTGCAGGCTTTAAAGCAAAGTTTGCAGGTAATGGTACGGGTGTTGCGAAACGCAATATGGCAACAAGTTTCGGGCAGCCAATTGGTACCCAGCGATATAATCCGCATCCGAACCGGTGATTTTATTACCGCCGATGCCAAAATAGTGGATGGAACAGCCGGTGCCGATCAATCAGCCCTTACCGGAGAGTCGATGCTCATCAGCAAAAAAGAAGGAGATATCCTATACTCCGGCTCTGTCATTAAAAATGGCGAGTGTACTGCAGTGATAATTGCAACTGGCATTAATACCTTCTATGGAAAAACAGTCCGCATGGTTCAGATGGCCAAGCCGCGTCTGCACATGGAAGAAGTTGTGACAAAGATTGTTAAGATTCTATTTTCAATTGTTCTTGCATTTGTTGGCATTACCATTGCAGTTTCTTTATTCCGGGGTGAAACATTTATATCCCTGCTGCCCTTAGTACTCATATTATTGGTCACAGCTGTTCCGGTAGCTATGCCCGCTATGTTTACGGTAAGTATGGCAAAAGGTTCACAGCAGTTGGCTGCAAAGGGCATTCTGGTGAGTAGATTAAGTGCCACCGAAGATGCAGCAACACTAACAACGCTGTGCATTGACAAAACAGGAACCCTTACGCAGAATAAGTTGTCGGTACAAGATTTAAAAGCCGCTGAGAATTTCACGACCGACGATATCATCCGGTATGGTGTTTTGGCCTCTGTAGCCGCTAATAATGATCCAATAGATATGGCCTTTCTGCAAAAGGCAGCTGATAATAAAACAGATACTTCAGGCTATCAGCAAATCTCCTTTACTCCTTTCTCAGCCGCTCTCAAAAGAACCGAAGCTATGGTACAAAAGGAGGGAAAACAAGTTAAAGTCATGAAGGGTGCCTATATTACCATCAAAGGTTTATGTAACCTGCAGGAGTCAGCGCTCGATAAGACTGTTGATGTTTGGGCTGCCAAAGGATTTAAGACAATTGCCATTGCCATTCAGGCCAATGATTTAACTAGCCTGGTGGGCATTGTGGCGCTGGTTGATCCACCGCTAACCGATTCTGCACAGATGATTGCAGGAATCAAGGGGCTGGGAGTGACAGTGAAGATGCTGACCGGTGATGCGTTACCGATTGCTAAAGAGATCGCTGCCCAGGTGGGTGTAGGGGAGGATATTGTCAGCGCCGGTTTATTGCGTGAACAAGGAGCGGGGAGTGATACTCATTCCATCATTATGGCCCATAATGGGTTTGCAGAGGTACTGCCAGAAGATAAATTTTCCATTGTTAAAACCTTACAGGAACATCAGGAAATTACCGGTATGACAGGCGACGGTGTTAACGATGCACCCGCCTTAAAACAGGCTGAGGTCGGCATTGCCGTTAAATCGGCCACCGATGCAGCCAAACAGGCCGCCAGTGTGATTTTGCTGCGTGAAGGATTGGAGAGCATCATTAGCCTGATAACGGTTGGCCGCACCATACACCACCGGATTACCAATTGGGTAGTTAGTAAAGTTTCAAAAACCTTGTTTACGGTGGTATTCGTCTGTGCCGCCTACCTGATAACAGGGCAGTTTGTTGTCAGCGCATTTGATATGGTGCTGCTTTTATTCATAATTGATTTTGTCACTCTGACATTATCCACCGATATCGTAAGCTGGTCAAGACAACCTGAAAGTTGGAATATAAAGCCTTTGGTCCAAAGGGGTTTCCTTTTGGGATTGTTATTAATTGCCGAAGGATTGATATGGCTGTTTATTGGAAGAAGATATTTTGAGATCCATGACCTGGATGAATTGCATTCTTATGGATTTGCCATTCTGTTTTTTGCCAGCATCTTCAACATATTTGTTGTCCGCACTCCAACCCGGTTTTACAAACAGGCTATCGGTAAAAATTTACTGTTTGCAATTATTGCTGATGTAATACTGGCCTGCCTTATCTTATCCGTAGGGTTGCCTGGTTTTACCACTTTGCCAATTATTGTAACCCTTTGCAGTTTACTCTATTTTGCGATTTGCAGTTTTACTGTCAACGATTGGATAAAGGTTAAAACGAACTATTGAGACAAAATAACAATTTGATTTGTTAATGGGTGATTAGAAATCTCTGTTAAAATCTTTAATCCGGCTTGGTTCGCCAGATGATATACCCCACCGTTAGACACATAGCTTTTAAAGTTCCTATAGTGCTCTGCACCTGCAATAAACTCAATAATCTCAGTAAAAATGCTTCCAAGGACCCGAGGTCTTGGAACCAGGTAATCGCCTATGATAATTTTATCGGCGACACTTGCCAATTCGGCAAGAAGACTTATCCTTTCTTCTTCATCAACTTCGTGAATAACATAGGTCAGTATGGCATAATCGAAATGTGCCTGCTTTTCATTTATTATTTCACTTAGGTTAAGATGCCGAAAAGAAATATTATGGTTAGGGTGCTGAAGTAGGGTGTGGAGCGCCCGTTTAATATTCCTTTCCGATATGTCAATCCCTAAAACAGATTTGCATTTACCGGCGAGAGTAAATTCTAATCGTCCGGTTCCACAACCCACATCAATTATACTGGATTGTGGGTCAACCAGATTTTTTATTTGCGCAAATAGCCTATCCTGGTTTGGAGCGATCAATGTATCATAAAACCACCCATCGTACCAATGATGCTTATTTTTTGTCATGTATTTTCTTCAAAATATTGGAAAAGGTAGTTTTATTTTCCAGGCATTCAATCATCCGTTTGTAAATATTAGGCTTGATCCAAACGGTAATAGTATTTTTAAAATGAGCGTACGTTCAAAATAAATTTGTTTAATGAACGAGCGTTCATTATCTTTATGAAAAATCTAAGCAAATGAAAACTTCATTCTTTGTCAAATTGTTCCTGGTTTTACCAGTTGTCATTTTTGCTGACTATGTAGCAATGTCTATTATGGGAGCTACAGCATGCATCATGGGTGCCGGGGATGATTTTTATTGTGGCACTTATTGTTTTATCGGGAAAGGGGTTCTACTTTTATCAGCGATGTTCTTTATTTACATCCTGTTTCCCAATTTGAAGCAATTTCTTAAACAAAGATTGAATGCCCAGGCCAATACGAAACCGTAAAATCGTCAATCCGCCCAAGATGGCTGGGTTCAAACCTTTTGGAATGCCATTGTGTGATCTTGAAGTTGTTAAGTTGCAGTTTGACGAGTATGAAAGTATCAATCTGGTAAATTATCAAAATCTGTCCCAGGAAGTAGCTGCAGAAAAAATGGACATTTCGAGGCCTACCTTCACCAGGGTTTATAATCGGGCCTTAAAAAAAATAGCTAAAGCCTTCGTCGAATGCCAGGCCATTAAGATAGAAGGCGGTAATGTGGAATTTGACAAGCAATGGTACAAGTGTAAAAAATGTTTCAAATTAATTGATGGTCTTGAAAACCATGTCAAATGCGAAAATTGCACATCATTCGGGGATAAGGAGTTAGTTAGACTGGTTGAAATTAAATGATGTCAGGTAGTACCAATACCAAAGAATACCTTACCGAAATTGTCATATTCCCAGTGATCACCCACGTTTACTGATCTCAGCTAACGACTTGTGTTGGATTACTTCTATATCCTTTTCATGTAGCGAGATCAACCCTTCCTTTTCAAATGTTTTGAGCAGCTTAACCCCGCTTTCAGTTGAAATCCCTGCAAAATCCGCCAGGTCTTTGCGCGAAAGGAGCTGGAAGATGTCCGGGGATTCTGATTTCAGGCTATCGATATAAAGTAAGGTGTCTGCCATGCGACCATTCATTTGCTTATACATGATCGTCCTCAGTGAATCAAACAGGTTCGCGTTTTGCTCGCAATAACGCTTTATAATGCTGAAGCCAAACATTCCGTTTTGTTTTATAACATTGGCAATAGCATCTTTTTCAATCAGATATACCTGGCAATCTGTCAATGCAACAGAAGAATAGTTAAATGTGTTTTTCGTAAACACTGCTGAAAGGCCAACAAATTCTCCAGGTCTGATAATCCGAAGATTGTAATTCTTTACTCCATCTCCCTCCAGATACTGGGTTGCCAGGCCTTTTATAAGGAATAATACATACGATGCAAATGCCCCCTGTTTGGTAAGGTGGTCATTCTTGCGGAAAAGAACCTGCGTTTTACTGGCTCGCACCAATTCCGCTTCGTCCATAGACAGCATCTGAAAGCAGGGTGCGTCGATATCGCAAATAAATTCATGATCAGTTTCGAGAATAGTTTTCATCCTTCCATGACAGATTAAAAACGTTAAAGTTAACCGAAATCAATAAATAAGTTGTCCGGAATCAAGCCTTAAGCTGTAATGCTGGAGGCTCAATTCCTTTACCGATCCGATATCCCGGGGTAATTTTGTTCGGTAAATTTTAAAACAAGAAATTATGTTGTATACGAATTTGAAACACATCGAAACATCTGCTGATCACAAAAAGGCAATCAGCGAAAATGAAAACGTCATGGTCATTTGTGGAAGAATGGGTCCGATGTGCATACCTGTTTATGGTATTGCCGAAGAGATAGAAGAAGAATACCGACATGTTCAGTTTTATGACATGGAGTTCGATAATCCAGAATCCTATGTTATCAGGACTATACCTGAAGTTCGCGGATTTATGGGTATTCCATTTACTATCTATTACAAAAACGGCAAGGTGGTTAAAGCTACCTCCAGTATTCAGACCAAAGACCAGGTAACTAAAATCCTGAACCAGGAGTTTTCAATCCCTGTCACGGCCAGTTTATGAACCTTGATAATCATTACGATGCCATCGTTCTGGGTGCCGGACCGGCTGGCTTAACGGCAGGTATTTACCTGTCGCGGGCCAAGCTAAAGACACTTATAGTTAACGAAGGCACTATTGGTGGTCAGATGATCTTGACCCACGAAATTGCGAACTATCCCGGAGTCGAAAGCATCAGCGGTTACCAGCTGGCCAACATCATGAAAAAGCAGGCTAAAAGTTTTGGCTGTAAAATCGTAGGGAATGTCTCTATTAAGGATACAGGTTGCTCTGGTGATATCAAAACTATAACACTTTCTGATGGAACGGTTTACAGCAGTGATGCCATCATCCTTTCACCGGGCGGACGCTCGCGTACCTTAGGAGTACGCGGCGAAGATGATTACCGAGGGAAAGGGATTTCCTATTGTGCAACCTGCGATGGAGATTTTTTTACTGATAAGGAAATTGTGGTTGTTGGTGGTGGAAATTCAGCCCTCGAAGAAGCTGTCTCTCTGACGAAATATGCAAGCAGAGTAACCATTATTCACCAGTTTGATCATTTTCAGGCTTTTGAACACGCAGTTGAAGAAGCCAGCAACCATCCTAAAATCAATTTCGTCATGGAATCGGCAATTACGGCTTTTCATGGTGGAGAAAACCTTGAAAGTGTTGATATTGAGAATCTGAGAACCGGTGAAACCTATAATTTCAAAACTGATGGCGCCTTTATCTTCATCGGATACCTGCCCAATACCGAATTCTTAAAAGGGAAGGTGGATTTGAACCATAGGGGTGAAATCATAGTCGGGAATGATATGTCGACCAATATCCAGGGCGTATATGCGGCTGGAGACAGCATCACCAAGCGATTCCGGCAAATTACCACTGCGGTGGCAGATGGTACCGTGGCAGCTATGACTGCATCCATTTATCTGAACGAATTAAAAGTGAAACAAAAACTAGCAATAACAATTTAGCATGAAAACAACATTGATTATTTCGTTGATCATCATCGGCAGTTTTGCAACTCTGTTCCTATATGGCCGTGCCAAAATGAAAAGTATTCCATCTGTGGCTAATCATAACAGTATCCTTGAACTGACGGATAAGAATTTTCAATTTCAAACAAAAGATAAACTTGTTCTGGTTGATTTCTGGGCTAGCTGGTGTGCACCATGCCGGATGATGGCCCCGGTTTTAAATGAAGTTGCCGGAGAACTTACTGAAGATTCTTATGTAGGCAAGGTCGATGTGGAAGCTAATCAGGTACTTGCCCAAAAATACCAGGTTAGGAGTATTCCAACGATGATCCTCTTTAAGAATGGTAAAGAGGTCAGCCGCTTTGTTGGAGTAAAAAGTAAAGAATTCCTTTTGCAGCAAATCAAAAGCATAAAAAAGAGCTCATGAAAGGCAATTTCGATACGTTGATTCAGGACGACCGCCCGGTTATTGTAGATTTCCATGCATTGTGGTGCGGACCCTGCAAAGTTCAATCCCCCATATTGAAGGAGATTGCAACGGAACTTGGCGACCGCGTGAGGGTGATTAAGATCGATGTTGATCAGAACATAGACCTGGCAAGCCAATATCAGATTCAGGGGGTTCCTACACTCATTGTATTTAAAAACGGCAAGTTGGTTTGGCGGCAATCCGGGGTGGTTAGCAAACCCCAATTGTATAGCGTTATTATGGAGAATATTTAAACCCAGTTAATTCATTAGACTGATTTGAAAACCTCCAAACCCCTTATTATATTTAGGGTTGAGTAATAATAGCGATTTCACCCAAAGGATGAACGGATTACCATACGATTTCACAGACAAAGAGGTCTCTCCCTGGGGCGGTCTCCGGTTAATAGAAGAGACATACCGGCGGAGCGGATTGAAGCAATATCTGGAAGAACAGTGTCCGGATTTGCCTTCACCAGGATCCAACCGAGGATATAGTTCTGTTGATCTTGCTGAGGGGTTTATGGTCAGTACCATTCTGGGAGCCACCAGGCTTGCCCATTCCGGAACCCTTCGCCATGATGAGGTGATCCAACGCATATTCGGCTGGGACAAAGGAATGGCCAGCCAAAGCACCTTCAGCCGGTTCTTCAGGAAGTTTGACCAGGAGCTTAACGACAAGTTGTTCCCTGCCATTAACCGATTCTGGTTTTCCCAACTAAAGTTGGATAAAATGACCATCGATCTGGATTCCACTGTGATTACGCGCCACGGCAGCCAGGATGGAGTGGTCAAAGGATACAATCCAAAAAGGCGAGGACGTGGCTCCCACCATCCCTTGATCGCCTTTGTGGCAGAAGCCAAGATGGTTGCCAATGCATGGATGCGAACGGGAGACAGTGCCTCCAGTACGGATTTTACGGAGTTCTTTGATGAGCTATTAACCATTATTCCTCCTGATCGGATTGGTTTGTTCCGCGCGGACAGCGGTTTTTGTAATGAAACGATCATGTCCAGACTGGAAAAAGAGAAGCTCAAGTATATCATGGCGACCCGGATGATGGGGCCATTGGTCAGGCGAATTTTTGAGCATAAAGAGTGGTTTCCGATTGATGAAGGATATTGGACTGCCAGTTTTGAGTACCAGGGCAAAGGCTGGTCAAAGCCGCGCAGAATGGTCGTTGTGCGGAAGGATACGGGTAAGCATCCTGACACTGGTGGTAAATTACTTTTCCCGGAAATTCAGGAGTTTGAGCAGTATAAGTACGCGGCCTTTGCAACAAACGTAGAGTTTTCATCAGCGGTGGTATGGCACCTTTATAATCAGCGCGCTGATTGTGAGAATCGGATCCGTGAGTTGAAATATGACTACGGTATCGAAGGGTTCTGTATGGATGATTTTTATGCAACGGAAGCGGCCTTTCGTTGGACTATGGTTGCCCATAATCTAATGAGCTTGTTCCGGTTGCAGGTACTTAACCAAAAACACCATCCTGTATTATCGACTATGAGGTTCCAATGCATTGCAATAGGATCTTACCTGGTTAAAACGGGTCGAAAAACGACCTTGAAGCTCTCCGCCAAACAAAACCGGCGGCAATTTTTGGAGGGGTTATTCTCGAAAGTATCGAATTTATCACCCCCATTTCAAATTTCTAATGCATAAATTGGGTTAAAGGGACTTGCATACAGATAACCCATGGAAAACAATAAAATGACCCGGATGGAGATGATCAGGAGTAAGATCAATTCCCTCCCGAAAGGAAGTTTCTCAGAATCAAATCATTACTGGTGTGTCACCTGTAAGAAATTTTTTGTATTGGATGAACCTGTTTGTCCATATATGACCGGAATGTGTGTCAATACCCCCATTGCGGTTGAGAACTTGGCCCCTGAAAGCACGGAAGCCCTGGAAAAATTTGGCTTGTTCTATCCTAAGATTCCGCAAAGAATTCTAAGTGAAATAATTACTGAAAACTTTAGCGAAACGGGTAGGGAACTAGCCGTTATTTACCTCGACTTTTTGAAAGAATGGAAATTTGATATCACTAAGCAGCAACCCCTTCAGACAATCAAGAGTTTCATTATAATTCTAACCGGTTGTGAAACTGCTCAAAGGATAAATACCGAATCCATAACATTTGTTTTAATGGATGCCGAAAAGATTTGGGAAAAGGAAAAAATTGAAAAAATAATTCTTGGCGGCCTGGAATATCTAAAAAGCGTGTTAAATATTGAGCACAAG
Source organism: uncultured Bacteroidota bacterium (assembly GCA_903851365.1). Lineage (GTDB taxonomy): Bacteria > Bacteroidota > Bacteroidia > Bacteroidales > UBA12481 > UBA12481. The sequence goes on from CAINOB010000007.1 coordinate 15,033, forward strand.
TTGAAAATTGATTTTATCGACATACTTGGTGAACGTGAGGTTGGGAAATATTTCTGTGCGAAATGCGGAATGTTTTTTGAGTTCGGAATCCGTCGTGATGTTGTAACTTGTCCCCTAATGGCCCAAAAGTGTATGTTTGATCCACAACATATTGACAAAGTGGAATATGCTTCAGATAAATTGGTTAAGCAGTTCGAGATAACTCCTGATATTTATAAACGATTCATTGGAAGCATCAATAACAAAACAGATTTTTCTGAAAGGCTACACGAAATCTTAGAGGGATGGAAAGTTGGGGATAAGCAATTTGAAATATTGAGTACATTGGTCTGAATATTAAGATTATTAACTACTTAAATAAAAAGCACACAAATGAAAAAAAACGTTGGAATGGTTGACAAAGTAATCAGGATACTGATTGCTGTTGTGATGGTAGTATTGTTTTTCACTCACGTGATTACTGGTACAGTAGGGATCATCCTTTTGATCTTGGCAGGGGTATTGGTATTGACTAGCCTCATTAGCTTTTGTCCTATTTACTGGCCTTTCGGGATAAGTACCTCTAAGAAAGCATAAACTTGGGAGGTGAAATGAAGACTCTTATTATAAAGAAAACTCAAAAGGCTACTGAAAAGAAGCCTGCTCAATGTTGTGCGAAAACCTCGAAGGTGGTGGCTGGATGCCATGATTGAATTATCTCAACCTTTAGCCTGCTGCTGAAGGATCGGGTGAATGAGATTAACCATAAAACACAAAGCAATGAACACGAATCAATTTATTGTTGAGCAGGTTAGCCCGTTTGATGTCCCAACTACTATTGCTAAAATTGTCGAGGAAGCAGGGAAAAGGGGCTGGCAGAACCCTGCAATGCATAATCTGCAGCAGTCGCTTGCTAAATCGGGCAAGCAGGTGAGGCCTGTGCAGGTTGTGGAAATCTGTAAACCTGAATTTTCCGGAAAGATGCTTGAACTGAGTGATGAAAGGATCATTTCGGTGATGATGCCTTGCCGAATTTCCGTTTATCAAAAGGACGATGGGAAAGCTTACGTTGCTATGCTGGATACATCGTTAATGGCAGCGGGTTTGCCTGAAGCGGTTAATCATGCAATGACTTCAGTTTCAAATGAATCTTTTGATATCGTTCAGATGGTGATTGGATAACAAAAGACTACGCTCATATTTTCAATTCATCACTTCATGTTTGCAACAACCTCAAATTGGGGTGGATGGTTGATGGTCTTTTTGACCAGACAGAGTTCTGCTGCATTAATGACAGCAGATTTGTATTTTTCCGGAAAATCAAGAGGTAATTGAATATCCAATTTGATACTGGATGGCAATCTGGTGGCTTTGTCAAATTCAACAGATTGCACAATCTTAATGTTTTCGGTCGGAATTTCACGCTGGTCACAAAATGATTTGATATATATACCGGCGCAGGTGCCAATTGAAGCGAGGAACAATTCAAAAGGAGCCGGAGCGCTATTTCCACCACCTGCTTTTTCAGGCTGGTCGGTTCTGATGGTATGGCCATTCAGATGTGCGGTAATCACTTTGCCGCCGTCAAAAGTTACTTCCATGATAAGCGAAATTAATTATTGGTTCTTCGAATAGTGGTTAGTTTCCCGTTGAGCAATCAACAGGAAAACTGCAAATGGTTTTGACTCAATGTCTGAGATTTTTTTGTTGATAAGATAGCATTCTTGGTGACTGACATCTGTAAAGCCCAGCTTTTTGATCTGTTCTGATAAGATTTCAACATTGAAACCCTTATGACCTGTAAAATCAGCTCCGTGGAAAGTTCCGTCTTCGGGATAAAGATCGGCGATGGCCAGGTAGCCTCCCGGATTAAGCAATTTTGAAAATCGTATTAACACATTCTGAATATCAGCCACATGATGTAGAACCATTTGTGTGAAAATAAGATCGAACTTTTCCATTGAATAATCCGCATGCTCCAGGTCAAAATTCAGACCTCTCAGGTTTGTTGCAGATGAAGCTTTTATCTTTTTCCTGATCACCTTAATCATTTCTGTGGAGTTATCCATCAAAGTGATTTCTTTCAAATAATCCTTGAGTAAAAAACTGGCAATCCCTGTTCCGGCCCCATATTCAAGAGCGGTCATCTCCTTATTCAATGGGATACGCTTGATCATGTCTTCAACAATCGCCTGGGAACGATCCCAATGAATGGGACTATTATCCCACTCTGCTGCTTTTATATCAAATTCGTTCATTTATTGGTTTAATTGAAACCAATTGGCAAAATTATCATTCTTGGAGGGAAATGCACAATGGTTAAATTCATTGGTCTGACTATCGTAGCAATAGTCTTCTTGCCAGTCACCAATGTTATCAGCGATCTGGCGGATAGCATCGGTAATGAACAGCAACTCATTATCAGTCATGGTGGGATGAAGTGATAATCGGACCCATCCGGGTTTCAAAGAAAGATCCCCTGAATCAATTTTATCGGTAATCTTCTTGGAAAGTTTGAAGTCGACCTTTAGAAGGTAATGTCCATAAGTCCCTGCACACGAACAACCTCCCCTGACCTGGATGCCGAACCTATCATTCAACAGTCTGGTAATTAGGTTGTGATGGATATGATCAATGTAAAACGAAAAAACTCCCAGCCTTTCTTTTATCTGATCTGCCAGGATGTGCAGATTCTTAATTTTCGAAAGTTCCCTGAAAGCTATATCGACAAGTTCCATTTCCCTCAGATGGATCTTCTGGATATCCATATTTTCCTTCAATATAATACACAATGCTGTCTTTATTCCCTGCAGGAATCCGGGTGTTCCTCCATCTTCCTTCACCTCTATATCGGTGAAATAACTGTATCCTCCCCAACGGTTAGTCCATTTAACTGTCCCACCTCCGGGTGAATCCGGAGTATTATTGTGATAAAGTTTCTTGTTAAAGATAAGAACACCGGCACTGCCCGGACCACCGAGAAATTTATGCGGTGAAAAGAATATGGCATCTAAATCCTGATTCTCACCACCCGGATGCATATCTATGTTGACATAGGGGGCCGAAGCAGCAAAATCCACAAAGCAGTAACCACCATGCTCATGCATGATTTTTGCAAGTTCATAATAAGGTGGGAAATATCCGGTAACATTGGAACATGCTGAAAAAGAACCAATCAGGAGAGGCCTGTGACCGTATTTTTGGATTTCCCTCTTTAAAGAATCGGGGTTGACCGTTAGATCAGGATTTGGTTCCAACACTACAACATCCGCAATGGTTTCAAACCAGGAAGTATGGTTAGAATGGTGCTCAGTATGAGTAAGAAAAACTACTGGTCTGTCATCATTATGCTCACTTTTGCATTTATATAGCTCTCCCTTGGCAAAAGCGCAATAATTCTTGGCCTGCTCAGGTATTTTGAGCCCCAGAATCCTTTGAAGCTTTGCAATAGCTGAGGTCATGCCAGTTCCAGTAAATATAAGAACGTCATTTCCATCTGCATTTACATGGTGCTTTACAATCCTTTGTGCATGATGATATGCCTCTGTCATTGCTCTCCCGGTTGCTGAGGATTCAGAATGAGTATTGCCAACCATTGGTCCTATATCTTCGGATATCCGTGATTCTATAGGCCTGTATAATCTTCCGCTGGCTATCCAGTCAGCATAGATAAGTTTTTTTGATCCATAAGGGGTCTCAATTTCTGCATCAATGCCAAGGATATTCCTGCGGAAGGAGTCGAAATACTTTTCTAGCTCACTCATTAATCATTGATCCTTAAATCATTAAAACTTTGGATCATGGGCAACAGCAGTAATTACTTTCCGTTGTTGCATGGTCTTTGACGTAAGCAAACAAGGCATTGAAAATATTGGTCTCCTGAGTATGTAAAACCTCATGATCAAGTATCCGGAGATTCTTTTCCGTTTCAGGTAAGATTCCACGGATAATAACCACTTGCTCATAAGAGGGATCTTTTGTGACAGGCTCCGGGGTGCGGATCACATCTTCCTGGATTACTCCATTGATCATGGTTAAAAACCTAAAACCCTTTGCCTTCTCAAAATCAGGAGCTATTGTTAGACCATCATTGGTGGGGATGAGAATTTTCATGGATCTATATGTATAATTATCAGATAATCAGTTATTTTTGTACAAATATAACCATCACGACCTTGCTTGTACCCATTACAAATGTGATTCTTGACGATAAGTTTTGTGATAAATGTCACAAACGATTAATTTTACCGAAATAATTGAACTGCAATGGAGACTTTAGACGAGATTGTAAATATCAGTTGTCGAGATTGTTCAGATAAATCTTGCGCCACTGCTGTACTGGATAACAATGAAATGGATTCGATATTCCGGAACCGTTATATCAATGAAATCAAAAAGGGGACCCATATCCTGAATGAAGGCTCTCCAACCTCGCATATCATTTACCTTCGGTCCGGCATGATTAAAGAGTATATACAGAGGCCTGATCAACAGGACCAGATCATCCAGATCATTCTTCCTCACTCCTATCTTGGACTGACTTCAATATTTGGTGACAAGGTGAACCATTATTCCTATAGTGCTCTTACCGATCTGCGATTGTGTTATATTGATATTGATATATTTACCAACCTGATAAAAAACAATGGGAATTTTGCCTTTGAAATCCTGACATCAGTGGGACGTGACAGCCTCAGGAGCTTCCACCGATTTATCAATCAAAGTAATAAAAAGGTATACGGGAGGGTTGCCGATATTCTTATTTACTTCTCGAAGGTTATTTTTTTAAGCGAACGGTTTCAGATCCCTTTAACGAGAAGTGAAATTGCAGATATGATAGGCGCATCAAGGGAGAGTACGGGAAGAGTCCTCGCGAAATTGAAAGGTGATGGGATTATCGATATACATGGAAAAAATATCATAGTCAACGATATGGTCAAGCTGGAAATGATCAGTAGATATGGTTGATTTAGAAGTTTATCTCGCTCATCGCTTGATGGCAGATTGTTGACAAAATTCTACCCTTTTTCGGCTATTGTCAAAAGCTTACTTCGGTTTAATATTTTGATCGATTTCTTGTCCAAATCAATTAATCCTTCCTCATGGAATTCGGATAATATCCGGCTTACGCTTTCACGGGTCGCATCAACCAGGTTACCAAGTTCCTCGCGGCTGAGCGGTAGAATATATCCATCATTTTCATAAATGGAATCGGCAAAAAACAGAAGATTCTCCGCTATTTTTCCACGAGTCTGTTTCTGAGTTCTATTAATACAGCGGCGAAAAGTGTTTAATTCGTTCTGACACAATTCGATCATGATTTCATAGGCAAATGCCGGGTTTTCCAGGAAAAAGGCTTTAAACACTTCCAAATCAATGAAACAAATTTCGGAATCCTCAATGGCAGTAACTGAATACTGATTTATTTTCTCACCGAAAGTTGTCGGTAAAGCCAGATATGATGCCGCTTTGGTTATCTTAATTATCTGTTCATAATAGGGTCCTTGCATGTGCAACTTAACCAGGCCGCTTCTCAAAAATGCAACGTTTGATGACCAGTTTCCTTGCCTGACGATATTGGCTCCTTTCTTAAACCTGACCTGAACGCAGTTTTTTGATTGGGAATCAACTTCTGTATCAGTAAGATATCTTGCCGCTTTGGATTTTATATTACAATCATTGCAAATATTTTCCATGATCAATTGATTTAGATCACAAAAATAGCTTATTAAGATCACATGGTGGTGTTAATCGAATCACAGCCGAAAGGACATTAATGGACTGGGGTCCCAGTATTTTTACGCTATCAATTAATATCTAAAAAAATGGAAAACAAGAAGATGTGTATGGCCCTTTTTAGCGGTAGTCTTGATAAACTTACTGCAGCAGGGGTAATTTTAAGCGGAGCAGTTGCCGATGATATGGATGTGGAAATCTATGTTCTCATGCAAGGGGCAAGGGCTTTTAAGAGAGATATCGCAACGAATAAGGACCAGTTAATGATGGCAGAGAACAGCCATTTACGCGAAGAATTTATTGCCGCCTGCAAACAGCTTAACGTCAAGGAATGGTATCAATTTTTTATTGATGCCAAAGCCATGGCTAATGTGAAGGTTCATATCTGTGGTCTGGCAGGTAAATTATGGGGTGGTGTCAAGATTGATGATTTTGTAGAATGGGCCGACGATATCGTGGGTATCAACGAGTATATTACATCCGCACAGAATGCTGATGTTCATCTTTTTATATAGAAAAAAATACAATCCAGCATGACGAATGATGAATTGAGAAGCGTTGCTGTCACCAAAACCGTCGACGCACGCGGAACAGCTTGCCCGGGACCGTTGCTTGAAGCAAAAAAGGCAATGGGAACAATTAAGAGTGGTGAAATATTGGAAGTGCTCTCTGCCGATGAAGGTTCAAAAAGAGACATACCTCTCTGGGCAAAGAAAAAGGAAATTGATTACCTGGGTACCATTGATGAAGCTGGTTACTTCAGAATCTTCATCCGAAAATAGACATGGAAAGTTCCTCTGCAAAGTTGAAAGTGCTTGTCTTTTCCACAGACAAAATTTCAGACCCGGCCATTGATTTGGCCGGGTTACTGAAAAAGCATTATCCTGCAGGGGTATACACCATTTCGGTACCCTGTTCTTCGGCCATTAAACCCAGATGGATCATTCATGCCTTGCAGAGAGGCTTTGACGGTGTTTTTATTGCAGCCGATGGAACTGATTGCCCATATGGGGAACTCTGTGTGCCGAATACAGCCAATTTGGTTGCAGCTACCCAGATTAAAATGGAAAAGCTTGGTATTGCTCCGCAACGATTAAAAATGGCTGCTATCTGTTCTATCTGTGCTGAACCATTTGTCAGGTATATGAATTCTTTTTTACATGATCTGGATACTATCTGATGAAGAAAATTGTCGAGCAGAATCAAGCCGGAATGGATGAATCGTTAATTGATTACGATGTATTGGTAATCGGTGGAGGTATAGCTGGTGACGAGGCCGCCCTCAAGCTGGCTGATGTCGGATATAAAATCCTGATTGTCGAGAAGGACCTTTCAATCGGAGGAAGGATGATCCTGCTGAGCAAAGTGTTTCCTACCCTGGATTGCTCAGCCTGCATTACAACCCCTAAAGTTTCCGAAACAGCACGCCACCGGAATATTTCCATCTTCACTAAAACGGAAGTTAAATCCATTACCCGAAGACAGGACAATTTCTTCGATATTACAATATTGAAGCGGACACGTTATGTATTAGAAACCCTTTGCACCGGTTGCAAGGAATGTGAAGACGTTTGCCCGATTCTTATTCCTGATGAATATCAATATAATCAGGTTGCAAGAAAGGCAGTATTTATACCATTCAGCATTGCTCAACCCAGAATTGCAAATATTGATATCGACAATTGTATTTTATGCGGGTTATGCGAGAAGAAATGCCCTTCAGATGCCATCGATTTTACCTTGGTTGATACGTATGAACACCTGGTAGTTAAATCGGTTGTTCTTGCGACCGGATTCCGGCTGTTCAATCCAACCGTTTTGTCCCGATACGGATATGGACGATATAAAAATGTAATGACTGCCATGGAGATGGAACGGCAATTGGCTCCAACGCGTCCTTATAACTCTGTACTCCGCCCCAAAGATGGGAAAATGCCAGACAATATTGCCTACTTGTTGTGTGTAGGTTCGCGCGATCAAACGGTGGGAAACCCGATCTGTTCACAGATTTGTTGCATGTATTCCACCAAGCAGGCTCAATTGCTATTGGGCGCTCTGCCAATGGCCGATGTTACTGTTTACTACTTGCATGTGCGAGCATTCGGTAAAGGCTTTTGTGAATTTTACAACCAGGCGCTCAGCATGGGGGTTAACTATATCAAGGCCAAAGTTGCCTCTGTCAGGGAGAAAGAAAATGGTAACCTGATCCTCCGGTATGAAGATTTTTCCACCGGACAAGTAGAAGAACAGGAGCACGACCTGGTTGTACTGGCAACTGGTATTCTTGCCAATGCTGAAATCGAATCAGTCTTTAAAGGTGAAAAACTGGAGTTGGATCCATATGAATTTGTGAGGCAAAAAGATATGCTGACCAATCCAGCTATTACCAGTATCTCCGGAGTTTTTGCAGCAGGAACAGTTACTGGACCCATGGATATTCCGGATACGATTTTATCTGCAGGGGCTGCCGCTGCAGAGGCAACAGCATACCTCAAGAAATTGTCATGAAAAAGAGGATAGGCGTATACGTTTGTCACTGTGGCGGAAATATTTCCGATGTGGTGAATGTTTCCGAAGTTGTGACTGCTGTCAAGGATATGGAAGGGGTGGCAATTGCCAAAAACACCCTTTTTGCCTGTTCAGATGCTGCCCAAAATGAAATAGTCAACGATATCACCAGCCTACATCTTGATGCGTTGGTAATTGCTTCCTGTTCTCCTAAACTTCACCTGCACACTTTCAGGGCAGTGGCTGAGCGAGCTGGTCTCAATTCATACAATTATGTCCAGGTTAATATTCGGGAACAATGTTCCTGGGCCCATTCCTATGAAAAGGTTTCAGCAACGGGAAAAGCAATTCAATTAGTGAAATCGGGGATTGAAAGGGTAATTTTTTCGCGTGCAATGGAGCCTTTCTCTATACCAGCCGAACAATCCGTCATGGTTCTGGGTGCAGGGATTGGAGGGATGCGGTCTGCAATATCCTTAGCCAATGTTGGATTACAGGTTTATTTGTTGGAACGCGAATTCTTTATTGGAGGCCGCACTGCCCAATGGGGAGATCTGAGTGCGGCTTATGAAAATGGTCCGGAAGTGGTAAGCCGTTTATTTAAGCAGATCAGGGAACATGCCAATATTCATTTGTTTATAGGCGCTGAATTGATTAGCCAGAGTGGTAATATTGGAAGTTTTGAGGTGAAAGTGAAAATTAAACCTCGCAGAATTTCAGGAGATTGTGATGAATCAGGTTTCAATCAAGCCATTTCAATATGTCCGGTTGAAGTCCCAGATGATTTCAATTTCGGACTCACCTCCCGTAAAGCCATTTATCAGCATTACCCATCAGAATATCCTGCCATTCCTGCCATTGACGATGCCAATTGTAATTTTTGCGGAGCATGTGAAAGCCTATGTAAATCTATTGACCTGAACCAGAAAGAAGAAATTCTTAACCTGAAAGTTGGGAACATTATTGTGAATACGGGATTCGATCCCTATGAACCCACCAGGGGAGAATTTGGATATAATGAAATTGAGAGGGTGCTGACTTTGCCCCAGTTCAAACGTCTGGTTGATATCTCAGGAGCTGGAAAACTTAATTTTAAGGGAAAGCAGATTCATACCATAACTTACATCTTTTGTGTCGGCAGCCGGCAGGGGGAGGAAGGAGAAAATCAATACTGCTCCAGGTATTGCTGCACCACAGCTCTTAATACCGCTATTATCGTTAAACGTAAGTTTGCGGATATCACAAATATCCATTGTACCAGAGGCATCAGAACCTATGGAAAACAAGAGCTTATTTATGAGGAATCCTCCAGGCAAGGTGACATTTTTCTGGAATTTTCCTTTGAAAATATGCCCGTTGTGGAAGAAAGAAATGGAAAGGTGTTCGTCAGAATAAAAGATATCCTGACTGCGAACCGTGAAATGGAAGCTGAAACAGACCTCGTGGTTTTAATAACAGGAATGGTACCACGAAGGAATAATAATATTGCGCAGATGTTAAAGATCCCGACCGGTAGAGATCACTTTTTCAATGAGATCCATGCAAAATTACGTCCGGTGGAAACTGTCATCGATGGTGTTTTGATCGCCGGTACCTGCCAGGGGCCAAAAAATATCATGGAAACGCTCAACTCTTCGATGGCTGCAGCAGCAAAATCGGCTGCCTCATTGTCGTCTGGTACTATCCATCTTGAGCCGATTGTCGCTGACGTTAATACTGACCAATGCACCGGATGTGGTATTTGTCTTACTGTTTGTCCGTTCGATGCAATTGTAACCGCTGGTCCAGAGGATAAACCGGCGGTATCCATTGTGATTTCACGATGCAAAGGATGTGGCATGTGTCTTCCGGTTTGTCCCGAAGATGCTATTGAACTCTATGGTTTTACCAATGAGGAAATGGAAGGAATGATCGATGGATTAACCTCTTATTAAAATGGGAACAACCAAAACAACAAAAATATTGAGGGAAACACGAAAACCTCCTGAGAAAGCTCTGGAGAACCGGAAACTGTTTACTGAACGGCAGAAACTCATAACCAATTCTTTGGCAAATGGATTACAATCCATTCCGGACATTGCGAAAGAATCTGGCCTGGAACCGGAAGTTGTGACCTATGTCATGATGTCTATGCGTAAATATGGAGAGGTCACCGAAATAGGTCCTGATGAGATGAATGAGTATTTTTTATACCAACTCAAGCCGAAAAACCCATGAATTCCATCAATCCCAAACTGGCATGCGATTTGAAAAAGTTTGGAACTTTTGATTTTTCCTCATGTTACAATTGCGGGCAATGCACGGCAGTTTGCAGTATCACCGGGCCTGATGCCAGTTTTCCCAGGATGTTTATCCGTTATGGAATGTTAGGCTTAACAGAAGAAATTATCTCCTCCAAAGATATCTGGTTGTGTTATGCCTGTGGCGATTGTTCCGAAACCTGTCCGCGTCAGGCTTCACCCGGTGACCTGATGGCTGCATTACGGAGATTTTCAATGGCGAAATATGAGCCTACAGGATTATCAGCAATGATCTATAAGAGCAACTGGTTTTCACTTGTTTTCACACTGGCACTTGCAGTATTTCTGGGTTTCTTCCTCCTGACGATCAAACCTGACATCCCGGTATCACGCTGGTTATTTAATTTCGTTCCTTTTCAGATCATCCACGATCTTGGAATGATCGCATTCATATTTATGGGAATCACGGCTTTTACAGGGCTGATAAACATGTACAGGAAAATCAACCGGAAAGAGAAGATCAAGCTCAGACTGAAAAACACTTTATTAACTGTAAAACAAGTAATTGCAGAAGTATTTTCGATGAAGAGATACCGTTCATGCGATGATGATAAGTTTTCTTACTGGCAAAGTAAAAATCTGCTAGTAAAACCATGGTTTCTGCACTTTTCAATCATGCTGGGCTTTCTTGGTTTATTAACTGCCACTGTCCTGGATTTTATCTTAAAAGACCCTGCATTAAAAACATGGTGGCCCTCTAGAATTCTAGGAACGGTTTCAGGATTATTCCTGATATATGGCACTATTATAACTTTGATTTACCGAATCGGGAAAGTTACACCTGCTTATTCGCAAACCCGCATGGCGGATTGGCTATTTCTCATCTTTCTACTTTTAGCAGGTATTACAGGATTCTGGCTGGAACTGGCTGTTTTTACAGATGCTGCTTCAACCCTCAATAACCTGGTATTACTTGTCCATACGGTATTATCAATGGAACTTGTCGTCTTATTTGCCTTCTCCAAATTCGGACATGCCTTTTATCGTCCGCTGGCACTATTCTTTCACTTCTATAAAAATCTGGAAAAGTGAAAGATGTCGGTGACAATTACCCAAATTGTCCGGAACTAGTTTGAGCAAACATGCCCTTCTTCGCCATGACTTCCGTGCTGATGGCAGGTTTCCCCGCTGTCGGTCAGTTTACCGGAAACAAATTCATTTACGGCATCAACCGGGTTACCAGAACAGCCTCTGACAACATCTATACCCCAACTATTCAGAACATTAATGGCACCACCACCAATGCCGCCAGCCAGCATTAAAGAAACTCCCTGTTCTGACAATACGCCGGCGATATTCGATTTGCAGCCGCAGCCTTGTTCTGATTTTATAGTTTGTACATCAACAATTTCGTTGGATTCAGAAACTGTGTAAACACCATAAAATTCGCAGTGGCCAAAATGATCATCAATGCGGTTGTCTGCGGTAATTGGAATTGCAATTTTCATTTTATTGTAAATTATTGATTATTAATATTATAACTATTTTCTTTTCTCAACCCTTTTAACGGTGAATGATTATGCAAACGGTCCTTGACAACAAAGGTCGTAAAATCCATTTTCAGGTTCCGGTTTAACAAGATATCGTGCCCCATGCAGATTCCGACAATGAGGGTCAACCCGACATTTTCGGAATTGAGCTGTTGAGCCTGACCCAGTGGATTACAGGAAACTTTATGAATGCAGCTCTCTGTATTTACTTCGCTTTGTTTTAAGCCCCCAACGCTGCATGAGACCGCTGCAACAGTGAACCCTTTATCGGTCAGCATCCTGTCAAGGATTTTGGCATGCTGCTCCATGCCATAGCAATAGGCTATTCCAAGTCGCTGATAATTCATCAGCTTGGCAAACTCGATAATTTCTTCGATGCGTGACAGTTGGCCTGCCCTTCCGAAATCGACGAGTTCGGCAGCTGCCTGGACAATCTCACTGGTTGAAACATCCCGGTAATCATGCATGACTTCCGCCTTGTCAAAATTTTCACGGTTGCAGGAACTTTGTTGCTTTCTGCACACTTTATCGTCACAGGTTGTACAATTCATTAACCTCAATTTATATCGTCTTTAACGATTCGTTCAAATCACTGATAATATCTTCAACATCTTCAATTCCAACCGAAAACCTGACCAGATCATCCGTAATTCCGGCAGACTGTTTGTTCTCCTGACTCATTCCCGCATGAGTCATAGATGCCGGGTGCTGAATCAATGTCTCGACCCCACCTAAGGATACGGCGAGGACAGCGAGATGAACATTATCCATTAATTTTCTTCCGGCTTCATAACCTCCTTTAAGACCAAAACTCATCATGGAGCCAAATCCTTTCATCTGTTTTTGAGCTAAGTCATATTGAGGATGAGACTTTAAACCGGGATATTTGATCCAGGCTACTTTTGGATGTGACAATAAAAATTGAGCAACTTCCATGGCATTCTGTTGTGCACGCTCAATGCGTATCGCCAACGTCTTTAATCCCCTTATCACCATAAATGCCTGAGTTGGGTCCATATTCGATCCCATATAAACCATGGAATGCCGGATCCGTTTGTAAATTTCAGGATCTTTCGCAACAATGATTCCTCCTACAATATCTGCATGTCCATTGATGAATTTGGTTACAGAATGGAGCACCACATCAGCCCCAAAATCCAGTGGTTTCTGGAGATAGGGTGAAGAGAATGTGTTATCCACAACCAACAACAGATTATTATCCCTTGCGATCTTGGCACAGGCCGCAATATCCGTGATATTCATGGTCGGATTTGCAGGTGTCTCAATATAAAGCACCTTGGTGTTAGGCCTTAAGGCGGCCAGAATATTTGCTGAATCCGAAGTGTTGACGAAAGATGCCTCAACATTAAACCGTGAAAAATCTTGCTCCAGCAATCCTCTTGCCGGACCATAAACTGCATCGGAGCTTATAATATGCTGGCTTGCTCCCAGCAATGCCATATAAACCGTGCTTATTGCTCCCATGCCAGAACTCGTCGCAATACCATCGTATCCGTTTTCAAGTTCTGCAACGGTTTGTTCTAATGCCCGGATGGTTGGATTTGCTATCCTGGTATAGATAAACCCATTACTTTTCCCTGAAAAACAATCTGCCCCGTGTTGAGCATTTTTAAACCGGAATGTAGAAGTCTGATAAATGGGTACCGTTGCACTTCCAAATTCATCTTCAAAAGAACCAGCATGGATTAGCTTGGTATTGAATCCTTTGTCTTTTGTATTCATATTGTGCGTTTAATCATAGGAGAGTCGTGTCTGTTCATCGGTTGTCGTGAGGTCGATGGCTCTTTCAAGCATTGGGGTGTCCCAAGTGTTAAGATGGCAATGGGTCAGATAGTATTTTTGGGGTATGGGATGAGTCCCGAAAACCACTTTCATCCCATATTTCTCCGTGATAAAATTCTTAAAGTATTCCATATAAGGACAGGGAGGGTAACCCACCAAAAATCCTGTAGCAAAGTGAACATGGGTAACCCCGTTTTTCTTCATCTCTTCGGGCGCATATTCAATATTGCCGCCCGGACAGCCGCCGCAGGTTGTAAAGCCGGCGATTTCCGCTTCCTGGCCGTCATATAATTCAAATGCTCCTTCACGATTTTGAAATGACCTGAAACATTTGCCTCCGGAACAGGTTTTATACCTGTCGCAAATAATGATACCGATTTTAATTTTTTCCATAATTTAAGACTACAAAGGATCCTTTTGGAACTCCAATTTTTTGCGCTATCAAATCACATTTCACCATCATCAGATAGAAAATCCGCGAATCCATTTCTGCCATCAGCCCTTCGAAATTTCCCTGGCCTTTGGAAATGATCAGGTCAGCTGACTCGAACTTGGTTTTGAATTCAGAATTCGATTTGCTCACGATGGTTGAAGGGGCATCATATCCACTGGAAATAACATCAGCAACCCAATCCATACCCGTATACACTGAATCTTCCAGCGTAACATCATTAATTGCCGGACCTCCTCTCACCACATAGGTCATATAGGGATGCATGATCGTCTCGATAAAGAGTTTGTCGAAAACGATTTCACCGGCATTATCACCCAGATATAAGATACTTGAGGAAGTTTGAATTCGTTGCCTCAAGCGATAAGAATGGTCGATTGAAAAGGTTGTGCTAATTGCATTATCAATTGTACCTTGAAGGTCAAATTGCTGATTTACAGCATAATCCATCACATTTCCCGCCAATGCCAAGCGGAGTGCCATATTGAAGGGATCTTGTGAAGAAAGAACCTTAGGCTTCCAATCCTGGTAAAGTTCAAGCGCCAGCTGGTTGCTAAATTCCTTTTCATCGCCATAGGGGTCCGAAATGCCATTCATGTCCCGGAGCTTTCGTTGCATCTCCCTTTGGAACTCGGGATTGATAAAGTGATCTCCGTCTTTAAGAAGATCCTTGAAGAATCCGGAAAATTCCAAGACCTGATCAGTTCTTAATGGAGATCTGATCAGAAGTCTTTCAAAATTCCGTTCGAAACACTTTTTGCATTGTTGATCTAATGCCATGATATAAGATTAAAGACTTGAAGTATCCCGACCTTGTTCAATCTGTCCCAAACCACTTTTTAATCGTTTTCCCCTTCCTTCACCTCCACCGGAATGGCGCCTTTTACCCATTCCAGTTCCCAGTTTCTGCAGTTTTTCAGCATCTGTAGCATTACTGCATTTTCCTAATTTGCGTCCAGTTCCGGAACCTTCTCCTTCGGGACCAGATCTATCAAGTCGTGGCATCTTATTTATTTTTAGTGATTTAACATTTCTAATATTTTCTTGACTTTTATTTTGGGATCATTAAGAACTATCATCTGGATTCTCAAACTGTCGAGCAGGGGCTTAATTTTAATTCCAAACTCACCAGATATAATCTTACTTACTTTTCGTGATGCCATTAATTGCACCGAAGCAGTACCGGCCCCCTCTTCTGCCTCCTTATTGGGATTCGGTAAAAATTCAATGGATTGGCTGTCAGTATCGTATACTACAAAGTATGCACAGCGCCCGAAACTCATATCCAAGGGTGATTCAAGAGTGTTTCCAGTTGAAGTTATTGCGGCTTTCATCTTACTAATTATGAGAATTTTAAGCTTTAACTTTTTCTTTTGGTGAAACTTCTCCATTCGGATCAAGAATGTTGATTGATTGGTATTTATCCTGACCACAAAGAGGGCAGCATTCGATTTGAATATCTTTATCCGGATTATTAAAAAAGCAGTTGCAAGCATCGCAATGATACCAATTGCTATCAAAATAGACTTGCCCTCCTTTGATGGTTATCATCCTGCCTTCAACAAAGGCTTTTGCGATTTTCTTTAGTGCAGAAGCATAAATACGGGTTAATGTTGGTCTTGAGACTTCCATCATGGCAGAGGCCTCAAGCTGGCTATATCCGTCATAGTCGCATAATCTCAGGGCTTCATACTCCTCATACAACAGGGAAACAAATTCGGAATGAACCTTGGGAGATTGCGGCCCAAATGGTTTAAACCCCTTTATGATTGGTGGGCTGACGACTTTCCTGATAGTTTTTAAGCGCGGTGACATAACCTTCATTGATCATATGTTCACCGCAAAGATAGTGATCATATGTTCAATTAACAAGATTCTTTCACCAGTAATAATCCCAATTTATGATTTGGATTTCTTTACTACTGCCAGTTCTGACGCTTTATTGATCAGGTTTGAAAAGTAAATCGCATATGGCCTGTAAGCTAAATGTGACCACTTTGAAAAAGGCACTTCCACAATTAGCATGGGGAACAAAACCATTAAATGCACCACATAAGTATAATACGTGGCCATCGGCATGCCATTCACCCTGAAAAAATGAACCAAAATTCCGGTTGTAGCTGTCAGGAATAAAAGAAGAAGAAATGTCCAGTCGGTAAAATGAGACTTCTTGCTTTTTTCATTTTCCCTTTTAAACCGTAAAGCCGAGAAATATATTATTCCTATAAGCAAACCAATGGTTGAATAATATCCCAGGATCCGCTGGGGAAAATACCATGGATGAACAATGTCAGTTTGAAACCATCCTAAGAATCCCACAATCATGGTAAACAAAATAACATAGCTCGACATTAATAGAAAGTGTATCAGCCAATAGGTGTAATTGCCATTTCTCACTTTTGTCATGAATGAAACCTTCTCGGTATCACATTTCGAAAAATTTCTTTGTGTAAGAAAATGAACTATGAGTTGATAAAATTCGGTGAGATATAATTTAAAGGGTATTTTAAGGTCTTTCCTGGTTCTGACAATTTTAAAATACATATTGAGGATGTTCGACAGAAGGAAAAAGGATAAAAATCCTGCAACGGACCAATCAACCAACTCTATTATCCTTGATGGAGCAAAAGTATTGAGTTGAACCCCACCCTGGCTCGTAAGCTCAGTTGGCATTGCACCGTGAAAAAAGATAAAAAGAAACAAAACAGCCAGCGAGATAAAACCAATAACTCCAATTTCCCAAACTTTAGAAGTATAAAGTTTCTTTGAGAGGCCGGTCCAGTCATAGCTTGCGACCAAATATCTTCTGACAGCCATCATTAGGTTACCAGGATCCGCTTGCCGTGGGCAGGAGGAAGAACAATCTCCGCAATAGTAGCATAACCATGGATCAACCGACGCTTGTATCTCATCTTCTAAACCAAGAATTGAATATCTGATCATTTTTCTGGGGAAAGAATTATATTGATCAGATAATGAACAAGTAGCAGTGCAATTGCCGCAATTAAAACATGCGCTTAAGTCATCCGCACCAAACTCCCTTATATCTTGAATAAAATCCGGATTTACGATAGCCATTGCATTTATTTTTTCAATGAATAATAATAATACTGCTGCTTCTGATCCATGCCATTTGCAACCAATACGCTGTATTTATGCATGGTCATCACATGATACATTATAATATCCTTGTCAACAGCAAGTTCCTGAGATATCTGAAGTACTGTTTTTTTGTCTCCGTTGATACTATGAACGATATTCTTCCATATCTGCGGAAATTCTTTCATTTTCAGTACTTCACCATCTTCATTTTTCTCAGTTAAGGCCGCCTGTTCCGGAATTTCAATTTTTGACATAAACCCATCGATCATGGATTCGATTTCCAGGTCGGTAAATTGAGCAATTTCAATGGCATTAACCGGACAAATCGGAGCACAGATACCGCAACCGGTACATATGGCTTTATTCACTGCAGCGATGTGCTTATCGCCGTTTTCAATTTCCCTTATCGCAGTGTATTCACACACTTCTGCGCATTTCCCGCACCAGGTGCAGAGGTCATTGTTGATATTGGCGATTACCGGATCGATCGACACGGTTCCGCTTTTTAACAATGCGTTGATTTTTGCCACAGCAGAAAGTGAGGATTGAACCGATTCGCTGATATTCTTTGGTCCCTGGCAGGCACCTCCGATATAAACACCTTTGATGACAGTTTCGACGGGCTTGAGTTTTGGATGAATTTCATTGAAAAATTTATCACTGCCAATCGGAATTTTAAAAGTCTCGGAAATCTGTTGACTATCTTCGCGTGCCACCATGCCGGTAACGAGCACAACTATATCTGCTTGAACTTCCAGCTCTTTTTTGTAAGTCAGGTAATCCTTAACCTTAACCATTAAAGAAGTGCCAACTTGTTCCACAACAGGAGGTTCTTTTTCATCAAAACGGATATAGATATCGCCTTGCCTGGATGATTTTTCAAAAAGGATTTCCTGTTTACCATAAGTTCTGATATCCCTATACAGGTGATAGGCTTTAATACCCTGATATTTCTCCTTAAGCTCTAAAGAGGAATAAATAGCGGCAGAACAACATTGGCGGGAGCAATATTTGTTTTCACCCTTTTTTTCACGATTTCCTACGCAATAAATAAAAGCTATTTTATTAACAGGTTTATCGTTGTAAATCAACTTATCGGGCGAAAGTGCCACCAATCTGTTAAACTCAGGCAGAGTGAGCACATTCGCAATATTTCCATACCCGTATTCATTTACTTTTGGCTGATAGGAGTCAAATCCTGTGGTAACTAAAACGGAACCAACTATCAATGATAGTACTTCATCCTGTTGATCTAAATCAAAACAGGAGGCATATTTTGAAATAAACTCCTGCTGGTTTCTTAGAGCTTCCGGATTCAGGACCGGTACATCAGGAAATGCCTCTGGATAATTTTTATAAATGGCTTTCCTTTTTGACAAGCCGAAATTAAATTCATCATTTATAAAAACAGAACATTCCTCGATAGCTCTCTGAACCAAAACAGGGTCTGCCTTACCTCTGATATATCTCGGTTTGATTTTTACATCCACATGGAAATTACCCAAGCTGCCAGAGGCTTTTTCGATGGTTGCACCGGTAAAAAGTGTTATATTATTATGACTTTTTAATTCCCCGAATAATTTCGAAATGATTTCTGTTCCCTTTTCCCCAGCCATAAACAGTTTTTCAGCCTGAGCAATGCGTCCACCAACAAAGTAGTCTTTCTCAACAAGATAAACCTCGTTTCCCAAACGAGCCAGGTCGATCGCAGCTTTCATTCCCGAAACTCCGGCACCCAAAACCAATACTGATTTTTTCACGGAAATTTCAATATTATCCAGTGATTCGGAATGGGAAACCCGATTGATTCCTGCACGGATAAGGCCGGCAGCTTTAACGGTGGCTTCTCTAGGTTGGTCAGAATGCGGCCAGGAACATTGTTCACGTATATTAACCTGAACATAATTTGTAGGATTCAACCCTGCCCTCGATGCCACATTTTTAAATGTGTGCAAATGCAATTTTGGAGAGCAGGAAGCAACAACGATAGCATCGAGATTGTGATCCTGAATATCCTTTACCATGTCTTTCTGGTTGGAATCCGCACAAGTGAACATGACGTCTTTAGATACAATTACTCCATCTTCTTCTTGAAACATCTTGCTCAATTCATCCACATCAACGTAATCGGAGATGTTACCGCCGCAATGACAAATATATACGCCAATTCTTTCTTTCATTTTACCCTATGTTGAATAGTATCAGATTAATATGAGGATCTATGCATTGATAACTTTACCGATCAAATAACCTGCAACTTCAGAAGCAGCACAACCGGCTGATAAGATTGAGTCAGGAATATCCTTTGGACCGGAAGCTGCTCCTGCCACAAAAACACCTTCAATACTGGTTAAAGCAGGACTGGTTAGTTCGTCAATCTGTTTCACGAAATTAAAACTATCCAATTCCAGCTTTTCGTTAATGAACATGCCCGGAACTTCCTTATTCGGTAAAACACCGACAGATAAAACCACTAAATCATGTTTTGCCTCTTTAACCGAACCTTTGAGAACATCTTCATAGCGTAAAACCAGGTCACCGCTTTTGTTTTCATTTTCGCTGATTTTAGCCACTTTCCCTTTGACAAAATTCACTCCCATCGACTTTGACTGCTGGAAGAATTCTTCATATCCCTTCCCAAATGCGCGTATATCCATATAATAGATCGTAATATCTGCCATCGGCAAGGCACCCATTAACAATTGTGCCTGTTTGATTGAATACATGCAGCAAATTTGCGAACAGATCGGATTATTCGAACATTCCACGCTACAGCTCGAATTTTCAATTGCGGAATCACGCGATCCTGTGCATAATACAAAAGCTATATTATCAGGTGTTTTGCCATCCCCTGGCCTTAAAACATTGTTGTATGGACGAGTGGGGGCAATCAGCCTGTCCATTTGCATGGCATCAATCACGTTTGGATATTTAGAGTAGCCATACTCAGGTTTTCCATCAGGAGGAAATAATTTATAGCCGGTAGTAACTACCACGGATTTGACGCTTGTTTGAATCAGTTCTTTTTTTTGTGAAAAATCGATGGCCTCAGCAGGACAAGCCGATAAACATTGATGGCATTCCCTGCAGTTACTGCAATCCATGCAACGTAAAGTGCTCCCTTTCAGTTCGACTTCCGTATAGGTGATTTCGACTTCCTCAAAATCCTTGATTCTTTCAGCTACCGGTCTGATTTCTCCTTCAATGGCAGGAATTCTGTTATCTCCATATTTCTTGAGTACAATGGATTTATCCACTGCCGGAAGTTTGTCACCCGGTTCAAAATTTTCCAGATTTTGATTATTGAGATATTTATCAATAAAAAAGGCGGCTCTTTTTCCTTGCCCTGCAGCCTCAATAAGTGTTGTAGCTCCGGTAACACCGTCACCTCCTGCAAAAATATAGGGATTGGAGGTTTGGAGTGTTTTTTTATTCACTTTGATCGTGCCACCCTTATTCAGTTCAATCTCGTTTGCAAAGGGTGCAGTAGATGGTTTCAGGCCAATAGCTTCAATCACATAATCAACATCCATCAAATATTCAGACCCTTCGATGGGTACCGAATTTTTTCTGCTGCCACCTTCAGCATCCTGAAGTTTCATTTTAGTCAGTTGTACCTTCTTCAGTTTCCCATTTTCACCGATAAATCGGACGGGGTTTCGAAGGACCAGAATTTTTACTCCTTCTTCTTCAGCCTCCTTAATTTCAGGGGCAAAGCAAGGCATTTCGTCACGGCTGCGGCGATAAACCACTGTCACCGATTCGGCTCCGAGTCGTATGGATGTTCGTGAAGCGTCGATTGCCGTGTTGCCGCCACCAATAATCATTACTTTCTTCCCGGAGAGGTTTTCTTTCTTACCGATATTGGCTTCCTGTAGAAAATCAAGGCATGAAACGATGCCCTCAAGAGTAGAGCCTTCAACATTAAGTTTGGCAGAATCCCGTGTACCAACAGAAACAAACAGGCAATCATAACCCTGTTCTTTCAGTGCGCTCAGATTTTCAATTTTTTTATTGACCTCAATTTCGACACCAAGGACTGTAATGTTTTGAATATCACGGTCAACCACATTTTTGGGAGCCCGGTATTCAGGAAGCGCAAGTTTCAACATACCTCCTGCTTGAGGAGCAGCTTCGAATATTTTTACGGTATGTCCTTTTAATGCGAGATGATAAGCAGCAGTCAACCCGGCTGGACCTGAACCAATAACA
The DNA here is from genome assembly GCA_903851365.1 of uncultured Bacteroidota bacterium. Classification (GTDB taxonomy): domain Bacteria; phylum Bacteroidota; class Bacteroidia; order Bacteroidales; family UBA12481; genus UBA12481. The sequence goes on from CAINOB010000007.1 coordinate 36,614, forward strand.
GCGATTTTTTTGCCGGATTTTCTTTTAATCTCCACAACCGGAGCCTCAGGATATTTCTCATAATAGTAGTCGGCAAAAAACCGCTTAATTTTTCTGATATCCACAGCCGTATCCAGGCTAGCCCTGGTACATTGATTCTGGCAGGGAGCATAACACGCTCTTCCTAAGCTTCCCGGCAGAGGATTGTCTTCGAGATGAAGTTTCATGGCATCCTCATATTGCCCGTTTCGTGCCAGTGAGATATATCCATATGCTTTGACCCCACCCGGACATTCGTTGATACAAGGTGCGGAAGAATCCATCCTGTCGATGGTCGCAATTCTCGGATTTGCCAGACTGAAAGGGATATAGGCCACTTTACGGCCGGCGAGGTTATAATTATTTTCATCCAGTCGTACCTCCGGACAAGCCACTTCGCATTGCTGACACCCGGTACAGGCTTCCGGTATGATGTAGCGTGGATTTTTCGTGATATCGATTTGGAAATCAGTACTTGTTTTAGTGATCCCGGCAATATCACTATTCAACAATAATGTGATATTAGGATGACGGGCCGTTTCGGACATTTTCGGAGTAGTAATGCATGCAGCACAGTCAAGTGTTGGAAAGACTTTGCTTAACTGAATCATCTTGCCACCGATAGAAAGTCCTTTCTCAACCAGAAGTATTTTGTAGTCCATATCCGCCAGGTTTAATGCAGCTTCCTGACCAGCAATTCCACCTCCGATAACCAATGCATCAAATTTTTTATCGATTTGACTCATTTTTAATTCCTTTTAAAATTTTTATAAAACCTTTCCGGTTTCAACTTTCATATCTTCCAGCCCAATCAATATTTTGCTGAAATTTTCCATGTGGCTCGAGAAAGGCTCGGCACAAACAGAACAAATTGCAGCCATTCTTATGCGTTTGGGATTGATATTATTCGCTTTCATTAATATCTGAGATTCCTCGATAATTCTATTGGTATGTTCAGGGCATTTTGGGCTATAGGAACATTCATGACCATCGGCAGCTATAAAAACACCATCGAAACCCTTTTCAAAAGCGTGCAGGATCCATTTAGGTTTAATACCTGATGAACATGGCAAACTAATTACATAAACCGCCGGAGAATAGTGAATTTTTCTCAGGCCAGCCTGATCTATTCCAGGATCGGAAATTTTATCCGTGGAAAAAACCAATATTTTCGGCTTGAAAACGACGTCTGACATATTTCTAATCATTTACATATTTGAACTGAGTGCTGGACTTTTGGCACAATACATGATTACTCAAAATCCCGTGTAAAGAATTTTGGTTGACGAATTAAGAAGCAAAGTGAATTTTATGCTTTCCTCAAAAATAAACGGGTATAGCTGTCTTCTTCTAATGTTCCCAGAAATTCATGCTCCATCTTTTCGCACCATCTTGGAATGTCGACCTTTGTGCCTTCATCGGCTGATAAAATTTCCATAATTTCTCCGGATTCAACATCACCAATAGCTTTTTTTGCAGCCAGTAAGGGACCTGGACATGCGGTACCTCTTGCGTCAACAATCAAGTTTGTTGTAATTCCCTTTAATTCTTCAGTAGTCATAATATTGATTATTTAATTATTTGTTCAATGTTAAAAATCACATCTCTTAAATGAACAGTTGAATGCTGCTTTGCCCTGCATCAGCAACAAAAGTAGTTGCACCACAATAGCGCAATTTTGGATAATCGATCATTTCTTCTTTTTTGAAACCCATCAAACCCATCGACATCTCGCAAATGGCTATTTCGATACCTAACTCACCTGCGGATTTAAACATTTCTCCTAGTGACATCACGTTTTGCTTTTTCATGAGGTACTTAATCATCATCGGGCCCATTCCTGCCATATTCATATTGGACAATGACAGTTTATCTTTTCCCTTTGGTAACATGATACCAAACATTTTCGAGATGAAATCTTTGCCAGGGGCACTTTTCTTTTTATCACGCAGGGCCGAAAGCGACCAGAATGAAAAAAATAGTTTTACCTGGGTATCCATAGCAGCCGCGGCTAGTGAAATGACCATGGCAGCCAGAATTTTATCCATATCACCTGATACAACGGCAATGGATAATTGATCTTTACGGGAGTTTTCCAACTTAGATATCTTCTTCTTCAGAATATCAATTTGCTGTTGTAATTCTTGATTGTCTTCCATGTCTATAATTTATTATAAGCGATTACTAGAACATTTTTTCGCGTGCCAAATTAGGCATCCTGCCTACAGCCATCTTCTTTTGTAGCGTGCAGGTGCTAACAATGTTTTGTGACATGTATCACAATGTGTACTTTTGTGGGATGGAAAATGTATGTAAAATATGTCCGTTTAGCTCCAAAACGGCTACACCCCTTAATGAGTGCGATTTTGAACAGTTATCGGAAAACCATGTGGTGGTAAAATTTGCCAAAGGAGATGCGATTATCAAACAAGGCACTTACTCTACGAATGTCGCTTTTTTACGTATGGGTCTTGTAAAGATACACCTCAAGGGACCTTCACACGAGCAAATAGTCCGATTGGTAAAGGCGCCGGCATACCTGGGCCTGCCAACCACCTTTGGCGATAAAATAAATCAATATTCAGTGACTTCAGTTACCAATGCAGAAGTCTGCTATATCGATATTACAACTTTCAGGGACCTGTTAAAAAACAACGATTTGTTTTCCTACGAGATCATTCTGGATTTATGTCGCAATGAGTTAGAATCATTTCACCGCTGTTCGAATCGCACACAGAAGCAAGCTCGAGGCAATTTAGCAGATGTGTTGTTGGAACTTTCTGATCGCATTTTTGAATCTGAAAAATTCATGTTGCCGCTAAGTCAATCGGAGTTGGGAAACCTGATCGACACAAGCCGGGAAAGCATTAGCAGGATGCTTTCGGAGTTTAACGGTGATGGAATTATCCGGGTAAACGGTAAAGAAATAGAGATATTGAATAAAAAATCCTTGATAGTGATTAGTCAAAACGGCTAAAAACTTAATGACTTGCTACTTGGTAATCAGTTTACCTGCAAATTGTGTTTAATGAAGGTTGGCATCAATCCTTCTGGGTCTCTTGTTTTCATCCAATGATGCGAAAACGAAAACGCCGTCAATTGCCTTTTCTCTTGCCGGGCCATACATCTCTTCGACAAACACTTCTACCTTAACTATAAGCTTCACGGGACCGGCTTTTTCCACTGATCCGACAACCTCGACGATTGAATCCGGGTTGATCGCTTTATGGAACTTGATATTTTCAATGGTCACAGTAAACATCCGTTGGCGTGTATAGCGGGTTGCTGTAATATAGGCTACCTCGTCCATCCATTGCATAACTTGTCCACCGAAAAGAGTATCGTTCGCATTGAGCGTATTTGGAAACACTGCCTTAAATTGTCGGGTTTCGCTCAGTTTGATTAGCTCGTTCATACTGTCCATCGGAAATATTTTAAGAACAAAAATAGTGGTTGTTATGAACAATAGTTCATTACGATTGATACTTTTGTTTGAAATGCCTGAATGAATGCAGGTTGGACGAGTTGTTTCAAGATTTATGTCATTAATGCTACCACCGTCGCAAGTTTTTGGGATCAACGGTGTCAAAAGAGGCAAATTCCATAACTTCGGTTTTGATGAACGAACAAGAGGTACTGAATCTTTTACTTGCAGGTGATCCTGCAGCGATCCGATCGCTCGTTGATCAATACCAGCCCCTGGTGATAAGAACCGCACGGGGATTTGTCAGGAACACAGAGGATGCCCGCGATATTGCCCAGGAAGTTTTCATCGATATCCTGACCAACCTTCACCGCTTCAAGGCACAATCCGGACTATCAACCTGGATATATCGTATCACGGTGAACAGGTCTCTCAATCATCTGCGCAGTAGTAAAAGGAGACAAGGACGTATTTCTTATTCAGATGATCATGATGATAGTGGCAGAAGCGAAACCATGAATCTCAGAGACCCCGGCCAGAAAAACCCGGCCGAACTGCTTGAACAAAAAGAAAGATCCAAAATCCTTCATGATGCCATCCAATCGTTGCCTGAAAAGCAGCAGGTAGCTTTTACCCTTGCAGAATACGATGACCTCTCCTATAAAGAGATCGCCGAAATTATGAGCCTGAGTATCTCATCAGTTGAATCACTGTTGTTCAGGGCCAGGAAAAATCTGCAAAAGAAATTATGGGCCTGCTACAAAAAATCGTGCTGATGCGCAAGTTTTTAATAAACCGATTGTCTAAACCAATAAACACTAACACAATGAACTGCAAAAATTGTCGAACCGATTTAATAGGATTTATCCAGGGAACCCTTCCAAAGGGGGTGGAAGTCCAAATCCGGGAGCACCTGAATGGGTGTATGGAATGCAGGTCATTCGCCGATTACCTTAGCACCACCCTGAATATCATCCAAACGGAGAAGAAAATAGCAGCAGATCCATTTCTGGCTACCCGGATCGAAGGAATATTATCGAATCCCGTAGCAGCTCCGCGCCGTTTATCCTTCCTCCCAAAACTGATCCCAGCGCTTACCTTCAGCATCTTCATATTGGCTGGTATTGCCGGAGGCATCGGACTTGGACGCATTTTGACTCCGGTACCTAATAATCAAAATATTGCAGCACGGCAGATAAGTTCCTTGGTTGATGACCTTCAACAAGAACCAATCGAAAGTTTTTTAATGGGATTATAATATGAAAAACAATAGACTCCTTATCGGATTAATTATGTTCCTGATTGTCACAAATATTGCTACAATCCTGACCGTAGTGCGGCATATCCGGAATCAGAATGATTCCCCAGGAACAGAAGTAAAAAAAGAGGGCAGCAAGGATAGCAAAAACCCGACTGACCTTCCAGATACCCAAAGAACTCTCTTTTTCACCAAAGCCTTGGCGCTTGATTCCAACCAACAATCAGCCTTCCGGGAGGTCAACTGGAATTACGGCAGGCAAACGAAGGATATCAGCGTGGCCATGAGCCTCCTTAGAGAACAACTCCTGATCGCATTGGATCAGCAAGTACCCGATACCGCACTGCTGAACAACCTTTCGGATCAGATTGGAAAGAAGCATACCGAACTGAAAAAGCTGACAATTACCTATTACCTGGGATTGAAATCAATCTGTAATAGTGCTCAAAAGAAAATGCTGTTTGATATGTTCCAGAAATTATTGTCCCCGGAAAGTAATGTGAATGTTCCCAATGGCAAGCCTGAAAATCGGGGTCCCAAAGGACCCGGGCAGGGGCGTGGTCCCTGGTGGAAAGACAAAAAAGATTCAATTTCAAATAAGTAACCTTAATGTTTAGTAAAATGAAAAAAGTTAGCATGAAAATCGCACTGGCTGTGGTCATGATCGCAGTCGGAACCCTGGGCCTTCAGGCTCAGAACGGAAGAGGTACCGGAACCTGTGGTACCTGCACCGGAAGTTGTGTAAACTCAAGTCTCCTGACAGATGAGCAGAAGGCCATTCTTGAAGATCTCTGTGACACTTTCCAGGCTGATATGACAGTTCTCCGGGGAGAATTGATGGCAGCTCCAACTCTCGCTGAAAAACTGTTGATCCGCAAGGAAATGACCGATCTGCGCGATGCACACATTGCTGAAGTTAAAGCACTTTTAGCTTCATGGGGAATAAACGTATCCACTGGTGGTAAAAAGGGTGGTTCCTTGAAGGGTGCCGGCAGCATGCTGCAGTCAGGCAATGGCACTGGTGTCTGCGACGGGACCGGGACTGGAACCGGAACAGGTAACAAGAATCGCAAGGGTAAATAGAATAAGGTAAATAGGCAGAGCGGGCCAAAGAACCTCCAACGTTCAAGTAGCCCGCTCTTTCTATCTTCGAAAAGTTAGCAACCATAAAATTAGTAAAAATGAAATCAATAAGTTTAAAATTCGGTCTGATTATCATGTTGGTCAGTGGTATTTCTCTTAGTTCGTGCAATTCCAGTGATGAACTATCTGCAGGAATAACTTACAACCTGGTGACTGTAGATAATGAAGGTACCACTCTGATTAATACAGTGGATTTGAAAACAGTTACCACCGGCTCGGATGCAATTACCGAATCCCAGTCCGATTGGCTGAAGTTCATGCGAGAAGAAGAAAAACTGGCACATGACCTGTATATTGCCTTCAGTGAGATTTATACCGTCCCGGTATTTAAAAATATTCCACGGGCAGAACTGAACCACATGAATGCGGTTTTAACCATTCTTACTACCTATTCAATTGAAGATCCTGCTTCAATAGAAAATGGAGTTTTCAATAATGCTGATTTACAGGCTTTATACAACACCCTGTTGGCAAAAGGGAAAGTTAGCCTGGTTGAGGCACTCAAGGTTGGCGCTTTAGTGGAAGAGACTGATATTCTGGATCTCGCAAAGGTTTATGAACTGAACCCGGGCGATGATCTTACTGCCCTGACCGAAGCACTCATGCTCGGCTCGAGAAATCACCTCAGGGCTTTTGTCAGGGTTCTGAAGGTAAATGGCGTTGTTTATGCTCCTGTCGCTCTTAGCCTAGAAGATTATACAGCGATTGTGACCTCCGATTGGGAACGGGGAACAGGGCTCTGTATCGGTAATCAAAACGCTGCAGGTAAAAAATATTGTAACCGGTCAGGCAAAGGATTCATGGGCGGCAAATAGGCCAGGATATTAATTTTTGTGGATAGTTTCAGTTGTCCATGATCAAGGGTAAAACCTTGAATCGTGGGCAACTTTCTTTTATATTCAGTTCAACTTTATTCAACATACTTAGCTATTACTTTCTTGATAACTGGCATAATTACCATTACCACTGGCAATGCAACCACGAAGCTAAGGCCCCATGATTTCATCCATTTTCCAATGAATCCAGCATGATAACCGAAATTGACTGATACAATAACGAACGTTACGACCAGGGTCATTACCAATATCATAATGGTCAGGGTAACTTTCATTTCATTTTTTTTCGCAATTCTCATAGTCAGGGGTTTCCTAAAAGGTTATTAACTTGTCACTTTCAATGGTCCATTGTGTAAATTGGCTCATTGTGCTTAATTCAGCTCCTTCGATCAATGGAATTGATTTAAGACCACGTGCTTCAGCACAACTTCCGCACAATTTCACGAGTCCGCCTTTTTGGATAATGGATTTCAGCATGCGCTCGATGCTGTAATATCCTTGTGGAGTATTCTGATTTGGAATGGCACAGGTTACTGCGTCTGCCATCAAAAAAATCCGAACTTCAGTTTGTTCATGTTCCTTCTGCAGCTGCATGGCCAATCTCAAAGCATTATAGGCCTTTTCAGTACCATAGGGGGCATCGTTTATCAGAATTAGAATACTATCCATGATAAGCAGAATTAAAAGGTTAACAGGATTTTGCTTTTCCTGACAATAGAATACAAATCGCTCATCGATGACATGGTGCAAACCTGGGGGTGAAGATTGTTCCGACTGCGCAAACAGGTACCACATCCGAGTATGAGGCCTCCGGCATTAAGGAAAATATCCGACTGCTTTTTTATATCGGCATTATTCTTTGCCAATGAATCCATTACTACTCCTTTTCCCAAAAGGAATATTTGTACGGTGTCGCCCGAATTGACGGCAAAATTTGCGAGTCTCAACGCATTCCATACGGTTTCAACATCCTGGGAATAAATCACCATCCCGATACTCGTAGGAGCGGGGTTATCACCCGCGTTAGCACCTGATTGGGAAAATGCCGTTGTCCCCAGGCCTATCAAAAGGACCGTTACAGAGAATAATTTTTTCATGTTATAATTTTAAAGAAGTTTGACTAACTCATGCTGTTTGTTAAGATTATCTATCAGAATTTCTCTCATGATCCGGCAGGCTATTGCGATCTTTTCACTGGAAAGCTTGTAAAATGCCTTTAACCCTTCTTTTCTTTGAATCAGGATTCCGTTAGAAACCATCAAAGAAAGGTGTTGAGAGAGGTTCGATTTCAATACCCCGGTTTCCGTTTGTAAATCGCTAAATGCCATTTCCGTTTCTCCAAGGATCTCAATGATCTCGATGCGAATCGGGTTTGCAAGAGCTTTGCAAATATTAGCATGGAGAACGTATATGGTTTTATCCTTCATGTTTAGAAGTTTAATTGTTTACAAACATAAAAACAAAGTTTTATATTATGTACGATCTTCATGATAAAAGTTGTCTGGCTTTTAGATTGACCCCGGTTAAAAATCTCTTTTCATCAAAAAATTGTCGGGGTCAATTGTCGGTGAATTTATCCTTAGGATTCGGCAATAAAAAGCTGTACCGGTTTCAGGAACCGGTACAGCTTTTATAAATTGCCGGTAGGGGAACTCCGGCAAACAGAAGATTGGTCTCTTATTTTTCCTTCTCCTCTTTTTCTTCTTCCTCTTTTACATCGACTTTTTTGATCACCTTTCCTTGCAGGTCGATAACTACTTCGATTTCTTCTTTTCCTTTGGCCAGGGAAATCTCAAATGCTTTCATTTCCGGTGTTTCAATTGAGGCAATTTCACCAAGTTTGTAACCCGCAAATTGATTTTCGATAGTTTTCAGTACCTCTCCAGGGAGACCGGCTTTTTCGATGGACACTTCAGTTTCCAGCCATTCTCCTTTGTTGTTGAAATTGGCCGACATTTCTTTCCCGTTCAATTTGAATTCAGCTTCAAACTCTGTGGCTGATTCTGAAGACCATTTAACACTCTTTGCTTCAGTAAACTTGGTGGCAAATGCTTTCTTGGCAACTTCTGGGACTTCCGTTTTCTGTGCCCAAACTGGAAGAATCACCATCAAGGCTATTGCTGTTAATGATGTCGACAATAATTTCTTTTTCATAATGCTATTGATTTAAATGAATTACCATTCAAAGGTATTTCGGGATTCTGTCGGAAACCTGTAGCTAAAAGTCAATTTTAACAGAATGCCATCCTGAATGGTAATCGTAAGTAACCCTCCATTTGAAGTGATCGCATATTTTTTTTACTAATGTCAGGCCTAAGCCCAAAGATCCGGAGGACGGATCCCCTTTAACAAATTGATTAAAAAAAGTATTGGGATCCAATTGGACCGGCAGACCTTCATTAGTAAAAATCAAAGATTTTTCGTCCAACTTTATCCTGATGCCAGTTCCTAGATTTGCATGTTTTATGCAATTCCCCAAAAGATTTTCTAAAACAATGGACAGTAATTCCGGCTGTGCTGTTACCACCACGTTTGTTAAATCGGTGTTGAATTCAAGCTTTCTTGCATGCCCCAGTTCCCGGACACTTTCCACTTGTTCAGCCAGAAAAGAAGAAAGCTCGATCTGTTTCATTCCCTGGAACTGGTTGTTCTCAATTCTGGTGAGTAAAATAAGTGTCTGGTTTAACCTCGACAACCGGCTTAACGCCTGCTGCATTGCTTGCAGATGCTTGGCTTGTTGGGGGTTAAGCGATTTATCCTGAAAAAGATCATCAAGCTGGGTTTGTATGATCGCCAGCGGGGTTTGCATTTCATGAGAAGCGTTAACGGTGAAATCTTTAAGATTATTAAAATCAGACTGGGCCTGCGCAGTAAATGATTCCAAAACGTTCCTAAGCTCTTTAAACTCATCAATATCTGACGGCGAAAGCGTAATCTTTCGTGGTGCTTCAAATGAAAACCGGTTCAGCTGATCCAAATATTGCCGGAATGGCATCCAGACACTTCTGGCAATTCTTTGATTAAATAACAATAATCCCGAAACCAATAGTAGCATAGCCAAACCTACGGTGAGAAGCAATATCCAAAGAAGGTCAGTGGTTTGTATTAACGAGGTCCAAACTTCGAATCGATAGCTGTGACCGCTGATTGTATCGGAAGCAACCAGGAAGCGATACTTTTCACTATCCTTTTCAGGTTCTTCAATCAGCAGGCTGTCTTTGAATGAAAAGGTTGGAGAATAAGGAACGGGGGTAGATATTTTTTCAACTCTCACCATTGGATTGTTATCCGGAATAATTCCGGCAATTCTCACTTGTTCCCGTACAGCCAGATACTCCTGATTTAACTTTTCATCCACTTCATTCCGAAGAATCCTGGTTATCGACAGAAACAAGCCAGTACCAACAATCAAAAATACCACTAGTGTGTACCATAGGTAATTACGATTGACCTTTTGTAATAGTCTCATTCGATAGAGAATTTATATCCTAATCCATAAATCGTTTTAATGGGATCGGTTCCTCCCTTTTCCTGGATTTTTTTTCGGATATTCTTGATGTAATTATATACAAAATCAAAATTGTCCGACAGATCCATATGATCTCCCCATAAATGCTCTGCAATGCTTTCTTTGGTGAGGACCCGGTTTAGATTGGCGGCAAAAAAAACCACAAGATCAAATTCCTTCCTGGTGAGATCCAGCGGCAGCCCATTAACAAAAGCTTTATGCTCTTCCTGAACAATTAGAAAATCACCGATTTCCAGTTGATTTCGTCCTTTAAAATTCCGGCGTCGCTCGATAGCCCGGATTCGGGCATTTAATTCGGCCAGATGAAAAGGTTTGGTCAGGTAATCATCGGCTCCGAATTCCAGCCCGTTGATTTTATCATCCATTGACGCTCTCGCCGACAGGATCAGGACACCGGTCTCAGGATGAGTTGATTTTAAAACCGGTATTATTTTCAATCCACTACCATCCGGCAATCCAACGTCCAGCACAATAATGTCATACTGGTACAAATCGATTTTCATAAGAGCTTCGCTTAAACTTGATGCCTGTTCACAGACATGACCTCTTTCGATGATAAAACCAACCACCGATTCCAATAAGGGGCGTTCATCCTCAACAACCAATATCTTCATTAAATCAGTTTCTTAAACAAAGATAGGTTCAAAATCTGTCGACAATCTGGAGTAGGATTATATACTTTTTAAAGTGTTCCCAAAGACCTTTAAACAGCCAAGTGAAAACTATGTGCTAATTTTAATGAGAAAATATTGAGTTCGAAACCCCAATTTTCTATCATGCGAAAGTGTCTTTCCCCCTTTTTTATTGGTCGTGAAGAGCCTGGATTAAATTCTGGAACTGGAATCTTTGACTTAGAGTTACCCAGGACGCTCATTGCTTGTGAGCCAGGATCGATCAATGCAATAAATAATGTTAATTGTGCCATCCGGGATTTTGTTGCAGAATCAGTCTTGATAGGAGAGAAGCCATTTGTGCTGAGCGGTGATTGCTTAAGCGCCATTGGATGCCTAGCTGGTATCCAGAAGTGCAAGATGCAACCCCATTTACTATGGTTTGATGCTCACGGCGATTTTCATACTCCGGAAACAACTATAAGTGGGCACTTAGGTGGAATGCCATTAGCTATGATTACGGGTCGTGGCGACTTGTCTCTGCTGAAAGGAGCAAATATGACACCACTACCGGATAGATTGGTCTATTTTATTGGGGGTAGAGATTTGGAACCCGGAGAAAAGGAGGCCATATATGAATCACAGATTTGCAAGTGTGACCGGATTGTTGATATACTTGATGACCTACCCAAACAAGGTCCTTTTTGGGTGCATTTTGATACGGACTATATTAATCCCATTGATGCCCCGGCAATGCGATACCCAGCAGTGGGTGGACCCTCAGCTCAACTTATTAAATCCGATTTAAAGGCATTAGCGGGATGTATTAACATCCTTGGCTTATCGGTTTCCGCCTGGGCACCGCATTTGGACGTGGATGCGCGTACTGCCCGAACATGTTGGAATGTTATTGACGCCGACCTCTAAGCTTGATTTCCTTCGTCACCCCGTTCTGAGTAACAGTAGCAATATTGTCGCATACGTTTTCACCATAATCAATGGTGATATCGCTCTGTCCTTCAAGTGTAATGACTTTTACCCCATTACGGATCCAGCGGCAATTGTTGCTGATAACCAATGGTTCGTTAATGACCCAGGAAAAGGTTTTCCCATCCTTCCTGGTTCCAGAGGCATTGCCTGTAAGCTGAAAAGCATCGTCTGTGCGATCGCGAGGGGTGTCAATTCCGCGAGTTTGCACCCGGGTATGAATGGCTTCACGAGTACGGAGAATATTCCCTTCCGGAGTGGTAATCTGGCCCCCAACTATAGTTGATGTCCATGTGGGATGACCATCAGCGCGACTGAAGACGGTTGTATTCGTTCCTTCAACCTTATTGCCATTAACATAGTAATTGTCAAAAGTGATCACTTTTGTCCAGGCCCTGCCATTCTGCGGAGCATCCATATTAATAATGATCTTACCTTTTTTGACAACGCTATCCCTGACCAAGCATCCTTCGGTTCCAAAATCAATGGTGATGGTTTTTGGCCAGGTTACCCGGTCCATGGGTACAACCGTAACCGTTCTGCAATCATCAAAGCCTGACTTCAACTCTCCAAAAAAGATATCCGAAGTATATTCTACCTCATCCAAAACGTCATCCAGAAGGTCAGAACTCAGAATCTGATCCTCTACATTGTTTAAGGTTTGTGGTGCCATAGCACCCTCATCTTGCTTGCATGCCGAAAAAGCCACCAGGCTCAGGGCAAATAGGAATGGAGCAATTTTTTTCATGTTCAGATTTTGATTATTGACAACCTTTAGACCAAATCAATAATTAATGGTTTAATCATAAAATGCAAATGGTTTTCAAACGGTTACCATAATCAAATTATAACAAATTTTAACATCGAACTCGAGTCTCAGGTTAAACTATACCTTTTCTGGTCTGTCCAAAGAACAAATCAATTATGGAGGGTTATATGAAAAACAGAATTTTTAAAATTACCGGATTTGCCACTCTCTTGTTGTTGGTATCCGGTATTTTCTCATCAGTAAATGCACAACCTGGCCAAGGTCAGTTCAGAGCCCCAGGCAGAGCGAATCAGGAAAAGATTCTTGAGAAGGTCAAATTGACTGATGATCAGCAAAAACTGATGACTGATCTGAGAATGCAGTTCCGTCAGGAAAGTACCAGAATCAACGACCTGATCAAAGAAAAGAGAGCCCATCTGAAAACTTTGATCGATACAGACAATCGCGATATGAAAGACCTTGACAAAACGATTGCGGAACTGACTACCCTGAAAGGCGATCTGATTAAAAAAGCTATCGTTCACCGGGATGCGGTCAAGAAAATCCTATCTCCTGAGCAAATGATCATCTGGGAGCGCAGGGTAAAACAGCACTTGGGAAAAGGTATGCAGGGCCCACGGGCAAGTGGGATGAGAGATGGTTCGATGAGAATGAGAAACCGTTAAGTAATGGCGGTGAAATCCGGGCAACCGGGTCCAGTTCTGGAGGTAAAATTTCTGAGTCTGGACCCGGTTCTTCTTATTGCCTAATGCCAAAACATAAGAAGTAGGAAGTCTTTGCCTAATAAACTAAACAGATATCGATTAGCTTATTATTCTTTAACGAACTCTCCTTTTACTGAGCATGAACAATTCAAAATGAAATGAAGAAGCTTGCTATATTTTATTCTTTCTTGTGCGTTTCTCAGGTAAGATTACGAAATCACTTTTCTCTGGCAGAGCTGATAAAGGAGGTGGTGGATACAATTCCCTCATCCCCAACGGAGTCAATTGGAGATATGGAAATCCATCCTCATACAATGCACGAACTTTTTCGACTGGCAGATTAGAATTTGCAAAGTCCAGGGTTCCAAACCGGGGCGTAACGATACGCCCCGGTAGAACCTTAATTAAGTTAAAATATTCTGTCCAAATCGTGGCTCAGGAACCGCTGCGGTTAACGGTATGGTTCCGGTGTACTCGTACAGGCTATGGGTGCGGTATGCGAAAGTCATCCCCAAGCCGCGCCTACCGTCGGTGGTTGATCCGGTACCGGATCCATCACTGGCCTGGAATTTGGCAGAGCGGATTTCGCAACCCATGAGATAGAACTGGCCGGCACTGTCCTGAGCAATCAAGACCAGGTCCTCGTTCTTTGTTGCGTTCATGAACCCCAGTAACTTTTTGTTCAGCCCGGGGGCGAACACATGCAACAAGAATTCATACCCTTTCCCACCTTCTTCTCCGATCACGTTGATATCGAGCTTGGCTGCATCCTCAGTGGTGTATAACTCGAACATCCGTTTCCCTGGTTTCATTGCGATGCTTCCGGTGGATGTACCGAGGGCATCGAGTGTTAATGGCAATTCGGCATCGACCGGCCAGGTTGCTACGTCGGACCAAAGTCCAAAATAGATCCGTTGAGCTAATCCTCCGAGGTTTTTACCATCAGTCAGCAATTTTCCTATATCTGCAAAATCCATTGTTTCCTTAATTTTAAAAATTGTCACTTCAAAAATCAACCACCGACCGGTGGTGTCGGAACCAAATTAGTCCATACAGCGGCATTCATGCCGAAGCCCATACCTTCCCACCAGTCGCAGAGAAACGATACCTCGCGCTTGCTCTCTTCGATGGAGAACTTTGTCTTGTTCGTGCTCTTCTTGGTCAGGTGTAGGAGGTTCTCCTTTGGGGTTGCAAAAATCAAATCCGTTCCATTAAGACAGGCAAGCTCTACAACCTTTTGGTTGGTGAAATCAATGGATTCATCAACATCCTTGTCGCTGGTGCGGAAGTAATGTCCACTGTCACGTTTATCCCGGAGGTAGTGTTTCCGCCAGGATTGTGACATGAAAACAGACATCTCAATTCCCTGGTAAATCTGAGATATACCGTCAACAAAAGCCTCGACCTGGTCATAAATCGTATCCTTATTCAGGGCGCCAAGCGGTACGGAATTGATCGTTGCATTGTCGACCCCTCGCTGGAGCTGAATACAAAGTCCGTCCATACTACTTCCGGTTACTCCAGAGGTCCCAGGAGTGGGTTCGAGATATATGCCTTTACCATACTCGAAGAGTTCCATGTCGTGATTGATCTGAGGAATATATCCCTTTTCGATCAGAAATTTTACTAGTGGCCAATCCTTTCGGGTGACCGATTCCGATTCCAGAAAGCCAAGCCAGGTAGCCTCAACTTCATCCGGTGAGATATCCTCGTCCACCTTAAAGTGATACAAACGAATCTCGTTTGGGGTGAATGCGGCTGCATTCCGGGGTGTCCATCCTTTTTGGAACGGCTGCACTATATGCTGTGTAGTCAGCTTGGCAAGCCTGAACACAGTATCGTCAGTTTTGATCGGCATGCAGACACCAGGAGTGACGAGTCCCTGTGTCAACATTGTCCTTACACGGGTTTGGTTCTGGCCTGAGTTTTCGTAATAGGCCCCGAACGCATCAATGATTTCCTGAACATTCATGATAAATGGATTTGTTTGGTTTGAGAGTTAGTATTTGTCTTCCTGCATATGAGGCAGTGCGTTGAGCCTAGCCCAATCCACTCCGTCCCCTGATAGTACTGCGTCATGTGCTGTTTGCACTCCGGCGGGTGCTACAGCAGGCTTGGCGGCCATGTGGACACGGATAGCCTCAATCTTAGCTTCAATCGTTGTGGCTGAGGCAATACTTGGATCAATAGCATCAATGGAAGCAATAGCATTAGTACGATCTGTCACAGCCTGGTCCCTGGCAACCATGGCCGTATCCCTTTCGGTGACGATTTGCTGGTTGGCCTCGAGGGCGGTATTAATGGCTGCGGCCTGAGTTTCATTCAGGTAAATTCCTTCATCGGTGGATTCCAGGGAAACCACAGCCAGAAGGCTGTTCAATGCGGTGAATTGTTTCATGGTAAATATTGAGTTGATAATTTTCTTGATGGCGGTTGTTACCGAGGCAACGATCCCCGGCGAAGGGTCAAGGATAACCGGCAATGGATCCAGGGTGTTTTCGATGGTGCCCGGTATCGGCAGCTCGGAATAATTCAGCATGCTGATCATCTTTTGATTATTCAGAAGATTCTCTTTGGTGTCAGGTTCCGATAGTTCATCCACAAATCCCCAGCTAAGAGCTTCCTCGGCATTGAGCCAGATTTCCTCCTTCATCAGGGTTAAAATCTCGATGGTGGTTTTCCCGGTTTTCTTCGCATACATTTTTGCGAGCTGAAGGGTAACTTTCTCGAGGAAGAGTTTTTGTTTCTCGAGGTTTGCGATCATCTCGTCAATATCATCCGGATTCATGTTACCCCATTCATTGACCCATGCAAGTGCTTTATGGATCAGATAAAATGAATTGGTGTTCATGATCACTTTCTTGGCACCCAGGGTGATCAATGTGGCTGCACTTGCATTAAATCCGACAAGCTCAATAGTGATATCACCATGCTGGGCAAATTGATCGTGTATTGACAGTGCGTGATCCACTTCGCCACCGCGGGAAGAAACCCGGATGGTGAGCGGACCCTTGCCGGCAGCTGCCAGGAAGTTTTTGATATAGGATTTGGAAAAGCCACCTGCCCCTATACCACCATCAATATCAAGTTGTAACGTACTCATGTCCTATTTTTCTTATGGCTATTAAATGACCAGAGCCACCAAATTACTGGTGGCCCAGGCAGAATGAAAGGACAAAAAAGCGGTGGAAACCTTACGGAACCTTTGTTTTAGCTGGGTTTATCAACGAAAACTGCACGGAAAGGAGACTGGCCGGTGAACTTAAATGATGCATGGTTCAGGTCCGAGATTTCCGCGCCGGATTTAACATTGACTGCCAGGCGTAATGGATAATCCCGATGTCCTACTAATATATATTGTGTGTTCTGATCCATGAGGAGTATTCCCCAGGTGCGACCCGAGAGTAAATTGAGATAGGTAAGGTTTCGGAAAGTGTGTTTGGGAACGGTAAATACAACGGTCTGATTGTAATAATCGCCGGCAGCTTGTACGGACTGTTCTTCCTCGAAAGATGCTGATTGAAAGGTAGGCCAGAATTCGTAGGCATTTTCAAGGCATCCGATCGGAAGTTTGAACATGCCCGGGGTGGTGCTCTTTTCCAGGGTAAAGAGTAAGTTGGACGGGATTGACCACAATTTTGCGATGCCCCCGAGGTTGTTTTTTTCGTTTTCTACTATTTGCATTGGGTAATTGGTTGGATTTCGAGATTGTCCCCAGATCAGACAGCTGAACGGTAACTATTTCTTGAATTTTGCTATAAATCTCTTTCTCGAATGAGATTTTGTTTTTCTGGGTATGGCGGTACAAATCCTTTTTTATTGCTTCATACGACCAGATTTCCTCGGGGAAGTTGTAATTGTTCTGAAACCGGTGGATGCAGTCGGCCAAGTTTCCGGTAACCGATACATCCACCATGATGGAAGTCCTCATGAACCCCTTGATGTTTTGCTCGAAGCAGGCATTCAGTGCTGCCACTTGAAGTGGTTTGATGAACCAGCCAACGTCATAAAAATCAGCTTCCGATACAACGAATTCCACGATATCGGTTCTGCTCTTATTGACTTCACGCATTTTCTCATGTTCACGCTGGTAAATTCTGGCTTTAGGGATATGGATTAGTTTTTCCCTTTGTGCCAACATATTGCAGTTGGTACAAGGCATTCTCTGCTGGTACTTGGGAGTTGGATCACTCAGGCACGAACGAAAGAAAGTGAGGTACGGATTGGCCGAAGGGTAGAAGTTTACCGGTTCACCGAAGTTTTGGATAAGGAATTGTTTGACATAGGGTTTACACGGTATGAAAACAGATTTTCCTTTAAACATGGTGACCAGCGGTTAAGTTATTCCCTCACATAATTGTGATTTCTCCAAATGTAATGGAATTGATCTACAATTACGCGAAATAACTAACGGTAACCGAAATGATTTCAATAGTCATGAATTACCTGTAAAGGTGAAAAGCTTGTCAGCCTCAGTAACTCTCAGTGACAAGGATTTATGGAAGGGGAAACTTATCAAAGCTTGTCAAGACCGGGATCTTGAATCTCCGCATCCAATTTGAAGGCCAAGAAGCCTTCCTCAAACTCCTCACGCCGAAGTGTACCTTCTTCACCATATTGCTCATCAATGAGTTGAGCAAGAGTCTTGATGGTTATTTCTGTCTTCAAAATAGCACTCCCTGATTAAGTGATTGAACTTTTTGCCACCTGGCGAAGACAAAGCTACAGCTTGGCCCAGTTAATCAACTTTTGGTGCCGCAACTTTAAGACCATACTTTTTCCGAATTGCCTCCATCTCTTGTTTTAAAAGGTCAGGATGCTTCCAATACTTCTCACTTAACTTTTCCCGTATTTCCCGCATCGCTTTAACAGCGTCGTATGGCTTACTGGTTTTCATAGGCATTCAAAAGTACAATTTCTCTCGGTGTTCTGATTTCAATCATCCGTGAACCGATCCTCGGGTTGATTGAATTATAAATACGTCTATTGTCAAAGGTAACCAAAGTCGTCATTACTCATTCCCCAAGGTATTCAACCAGCTTCTGAAATGTGTATTCCCTATTATCACCTCCGAAAACCTTATCCCGCTCGGAGCTTTCACCAAAGGAATGAGCCACACGTAGCATTTCCATTACGTCCGGATTCTTCAGCAGTCGGCGCCGGCGAAGTGTCCGGCTCATGAGATCTGTAGGATTGAACCTAAGTAACCTGGTAACAAATGATATTGGCTTCATGATATTGTATGATTGACCTGCGTTAAGGATTGTAACGATATCCTTTTTGCTTAGGTGGCAAAAAGATAATAGCGGAAAGCCTGACCCGGAGGGGAACGCCCGGGATACTGTCCACTGCTCATTACACTGAATCCTGTTTTTCAATCTCAAGCAATTCAGATACTTCTACGTCAAAGTATGCTGCAAACCGTTGAAATTCACTCACGGTCGGATCAACCACCCCTTTATAGATTAACCCCCATCGTTTGAAATTTACTCCGATTGCCAGGTAAAAGGATTCATTGGGCTTGAACCGGAAAACGTCATCTTCTTTCGACTGTATAAATGTTCTAATGCACTTCATAATGTATTGTTATTTAATAGTTTGTATTTGCTATAAACCATACCAATTCTCTTTGCGTGGCCTTTTCTCCTGGACTTTCGGGTCATGCTCACCGATAATCAGAATCTTATAATCGTTTGAAAAGCTTACCTCCGGTAACCAATCCCCATCAATCAGAAACTTGACTGCCTCTATAAATTTCTGAGGCTCCCGAAGATCGGCAAGGGGGTACCTCCCAGGCAACCTCTGTTTTAAATCTACGAATACGGTATCGATGTAATCCATCGGTTTTGTGGGTTAATAAATAAAATGGATGCTCTCTGCAGAATCGGACACTAATTCTCTGGTACAAGCGGAACAGAAAGAACAGAATCCTAACTCTCTTATATATATTGTTTTATCAAAAATATCTGTTCCATAAGAGCCCCAATTCCGTTCCATCTGTTCCGGGAGCCCTTCTGCTTGTTCCACTCTGTTCCGTTTTGTTCCAGATAAAAAGTGAGTTAAAACCATGGAGTACCCGCTGTTCCGTTTGTTCCGCTTGTTCCGGTGCTGAGAAGGGTTTCAAAACTTGTCGCCCAAAGTTTGCTGGGTGTATTCATCACTTTCGGCCAGGGTAGGCGGTCCTCCGGCCTTGGGTTCAGGAAGGGTTACAATCTGTTCGATGCCGCCTTTGTCCATATCACTAATGAGCGTAGCGGTTGACAGGTCGATGCCGAGATCTTTGTATTCAAAAACGGATGCCCATTCCGGTTTGGTGGTCCAGATTCCCTCGATGGATGCGGTTTTGTCAAAAAAGCGGAAGCGCTGCCGTTTTTTACCGAGGAACCGGGGGTCGTGGTTCAGGTAATGCTGGATGGAGTCTATCGGTAGGATCTTCTCACTGGCCATCTTTCCGTGTTTTCGGTATAACTGAAAGATCCTCGAGAATTGAATGAATATCAGGCTGGTTGCCACCGGATATTCCCGCTTGGTTTCCATGCCCTCGGTTTTGATTTCATGAACCATTTCAATCCGGTAATCAATGCCGTCGTGGATCAGACCATCGGAGGCCAGGAATTGAACGATCTGCCAGAAGCTTGATATTTCGCTCGACTTCTTGGTTTCCGCGTTCTGTATGATTATTTGTGCTGCCGAGAGTGCGACCAGGCTCTTGTAATCAAAGGCTACCTCGATCTCCCCCATAATGGCATGGTAGGTTGCAATCACCAGTAACCAGTTTCTGAAAATCCGGTCCTCGATCACGGTTTTACCGATAGCTGCCTGAAAATCCTGACTGACCTGGTCATAGCTGGAATTGAAATTCTTAATAAAAAGACCTCGGAGCGAGAGAATCTGGTTGGTGATGTGGGTGTTACCCGACTTCTCAATCTCTTTGAGTTCGTTAAAATCCCTTTTTGCCTGATCGTCGTACTCGTATACATTGAAGGTAAGGTAAATGAGGCGGGAAAACAGGGCAATATCCTGTGTCGGCATTTCCTGACCCGAGAGGATCACCCCGCAATCCACGGCGGTGGTTTCCTTTTTCTTGTCTTTGTCCATGTTCATCCGGGTCCGTCCGGTTCCATCCCACAAGCCTTTCAGGAATTCGATTTTATCGAGTTCGATGCTGTTTTTGTATTCATCGATGTGGGCGCACGCATTACAGAGCTGCGAAACATGGTCAGCAAGTGCAGCCTTCGAGGTATTATTAATATTGGGCCCTTTACCCATCTTCCCGAAAAAACTCATGATACTGACCGCTAACTCTGTTTTCCCGGCTCCCTTTGGACCGAACAGATCGAGTATGGGAAAGAAGTTGACTTTACGAATGATCACGTCCCGGAACAGGCTGGCAAAGTAAAAACAGAGTGCGATCATGGCATTGCTGCCAAATACAGTGATCAGTTTCTCACTGTAGTCCTTAAGGGTAATGGTACTGGTTTCACGATGCATGAACTGGCGCTCGGACATATACAGCTGCAATTCCTTTTCCCAGATGCTCGAGAATGCCGGCAGGTAATAGTTCACTTCCTCATGGGTAACAATGCCATATTCATCAATCCGGGTGAAGCTGCCGTTATAAATGCCGTTGCCCCAAGAGTAAAAGCCGTCTTTGTGCCAGCCCAGCTGCTTGATTTCTTTACATGATTTGGTTTCCTGATACAGATACCGTTTCAACTTATTGAGTTCGGTATCGGTCATTTCCCACAGGAAATTACCCAGGCTCTCGATAGCCTCCTTGAACCTTCCCAAACTGATCAATGAATTCTGGGGTAGCTCAATCACCCGTGTGATCCCGAATTCATTGGTTATTCGAAAGATGCGTTTGGCATCCACCACAGATTCGATGTGAAACAGGGGTACCAGCGTAAAGTTGCATCCCCGCTCAACGCCCTTCTGCGTGCGGAAATAGTAACAGTTATCGTTTTGATAGAAGCCGTATTTCTCCCAATCAACGAGCGAAACATGCTGTGGGATTCGGTCCTGCTTTGCTTCCTTCACTTCTTTTTCCACCTCCGGCGTGCCCTCTTTAACCAGTTCCTTCAGCCGGTCGGTCCAGATCTTTTTCGTGGGGATCAGCTTACTGACCTGTTGGATGTACATTTCATGACTGCCAGCATCCATTTGATAAATCAGGTCTGAGATTTCATTGACCGCCCGAAGTTTGTTTGCCGGGGTCCCGGGTAGGGCAGCAAACCGGACCGCCTTGCTGATGATGTAATCCACGATATTAATCTTGGCGTACTCATTGAACTGCTCGGTATCTGTAAAAAAACTATCGGCATCGATCTTTTCATTCCCGATCAGTTTACCTTCTGGATTTAAAATCGGAGCCCCTAACGGAAGTTCAATGATCTGGCAGCTCATGCCGTAATCCAGAATCATCTTGGCTGAGCGATCGATTGATTTCTTCCCAGCCGGATCAGAGTCCGGTATGATGGTGATGGTTGAACAAATCTCAGTCAAACTGTCGAGCTGCCCTCGGGTGAAGGAGGTACTGCAAATCCCGACCGTGTTGAGAATGCCGAGTTCGTGCATTTTGATTACATCGGCGTTTCCTTCTACCAGGTATACGTTGTCATTGAGTTTTATTGAAGGATAGGCAAAGTTGATCCCGTACAGGAGGCTGCTTTTGTGGTAAATTTCCGTTTCCCGGGTATTCATGTATTTGGCCTGATCCCCGGACATGGACCTGCCGGTAAACCCGATGATCTGGTTCGTGCGGTTCATAATCGGAATAATGAGCCGGTTTTTAAAAAAGTCGAAGAGTTTTCCCGGCGTTCGGGTGCTCTCCGATATCAGGCCTGCAGCGAGAAGGATTTCGGATTTGATGCCTTTACCTTTGGCGTGGGTGATCAAACCTTCCCACGAATCCACTGCAAATCCGATCTTGAATGTTTTGATCGTTTCGGGGCTCCACCTGGATAGAGCGTAATCCAATACCGCCTTATTGGAAACATCCGCCAGGCAGGATTCAAAGTATTCACCGGCCACGGTATTGGCAACATAGAGGGATTCCCGGGTGTCATGTCTTTCTTGCTCCTCCGGAGTGAGCTCCTTGTCCGTAACACTGATGTTATGTTTGGATCCGATCAGTTTACAGGCCTCCGGAAAGGTTCGGTTTTCCTTTGCCATCACGAATGAAATGCCGTTACCGGTCGCCCCGCAACCGAAGCACTTATAATTGTTCCGTGCCGGGAACACGGTGAAGCTGGCAGACTTCTCTGAATGGAATGGACACGATCCTTGCCAATTCAAACCCTTCTTAATCAATGTCATGTGGTCGCGGATGACATCAATTATGGGTACAGCTAGTAGTCGGTCTATCGTTATTTGTGGTATCATAGAAAGTTGTTTGAAATCGAAAAAGGCAAAAAGATAGCTTTGTGTTGAGGACACAACATTTAAGAAAACCAATAGAAAATTGGGGTAGGGTGGTTTAGTTGGGCGATACTCGCATCAGGGGTTCCCACCACGGCACTGGGTTAAAGTATAAATCCCTTGCCTGGGTATTAAGCCGATGGTAAACGTCCATGGTGGTTTTATGGGATCCGGAATTTCTGCCGGGTATCAATGCAAAAATTTCATCGGAATGGTGGACCCAAAAGTTTGACATTTTCTCGTCCGTGTCGTAAGTATAAGCCCTCATGTACTTATCCACTTCTTCGAGGCACTTATTGATAAAACCAGGTTCGGCGTATGAATGGCCAGCTGCGATAAGGTACCGGCGCTGACGGATCAGGGATTTAATGAAAGCGGACGCTGTTGCATGAAATGCTGAACTACGCATCTGACCTTCCTTTCAGGTAATTGCCGATGTCTTCCGCTAGCTGCGCGGTAGAATTGTATTCCGTATCAAATGGTTCTCCTTCAACTCCCCGGCCAACCCGGCCTCCCTTTTTCTTTTTCAAGCTGACCAAATGAGAGAGCAGGGACCGGTGAATGAGCTTGATCGCCCGGGTACTGGAGGTTAGATTGATTACCCGGGCTTGCGGATCAATCAGCGTACCGGATGGATAAGGTTCTTTACTCACGATATAGGGGTTAAAATTTCCGTTTGTAAAGCTTGGTGAGTATCCATCAGTTGCTTGTAAGCGATTGAGAGTTCGAGTTGAAGGAGGTAATAATTCATTTCGTCGTAGGGGCTTGTAGATTGAAAGGCAGATTCGAGCAAATTGATCCGGATTAACAAGGTATTAAAAACCAGTTTATCACTGGTTAACTTCAGACTTCTTCCTCTTCCATCAGGGCTGACAATTTGCTCGACGAGTTTTTTCTGGCTGCCTTGGTCTCAGCGTATATAGCTATTGCCGCATCAATGATCATTTGATTGTATCGATCTCCCCGCATAACCCTGTCAATATAAGGTAATGAGAACTCTGTCAGCTTACTGATGGTATCACGGTAACCCATCGGCATATTAGCTTTTAAAGATTTCAATTGTCTTTCGTCCATAAAAAAATAAAGTTGATGAATAATTAGATAATGTATAATAAAAGTATAATATTTGTATTGCAGTTATATATATGATTGCCGATACAAGTATAAGTAAGTAATCGCTGGAAATAGAATATTATTATCCGATACCGAAAGTTAATTTCTAATAAAACAAACAAATGCCTGACAATGAGAGATTAAATTCTTTCCTGATAGAAAGAAGAGTGACCACGAAAGAATTGGCTGGCAAGTTAGGCCTGACCCATGCAGCTGTATCCCTGATAAGGAGTGGCAGGAACCGTATGAGCGCAAGTACCCTGTCGAAGTTGCTGGAAGTATTTCCGGATATGTGCCCGAAGTGGTTGATTAAAGGGGTTGGTGGTCAGAGTTGTGCGGCAAATTGTGCCCAACAGACAGAGAGGGTTGACACATCCAAGGATGAAGAAATCTTGCTGCTTAGGGAGTTGTTACAGACTAAGAATCAAGTCATTGAATTGCTGACTAAGGAAAAAAGCATGGCTAAGTAGCTGGTAATTAAGCAACAGTAATAATGTCGCTAATTATGGTAATCAATAATAACCTAAGTATAATCATCAGTAATACCGTTCAACATTGTGGAATAAAGGTCATTAGATAGACACGCCGACCAAATTGACCACCCTCTGCCGATTCAAACTGACCACCCTTCGCCGAAGTAGCTGACCAGTCTCTTTTTCTTTCCTTCAAATCGATCATTCAAGCTGCATTTTAGTCGTATTTCAAAGATACATTTTTTTAACGCAATTCAATCAGGTGTGTTTGTTTGCCGGATAGCTGCTCTCTTAATGAAGGACCTGTTAGTTCCATTCGATGAGCGGAGTGAACGATTCGATCCAGGATGGCATCCGCAACCGTTTGCTCACCAATGATGTCGTGCCAGTCGGACACCGGCCACTGCGAAGTAATGATGGTGGAGCGCTTGCTGTGACGATCTTCGACGATCTCCATCAGTGCAGAACGGTTAAGATTGTCAAAGGGTTGCAGCCCAAAGTCATCCAGGATCAGGAGATCGTGTTTTTCTATCCGGGCGATTTCTTTCAAGTACGATCCATCAGCTTTCCCCATCTTCAGTTTTGACATCAGTTTGCCCGTATTGGCATATATCACCTTGTAACCCAACGTGCATGCCTGGTTGCCCAGTGCCGAGGCAATATAGCTCTTACCAACCCCGGTTTTACCGTAAGCCTTCGGCCTTGAGCGTCCTAAATAATTGAAAAATTCTATTATTGTTTTTGATTACGTTTTTTCTTCCTTGGTTGCCAAGGGAAGAAGTTCTTCAAGGCGATTGGCTTTCCAA